>NZ_JASDCT010000001.1:0-821418 GCF_030407735.1 Planococcus sp. APC 3900 | reverse complement strand
CCAACACCCCATATGCCAACCCCAAAACACGCTTTTCGCGCGCGAAAAGCCACAAAACAGCCCTTGAACTAAAACGATGAAAGCAGTTTGCTTGCTCTCATTATTCTCCCATTTTTAGTTTTCACTGCTGCCCTGTAATCTTTTCTAGCCAAAGAAAAAAACCACCTCAACGGTGGCTTTTTACAGGGATCGAGAGAATCATTTCTTCTAAGAGAATAGGCATTTCCTCGAATGTGTTTTTGATATGGAGGCGTTCGGTGCGTTTATGGGCGTCTTTGCCGTAAGGGCCGACGTTCAAAACGGGCGCCGTTAATTGTTTCATTGCCTGGAACGGAATGCTGTAGGGATCGCCGTAGACAGGTGTGTTGTTTTCATAGGTGATCCAGCCGTCGCTTTGGTCGTTGTAGTTGACGTAGCTGAGGTCTGAAATGCCGTTGAAGTAATGGACTTGTTCGATGTCCAGGTTGAATTTTTCTTTGGCGTTGGCTGTCACTTGCGCGACGCATAGCTTCACCAGCTCGTTTTCGGATGAATTGACGGGTGGGTAGTAAGGCGGCGCGTACATCAGCACGATGGCTGGCGTCAGTTCCTGGCAGTTGATGAGCAGGATGTCGGTGACATGCATCGATTTTTCCCGCACATCCCATTCAGGATGCATCAGCGTATCACGCAGCAAATCGGTGACGTAGTCATTGCCGAATTTATTGAGTGCATATTCCATCAGCTTTTCGTAGCGCATGACACGGATACTGCCGACCGGTTCGATGTTTTCGCGTTCGCACATCGCGTGGTAGTCGCGCTCGCAGTGTGCTGCCGCCTCATTGGCAACGGTCTCAAAAATCTCGAAAACTTCTTCCGCCGTACGTTCCATCATAAAGACATTGTACATGGCAGCCGTGCGATAAGGCGTCTGCGCAGAATAAGACAGTTTTAAATCACGTTGCGTCAAGGTTACCGGCAAAGGCGTGGTTTCACCATAGACGACTTCCTTGAAATTCGGATTCCATTCCATGCGATGTGTCAGATAAGTCGAGATGTAGCTTGATGTAATGCCTGACAATGGTTCACCGACATGCGTTTCTTTGCCGTAGAACAGCGCCGATGGCATGATTTTTCCGATTGATCCCGTGTAGAGGTAATGGGCCTTGTCGCCGGGTTTCATTGCAAAAACAGGTTCGCCGTTCAGGAACAGAATAAATTCAAGTCCGTGTTCACGTTCAAGATCCAGCAGCTTGGAAACACCGTAGCGCATGCCGGCCGAGTTGACTTCCTCATCCGGTACGGTCATCAGCAGCAAATTGATCGGCCATTCTTCGATGAAGGCTTTTTCGATCAATGCCATGTGCAGCGCCAAGCCTGCTTTCATGTCCATGGTGCCGCGGCCGAAAAGGTATTCGCCGGAATCGAGGTCGCTTAAGGTATCTGCATCCAGTTCGTCGCGGATCAGCTTAAATGCCTCTGCCAGTTTATCAGGACTGCACGCCAAGGGTTCCAGATCTCCGTATTCTCCTGTATGGACCGTGTCGAAATGGCTGAGCAGGACGATGGTGTCGACCGCTTCCGGGTGCTTGTAGAGAGCTGTTACGTTTTGGCGCTCCCAATTCACTTCACCCATTCCGATATATTCCGGATGTTCCTGGAAATACGGAAGCTCCATGAGTTTATCCTTCAACTTATAGGCAAACTCCACTTCTCCATCGGTCAAAGTCAGGCTTTTCCAACTGACAAGTTCACACAATAATTCCTGTAATTTCTCCGGTGTTCCCCATAATGTGGCCACGGCATGTTCACTCCTCTGATTGTTCATAGCTGTCTAACTTTCTTCTATTATAGTGAACTTGCCTGAAAATAAAAAGAGGGCGCGAAAAAAAGCATACATGCTTGATCCATAAAAAAAACGGCTCATTTCGAGAGCCGTTTTTTGCGTTTCTTCAATAAATCTTCTGCTGCACCGGAACCGAACAATACCCCAATGACAATCAGGACAAGTCCGTAAATGTGGCCGGCAGTGATTTGTTCATTCAAAATCACGCTGGCTCCCACTAAGGAGAATAACGTATTCAAGTTCATGAAGATGGCAGCTTTGGTCGGGCCAGCCTGGCCAATGGAATAATTATAGAGCATATGGCCGACCGCTGTCCCAAGCATGGCTGAGAACAGGAACGCGACCCAAAATGATGTTGGTACAGCAGCGAACGCGCGGATTTCCCCCGGTTCTTGAATGAGCGAGATGATGAACAGAACCACAGCTCCTACAATAAACATATAGCCTGTCAGCAAGCGCGGATCCAGCGAACGTGCGGCATTGGCGATGACGATATAACTAAGCACCTGTGCCAGAATCGACAGGAAGACGAAAATGTCTCCGAGGTTCAAACCAGTGGCTGCGCCATTTCCCACCAGTACGGTCGCGGCTACTCCCGCAAAACCTACCACTACCCCCAGCCATTGTAGGCGAGACGGCACGTTTCTCATGATCAATGAAACCAGCACCGCTGTCAGCATCGGGCCTGTCCCAAGAATCAACCCGGCATTCGAGCCAGTGGTCAGACTAAGCCCGTTCGACAGGAAATAATGGTGGGCCACGACATTCAGAAGCGAACCGAGAAAGATGTATTTCCAGTCGCTTTTAGCCGGCCAGCGCAGCATTTTGAAACCCGCCAGGATACCGATGACCGACATGCCTGCCAGCAAAATCCGAAACGCTGTCAATGTGACCGGATCCACAAACGCTACCATGTATTTAACAGAGGCTAAGTTAAAGCCCCAGACAATCATAACTGCTGTCAGGATGCCGTAAATTTTCCACTGATTCACTCGCGAAGACCTTCTTTCCACTATCCGAATATAAGCCTGTATTTTACGCCTGTTTCAGCTATCTGTAAACGCCTAAAACTTTATTTAATCGGTGATGCGTTGTAATTATAAGCTTTCCTGCCGATCAGCAAACTGAAAGCGATAAACGCCACAAGCGACAGCAATACCGGCAAAGTCACCGTATGTACGCCGAACAAATTGCCGTTTTCCAGGTTGTAGAAATGCAAGCCGATATAGCTGATGATGCCCGTAGCCATCGAAGCGATCGCCCCGTATTTATTGCCCCATTTCCAATACAGCCCGAGCACAATCGGCCAAATAAAGGCTGCTTCCAACCCACCGAATGCGAATAAATTCAGGAAAATCAGCAAATCAGGGGGATCTAAGGCAAGCAAAAAGACGATTACCCCCAAAATTCCGGTGACGCCAAATGATACACGTTTGATCGTTTTGATGGCAGCATCGGGCTTTATGTAATTCAAGTAGACGTCTTTGACAATGGATGAACTGACCAGCAGCAACAATGAATCGACCGTCGACATGATGGCAGCCATCGGCGCGGCAAGAACGATGCCTGCGACCCAAGGCGGCAAAGTTTCCAACGCAATGAGAGGAATAACTTTATCGCCGATCTCGATGCCCGGCATAACCGGACGGGCAAAAACGCCGATCAAATGCATGTTCAGCATAATAAAACCGGTGACAATTGTTCCAATAATCAGCGCTCTGTGCATCGAGCGCGAGTTTTTATAAGACATCGCCCGCACTGCAATCTGCGGCAGGCCGACAACGCCGACACCAACCAGAATCCAGAACGACGACACATAGGCAGCACTTAAATCGCCTTCTGCTCCGTACGGCGTCACCAAATTCGGGTTTTCATTGATGAGGTCATTGACGATATTCGGAATGCCTCCGCCCGCAATGATGACGGCAATCAGCAAGATCAGCGTCCCGATCAGCATAACCGCTCCCTGCACAGCATCCGTCAAGGCGACGGCACGGAAACCGCCGATCGTCACGTAGACAAGCACACTGATCGCAAATAAAAACAAAGCCGAGTTATACGATAAGCCAGTCAGTGATTCCACCAGGCGAGCGCCGCCTATCCATTGAGCGGCCATAGCGGAAAACAGGAAAATAATGATGCTGAGCGCCGACAGCAGCACAACGGCTGAACTGTCATAACGGGATTTCAGGAAATCGATCATTGTAATTGCTTTGTAGCGGCGTGCCATAATGGCGTATTTCTTGCCGAGAATCATCAGCACAAAATAACCGGTGACCACTTGAGACATGGCAAGCAATACCCAACCGAATCCCATCGTGTAAGCAGTGCCCGGTCCCCCCAGGAAACTGGAAGCACTGCCGTAAGTCGCGACCATGGTCATGGCCAGTACAAAGCCGCCAAGTTCACGGCCGCCAAGGAAATAATCACTGACAAAGTTGGAGGTGGTTGATAATTTCCGGCTTGCCCAGTAGCCGATAAAGAAGATGATCAATAAAAAGACGATCATCGGCACTAAAACTGCGTAATTCATTGCAGGTCCTCCTCTTCTTCAAATGGCACATCTGTAAAGAAGAACTTCACGATGACGATCACCAGAACCGCAATCACCAAAAATCCGACAACGCAGCTGTAGAAAAACCAATCCGGCAAGCCGAAGACGTAGCTGTATTCCTCTACCGGCCGTGAGCCCATGCCGTACGCAAAGCCGAACCACCAGACAAAATTGAACAACGCCAAGCCGACGCCGATTTTTGCTTCCCGGTGGGCAACTTTAAATCGCCAATCCGTTTCTTCCATTTCATACACTCCGTTCATTCGCTTTTTTCATCTGCATCTATCGTACACCATTGCCCGCTGCAGATTAACCCCATTTGTCCGCTTTTCTTCCAATTTAAAACCCGAAAGCAGCTGCTTTCGGGTCGAGTAGCTCAATTTTATCGGGCCAGTACATATTCGACATACGCACGCCAATTCGTATTCTTGGCATAGTCGAAATTCGGCTGATGATTTGGAAACGGCATGAAGACTTTAGGCGGTGCAGTGAAGTTCTCAAGCTTTTCTTCATTGAGAACCAGAATTCCCGCTTCCGGTCCTTCAGTCAGCACGGCTTTGCCGCTTACTTCAAAATTGGTGGCGACCGGCAGGACATCCGGACGGCCATTGATGTTCAAGGTATGGGTTTTCCCGGCGCTGCCATCGTAGTCGAAGAGCCAGTTTATCGGAAGGGCAACAGCATCTTCCGCTTTTTCCAAGGCGATAGCGGTGTTGACGTTGCTGCCAAACGGCATCTTACTTTCAACCGGAGCATCCGCTGCAATCCGGATTTCGTAATAGGCCAGCGGGTTGGTCTGTTCTTTTGGATCTAATTGGTGATAGGCCTCGAGCCATTTGGACTCTTCAGCAGGCATCTCGGAAACGCTGATAACCGTTCCAGTCGCAATGCCTTCGATCCCTTGCCCTTCAATATCCACTTGGTCCGAAACTTCAACCAATGGCCATTCATCTGCCAGCACATAGCTGAGGAATATTTTTTCATTCGAATAGATCTCAATGCTTAATGGTTCTGTATCCCGGTTGATTTTTGAAACCGTTCCATCTACCGGGCTGATGACTGACGGGTTCGACAGGCTTTGCGATAATTGAGCATCGAGTACCGCCAATTGGGATTCGATCGAAGCCAATTGCTGTTCCGCCTGCGCAATGCCCGCCGCATAAGATCCATCTTGTGGAACCGCGACACCGACAGAGACATTCACGTCGAACTTGATGGTTTCATCGTCTTCATTGGTGATTTCGGAATTGTCGGCTTTGTCTTGTGATACAGGTCCGCCTTGAGCAGCCCGTGCCTGTTGAAGCGCAGTGAGTGAACTTTGCACTTCAGTCCGCTGGCTTTCCAAAGCAGTCTTTTGTGTTTCCCAAACCTTGCGCTGTTCCTCGGATTCCGCTTCGTTCAAACTGGCAAGTTCCGACCCGGCCGTTACGCTGTCGCCTTCATTAACCATCCACTGCTGAAGCGCTTCGTGGTCCTGCACATAGATTTCCACAGTCCCTTGAGGTGCTGTCAATGCTTCTTTGAACAAATGGGTGTCGTATGTACGCGCATACGTTTGTTGATATTCGCCGACATAGACGCTTTTTGGCAAAATGCTTTTCTCACCGAACATCAGTAAAGTATTTGCCGTCAAAAAGGCAATGACCGCGATAGACAAACCTACGAAAAAGAATCTATTCAAACGGATTGCCCCCTTCCATAAAACCTCTCAGCATATCGTCCACCGGAATCAGGCTAAATGAAGCTACGATCAACGCTGCAACAATATGAAGCAGAATCAAACCAAGCAAAATCAGCTTTGGATTGATTTTCGTGAAATTACGAATAAACCGGTACTGAATCGCAATGATCAAAGACGTGAATAACGTCAATTGGTTGAAGAAATAAATTAAAAATTCGTTGTCCAGAAACGTCGAGGCAATCGGTCCGAATGAAAAAATCGATACGGACATCGTGAAGCCCGTCAAGGCAAACAGCAGGAAAATCAATCCTTTTTCAATAATCAGCAAAGCTGTCACATAAGTTTGCATGACAATCGCTGCACGCCATGGCATCCTCAGCATTTTGCTGAATAAAAAAGCAGCGATGTAAAGATGGAAAGCCAAATAGAAGCCCGCCCACAGCAGTGTTCCGGCAAGTGAAGTCCAGCGTGCCAATGTATACGCATCCCACATGCCCGCTGCCAGTAACGGCGTCAGCGATTCTGTGTTCATGCCCCAAATCTCCCCGAGAGCGAAAACCAGCAAGCCGATCGCAATAATCCAGGCAATGCGTTTACTGACATTGCGCATTTCGGTGTTTTGTAAATTATGTATGAGTTGCCCTTGTTTTGGGAAAAAGTGCCAGAATTTAAAGTCTGATATCATGCGCGTTGGTCCTTTCAAGGCATTTAACGTTCTGCTTCATTATACTTTACCAAAAAACCAACCTCTTTGGAACGCATCAGCTGGTACATTTTACAATATTTAAAACGTTTGAGCCGAAAGGCATAGGGAATTGGTTG
The DNA here is from genome assembly GCF_030407735.1 of Planococcus sp. APC 3900. Classification (NCBI taxonomy): domain Bacteria; kingdom Bacillati; phylum Bacillota; class Bacilli; order Caryophanales; family Caryophanaceae; genus Planococcus; species Planococcus sp. APC 3900. The sequence goes on along the minus strand of NZ_JASDCT010000001.1, from coordinate 814,536 downwards.
AAGTGAATAAGCGGGAAAAATTGTGTGCGTGCCTGGCACGCACACAATTCCATGATATTCATGTAGAAACTAAGAAACTTCATGTAGAGCAGAAACTAGTTGAGGTAGAAGCATGACTTACTCTTGTAGAAAGCCGAATAGCTCATGTAGAACCCCAAACTTATTCTGTACAACTACAAAACCTCATGTAGCCTCACACATCCTAAGCAAAGGCGCGTGCACCACCGCTGCCGAGCGTTTCCAGAACCACTCACTGCCTATTTATTCCATACAAAAACAGATGCTTGTATCACCCCATCCCCCAGCTGAGCCGCGCCCCCAGAGTGGGTGGAGCAATAAGACTGGCAGCGATCTTCAGCTGCCTGGCTTATTGCTCCACCCACTCCAAAGCGGCCGAAGCGACTTATAGAGACACTACAAAGCTATTATCTTCCTCTTTTCTGCCTGGCTTATCGCGGAACCCATCCCAAAGCAGCCGAAGCGATTTATAGAGACACTACAAAGCTATTATCTCCCTCTTTTCTGCCTGGCTTATCGCGGAAACCCACTCCAGAGCAGTCGAAGCTACTTACAGAATCACTCAAAAACCATAAAAAAAGAAGGCTGCTCTTGGCGAACAGCCTTCTTCCCATCTGAAATTATTCTTCGATGATACGGTATTTCTTATGTGAAATTACGGTCATGTTGGATGCCGCACCAATTTCTTTTGCGTCTTCTGGTGAAATTTCAACAATCACCGAGTTGTCCATAATTTTAAAGATGGTGCCGTTAACATCGACGCCGTTGCGAGTGAAAGAAATCCATTCGCCAATGTAGCGGGCTGCTACGAATTCTGATACTTCTTTTTCATGGGGTTGGAATGCCATCATTACCACGCCTCTCTTTTTAAAACACTATCTATACATTATAACACATTTTGCCACCCATTTCACCTCTCAGCCAACACCCGATCCAAATGATTTTATTCACAAAGCTGGTGTCAGAAGGCTTTTGGAAAATATAGAGAGGATATCTCTTCTTTAGTCATGGTCTTCCATTTTCATGAATCGGCGGACTGCGCATAACTCCGTTTCGTGTTTTGTGCCGGCCAGTTCAATGATTTCCACCGATTTTCCCGGCGTCGGGGAATGTAGCATTAATCCATTGCCATAGTAAATCCCAACGTGATGGAGATTCCCTTTTCCTTCTTCATAAGCAAAGAACAGCAAATCGCCGATATGCCAGGCATTCTGGTCGGCCTGGTCGATTTCCCGCCCTTCCAGCGCCTGGTCAACAGCATCGCGCGAAATGATGACGCCATTTGCCTTCATTAAATTATAGGTCAAACCGGAACAATCATAACCGTAGCTCGACATGCCGCCCCATAAATAAGGCAGGTCCAAAAATCCGGCGCCTAGTTTGGCGATGTCCAGGCCGCTCCCTCTTGGACTCTGGTTATAGGCAGCGACAATTTCCACCGCATCTGCCATGACCAAAGCGTCGCCATCCGGTGTTTGCAGGCGGACGAATTCGCCGAGTTCCTTAACCGGAAGCAGCGTATTAAAAGATACAGCTTTCAAAGGCGTGAAGCTTTCTGTCCAAAGCTGAGCTTTATTTGCCGTTACACGGGCATAGCCGAGTTCGGTCAGCGCTTCGACTTCCTTCAGCTGAGCCATCGGTACCCATCCCGGATAGCCCCGTTCGTCTTTGCGGCACGGTTGCCACAATGCGATAATTTTAGCCCAACCGTCCACCACTTCTTCGATTACCACAGGTTCCCCATAGAGAAGCTGTGTTTGGATTCGGCCACTGTCGGTCAGGTCTTTATTGTCTTCACGGCTCATTTCCTGGAGCCATTTATTGATATTGGGATTTTCCGCAATGCCTTCCGCGTCGACCGGACGCGCTTTTTCCGGCGCCGTCCACACGGTCGCAACCGGCACACTGCATACCCACGTCGTAGATTCTGTCTGCAGCAAATTCTTCACTCCGTTTCTATTGTTCGTTCATTCAACTCCCGGAAGGATGGTCAAGGTTTTGGCGTCGCCATCCAGCCGTGCAAGTGCGCCGAGCGGCACAGAGAAATGCGGTTCGCAATGGCCGATTTTAAAGCCTTTCACTACCGGAATCTTCAAGTCGCTGAAGTAATCGTTGAATACCTGATCCAAGGTCAGTGATGGCTTACGCTTTTTAGGACTGACATTTTTGAAATCGCCGATGACGATGCCTGCCGCTTCCTCAAATTTCCGTGCCAAACGCAATTGGTTCAGGATTTCATCCACTTCATAAGGCTCTTCGTCGATGTCTTCAATCAATAGAATCTTGCCTTTGACATCCAAATCGAACTTGGTGCCGACTGCGCTGCGGATGAGCGACAAGTTTCCGCCGACCAGTTCGCCTTGCGCAATTCCGCCGACGATAGTTTCAAGCGGCGCTACTTCCTCTGTGTAATGCAGCTCAAACGGTTCAAACAATTGGCCAAACATGCGGCCGCTCCGTTCATGGAATTCCGGTTTGCCGACATCAGATGCCAACATCGGACCGTGGAACGTCACCATCTCGGCGTATTCCCCGATCGCCGTATGTAAAAAAGTAATATCGGAATATCCCCAGAACACTTTCGGATTTTCCATGATCATCGCGTAATCGATCCGGTCTGCGTAACGTGCTGCGCCGTAACCGCCGCCCGCGCAGATGATGCCCGACACGTCCGGATCCTCAAACATGGCATGAAGATCAGCCAAACGTTCATCATCTGTTCCGGCTAAATAGCCATGGGCCGCATCCACTGATTTACCCAGTTTGATTTTTAAGCCCAGTTCTTCCAAAAACGGCAATGCTTTTTGCAGGTTTTCTTGGTTGGGAGGACTGGAAGGCGCAATGATGCCGACCGTATCCCCTTTTTTCAGTCGTTTTGGCAATTTCCGCAAAATGATCTACTCCTCTTTTTCTGTATTCATGCTTTTCCCATTATAACCTGAAATGCCTCAAGCATTATCAACTCACGATTCAGCAAAACTTCGCCTGCATGGCAAGTTCGACCATCACCAGCATAGCCCGGTAGGCTTCCAGAATATCTTTCGCCTGAAAATGAACGATGGTCGTGCCTTCTTCCAAATGACAGCCGGGCATCATGGCAGCCAGTTCCGCTTCGCCATAATTGGTGAACTCGATTTTCAATAGCGGCGACTCCGGCGGCACCAGCGGTTTGACATTGGCACGATTCTCGATGGCACGAATGGTTTGTTCATGCAAAAGTATGTGGGCTTTTTTCGGATGCAATGTCTGAACGGCTGAACGCGATAATGATTTTTTGACTGCCGCTGTCGTAACGTTCGGGATCAAGGCCTCCGCTTCACGGCAAGCACAATCGTCTCCCGCCACCAATAAAACCGGAACCCCATGATAACCCGCCACGTACGCATTAAATCCCAGTTCCCCGATTTCCACTTCGTTGATCCACATCGATCGGATGGCAAAGATCATAGAATGGGCCATCACGCCTTTTTGTCCAGCGCGTGCGTGGTAGCCGGCAAAAAAAGCACCGGTGTAACTGCTGTCCAGTCCTTCGACCATCGAATACGTTTTCACGCCTCCACTGATCAAATCCGCTTCTTCATGCAGTTCCTCAGCAATGAGGTTGTTCATTTTCGAATGGCTGTCGTTGACCAAAAATGACGTTGCGCCGGCATCAACTGCACCGCAGATGACGGCGTTGGCATCTTCCGTCATCAAGCGGCGCCCCCGTTCATAATTGGCTTCTGCCGAATCGACGTAAGTGTAATCCGGCAAAGCTGTAACACCTTCCATATCCATCGATAAATAAAATTTCATCTGGCATTCCCCTTTCGACTGACTTCCACAAGCCTTTATCCCACTTTAACGGGCAGTAAGACTCCCGCTTCTATAAGCGGGAGATCCACTGATCGTAAAAGTCCGATTGGATCGGGCCGACAGTATGTCGGTTACATAGGCGTTGCCGCAGGACGCAGCGCGTTTAGCCTATGTTCTGCTTTTTATCAGTGGGGGATGAAGAAAACCCCCACTGATTGAAGTTTCTCTTTATCAATCAATGTACCAATATCAACCCATAAGTTCAAATGCCGTTCTAGTGCAAAATGGGACAAATAAAACCTTTTTATTTTATTTTTTAGAATTTTTAGTTATTTCGTATGATGTTTATTAGGAATGATGCATTTATACTAAAAACAAGTTAGCAAACACTGCTACTTACCTGTAAGATCTTCCACTTACACAACCCAATCGAAAAGGAGCGGATCGTTATGAATTTTGACAAAGTACTGGAACTCGGCTGGGGAGATCTTGCAATCGGAGTCGCTGGATCGACAGCAGTTATGCTATTCATCAATTTCTATACACTTATGTAAGGGGTGACCTATGAATATCGAAGAAACCTAAAAGCTCTTTTCCCATTCAAACGGAAAAGAGCTTTTAATGTGCTTTTTTTGCATACAAAAACGCCTCCCCATGTATCTGGCAAGGCGTTACTATCCATAGGCTGCTGATTTCACTTTACAAACCTCCATATAATTGTTGTGATTCTCGCTGTTGGGCAATCAATGCATCGAACATTTCACGGTCCCCTGAACTCAATGCCTCATCGATCATTCGGCTGTAGTTTTCCTGTTCCAAGAAATAAATAGCATCGGCCGCTTCTTTCTGAGTTTGTTCATTCACTTCGATCAACTCCGCTCTTTCTTCCTGCAGGATCGCTTGAAGATGTCTGTGAATATCCGACACGAGCAACAATTGATAGAGAGGTAAGCGGATAAAGCGATTGCCTTTCTGGAAGACGAAGACTTCGGAGAGGTTTTCAACCTGGAACGTGTTGAGGTTGACGATGATCTCCTTGCCTTCCACAGGAATAAAATGGAACAGCTCGTCGTCTTTCATGATAGAGAAGTACTGATAAGCAAACACGAACTTCACCAAATGCCCTTCTTTCTTCGTGTAGAACGGCTTCATGAGCTTCACATGCAACATCTGACTCACCCCCATCTTTTTTTGTAATATTCTGATTACAACTATCATACCATAAAATCCACTATTCGAACATAGAATTGCATAAGAATAACCTTATATAATAGACGTTTAAGCTTATTATTTCGTTACAATTTTGACATAAAATAATTGTTTTTTGATTATTGCAAGACAAAAAAATTGCTTCTTAGCCAAGTGCTTAAACTGTCTGTCTTAAGCAAGTGGATTATGCCATCCAATTCAAAGCAGTCGAGGTGATCCCCTCTCCTTCATTCCTCAATTCTGGCGCCACATAAAAAAAAGCCCTCCAACTGCCTGAAGAGCCAGTCAAAGAACTTGGGAAATTGAATTCGTTATTTTCTGGTACGTGTCCGTTGGTGGCGATGTCGAGGCGAAGAGACCACGAAATGCATTTCGTTCGGATTGATATAGATGGATACTTTGTCCATGATATAGGCAACCAGCATATGAAATTCTTCATCCCTCATTTGCTTTCTATGAAAAATGATCCTGTTCATTTTGAAATCGACCTGCACCTGCTCCAGATGATCCGGAAACAATCGCGGGTTGTGAACGCTGTAACATTCACCTTCTGATGAAATTTGCCAACTGATTTTGCCAAACACCAAGTCCGCTCTCGCGTCTACTACTTCCCATGCTACCACGTCTTTCGGCTGCAAAACGGAACGCAAGTCGGGGATTTCCAAAACAAACGAATTGAACAACTATCATTCTCCTATCCGAAACGCTGTAATTAGGTCTTTTATACTTTTATAATACCATTTACTTTACATAAAACAAGGATTATCAGAAAATAAAGTAATGATTCTGCGAGTTGAAAACCGATTAACTTTTCTTCATCGTTTACGGAGTCCTTAGAAAGTCGTATAATAGAGGGAAAGTCTATTTTGGGGCGATGCATATGGCTACGGTTCAATCCCTGGCGAAAAGATTCGAAGATACGATTCACAATTATATGGCTGCTATCGACAAATCCCTTCTCCCGACGCGTGCGTTGGATGAAGAAATGGTTCGAAAAGCAGTCTTTTTAGTGCGCCACGACGGCGTGCAGATTCAGTCGTTCAACGAAGAGCGCTTGTTGCTCGAAGCCGTCGTTAAAGACGCGCATGCAGTTAAAGTCATTCTTAATTTCGATAAACTGACGGCCATCTGTGCCTGTCCGCAGGAAACAATGTGCCGCCACCGTTTGGCAGTTATTTTTGCCCTTTATCAAAAAATCGGTTCGTTATCCGAATGGGTGGCGTCATGGCGCGAGCCTGAGAACAAGCAGCTGACCTTATTGTCCGAGAAGCGCTCTCCTGAGCAATGGACAAAACTGATCCGCAGCGTCTGGCGCGAAGCGATTCCGGATTACACGACCCGCAATTATTTTTATTTCGAGCAGATGTACGATGGCCGTTTGAAAAACGCGATGTCGTATGTGCCTTTGGAACGCGAATGGAAAGTGCTTTATCGCACTTATGCCCATTTCATTTCATTGACGGAAGTCTGGGCTACCTTCATCTCCGGGACCCAGGAGGTGCACCATTCGTTCTTCAAGACCTGGTTCGATGACGAACTGCATGAATTGCGCGACTTGCTTGGCCAGCTGCGTGGCCAGCACCGGACATTTGAAGCGGATGCTTTTTTTGAATACTTAAAGACACTCATCCGTGAATTCATGGAAGTGAAGGACGGTTCGTTCTCGCAGCGTTTTGCTCTTTATCAGCTGTTCTGGACCAATTTGTTCACCACCAGCAGGTTGCGCGAAGAAGAATTGGCTGCCTTGAAAAATCCCGATGAACGGCTGAAAGCCTTTTTTGCGATCAGTTTAAAGAAAGATCTTGATATCAAGAAAATTTCACCGAATGAAGCCCATGACTGGGTTGAGCTGGCAGTTCTTGCGGAAACTGAAAATCATCCGCAGGCACTGGCCAATATATTGTCAGCAATTAAGCCGCACGTAAAAACCTTCCTGTTTGAAGGCCTGTATACGCAATACCGGCACCAATATGTGCGGACGCTGAGCCGCTTGTTTTCACAGATCGAATTGAGTGAATTGGACTGGGAAGATCTATTCAAACAATTTGGCCATTACGGCCTTCCCGCCTATTCGGCGTATTTGATCGAAAAGCGTTTATACAAACAATGGGCCGAACTGCATCATCTGCATAACTCTCCTCTTTACTTTGCAGAGGAATGTGGACTGAAGGAAGTGCAGTCATCAGCGCCTGATTACGTGCTGCCTTTGTTGCACCGCTATGCGCTGGCTTATTTGGAAGAGCGCAATCGTCCGAGCTACAAGCAGGCCGTCCGAATCTGGAAGAAGATGAAAGCTGCCTGCAAGAAAAGTGGTCAAATGGAGTTCTGGACTGCGTACATCAATGAAATCCGCACACAGAATAAACGCCTGCGTGCACTCCAGGAAGAGATCGAGAAAGGAAATCTGATATGAATCAATTCCAAACTGAAGGAAGCCGCCTCTACTATTTAACGATCAGCCGCGGAGAACTTTTCCGCATCCAGGCGACCAATGAAGCCGGCAACCGGATTCCACCGGAAATCTGGAAGCCATATTTGTATTTTCTGGACAAAGACAGCTTTTTCGGATTGACTGCACAAACAGATGGCTTGGATTTGATAGTGACGCCTGCTGATTTTGTCCGGCTGTTCCAGCGCGAACCGCATCATTATGTAACATTTGCAGGACAACGTGCGGAAGACGAAGCTTGGCTGAAACTTGCCGGTAAAGTAGCGGATTCTCTCAACGATCCTCTTTTATGGGATCATGTATCAGTTGACGGTGGCGAAATTTCCATCAACGATACATACGGCGATGAAGAAATCCGCACATTCCTTGCCGATACGATCCACCATCAATTGCGCCAAAAAGGCTTATCGGTTGGCCAACTGCCTTACATTCAAGGCTTTGTCCAAGAAGCTGGCTGGGAAGGCTTGGCGGATGCCGATGACTATGTTGTCGCTGTCCAGCTGAGTGAGCCGGATGCCGATGAATTTTGGTCCTTTAAAGTGGTCATGCGTTCGAAACGGGGCAGTGTATACTGGTCCCCTTCCAAGCGCCGAGCAGATGAACCGATCGACAAAGCATTGCCGGAGAAATGGCGTCCCTTTGCGGAAGACATCAAGAAACGCCAATCGCTGTTCTTAAGCCTCTGCCCTTCTGTCGATAGGTTCGACGAAGACCGCTTCTATCATGCGGAATGGACAGATGCCGAAATTCTTGAATTCCTGCGCAACGACGCGGAAATTCTTCAGGCTTTCGGTGTCGAAGTCTCGATTCCGTCTTGGTTAAAAGCCGTTCAGGAATCCAAGATCCGCGTCAAAGCCAATGTCAATTCGCCGATTAAGAAAGCGTCGGTCGTCGGGCTTGACCAAATCATCAATTTTGACTGGCAGTTTTCATTGAATGGCCATGAACTGAGCATGCAGGATTTCCAGCGTCTTGTTTCCGAGAACAAGGAGTTTATTCGCATCGGGAACGAATGGGTGCGCGTTGACTCGAATTTGTTGATGCAACTGCGGAAAATGATCGAAGAAGCCGAAGATGCAGACTGGACGATCAAAGACATGTTGTTCCAGAACGTACCGGAAATCATGCTCGATGAAACAGCGGATGAAGAGGATCCACTTGTGGAATTCCATTTGAATAGATCTTTAAAGACCTTGCTTGATAAATTATTGGATAAACGTGATTTGCCGGAAACACCGCTGCCAAACAATTTATTGACGGAGCTGCGGCCTTACCAGAAAATCGGTTTCGATTATTTGGTGTTCATGCGTGAAGAAGGCTTTGGCCTTTGCTTAGCGGATGATATGGGGCTCGGCAAGACAGTTCAGCTGATCACTTATTTGCTGCATGTCCACGGAAAAAATCCGGATCAGCCATCGCTGATTGTCTGCCCGACTTCGGTGCTTGGCAACTGGCAAAAAGAATTGGAGCGCTTTGCGCCTGATTTGAAAGTGGTGACCCATTATGGCAGCATCCGTCCGAAAGGCGAGGAATTCAATGCCTTTTTAGCGGCGGAAAAACCGGATGTCGTGTTGTCGACATACGGGATTGCATCTTCTGACGACGAGGAAATGCAGAGCCTGCACTGGTCAAGCATTACACTCGATGAAGCGCAGAACATCAAAAACATGTATACCAAACAATCGCGGACCATCCGGAAATTCAAAGGCGACCATCATATCGCCTTAACCGGAACACCGATTGAAAACCGGCTGTCTGAATTATGGTCGATTTTCGATTTCATCAATAAAGGCTACTTGTACCGCATCAAACAGTTCCAGGAAAACTTCATGATTCCGATCGAACGCGATAATTCTGAAGAAACGAAAGAAAAATTGCGTCAGCGGATTCAGCCGTTCTTGCTGCGCCGGACCAAGAAAGATCCGGACCTTCAACTGAACTTGCCAGAAAAACAGGAACAGCTGGAATATTGTCCACTGACACCGGAACAGGCCGCTCTTTACGAAGGGCTCGTCCAGGATACGGTGCAGAAAATGGAGACGCTCACAGGTTTCGAGAAAAAAGGGCTGGTGTTGAAAATGCTCAGCAAATTGAAGCAGCTATGTAACCATCCGTCTCTTTATTTAAAAGAGCCGTATACGAACGCTGCTGAAATTCTGCCCCGTTCTCAAAAACTGGAGCGCATTGTGACCTTGGCCGGGGAAATTGCGGAACGCGGGGAACAATGTTTGATCTTTACACAATACATCGGTATGGGGCATCTATTGCAGCAGGCCATCAATGAGCTGTATGGCCATGAAGTGCCGTTCTTGACAGGCAGCATGCCGAAACAGCAGCGTGATTCCCTGGTGGCTTCTTTCCAAGCCGGCAAATTCCCGATCTTCATCCTATCGCTAAAGGCGGGTGGCACCGGCCTGAACTTAACGGCTGCGACACACGTTCTCCACGCGGACAGATGGTGGAACCCGGCTGTTGAAAACCAGGCGACTGATCGTGCTTACCGCATCGGCCAGACTCAATTTGTCCATGTCCATAAATTTGTGACCATCGGGACAATCGAAGAGAAAATCGATTCCCTGCTGGTGCAAAAGCAATCGATGTCTGAAGAGTTTATTCAGTCCAGCCAGTGGATGACCGATCTGTCAGACAACGACTTGAAGGAATTGTTCACGTATTCGCTATAACTAGATAAATTAAACTAATAATCTATACCAATAACGATTCTATTATGGATATTCCGCAAACCAGCTACGCTTTCAGGCCCGCAGGATGCGGGTCATACAGTTGGTGCGACAGGACGTCGCGATGTCAGCTGCAAGGGCTTGCGCCGAACTAACTCGGGCTAATCACCCGAGTGGATTTCTCAGATGTCGCTGCGCTGCTCCCGTGGGAGTCTCCACTGGTTTGCTCCATATCCTGACAATTAATTTTTTGAAGACAATTAGAAGAAAAAGTGGAAGGCTGCGAAGGGTCAAAGATATGTTCCTGCATCACTGCGCTAGCTTCGTCCGCGGAAAGCGTCCGCCTGGAACCTTATCTTCATTTCTTCACTCCTGATTGAACTGAAAGGTAAATTCTTTAGTTCAATTCATATAACTTAATATGATTTCAAATAATCCGGCCAGGTCCCCACCTGGCCGGATTCCCCTTTTAGACGTGAAACTTTACCCTTTTTGGACGGAACGGAAGATCGATTTCAGTTCACTTAGTTCCCGCTCCGCCTCTGCCAAGCGCTGATGGAGCAAGGCGGTCAATCGGATCAATTGCTCCATATGCACTTCCAGTTGCAGCTGTACATCCTTTGGCATCGCTAAGTGCCTCCTTTTTTGATGGCTATACGTTTACTTGTTCCGTCCCTGGCGGTTGGAAATCGAAGTCTGCATCAGACTGCGGTGATTCCTGCTGAGGGGCGTTTTCTTCTTGTGGTTTTCTTCTGTCGAGGAAGCGGATCTGGTCGCCAAGGACTTCTGTCACATAGATGCGCGTCCCGTCTTCTTTATCATACGAACGTGACTGCAGACGGCCCGTAACGGCGACAAGTGATCCTTTAATGCAGTATTTCGAGACATTATGGGCTGGCTTGCCCCATGTTGAGCAAAGAACGTAATCTGTTTCGGTTTCTCCTTTCTGGTTTTTATAGTTCCGGGAAACTGCGACAATGAAGGAAGTATGTACCCGCCCTTCATTCAATACGCGCATGGTTGGATCTTTGGTTAAGCGTCCTACAATTCCGACTTGGTTCATTTTCTCACCTCCTTTCGCTTACTTGAAGCATACTAAGAAGATTGAATTCTTTGCAAAACCGGAAAAATTATTTTTAGCAGCTTTTGAGCTGTCATATTTCATTTTTGAAGCATGAGTAAACTTTTTTTCTTCCTGTGAATGGCAAGGTTCAGCGTCTTTTCATCTCAATACAGCTCCAATCAAAACTGGATTTTGATAGTATTCCAGTTTTTTTACATCCTCTTTTTCCGTTCGCTTGCCAATTCGTGCTTATGCTATACTGAAACAAAGCTAGTATTGGAGGCATTGCCGCATGAAAACATTTAATATGCTGTCATTGGGAATTGAAAAAGACGATCAAGTCACCGATTATCCGGTGCATGACGGCCTCATCATCAACCAGGAAAACAAAGACCGCTCATGGATCCTTGAAATGCTGGTCGACATTCAGCACCTGGATATATTTGAAAAACTGAAGAATTCCGAGGAAACAATCGATGTACAGGTTGTCATCTCCTACCCAGGAAACGAACCTGCACCTTTTGAAGTGGTTGTCCGCAAAGTGAAGATCATCGGGGACCATGCCTCCGTATTGATGAAAGGCACATTGAAACGGGCCCGCCGAAAATACGCAGAAACACTTCTTTCAGAACTGCTTGAAGACGGTCTTGAAGGACAGGAATTGTTGGAACGCTTTGAAACCGACATGCGTACGCGCCCCGGCCTGCGAAAAGATGAAGCCAAGTCATAAGTTTCTTCATACCCACTGTCCGGAAAAACAGGATAAATTTCAAAGCCTATAGTAAAAGAGCTGTTCTGAAAGTCAGGTTTGACTTTCAGAACAGCTCTTTATTTTCATTGATCTATTATTTCTCAGCAACTGGACCCAATGCGAACAAAATGTCGCATTCGCAAGCAAGTTCTCCGTCGACAGTGGCAATTGCATGGCCTTTGCCCATTGACCCGCGCAGTTTTGTCAATTCAACTTCCAGACGCAATTGATCGCCTGGAACTACCTGCCGTTTAAAGCGGCAATTGTCGATTCCGGTGAAAAATGCCAAACGGCCTTTATTGGCGTCCAGCTGAAGTACAGCTGCAGCTCCAACCTGTGCCAATGCTTCCACAATTAAGACACCGGGCATTACCGGATAACCCGGGAAATGGCCATTGAAAAAGTCTTCATTCGCTGATACGTTTTTCAGGCCGACCGCTTTCTTGCCGGCTTCAATTTCCAGAATTCGATCCACCATCAAAAATGGGTAACGATGTGGTAAAATTGCTTGAATTTGTTCTGTTGTCAACAATCGATTCATCTCCTCTTCACTTTCCGCTCATGATATCAAATATGTGCTGCCAGGTTTCCCATTTCAGCGCATCAGCAGGCTTTCCGTCGCCAATGACGCCAAATCCCACCATTGCCCCTAGAACGGCTGCTAACGCAACCAAAGCAATTACAATGAGAATACGGAGCCATATCGGAAACAGACGAATTTGCACCCACCACGTCTTTTCAGCGCCCTGTGTGTCTTTTTCTTTATCGGCTTTTTTCCGAAGAGAAAAATTCTTTTTCAGTTCAGCCATTCACTCCGTCAACCTTTCTTTCTGCTGGATTCCCGGCTATCGGGCAAAGCTCATGTCTAGTCATTATACTAAAATGTCCGGTTTTTGGCATCAGCTATTTGTCTTTGTTTGCTTTTCCGGAAAATGTTTTCTTTTGCTTCCAGCATCAGTCCAGTTCCCAATGCGACACATTCCAATGGATTTTCTGCAATGGACACAGGAATCTGCAATTGGGCAGCCAGCAGCTGATCTAACCCATCAAGCAGTGCACCTCCGCCCGTAAGAACGGCTCCGCTTTCAATTATATCTGAAGCCAGTTCCGGCGGGGTCTTTTCCAAAACCATCCGCGCCGCTTCAACAATTGAATTGACGGATTCTTTCAATGCTTCCCCAATCTCCATGGAGTTGATCTTCAGCGTCCGGGGAAAACCAGTCAGGATATCGCGCCCCCGGATTTCTATTTCTTTGGCTTCCGTATGTTTTAACGCTGTCCCAATTTCAACTTTAATTTTTTCCGCGGTTTTTTCACCGATCAACAGCTTATGGTGGTCTTTGACGTATTTCATAATCTGTCGATCAAATGAATCTCCAGCCGTTTTTATCGTTTCGCTTGTGACAATGTCTCCCATAGATAATACTGCGACATCCGTCGTGCCGCCGCCAATATCGATGACCATGCTGGCATTCGGCTGATAGATATCCAGGCCTGCTCCGATGGCTGCCACTTTCGGCTCGACTTCGACATAGACTTTTTTGCCGCCTGCCTTTTCGGCCACTTCGCGAATAGCATTTTGTTCAATGCTCGTGATATTCGTCGGACAACAAATTAAGATGCGCGGTTTGGTCATAAACCCTTTCAGCTTTAGGATATGCATAAAATGTTTCAGCATCGCTTCGGTAACGTCAAAGTTGTGGATGACGCCATCCTTCAATGGCCGGACCGCCACAATATGCTTTGGCGTTCTGCCCATCATTTTGCGCGCTTCTGTGCCGACAGCCAGCACTTCCTCCGTCTTCCGGTCCATCGCCACTACAGAAGGTTCATTCAGGATGATTCCTTTGCCTTTTACATAGATCAGGACATTTGCTGTCCCTAAATCAATTCCTATATCTTTAGAAAACATCAAGCCGCACTCCTTTTCTACCATCTATCCTGTTGAATTAATTTTTCTACAGCATATGTATTGATTAAATGATTCTCTTAACTGAATAGTTTATCACAGTCAGGATCTCATTGACAAAAATCCCTGGATTCAGCTCCTGCAATTAAAAAGGCTTACGGAGCTGTAAACCAGCGCCGCAAGCCTATGAAGAATAGATTAGACCAATTGCTCGACTTTCGTTTCTGCCTGTTCAACTGACACGCGCTCAATATCAGCGCCCAATGCTGCCAGTTTTCCGTGGAAGTTAACGTATCCGCGATCTAAATGATAAAGTTCATTAACACGAGTGATGCCCTCTGCAGCCAGTCCAGCTAAAATCAAGGCAGCAGCAGCTCTCAAATCGGTTGCTGCAACTTCTGCACCTTGCAGATCAGATGGCCCTTCCATAATAACAGAACGCCCTTCGATTTTAACCGTTGCGTTCATGCGGCGGAATTCTTCCACGTGCATAAAGCGATTTTCAAAAACGGTTTCTGTCAAAATGCCGTTGCCTTTGGCAGTCAGCATCAATGACATCATCTGTGATTGCATGTCCGTCGGGAAGCCTGGATGCGGCATGGTTTTGATGTCGATCGAGCGAAGTGGACGGTTTGCACGGATGCGCAATCCTTCTTCTGTCTCCTGAATGTCTACACCCATTTCACCCATTTTGGAGATCAACGCCGTCATATGTTCAGGAACGGCATTCTCAATGATTACATCGCCTTCAGTGATTGCAGCAGCAACCATGAATGTGCCGGCCTCCACACGGTCTGGAATGATATAATGCTCTGCACCATGTAATTCTTCTACACCTTCAATGCGCATTGTATCTGTTCCAGCACCGATTACGCGGCCGCCCATTTCGTTGATGTAGTTTGCAACATCAACAATTTCCGGTTCTTTTGCAGCGTTTTCGATTAATGTAGTACCTTCTGCCAAAGCAGCAGCCATCATGATGTTTTCAGTTGCGCCGACACTTGGGAAATCCAAATAGATTTTTGCTCCGCGCAAACGGCCAGTTGTTTTAGCTTCCACAAAGCCGTTTCCGAAAGTAATGCTTGCGCCCATTGCTTCAAACCCTTTTAGGTGTTGGTCAATCGGGCGTGATCCTATTGCACATCCGCCTGGCAAAGCTACACGAGCAAATCCATTACGCGCAAGAACTGGTCCCATCACCAAAATCGAAGCGCGCATTTTGCGTACATATTCGAATTGAGCTTCGCTTGATAATGTTGCTGAAGAATCGATCAGCATTTCATTTTTTTCAGGAAAATACTCAACCTGCACATTCAGGCTTCTCAAAACCTCCTGAATCGTGTAGACGTCGGCTAAATTCGGTACCTCTTTAATGATGCTCTTTCCTTTTGAAGCCAATAGCGCTCCAGCTAATACCGGAAGAACTGCATTTTTAGCACCCTCGACCCGTACTTTCCCTTTTAATTTTTGGCCGCCTTTTACAATAATTTGATCCACTGATATGCCCTCCATGTGTTTAATAGTCATCTATATGTATCCCATATACGTTAAAGTCCAATGTCATTATTTAGAAACAAAACCTTACTCATCCTACCCTGTTTTTTAGTAAAAAACAAGCAACTTTACTCTCATTTTGTGCTATTCATCTCATGGGACAATACATTGTTCGAAAAGTTTTCCGTTTTTATGTCCGCTAAAGGAAAAAAGTCACGTTTTAAAAATCAACTAGTAGACCTTTTCCCCTCATTAGAACCATTAAACCTTATACGAAATTTTATTTCCCTGGAAATAAAGATTTGCCGTTTTGCCATAGCCGTGAGGTTCAAAGCCATGGCAAAACGGCAATTTTAAAAAAGATAAGGCAATTGCCGCGACCAAGATGAAATATTTAGGAAAAAAGTAGATACCATGGTCCCGATTGCAATGCTAATAAAAATATAAAGAATTTGTGCTTGAAGTACATGATGCTTATGAATCCATTTTTCGAACATGACAGCACGCATCGCATAAAAAGCAACACCGGTAAAGAATATATGGCTGAAGATTGAAATCAAAGCCGTTTGCCCAATCATTGTTTCCATCTGATGCACCCTTTCATAAAAATGTCAGTTATTCAGTGATGTGAATCCCGTTAATCGCTTATTGACCCATGCAAGGAAATTTCCTTGCTGATCAGTTGTCAGCTTTTGAAAGTCTCGGCATCCTCGATCTGTAGAACTACAAAACTAAATCCACTCTGTAAAAAATAGAAAAAGCGGACAAAAGTCAATTGCCCTTCTGCCCGCTTTTGCCTACACTTTTTTAAATATCCAGCTTCAGTGGCCAACTCCTTAGGCTTAAAACCTGCAGGAGCTGAACGGCCGCTTATGCTTTTCTTTATTGTCCAGCTTCAGCGCCCAGATTCTAGGGTCATAAGCCACTCTGGCTATACGGCAAAGAACGCCGCTTCGCCAGTGCGTCTTATGCCCGTCGAATCTACACGGACGCTTATGCTTTTATTTAAACATTACCCTCATAAACGTTGATACGATTCATCGCACGTTTTAACGCCAATTCTGCACGTTTAAAGTCGATTTCATCTTTATTAGCCTGTAAGAGTGCTTCTGCACGTTTAGCGGATTCCTGAGCGCGTGCCAGATCGATGTCTGTTGCGCGTTCAGCCGATTGTGCAAGAATGGTCACTTTTTCAGGGCGGATTTCAAGAAATCCACCGTTTACAGCAACCAATTCTGTCGAGTTCTCTTTTTTCAATCGGACTGCACCGATTCCAAGAGGAGCGACTGTCGGAATGTGGCCGGGCAAAACGCCCATTTCGCCGGTTGCTGTAACTGCAATAACCATAGATACTTCTGAATCGTATACCGGGCCGTCGGGAGTGACAATATTGACTGTAATGGTCTTCATTTTTTTCCCTCCTGGTCCCTGGTTTTAGACTTCTACGCCCATGCTTTTTGCTTTTGCAATAACATCTTCAATGCGTCCGACCAAACGGAAAGCATCTTCTGGCAAGTGGTCATAGTTTCCATCAAGAATTCCACGGAATCCTTTGATCGTTTCTTGAACTGGAACATAAGAACCTTTTTGGCCTGTGAACTGTTCAGCAACGTGGAAGTTCTGAGAAAGGAAGTTTTGGACGCGGCGTGCACGGTTAACCGTCAGCTTGTCTTCATCACTTAACTCATCCATACCAAGGATTGCAATAATATCTTGTAATTCTCTGTAGCGTTGAAGCGTTTCTTGAACTTCACGTGAGATATTGTAATGTTCTTCGCCAACAATTTCAGGTGACAATGCACGAGAAGTTGAAGCCAAAGGATCCACCGCTGGGTAAATACCCATCTCAGAAAGTTTACGCTCAAGGTTAGTTGTCGCATCCAAGTGAGCGAAAGTTGTAGCCGGAGCCGGATCCGTATAGTCATCGGCTGGTACGTAAATCGCTTGGATAGACGTTACTGAACCTGTGCTTGTAGTTGTGATACGTTCCTGCAATTGGCCCATTTCAGTAGCAAGTGTCGGTTGGTAACCAACAGCTGATGGCATGCGGCCAAGAAGTGCTGATACTTCAGACCCTGCTTGAGTAAAGCGGAAGATGTTGTCGATGAAAAGAAGAACGTCCGCGCCTTGTTCGTCACGGAAGTATTCTGCCATAGTCAAACCAGTCAAGGCAACACGCATACGTGCACCAGGCGGCTCGTTCATTTGGCCGAAAACCATTGCCGTTTTCTTGATAACGCCAGAATCGCTCATCTCAAAGTACAAGTCATTTCCTTCGCGCGTACGTTCACCAACACCAGCGAATACGGATAAACCACCGTGTTCTTGAGCGATGTTGTTAATCAATTCCTGGATAAGAACTGTTTTACCTACACCGGCACCACCGAAGAGACCGATTTTACCGCCTTTGATGTAAGGGGCAAGCAAGTCAACAACTTTGATACCTGTTTCAAGAATCTCAACTTCTGTGGAAAGATGCTCGAACGTAGGTGCTAAGCGGTGAATCGGATCACGGCGCTCTGTTGCAGGAATTTCTTCCCCTAAGTCGATAATTTCACCAAGTACGTTAAATACTCGGCCTAATGTTACATCTCCAACTGGAACAGAAATTGCTCTGCCCAAGTCAGTTACTACTGAACCACGTTGCAGTCCATCAGTAGATTCCATCGCGATTGTACGGACTGAATCGTCACCAAGGTGAAGAGCCACTTCAAGCGTCAAAACGACTTGAGCTTGTCCGGGACGATCAATATTTACAGTTAGGGCGTTGTAGATAGCTGGAAGTTGGCCATCAGCAAACTTTACATCTACAACCGGTCCCATAACCTGAAGAACGTGTCCTGTGTTCATGCTGTTCCCTCCTGTCTTACTTTTATTGAAACTTTATTGCAAGCTTCGACGGCTTAATCGGCCGCCTTCGCTTCAATTTTTTCGTTATTGTCCAGATTCCAGCGGCCCAGCTCTTCGGGTCATAAGCCAACCCAGCTGTGCGGTAAAGAACGCCACCCTGCTGGTCTGTCTTATGCCTGTCAGAGCTTAACGGGCGCTGTCGCTTTTCGTTATTATTCCAGTGCAGCTGCTCCGCCGACAATCTCAGTAATTTCCTGAGTGATTGCTGCTTGGCGTGCACGGTTGTATTGAAGTGTCAGTCCATTAATCAAATCAGACGCATTATCAGTCGCGCTCTTCATTGCTGTCATGGATGCAGCATGTTCACTTGCTTTGCCATCAAGAACGGCTCCAAAGATCAAGCTTTCCGCATATTGAGGAAGAAGAACTTCCAAAATCGCTTCTGCTGAAGGATCGAACTCGTAAGATGCAGTTGATCCGGTCGGTTGAATATCCGTCAGCGGCAAGACTTTTTTCTCTGTAACTTCTTGTTGAATAGCTGAAACAAAGTGATTATAGTACATATAAACTTCGTCATATGTCCCATCTGCGAACATACCAACAGCTTTGCGCGTTAATTCTTTAATATCCGAAAACGTCGGATGGTCCGGAAGTGCAATTGCACTTTCAAGAATCGTCATTCCTTGCTTCGCAAAGAATTCCTTCCCTTTCCGGCCAACGCTCAGGATAACAAAGTCGTCATTGGATGTATGCCGTTCACGGATTCTGCTCATGACAGTACGAAGAATATTACTGTTATATCCGCCTACAAGGCCACGATCCGATGTGATTACTAAATAAGCTGTTTTCTTTACAGGGCGGGCAATCATCATCGGGTTGCTGGTGTCCGTAGACCCGGCTGCGATGGATGCCACCACGTCCTGTATTTTATTCATGTAGGGAACGAATGCTTTCGCATTCACTTCCGCACGGCTTAGTTTAGATGCCGAAACCATTTGCATGGCTCGTGTAATCTGGCTCGTTTTCTTGGTTGACGTTATTCGTGTTTTTATATCGCGTAAAGATGCCACTGGTATTTCACCACCCTATTATTTTTTCTTCATATTCGACTCAGCGATTCCCCCGGTTTAACGGGCAGTATGTCTCCCGCATTGATATGCAGGAGATGGACTGACCGGTAAAATCCGATTGGATCAACCAGCATTCAGTAAGGCAAAAACCTTAACTGAATACAGTTTCTCTTTACTCTGATTTTGCGAAAGTGCGTTTGAATTCATTGATCGCTGCACCGAATGCGTCATCAGCAGGTAAACCTTGAGTTGTACGAATAGTATCCAAAATTTCTGTGTGGTTCGAATCCAACCAGCTTGTCAATTCAGCTTCAAAGCGAGAAATGTCGTTGATAGCGATGTCGTCTAGGAATCCACGAGTCAACGCATAGAAAATAACAACTTGTTTTTCAACTTTGATCGGATTGTTCAAATCTTGCTTCAAGACTTCAACTGTACGTTTTCCGCGTTCGATCTTAGCAGCTGTTGCCGCATCAAGGTCAGAACCGAACTGAGAGAATGACTCAAGTTCACGGAAAGAAGCCAAGTCAAGACGCAATGTACCCGCAACTTTTTTCATTGCTTTGATCTGAGCTGAACCACCAACACGTGATACAGAAAGACCGGCGTTGATCGCTGGGCGTACACCTGAGAAGAATAGATCCGATTGAAGGAAAATCTGGCCATCCGTAATCGAGATAACGTTTGTTGGAATGTATGCAGAGATATCGCCAGCCTGCGTTTCAACGAACGGCAATGCTGTGATAGATCCTGCTCCTAGAGTTTCGTTCAACTTCGCAGCACGCTCAAGAAGGCGTGAATGCAAGTAGAAGACATCCCCTGGATAAGCTTCACGGCCTGGCGGACGACGAAGCAATAGTGAAAGTTCGCGGTAAGCAGATGCTTGTTTTGTTAAATCATCATAGACGATCAACACGTGCTTGCCTTCAAACATGAATTCCTCTGCCATTGTGATACCTGCATAAGGAGCAAGGAACAGCAATGGAGCAGGCTGTGAAGCAGAAGCTGTTACAACGATTGTGTAATCAAGTGCTCCGTTTTTACGGAAAGTTTCTACTACGTTACGTACAGTAGATTCTTTTTGTCCGATAGCGACATAGATACAGATCATATCTTGGTCAGCTTGGTTCAAGATTGTATCGATCGCTACAGAAGTTTTACCTGTCTGGCGGTCACCGATGATCAATTCACGCTGTCCACGACCGATCGGCACAAGTGCATCGATCGCTTTGATCCCTGTTTGAAGTGGTTCATGAACCGATTTACGGGCCATAACCCCTTGTGCAGGGCTTTCAATTGGACGTGATTTTGTCGTGTTGATCGGCCCAAGACCGTCAACAGGTTGTCCAAGTGGATTTACTACGCGTCCGATAAGTTCATGTCCTACCGGTACTTCCATAATACGGCCAGTCCGACGTACTTCATCGCCTTCTTTAATGTCTGTGTACGGGCCAAGGATAATGATACCAACGTTGTTGGCTTCCAAGTTTTGCGCCATACCAAGGACACCAGTTGAGAACTCTACAAGTTCTCCAGCCATGACGTTGTCGAGGCCATGAGCGCGCGCGATACCATCACCAATGGTGATTACTGTACCAACGTCGTCAACTTTCATCTCTGATTGATAATTTTCAATCTGTTGTTTGATCAGACCGCTGATCTCTTCAGCTTTGATGCTCATGTATGTCACCCTCTCATAATTTCATAATTAACCGATTAGTTGACGCTGCAGACGTGCCAATTTCGTGCTCACGCTGCTGTCATAAATACGGTTTCCGATTTGAAGACGCAATCCGCCGAGCAACGATGGATCGATGATGTTTTCAATTCGTAAAGATTGTTTACCGATTTTTTTAGCGAAAATGGAAGAGATGGATGCGCGTTCTTCTTCCGTCAAAGGACGTGTAGAATAAACTTTCGCATCTTCAATTCCTTGTGCGTCATTAGATAAAGCAACGAACTCATCAGCCAAAGAGCCGACTTCGTCCAGACGTTTGCGTTCTGCCATCAATTGAAGCGTATTCACCACAAACGGATTTGCTTCGTTAAATACTTCATTGATCAAGTTTCTTCTTTTCTCAGCAGAAAGTTTTGGTGAAACGATCAAATTGTAAAGTTCCGGAGTCATTTCGAAGACTTTTTTCACTTCACGCAAATCATGTTCAATATCCAAAGACGATCCGTGCTTCTGAGCGACTTCAAACAATGCTAAAGCGTAGCGTTCTGCAACTAGACTCACTGAACTTCGCCTGCCTTCGCAATCGTTTCGTTAATCAACTGACGGTTGTCTTCCTCAGAGATTTCTTTTCCAAGCACTTTCGTAGCAGCAAGCAATGACAATGCCACAACTTCTTCACGAACCGCTGAAATAGCTTTATCTCTTTCGTTGGCAATTTCCTGAACCGCTGCTTCTTTCATGCGGCCAGACTCAGCACGTGCAGTCGTAATGATTTCCTCACGCGAAACTTCGCCTTGCTTTTTAGCGTTCTCAACGATTTCCTGTGCTTGTGTACGCGCATCTTTAAGAAGGCTGCGCTGCTCTTCAAGCAACTTTTGTGATTCTAGACGGCTGTTTTCAGCAGTTTCGATTTCACTCTTGATCAAATCTTCACGCTGCTGCATTACGCCCATCAAAGGACCCCATGCGAATTTCTTCAAAAGCACCATCAGCAAGGTGAAGATAACAAGTGTAGCGAGAATGTCTCCGATATTCAAAAACTCCCCGGTTGCACCGAGTACAAGATGGTCAAAAAACACGATTGTTTCACTCCCTTCAAGAGCCTAAAATACAATTTCTTCTATAGTAAGATCTTTTACTCTGTAAGATGAATTTTCAAAAGCAAGGTGGTGCATACAAGTTTAAATGGCGAAAATCATGTAGTAGCATCCCCACCATTAAACTTTGTGACTATTAAATACTATTGGTTCATAACGATGAACGCGATAACTACAGCGATGATCGGCAATGCCTCAACCAATGCAACCCCGATGAACATAGTTGTTTGTAGAACTCCGCGAGCTTCTGGCTGGCGAGCGATACCTTCAACTGTTTTTGAAACGATAAGACCGTTACCAATACCTGCGCCTAGTGCTGCTAAACCTACTGCGATTGCTGCTGCTAATAAACCTAATGAACCTGTCATTTTGATGTGTCCTCCTCAGGATAGTTGTTTTTTTTTTGCTCTACGAGCAGTTTATACTCAATGGTCGTCGGCAACTTTGTGCGACATGTAGACCATCGTTAACATAACGAAAATAAACGCCTGGATTGCCCCGATAAAGATCGAGAATCCTTGCCATGCCATCATAGGCACGATTGCTGATGCGAATCCAAATGCACCTGCTGATGCGAGGCCTGCCAACAAAGTCAACAGGATTTCCCCCGCATAGATGTTACCGTAAAGACGCAGACCGAGTGTCAGCGTATTTGCGAATTCCTCAATGATGTTCAATGGGAATAAGAATTTCATTGGCTTGATATAGCCTCCGGCGTATCCTTTGAGCCCTTTCAGCTTGATGCCATAATAATGGCTCAAGATTAGCACCATTGCGGCCAATGTCATCGTTACCGTCGGGTCAGCTGTTGGCGATTTCCACCAAAGATCTCCGTTGACAACTATTGCAAATGGAAGGCCTAACATGTTCGAAACAAAAATGAACATAATCAGGGTGATTCCAAGAACATGGAATCGGCCACCATCTTTCCAATCCATATTGCTGTTGATTATTCCTTTAACGAAATCCATGATCCATTCCATGAAGTTCTGCATGCCCGTT
Source organism: Planococcus sp. APC 3900 (assembly GCF_030407735.1). Taxonomy (NCBI): domain Bacteria; kingdom Bacillati; phylum Bacillota; class Bacilli; order Caryophanales; family Caryophanaceae; genus Planococcus; species Planococcus sp. APC 3900. The sequence continues at coordinate 791,470 of NZ_JASDCT010000001.1, read as the reverse complement.
GGTTTGAGCTGCAGTTTCCGTGTAGAAATATAAGCAATAAGGAAAACGATAAGAGCGGCTATAGTTAGCATCATAACGTTCGATAGGTTAAACCAGATCCCGAACACCTCGAGCATAGGAGCGCCATGTTCCACGATTGTTTCACCTCTCTTTCCACATTGTTAATGGTGTTTCACATGATAAACAATCCGCTCTGCCAATAACAGAGCGTAAGGGACCATCAACCCAATTACCGTACTGACCAAGTGAATGTGCTCTGCGAACAAAATGGCGATCGCCACAGCTGCAACACCTGATGCAAACCGTAATGCCGTTCCAAGCGAACGAACTTTCGAGCCTTCAGCCACCGCGCGGTCGAATTTCTCCATCCGCCGAACCAGGATCCACATGTTGTAAATGCCGAACAAAGTTCCGATTATGAGACCGGCGAACACTTCTTGATAAGGGGTAAACCCCCAACCAATAACGCAGAACGCCAAGATGAAAAAAATCATCTTTTTTAGTCGTGTATATATCTCCCTAAGTCCTTCCATTTTTTACTTGTCTCCTGATTCGAATTTGCGGACAGTCTGAAGCATTGCCCAAACACCGGCAGTGATGCCTATGAATAGGCAGATGATCATGAAAAACGGGGCGGTTCCGAGCCTGTCATCGAGCCACATACCTGTGAACACGCCGATAAGCACGGACCCGACAAGTTGTGAGAGGATGGCGCTATAAATTGCCATCGCTTGTAAGGGACTTTTTGTTGGGCGCATGATAACCCCCTCGAACTTCGTTGATTTGACATTAAACCCTTAAAAAGAGCCGTCGCATCAGGCTTTCAAGACCACATAATCTATGTAAGAAAACCTTCTCATGCATACCCTTTGTAAGCATACAATAGGGGTAAAATCATGTCAATTAGTAGAAGTGAAAAACTTCACAAGCGATTTCCTTCCGACATATTGTCGACAAATTTTACCGAAAAATTTGAAATTGACGGTCTATCCTATTTACAGCTTTGAAAAATACGTATGCAGCGCTTCGACGATCCGGGCAGATGCTCGGCCGTCTCCGTATGGATTGTATGCTTGGGACATCGCCTTGTAGGCAGATTCGTCCGTCAGCAATTCTTTAGCCATTCCGTAAATCGTCTCTTCGTCAGTGCCTGCGAGCTTCAATGTTCCCGCGGTGATGCCTTCAGGGCGTTCAGTGGTATCACGCAAAACCAGAACCGGCTTGCCAAGTGAAGGCGCCTCTTCCTGAATTCCGCCTGAATCGGTCAGAATAAAGAATGAACGGGCCGCAAAGTTATGGAAATCCAATACTTCCAGCGGTTCGATCAAATGGATGCGCGTGTCACGGCCCAGTACTTCATCCGCCACTTCGCGTACAGCCGGATTCATGTGAACCGGGTAAACCACTTGAATATCATCGTGCTCTTCAATCAACCGTTTAATTGCGCGGAACATATTTCGCATCGGCTGCCCTAAGTTTTCACGGCGGTGCGCCGTCAGCAAGATCATACGGTCTGTACCGATTTTCTCCAGGATCGGATGTGTGTAAGTTTCGCGAACAGTCGTTTGAAGCGCATCGATAGCCGTATTGCCTGTAATGTAGATGGTTTCTGCCTTCTTGTTTTCATCCAGCAGGTTCTGAGCGGATTTTTCAGTTGGCGAAAAATGAATATCCGCCATGACACCCGTCAACTGACGGTTCATTTCTTCAGGATATGGCGAATATTTATTGTGTGTACGCAAACCGGCTTCCACATGCCCTATGGCGACCTGGTTATAAAAAGCAGCAAGGCTGGCAGCAAAAGTCGTTGTCGTATCGCCATGCACCAGCACGATATCCGGCTTCGCTTCTTTCATAACCGAATCAAGCCCCTGCATGGCACGCATCGTAACATCGGTCAATGTCTGGCGGTCTTTCATGATATTCAAATCGAAGTCAGGCGTGATCTGGAAAGTCTCCAGCACCTGATCCAACATTTCCCGATGCTGCGCTGTCACTGTCACAAGCGGTTCAATGGTGTCGGGATGTTTTTGAAGTTCCAAGACAAGCGGCGCCATTTTAATGGCTTCAGGCCGCGTACCAAATATCGTCATTACTTTCCATTTTTTCGTCAAGCTGGTTTACCCCGCCCTCTTATTTAGTACCGAATAACCGGTCTCCAGCGTCTCCAAGACCTGGAACGATGTATCCTTTTTCGTTCAATTTCTCATCAAGTGCTGCGATGTAGATATCCACATCCGGGTGAGCTTCTTGCAGTGCTTCCACACCTTCAGGAGCTGCGATGATGCACATGAAACGAATTTTCGTAGCGCCACGCTTTTTCATGGAGTTGACTGCTTCAATTGCAGAACCTCCGGTAGCAAGCATTGGATCTACAACGATGAAGTCCCGTTCCTGCACATCGGATGGCAATTTCAAATAGTACTCGACAGGCTGCAATGTGACCGGGTCACGGTACAAACCGATATGTCCGACTTTAGCTGCCGGAATCAATTTCAGAATTCCATCGACCATGCCGATTCCTGCGCGCAAAATAGGAACAACGCCCAATTTTTTCCCTGCAAGGACTTTCGATTTCGCCATTTGGACCGGCGTTTCCACGTCGATTTCCTCTAGCGGCAAGTCGCGTGTGATTTCAAACGCCATCAATGTGGCAATTTCGTCAACCAATTCGCGGAATTCTTTCGTGCCTGTAGACTTGTCACGAATGTACGTTACTTTGTGCTGAATCAGCGGATGATCAAAAACGTATACTTTTCCCATGGCCTATCTCTCCTTTTCAAACATTATCTTAAATAGTATAACAGAAAATTCTTTGCCCTAGTGGCCAGATCCTGCTTTGGTATTATTCAGTTAATTTCGCCTATGCTTTAATTTTCCAAAGAAAAAAACCGGGAAATATTTCCCCGGCTTAGCAGATGTTTCATTTGTTCATTTAAATGCATTTCAACATCGGGTTCAAAAGTGTCCCATTTCCGCTATTCTGAAACGTTTTTTCTTCTGTTATAATAAATACGCTTCATTGAGCGGCATCGGCTTGTAGAAGAAATAACCCTGACCGACCTTGCAGCCAAGCGCCAATAATGTTTGGCGATCCTGCTCAGTTTCCACACCTTCAGCCACTGCGCGCATATTCAGGTTCTCCGCAAGCTGAATGATGGTCCGGATAATCGCCAAAGTTCCCGGTTCGTGCATAGTTGAAATGAACGAACGGTCGATCTTCAATTCTTCGACAGGCAGCTTCTGCAGATAGCTGAGCGACGAATAGCCGGTGCCAAAATCATCAATCGATGTCGTAAACCCGCAATGCCTCAGATGCCTAAAGACTTTATTGGCCGTTTCGATATCTACAAAACCGATTCGCTCGGTTATCTCCAATTGAATCCATTTCGGGTCAATGCCGTATTCGGCCGTCATGTCCATCAAATACGGAACGAAAGAATGATGGAAGAAATGATCTGCAGAGATGTTGATGGCAACTTGCCGAATCTTCAACTCCTGCTCTGTTCTTTTCTTCATCCATTGCAGCACTTGCTTCAAGACGTTTTGCTCCAGCATGCGGATTTTGCCATTTTTTTCAGCTGCCGGAATAAAGACGTCCGGCGGTATGGTCCCAAGCTCAGGAGATGTCCAACGGGCCAGAGCTTCAAAACTCAAGATTTCACCGGTTGCCAAATCGACTTTGGGCTGCAAATGGACGCCGACTTCATTGCGTCTCAGTGCTGCTGTCAATTCATTCGCCACACGCAGGTCCTTCATCATGAATTCATCATGTTCACTTTCAAAATAACAGATCGCCTCACCAGTCTGAAGTTTCGCCTGTGACAACGCACTATCTGCACAACGAATTAACTCCTCGGAATCCTGCTGGTTTGGCGTTACGATCGCTACCCCCATTTTCAAGGTCAGGAACAATTCCATATCCCCTACTTTGACAGGTTCCACCAGTCCGCTCAGCAGATGATCCAAGTAATCCGGAATTTTTGTGAAAGGCGTCGCACTGTACATGGCTAGGGTTGAATCCGAAAAACGTGCAATCAGGTTATCCGACAAATTCTGTGAAAGCATCAACCGTTTGCCGATTTCGCGCAGGATCGTGTCCCCCGCCCGGTGGCCATATTGATCGACCACTTTGACGTATTCATCTGTCGACAAAAATGCGACAAAACCTTCTTTGCCTTCTTTCAGCAAATCCGTGATTTCAGTTCTGAAATAATTTCGGTTGGGCAAATCCGTATTTTCATCGGTATAAGCCAAGCGCAAAACCTCTTCGTGCTGACGGGAATATTTGATGGCCAGCGAAGCGATCGATGCAACTTCTTCCATGAATGCCAAATCTTTTTCATGCGGCGTCAACGGCGAAGGGAAATAAATTCCGAAAGTACCGATGGCGCTTCCTTCAACATTAAATATTGGAATTGACCAGCTGGACACCAAGTTATAGGTTTTCACTAATTGCTGATGATTTCGCCACAAGTAGTCCGTGCTCATATCATCCACGATTACTGCTTCTTGCCGGTGGAATGCTGCACCACAAGTACCGATGTCTTCCTCAACCACCGTTCCGTCGATGGCATCCTGGAACCCTTTCGGCATGGAACTGGCCGCACCGATTTTATAAAGTTCGGTATCGTCGATCAACAATACCGTACATTTCGCTCCATCAATAAAGAACGATTCGGCGGTAGTGCAGATATTCTGCAGCAACGCGCTGAGCATATAGCCTTTTTCGATTCCCGTGTATGTCTCTTTTTGAAGCTTGATCAAGGCTTCTGCACGTTTGCGGTCGGTGATATCGTGCTGGAGCATCAATGTGAATTTGAAATCCTTTTCTGGAAAAGATAAAGGCTGCACAGTGATTTCATTCCAAAAAGGAGTGCTGTTTTTTCGGTAATTCACAATCTCCACAATGCCGCTCTTACTGGCATCCACACATTTCCGAATTTGCTCTTTCGCTTCCATTGCAGTTTTTTCACCATGCAGAAAACGACCATTCCGCCCCAGGGTTTCCTCTTCGCTATAGCCGATCATTTTGTAAAAGGCATCGTTCGCATAAACGACGGGCTGGTCTTCCATCTCCGAATTAACGATCAGAAATGATGTATGGAATTCAACACCGAGACGGCGCAGCCACTCCATGATTACCTTTTTATCTCTCTTCAGTTCATGCGTGTGCATACGACGCGTCCCTCCTGTGTTGCTATGTATTTTAATAAAGCAAAGAAATCTGCTCCAAATTATGCAGAAAAAATAAAGCTGCCAAGCAGTTTACCCGGCAGCAGTATTCAGTTATTTATATAATGGATGCGCAGCAGTCAATTTGGCTGTACGTTCTGCAGCATCTTTTTTCACGGATTCATCTTCCGGATTTTTCAGGAGCATTGCCATGATTGCAGCAATTTCTTTCATTTCCGCTTCTTTAAATCCACGGGATGTTACGGCAGCAGTCCCAAGACGGATTCCCGAAGTGACAAATGGGCTTTCGGGATCAAATGGAATGGTATTTTTGTTTGTTGTAATACCGACTTCATCAAGTACATGCTCTGCGACTTTGCCGGTCAGATTCAACGAGCGGAGGTCGAGCAGCAGCAAATGATTGTCTGTGCCGCCGGAAACGATGTCAACGCCTTCAGCAATCAAGCCTTCAGCAAGTGCATTGGCGTTTTTCACGACTTGTTCAATATACGTTTTGAATTCAGGCTGCTGTGCTTCGCCGAATGCAACGGCTTTCGCTGCGATGACGTGCATAAGCGGACCGCCTTGAATTCCAGGGAAAATGGTTTTATCGATTTTTTTCGCAAATTCTTCATTGCAAAGAATCAACCCGCCGCGTGGACCGCGAAGTGTTTTATGCGTAGTCGATGTAACAAAATGGGCATGAGGGACAGGATTAGGATGAGCTCCAGTAGCAACAAGGCCGGCGATATGCGCCATGTCGACCATCAAGTAAGCTCCTACTTCATCAGCGATTTCACGGAATTTAGCAAAATCCAATTTACGCGAATACGCACTTGCTCCAGCAACGACCATTTTCGGTTTGTGTTCCAACGCTGCCTGGCGGACTGCTTCATAATCAATCAATTGCTCTTCTTCTGTAACGCCGTACTCGACAAAATTATACTGCATACCGCTGAAATTCACTTTACTGCCGTGCGTCAAATGCCCGCCGTGGTTCAAGTTCATTCCAAGAATCGTATCACCTTTTTCCAAAACTGCTGTATAGACAGCCATATTGGCTTGTGATCCAGAATGGGGTTGAACGTTCGCATGTTCCGCACCAAAAATTTCTTTCAGGCGGTCGCGTGCAATGTTCTCAACGACATCCACAAATTCGCAGCCACCGTAATAACGTTTGCCCGGATAGCCTTCCGCGTATTTGTTGGTCAATACTGATCCCTGTGCATCCATAACTGCTTGTGAGACAAAGTTTTCAGAAGCGATCAATTCGATATTCGCTTCCTGTCTTCCTTTTTCTGCATTCATCGCTTCATATACTGCTGGGTCTAGCGCCTTAATCAATTCCATCTGTGTATCCCTCCTGTAATTGAACAAGCTCACGATCATAGCTCGCACGTGCCCCACCGATCAATTTCGGCCGGGTAGTAGCGGCTGCCACAATCGCTTCACCTACTAGTTTAACAGAAGTTCGCAGAGGAACGGCAACTCTTTTCAAATGCATGCCAATCATTGTTTGTCCGATATCGATTCCCGCATGGGCCTGGACCTCTTCCACTACGACCGGATCGGCCATATTGCTGAATGCATATGCACTCATCGAACCGCCAGCTTTGGCGACTGGAATAACCGAGACCGGTTCCCATCCATATTTTTCAGCAGCCTGCCGCTCGACCGTCAATGCGCGATTGATGTGCTCACAGCCTTGAAACGCCAAAAAGAGCTGATGGCGTGCCGCGAATTTCTCCAAAGGTTCAAACAGACTTTCTGCAATATCCAACCCGCCGCCTGTTCCGATGCGTTTTCCTGCTACCTCTGACGTCGAACAGCCGACTACAAACACTTGGCCTTTCCTGAACTCGATCTGTTGCTCCAATTCGCTTAAAATCTCTTCCAGTTGCAATTGCCATAAAGTTTGCATGCCGACTCCTCCTTATTTTTCGAGGTCTGTGATTTTTTGGATGCGTTTTCCGTGTCTGCCGCCTTCAAATTCTTCTGTCAGCCAAGTTTGAGCAATTTCACGTGCAAGGCCTGGACCAATTACGCGTTCCCCCATTGCCAGGATATTTGAATCGTTATGCCCTCTCGTCGCTTTTGCACTGAATACATCATGGACAAGCGCGCAACGAATGCCTTTGACTTTATTTGCCGAGATGGACATGCCGATGCCTGTGCCACAAATCAAAATCCCACGGTCAAATTCTCCGCTTGCCACCCGGTCAGCAACCGGTTTTGCATAATCCGGATAATCGACTGAATCATCCGTATGCGGACCGAAATCCTGATATTCTATGCCAATTTCGTTCATTAGGTTAACGATTTCTTTGCGCAGGTTATTCCCGCCGTGATCTGATGAAATTGCCACTCTCATGGTAAACCCTCTTTTCTTAAAATCAAATTTATGGTTCAGCAAAAGCGCTCTTGTCGAATTGTGCCGAATTGCCATTACGCTTTTAATTAATTCTAACATTTTTACGCAAAAAAGACAGGCAAACCCTCACTGGCTCGCCTGTCTTTTTCAGTTAAGTGATTTTTTCAATTAATTTATCAATCAGCTCTTTGAGTTCATGAAAGGTCTCTTCATAAAGTTCCAGCGGCCCTCCGTACGGGTCACTGATATCTTCTGCCGAACCTTCGGTGAATTCCTTCAATGTATAAAGTTTTGTCGCTGCTTCAGGCTGTGCCTGCAGAAGCGTCATTTTATGCGAATTGGTCATCGTCAAAATCAATTCCGCCCATTGCATATCCCCCGCTTCCAGAGGCTTGGACGTATGAGTAAACGAAATTTGCTGTTGAGATAAAACAGATTGGGCATTCCTGGACAGCGGTGCGGCACCAGCAAATATCCCCGCCGAACGGACTTCGATACCAGGCATTTTTTTCGCTGACAGGATGGCTTCAGCCATCGGGCTCCGGCATGTATTGCCCGTACAGACAAATAGAATCTTCATCCTGCACCTCCTTTCAAACAATCAGCTGAACCATTTATGGTCCGCAGCTTTTTCAAGTCTGTTCATTAACGCTTCGTCCATTTTCCCACCGGTTTCAACCGATGCCAAAATCAGATCTGCATCTGTTGAATCACATTTGCGCAAGCTGGCGTAAAGAGTTGCCATGGACAATGGAAAATTAAAATCAGCTTCAGGGTATTCTTCTTTGCTGATGACAGCTACGCGTTTCCCTTTTCCCCGGACATATTCAATCGCTTTTTCAATTAAACCTTCTTCATTTTCAATCAAATACAATGGAGCTGCAGGCGCGTAATGCATGTACTTCATCCCTGGGGATTTAGGCGTGTTATTTTTGTTGTCGGAAGACAAACGGACCGTTCCGATGACATTCTCCAACTGCTGTTTCGACACTTTCCCTGGACGCAGAATAACCGGCGGCTCACAAGTTGTATCCAGCACTGTGGACTCGATGCCGATTTCCGTGGGACCGCCGTCCAAAATCAGCGGAATTTTGCCATCCATGTCATGGTATACATGTTCAGCCAAGGTTGGACTTGGCTTTCCGCTTGTATTGGCGCTCGGTGCCGCCAAAGGCAGCTTCAGTTCCTGCAAAAGCTTCAGCGCTACCGGATGATTCGGCACACGGACTCCGACTGTTTCAAGATTTGCGGTAACATTTCCGGCAAAGGTTTCAGGTTTTGCTTGCATGATCAGCGTCAAGGCTCCTGGCCAAAAAGCATCCATGCATTGCAACGCTTTTGCTGATACTTCCTGCACATATGTCAATGCTGTTTCCTTCGAATCAACATGGACAATCAATGGATTATCAGCAGGTCGTCCTTTTGCTTCAAAAATTTTATTGACGGCTTCCCAATTGGTCGCATCCGCTCCCAATCCGTAAACTGTTTCAGTCGGAAACGCAACAACCTCACCATTCCGAATGATTTCCACAGCCTGTTTATAACTTTCTTTTTCATCCACATTCTTATCCACAGAAATAATTTCCGTCTCCACAAGAACAACTCCTATTTTTAAGGGTTTTTATCGTCCTATCCACACAAAGTGGATAACTCCCTATTAGTTGTGCGCAAATTGTGCATAACTTACTCGATAATCGCAAAAACCATGCGATCCTTTTTGTTGATATCTTCTTTAATATAGACCACTGCGTCCGGAAAAGCGCTTTTTAGCATTTTTTCGACCGCCGGCCCCTGTTGATAACCTATTTCGAATCCAATGATACCTGGTTTATTGATCAACTTCGGAAACTGTTCAGCCATTTTTTCATACAAAGCCAAGCCCTCCTGATCGGCGAACAAAGCATTATGGGGCTCAAAATCGCGGACACTGTCGGACAAACTCGGCGCTTCTTCATGTCCGATATAAGGCGGATTCGATAAGACGACATCCCATTTCCGGTCTTTGATCGGTTCCGTCAAATCACCTAACCGGAAATCGATTTCCGCATGAAGGCGTTCGGCATTTAATGCTGCCGTCTCCAATGCAGGCTGCGAAATATCGGTGGCGGTTACCAGCGCATTTGGCAACTCACATTTCATCGTGATGGCGATAATGCCGCTTCCTGTACCAATATCAGCGATCGCCAATTCTTCCTTGAAAAGATGGCGTTCAATCAACTGCAGCGTTTCTTCTATTAGTTCTTCTGTTTCAGGCCTTGGAATCAAGACATTCGGATTTACCAGGAAGTTTCTGCCATAAAATTCTTCACTGCCCGTCAAATGCTGCACTGGAACCCCTTTGGCATGCTGCTCCACATTTACCCAGAACCGGTTAAATTGAGTTTCACTGATTTCATCGCGCATGGCAGCGATCAAGCCCGAATACGAAAGGCCCAGTTCATATTGAAGAAGGATGCGTGCAGCTCCTTCTTCACGGCCGTTCTCCAGTAAAAAAGAAGAAGCCCTCTTCAGGGCCTCATAAACATACTTAAGCTTGGTCATTGTTCAGGCTTTCCATGCGGGCTGACTGTTCTTCCACAATCAACGCTTCAATGATTTCATCCATTTTCCCTTGCAAAATCTGATCCAGCTTCTGGATCGTCAATCCGATGCGGTGATCGGTGACACGGTTTTGAGGGAAGTTGTATGTCCGGATCCGTTCAGAACGGTCGCCCGTTCCAACCGCAGATTTACGGACTGCGTCATATTCAGCCTGTGCTTCCTGCTGGAATTTTTCATAAACGCGTGCACGCAATACTTTCATGGCACTGGCTTTGTTTTTGATCTGTGATTTTTCATCCTGGCAGGTAACCACAGTATTGGTCGGAATGTGCGTCAAACGGACAGCTGACATCGTGGTGTTAACCGATTGTCCGCCGGCGCCTGAAGATGCATATGTGTCAGTCCGGATGTCATTCTCATGGATATCGATTTCCACTTCTTCAACTTCCGGCAAACAAGCCACCGTTGCGGTTGAGGTGTGGATCCGCCCGCCCGATTCTGTTTCTGGCACCCGTTGTACACGGTGTGCTCCGTTTTCATATTTCAATTTCGAATAAGCGCCTTTTCCTGTAATCATAAAGACGATTTCCTTGAATCCGCCAAGTCCGGTCGGGTTCGAATCCAGCACTTGGACTTTCCAGCCGTTCGTTTCGGCAAAACGGGTGTACATGCGGTAAAGGTCACCTGCAAATAACGCAGCTTCATCTCCGCCAGCTGCTCCACGGATTTCCATAATAACGTTTTTATCATCATTGGGATCTTTCGGAATCAACAGCTTATGAAGGCGCTCTTCAATCACTGAAATCTGTTCTTCCAATTCGCTGACTTCTTCCTTGACCATTTCGCGCATGTCGGCGTCCATCTTATCGTCGAACATGGCTTTTGCTTCCGCCAATTGAGTTGTCAAATCTTTGTATTCACGATAGGCTTCAACCGTTTCCTGCAGATCCGATTGTTCCTTGGAATACTCACGCAGTTTATTGGTATCGCTGACGATATCGGGATCGCTCAGCAATTCGTTCAAACGGTCATATCTATCTTCTACTGATTGTAATCGATCAAACATAGGTGTCACCTCGAGTTCTAATTTTGTGTCGTTTTTGTGTTGGATTGAAACCTTCATCATGGCTGTTCACTTGATTGGTTAAAAATTTTAATAAGCAGCTATACTTTGTCATCCGTATATTTCAGCTATGGAGCCACCCAGCGGAGACTCCACAGGATAGCGGAGCTGGTTTATGGAATATCCGTATTCCAACTTAACTATTCACTTAACAGTAACACCTGCAGGCACTTCGTGATGATGGCGGCAGCGTGGTTCGTAGGCCTCAGATGCACCGACCAGTATTGTTGGGTCATCTGACCCGGCTGGCTTGCCGTCGATCAGGCGCTGCGTCCGGCTTGCCGGAGAACCGCAAACGGTACAGACAGCTTGAAGTTTCGTCACTTGTTCGGCAATGGCGAGCAAAGCTGGCATGGGGCCGAATGGACGTCCTCTGAAATCCTGATCCAGTCCGGCAACAATTACACGGAAACCATGATCAGCAAGCTTTTGGATGTTTTCGATGATGTCTTCATCAAAAAATTGGGCTTCATCGATGGCAATGACGTCAAATTCATCTGTAATGTGATCCCACATATCAGTTGAGCGGGAGATCGGCAGAGCGATTACTGTTGCTCCATTATGGGAAACAACCGCTTCTTTGCTGTAACGGTCGTCGATTTTTGGTTTAAAAACGATAATTTTTTGTTTGGCGAATTGCGAACGGCGCACTCGGCGGATCAGTTCTTCGGATTTTCCGGAAAACATGCTGCCACAGATTAATTCGACCCATCCTGTTTGTTTCATGACGTACATAGGTGAGACCCCTTTCGGACACTTTGTTGTTAGTTTAATCATACCAAAAATCATTCAGCATCTTGCTGTTTTTTGGAATATGTAAGGTGTTTTTTTCTAATATGGAGAAAGCCATAATCAGGCAGCTTCTCCTTTATCTAAGGTGGATAAGGCATCCACTTGCTGAAAAAGCAGGAATAAACGAAAAAAAAATACCCGCCAGGCGTTTTCGCGCTAGGCAGGTATATTTTTAATTGATGCAGGAAAGCGGTAAACAGGAGGACAAAAATTCGTTGCGGAATTTCTGCTTCCTGTCCATGCTCTTCCAATATTACTCGTTGATTTCTTCTTTAAGGCCGTATTTTTTGTTGAAACGGTCTACGCGGCCATCTGCTGAAGCGAATTTCTGACGTCCAGTGTAGAATGGATGACATTCAGAGCAAAGCTCAACGCTGATGTTTTCTTTTACAGAACCAGTTGTGAAAGAGTTCCCACATGAGCAAGTTACTGTAGCTTGTTTGTAATCTGGATGAATACCTGATTTCATTTTGTTTTCTCCTCTCGCCCTGAACCATCTGGAACAGAGTTTAATCTATTTTTACTATTGCCTTACACGGTTCTTTAGACCGTATATGCAATAGCTTTGGTTTGATTCACTCTCATAATCATATCAAATTCTTGTGTCGTTTGCAAGCATTTAAATCATCTTCTTGTTGCTTCGGTGGGTCTTCATTTCCGTAGCCAATTGCTCGAAGAATTCTTCATTTGTATCTGTTTGGCCCAGCTTCTTCAGGAAACGTTCACCGAAATCATGAGAATCCGAGAAAGTTTTTCGGATGGACCAAAGCTTTTCAAGCTGTTTCGGCTCGATCAGCAACTCTTCCTTACGCGTTCCGGAACGGCGTATATCAAGTGCAGGGAAAATGCGGCGTTCAGCCAAAGATCGGTCAAGATGCAATTCCATGTTGCCGGTCCCTTTAAATTCCTCGTAAATGACTTCATCCATTCGTGACCCGGTTTCCACTAAAGCGGTCGCTAAAATCGTCAAACTGCCGCCTTCTTCGATATTTCGGGCGGCACCGAAAAAGCGTTTTGGACGGTGGAAAGCTGCTGGGTCTATTCCTCCTGATAGTGTACGCCCGCTTGGCGGAATCACCAAATTATATGCTCGGGCAAGGCGCGTGATGGAATCCATCAAAATGACAACATCACGTTTGTGCTCAACAAGGCGCATCGCCCGTTCAAGGACAAGCTCTGCGACTTTCACATGATTTTCAGGCACTTCATCAAATGTCGAAGAGACAACATCCGCATTTACGGAACGTTCGATATCCGTTACTTCTTCCGGACGCTCGTCAATCAGCAGGACAATCAATTCAGCTTCGGGATGATTGGTTGTAATGGAGTTCGCAATTTCTTTTAGAAGCATGGTTTTCCCGGCTTTTGGCGGTGCTACGATCAATCCGCGCTGACCAAAACCGACTGGCGCAACCAAATCCATGATGCGTGTAGACAAATGAGCCGGTGTCGTTTCCAGACGGATATGGCGATCTGGATAAAGTGGCGTCAACCCAGGGAAATGCACACGTTCTTTGGCTACTTCCGGATCTTCGCCGTTAACGGCTTCGACTTGAAGCAAACCGAAATAACGTTCGTTTTCCTTTGGAGGACGCACTTTCCCGGAAACTTTGTCCCCATTCCGCAAATCGAAACGGCGGATTTGGGATGCCGAGATGTAGATGTCCTGTGAACTTGGGGAATAGTTGATCGGGCGCAGGAAGCCAAAGCCTTCTGATTGGATAATTTCCAAAACACCTTCCATAAAGAAGAAGCCTTCCTGTTCCGCGCGTGTCTTCAAAATCGCAAAAATCAGTTCTTTTTTTGTCAGCTTGCTGTAATTGGTCAATTTATATTCTTTTGCTAAATTATATAGTTCTTTTAATGTCATATTCTCCAATGCGGAGATTGTTATCGTTGCCATGTATCGGACACCACTCTTATTCGTATTATTTTTTTGTAGATAAGTTGAATGAATGGATGAGCCTTTTTCCATCGACCAGAAGAACTCACGTAAGGCAGAGCTTCTTCTAAAACCAATTATGGCCTTTCATCGTTGTATTGGCTGCACTCTTCATAAGAAATAAAATAAGGGGTAAACCTGAGCCGGTTCACGCCATATCATCTTGTTAATTTCCCTTGATTAAACCATTGATTCAACTTATAGGGTTTGAGGATCGGTAGTGAATGATTGAGAAGATCTTAAAGAAGAAGTCCGGCAATTTGCCGGACTCATTTTATGAAGTAGGATCGTTAATCGTTCATTACGAGATTTGGTTTTTTCTGAAGGCTGTGACGCCCTTCGATAAAGCGGATCGTTCCGGATTTCGCGCGCATCACCAATGTATGGCTTTCTGCGAAACCGCCTTTCAGCTGAACTCCTTTTAAAAGTTCCCCGTCTGTTACGCCTGTTGCTGCAAAGATGGCATCATCGCCTTTAACAAGGTCATCCATCATCAGGACTTTGCTGACGTCAATACCCATATCGATGCAGCGCTGTGCTTCTTCTTCGTTTTGCGGAACAAGCTTCCCTTGGATTTCGCCACCCAGGCATTTTAAGCCGACTGCAGCGATAACGCCTTCAGGTGCTCCTCCAATTCCGAATAGAATATCAACGCCTGTCTGGTCGAACGCTGTATTGATCGCGCCGGCTACATCGCCGTCACCGATCAGTTTAATGCGTGCTCCAGCTGCTCGGATTTGATCAATGATGTCTTTATGGCGCGGACGGTCCATAATGGTGGCAACCACTTCTTCGATGTCTTTGTTTTTGGCTTTCGCCACTGCACGAAGATTATCGATGACTGGTGCGTTAATGTCAATTTTGCCTACAGATTCAGGCCCAACCGCAATTTTGTCCATGTACATATCCGGTGCGTTGAGAAGGTTGCCGCGATCAGCTATGGCCAGAACCGCTAATGCATTCCAACCGCCGGCTGCTACGATATTTGTTCCTTCTAAAGGATCCACTGCAACGTCCACTTCCGGACCATTGCCTGTCCCTAATTCTTCACCGATATAAAGCATGGGCGCTTCGTCCATCTCGCCTTCACCGATGACAACGACGCCGCGCATCGGAATAGTATCAAATACGACTCTCATTGCAGTGGTGGCTGCATCATCCGCTTCGTTCTTCATGCCGCGGCCCATCCATTTTGAAGAAGCAATTGCTGCCGCTTCAGTGATACGCACTAATTCCATCGAAAGACTTCGTTCCATACTATCAGTTCCTCCCGTTCAGCTTTAACTATGCCTTCAATATTGTAGCATATATTTTTATGCTAAAAGACCGTTAATTTGCATCCTGGCTAAGGTCGGACTTCATGCTTGCCACCGGGTCAATCGTCTCTCTCCGGATATCTGCACCAAGGCCCTGCAGTTTTTCAATGATGGACGCGTAGCCGCGTTCGATGTGGTAGATTTCACGGATTTCTGTTTCGCCTTCCGCCAGTAATCCGGCAATGACCAATGCGGCTCCTGCACGCAAGTCAGAAGCTACAACGGTTGCCGCAGTCAAAGGAGTCGGCCCTGTAACGATCGCCGCTCTTCCTTCCACACGGCCGCTTGCATTCATGCGGCGAAGTTCATCAATATGCTTGAAACGTGCGGAATAGATGGTATCGGTAATCATTGAAGCTCCTTGAGCCTGAGTCATCAGCACAGAAAATGGCTGCTGAAGATCTGTCGGGAATCCAGGGTACACCAATGTTTTTACGTCGATGGCCGTCAAGTTGTTGGATTTTGGAATATAGATCGATTCTTCGCCTTCCTGCACATCTACACCCATTTCGCGTAATTTGGCAGTCAAAGCTTCCATATGGAAAGGAATTACGTTGTCGATGGTTACCCCATCTCCTGCAGCCGCAGCCATAATCATGAATGTTCCGGCTTCAATGCGGTCAGGGATGATTGTATGGTTGGTGCCATGCAATTCTTCCACGCCGTCAATACGGATGACATTTGTTCCGGCTCCTTTGATTTTCGCGCCCATATTGGTCAATAACGTCGCTACATCAATGATTTCCGGCTCTTTTGCCGCATTTTCAATCGTTGTTTGGCCTTTCGCCATAACAGCTGCCAACATGATGTTGATTGTTGCACCAACACTGACGACATCCAAATAAATCTTGGCTCCACGAAGCTCATCGGCACGCAAGTAGATGGCGCCGTGTTCATTCGTGACTTTCGCACCTAATGCTTCAAAACCTTTGATGTGCTGATCGATTGGGCGAGGCCCTAAGAAACAACCGCCCGGAAGGCCAATTGCTGCATGTTTGAAACGGCCCAGCATCGCGCCCATCATATAATAGGAAGCACGCAGTTTTTTCACATTGCCGTTCGGCAAAGGCATATCAATCATTTTCGTCGGATCGATGCTCATTGTTCCGTCTTCAAATGTTACTTCCCCGCCGATTTCTTCCAGAATACTTTTCAGTGTCCATGCGTCGGAAATACCCGGTAATCCTTCGATCGTTACTGGCGAATTCGCCAAAATCGATGCAGGAATCAATGCCACCGCACTATTTTTAGCACCGTTGACTTTGATTGTTCCGGAAAGGCGCTTACCGCCCCTTACTTTATATACATCCATAAATTTTCTCCTTTATCCCGCTTTAACGGGCAGTACGATTTCCGCTTATCCAAGCGGAAGATCCACTGACCGTAAAAGTCCGATTGGATCAACTAACAATCAACGGGGCAAGCCCCTTTTGATTGAAGTTTCTCTTTATCCACTTTTCCCGGCAGTATAGTTGGCCGCAAAAGTTCCATTGCTTCAGCATGCCAGTCGGCTGCCGATCACAACTTGGGTTTTTCCTGCCATTAAAGGCAAGTCAATTTCCCGCCCTAAAAGCGGGAAATCTCTTGATGTTCTTATTTTACACCGTCTTCTACTGAACGTTTTTCCCAGTCAGCCAAAAATGCATCGATTCCTTGATCTGTCAACGGGTGCTTGAACATTTGGTGCATTACTTTAATCGGCATCGTAGCGATATGTGCACCATTCAATGCAGCTTCCGTTACGTGCTGTGGATGGCGGATTGAAGCAGCAATGATCTCTGAAGAAATATCATGGATAGCAAAGATTTCAGCAATTGTTGAAATCAGGTCCATGCCGTTATGTCCGATGTCGTCCAGGCGTCCAAGGAATGGCGAAACGTATGCCGCTCCGGCACGCGCTGCAAGCAATGCCTGGTTTGCACTGAAAATCAATGTGACGTTAACTTTTTTGCCTTCTGAAGCAAGTACTGAACAAGCTTTCAATCCGTCTGGTGTCATTGGCAATTTCACTGTGATGTTCGGCGCAAGATCAGCCAATTCACGGCCTTCTTTGATCATTCCTTCTGCATCAAGGGCAATCACTTCTCCGCTGATTGAACCATCAACAAGCGCCGCAATTTCTTTCAGGCGGTCATGGAATGAAACGTTTTTCTCTTTTGCTACCAAAGATGGGTTTGTTGTAACGCCGGAAAGGATTCCCCAGGCGTGTGCTTCTTTAATTTCGTCAAAGTTTGCTGTATCGATGAAAAATTTCATTATTTTTCTCCTCCAGTATGACGGGAAAAAGAGAAGGCGCCTTTCGGACGCTTCTCTCCCATCTTTTTTTGTGTCGTTATTATGCTTTTCCTGAACTTCCAAACTCACGCATTTTGCCGATTACAGTCTTTTTGATTGCTTCGCGGGCTGGTCCCATGTATTTGCGGGGATCATAGACATCCGCGTCGTTGTTCAAAACCTCGCGTACGGCTTGTGCTGAAGTGATCTGGCTTTCTGTGTTGACGTTGATTTTCGATGTACCAAGAGAAACGGCACGTTGAATATCTTTAGTTGGAATTCCTGTACCACCGTGCAATACAAGCGGAACGTCGCATTGCTGTGAAATTTCTTCCATTTCAGTAAACCCAAGATTCGGTTCGCCTTTATAAGGGCCATGGACTGAACCAAGAGCCGGCGCCAAGCAATCAATTCCAGTCTGTTCAACCAGCTGCTTGCATTCTTTTGGATCGGCATAAATAACGCCATCAGCAATAATGTCGTCTTCCTGTCCGCCGACAGTTCCCAATTCCGCTTCCACGGATACATTATGTTGTCGCGCATATTCTACAACTTGTTTAGTGATTTCAATGTTTTCTTCAAACGGGTGATGAGACGCATCAATCATTACGGAAGTGAATCCTGCATCAATCGCTTCCTTACATTTTTCAAAGCTCGAACCGTGATCCAAGTGGATTGCCACGGGAACGGTGATTTTGTAATCATGCATCAATCCTTTGACAATATTAACAACTGTCGTGAATCCACCCATGTAACGTGCTGCTCCTTCTGAAACTCCGCAGATTACCGGAGAATTCTCTTCCTGTGCAGCTTGAAGAATGGCTTGTGTGAACTCCAGGTTGTTTAAATTGAATTGACCGATTGCATATCCTTCTTGTTTTCCTTTTATCATCATTTCTTTCATTGAAACCAATGGCATTTAGAATTCCTCCTCAGCAATGTTTAAAGCAAATATCCTTTATACTATATCAAAAACCCTGTACTTACGCTACTTCTTCGCTGTTTACTGCTGCAATAGACCATTCACGGCATCGCGCACCTCAAAGACGTCGAAAGGCTTGGTAAAATAGCGCTCAGCTCCCCAGTTCATCGATTCCTTAATTAAATCCAATTCGCCGTATGCGGTCATCATGATGACGTGGACTGAGGGCTTGTTCTTCTTCAATCGCTTCAATATTTCAATGCCGTCCATACCTGGAATCTTCATATCCAACAACACCAGGTCCGGGCACACTTCCTGCACCAATTCGAGTGCTTCTTTGCCGCTTCCGGCAGTGAACGTCTGGTATCCTTCTTTGCTGAACACTTCTTTTAACAACAGCCGGATTCCCGGTTGGTCGTCTACAATTAAAATGGTTTTCAAGAAGAACCACTCCTTTGTCTGCTATACTTTTTTACGAGGTGAGTTTTATGGAACTGTTAACTGCACAATTAACTCCGCTGTTTGAGCACCTGGCAAAACAGCAGGAAGCCATTGACGCTGTAGCTGGTGTTTTGGCACAAGCTGCTGTTGCAGGCGGCACTATTTTCATCGCGGCGTTCGGTGAAATGAAAGCCGTCGACTCCGTTGCCTTTCATAGCAAAGATCCGTTGGCTTCTGCGGCCGAATGGTCGCCTGCAAGCATTGTCACCAGCAGCGACCGCGTTTGGATACTGGCAGCGGATGAAGAAGGCGATGAACTTGCTGGACGGCTTTCGGATGCGGGCATCCCCTTCGCTTTTATGGCACCGGATTCCGGCAACAGCGAGTTAGCCGATGCCTTTCTTCCATTGGACAAGCAGAAAGGAGCACGGTTACAGGACGATGCTCTGTCCATGATAGTTCCACATGCCATGACCGCACTCTATGTCTACCACGCTGTCAAATCAAGCATCGACCAACTGCTGGCCGATTAAATTTTCCATGCATAAAAGCCTTCCCCTTTTTTATGAGGGAAGGCTTTTCCGTTTATTTATTGGCAATAGACGCTTTTACAAATTCACGGAACAATGGCTGCGGACGGTTCGGACGTGAAATGAACTCCGGGTGGAATTGGCAAGCCAAGAACCATGGGTGGTCAGCGACTTCAACGATTTCCACCAGGCGGCCATCCGGGCTTGTGCCCGTAAATTTAAATCCGGCTTTTTCAAAAGCTTCCCGGTATTCGTTGTTGAACTCGTAACGGTGGCGATGTCTTTCGTAAACCAATTCTTCGCCGTAAGCTTCATGGGCTTTCGATCCCTTTTCAAGTTTCGCAGGATACAATCCAAGGCGAAGCGTGCCGCCCAAATCTTCGATGTCTTTTTGCTCGGGCAACAGGTCGATGACCGGGTAAGCCGTTTTAGCGTTCAATTCAGAAGAATGTGCGCCTTCAAGGTTCATGATGCTGCGTGCAAATTCAACAGATGCCAATTGCATGCCCAGGCAAATACCGAAGAATGGCACTTTGTTTTCGCGTGCAAATTGAGTAGCAAGGATTTTCCCTTCAACTCCGCGGTCGCCGAAGCCACCCGGAACGAGAATGCCGTCGCAGTTTTTCAATGATTCTGCCACATTGTCAGCATTGATGTGTTCGGCGTTGATCCATTCGACTTCGATTTCAGAATCGAATGCGAAACCGGCATGTTTCAAAGCTTCTACTACAGAAATATAAGCATCCTGCAGTTCCACATATTTTCCGACAAGACCGATGCGCACAGTGTTTTTAAGCGACTTCACTTTATCAACAAGTGTGCCCCAATCCGTCATATCGGCCTCTGGCGCTTCAATTCCGAAGTGATCAAGGACAATTTGGTCCATATGCTGTTCCTGAAGGCGGAGCGGCATTTCATAGATCACGTCAACATCGCGTGATTCGATTACTTCTTCCGGCTTGATGTCGCAGAACAAGGCAATCTTATCTTTCATGTCCTGTGGCACTGGGTGTTCTGTGCGAACAACGATCAGGTTTGGCTGAATGCCCAGGCTGCGAAGTTCTTTTACGCTATGCTGCGTAGGTTTGGTTTTCATTTCTTTTGCTGCTCCAAGATACGGAATCAACGTACAGTGTACGTACATGACTTCGTCGCGCCCAAGATCTGAACGCATCTGGCGGATTGCTTCGAGGAATGGCAATGATTCGATATCTCCGACGGTTCCGCCGATTTCCGTGATGACGACATCCGCGTTGGCTGTTTTCGCAGCACGCAATAGACGGTCTTTGATTTCATTGGTGATATGCGGAATTACTTGAACGGTTCCACCCAAATAATCGCCGCGGCGTTCTTTTTGGATAACAGTCGAGTAAACTTTCCCTGTTGTTACGTTAGAGTATTTGTTCAAGTTGATGTCGATGAAACGCTCGTAATGGCCAAGGTCCAAATCCGTTTCCGCGCCGTCATCCGTCACAAAAACTTCTCCGTGCTGGTATGGGCTCATTGTTCCTGGGTCAATGTTGATGTACGGATCAAACTTTTGAATCGTTACATTCAACCCTCTGTTTTTCAATAAACGCCCTAAAGACGCTGCTACAATCCCTTTACCGAGTGATGATACAACCCCACCCGTCACAAATATATACTTCGTCATGCCTGTTTCCTCCTCGAATGGTAAAAATAAAAAGCGCTCCACCTGCTGCATATGCAGGGGGAGCGCGTAAACTGTACGAATCATCTCTCCTATTTTAAGGAGCCCAGTAAAATCTTATCCAGTCTAGCCTAATAAGTCAAGGTAATAAAATGTTCAAATTACTTCAAATCGTCTTCTTCATCTTCATCGTCTTCGTCTTCGTCTTCGTCGTCGATGATGTTGCCATCCAGATCTTCTACCAAAACATCGACGTCTTCTTCGTCCTCATCGTCTGCGTCGAAATCCAGGACTTCCACTTCGACAGGTGATTTGATCACTTCGTCATCATCATCCTCGTCGTCATCGTCGTCTTCACCGAAGTCTTCGAATTCCAACTCGTCTTCCAATGCCAATTCATCCAAATCGTCAAAGCCTTCATCGTCAGCGACTTTCGCTTTCTTCTTACGTGCTTTAACAGTCGGAGCGGATTCTTCTTCGATCTGCTCTACCGGGTACCATTCGCGAAGGCCCCAACGGTTTTCGCCCAAAATCAAAAAGCGGCCGTCGATATTCAAGTCTGTATAGAATTGAACCAGACGATCTTTCATTTCCTCTTTTGATAAGTTGAGCAATTTCTCGATTTCTTCAACCAATTCTGCATACGTTTTCGTTTCATGTGTTTCTTCTAGCATTGCATATGTCAAGTCAACAAATGACTCTTCTATTAGTTCTTCTTTAGATAATTCACGAATTTTCATTCCGTGCACGTCCCTTCTTCTTTCTTAACTTAATCCATTATATACAAACAACCTAGTCTCCGCTACCGTGTTTTCTTTTTTCTCGGATCTAATTGCATCCACCCGAAGTAAAACAAATAGAGCGCCA
This sequence comes from Planococcus sp. APC 3900, assembly GCF_030407735.1. Taxonomy (NCBI): domain Bacteria; kingdom Bacillati; phylum Bacillota; class Bacilli; order Caryophanales; family Caryophanaceae; genus Planococcus; species Planococcus sp. APC 3900. The sequence continues at coordinate 769,525 of NZ_JASDCT010000001.1, read as the reverse complement.
AGATCATAAAAGGAATGGATCCCAAAGCTTTATTGTACAGGAAGAAAATCAGTATGACACAGATTAGGATAATTATGTAGTGCACAGCTTTACGCATAGGATCATCCTTCTTGTTTTCTGGGATGTGTTTTCATTCATTATACAGAAAAAGGGTGGAGATATCGACTGGATAAGCGTGTGGAATGGGCTTTATGAAGATTGTTTTTGCATCTGCTTGGAAATTTTTTCTTAATAAAATATATTATTGGATGTTTTTTAAATAAATTAGCGTTTTATCTGCTAAACGTGCGCATTTTCTTATAAGCGTGCGTATTTTTCTCCAAGCGTGCATATTTTCTGCTGAACGTGCGTATTTTTCTCCAAGCGTGCATATTTTCTGCTGAACGTGCGCATTTTTCTCCAAGCGTGCGTATCGCTTTTTAAATTAATAAAAACCTTCGTCGATTTCAAAATCAGCTCTTTAGTTCTTCTCAAAAAAGCGAAAATCCCGGCTTTGGCGGGTTTTCGTCTTTTTTCGTGTTTTGATCCATTCAGCTTTTAGGCCTTAACTCGGCAGAACGCCTGCAAATCTGATCCAGCTCGCATCCCCACAAAAAAAGTAAGCAAAATCCACTTGAAATCGGATTCCGCTTACTTTATTGTATTTCATTCGGCTTCCCTCTTTGTCCAGCTCCAGCAGCCTGCCCCTCGGGTCGTAAGCTGCTTTGGCTGTGCGACTGGAAACACGCCGCTTCGCCAAACCCTCTTACGCCTGTCGGAGCAAAACGGCTGCTTCCGCTTTTCTACCTACATATTCCGTCGATACTGCCCGCCGACTTCATATAAAGCTGTAGTGATTTGGCCTAAGCTTGCGACTTTTACGGTGTCCATCAATTCTTCGAAGATGTTGCCGCCCGTCTTCGCAACTTGCTTCAGGCGCTCCAATGCTTCGGTCGAATCGTTGCGCTCCTGGAAGGCGCGCAAGTTGTTGATTTGTGTTTCCTTTTCTTCGGTTGTGGCGCGGGCGATTTCCATCGCGTTGATGTCGTCGTCTGATTGCGGATTCGGGTTCAAGTAGGTATTGACTCCGATGATCGGCAATTCGCCTGTGTGTTTCTTCATTTCGTAATGCATGGATTCTTCCTGGATTTTGCCGCGCTGGTACTGTGTTTCCATTGCGCCCAGAACGCCTCCGCGGTCGTTGATGCGGTCAAACTCGGTCAATACCGCTTCTTCCACCAATTGCGTCATTTCTTCGATGATGAACGCGCCTTGCAGCGGATTCTCGTTTTTCGACAATCCATGCTCTTTGGTGATGATCATCTGGATCGCCATCGCGCGGCGAACCGATTCTTCGGTCGGCGTCGTGATCGCTTCATCGTAAGCATTGGTATGAAGCGAGTTGCAGTTATCCTGCAGCGCCATCAATGCCTGTAACGTTGTGCGGATGTCGTTGAAATCAATTTCCTGTGCATGCAGACTGCGCCCGGATGTCTGTACATGGTATTTCAGTTTCTGGCTGCGTTCGTTGGCGCCGTATTTATCGCGCATGACAACTGCCCAGATGCGGCGTGCCACACGGCCGATGACGGTATATTCCGGATCCAGCCCGTTCGAGAAGAAGAACGACAGGTTCGGCGCAAAGTCATCGATGTTCATGCCGCGGCTCAAGTAATATTCCACATACGTGAAGCCGTTGGACAGTGTGAAGGCCAATTGGGAAATCGGATTCGCTCCCGCTTCGGCGATATGGTAGCCCGAAATCGATACAGAGTAGTAATTGCGCACTTTGTGATCGATGAAGTATTGCTGGATATCGCCCATCATGCGCAACGCGAATTCAGTCGAGAAGATGCAGGTGTTCTGCCCTTGGTCTTCTTTCAAAATATCGGCTTGTACGGTGCCACGAACGACTTGCAGCGTGCTTTCACGGACTTCTGTAAATTCTTCGACAGTCAACGTGCGGCCCAGTTTTTCTTCATTCAACTTGACCTGCTGATCAATTGCCGTGTTCATGAACATCGCCAAAATGATCGGTGCCGGTCCGTTGATGGTCATGGAAACTGAAGTCGAAGGCGCACACAGATCAAATCCTGCGTAAAGTTTCTTCATATCATCAAGCGTACAGATTGATACACCTGATTCGCCGACTTTCCCGTAAATGTCCGGACGGTGATCCGGGTCTTCGCCGTAAAGTGTCACCGAGTCAAAAGCTGTAGACAAGCGTTTCGCATCGTCATCTTTCGATAGATAATGGAAACGGCGGTTCGTGCGTTCAGGCGTTCCTTCGCCCGCAAATTGGCGCTTCGGATCTTCCCCTTCGCGTTTGAACGGGAAAACCCCTGCCGTATACGGGAATGAACCCGGTACGTTCTCTGCGTAAACCCAAGACAGGATCTCGCCGTAATCAACAAATTTCGGCAATACCACACGCGGCACTTTGATGCCGGATAGGCTTTCCGTACGCAGGATCGTGCGGATTTCCTTGTCTCGTACCGATGTGACGAATTCGTCTCCGGCATACATTTCTTTCAACGCAACCCAATTAGCGAGAATGCGTTTGGATTCAGCAGTCAATTCCTCACGGACGCCGTCAGCCAGCGACTCGAGTGAAGCGACCAATGCATCATCCGGTGCTTTTTCTTTTACCGCTTCGATGGCGCCTTCCAATTGGAACAGACGGCGCGCAAAGGCGGCTTGTTCTTTGGATTTTGCGTGGTAGCCACGGACCGTATCGGTCAGCTCACGCAAGTAATAGCGGCGATCATTTGGAATGATCAAGTTTTCTTTCTGGGTTTTGACGAATTTATCGTAATCCGTCTCCCAGTCGGTTCCACATTTTTCATTGACCGTAGCCACAAGTGCCGCGAACAGGGAGTTGGTCCCTTTATCGTTGAACTGGCTGGCGATTGTGCCGTAGACCGGCATTTCATCCAGGTCTTTATCCCATAGCAGATGGCTGCGCTGATACTGCTTCTGCACTTGGCGAAGCGCATCCTGCGAACCGCTGCGTTCGAATTTATTGATGACAATCAAATCCGCGTAATCGATCATATCGATTTTTTCAAGCTGTGACGGTGCACCGAATTCACTGGTCATGACGTACATGGAAATGTCCGAGAAGTTGGCGATTTCCGCATCTCCCTGGCCGATCCCACTTGTTTCCACAACAATCAAATCGAAATCCGCCGCTTTCACGACGTCCAAAACATCTCCGATTGCACCGGACAGCTCTGAGCGTGAACCGCGTGTTGCCAGGCTTCTCATAAAGACACGTTTATTGAAGATGGCGTTCATGCGGATGCGGTCACCCAAAAGCGCGCCGCCTGTTTTCTGTTTGGTCGGGTCGATCGACAGAATTGCGATTTTCTTGTCCGGAAGTTCAGACAGGAATCGGCGAATCAATTCATCGGTCAGCGAGCTTTTCCCAGCTCCGCCTGTTCCGGTGATGCCGAGGACCGGCGTGTTTTTCGTCTGTTCCCGTACCGCTCTCAACAATTCGTCGGTATCGGTGTCGCGCGTATGCGCTTCTTCCGCAGCCGTAATCAGGTTTGCCAGTACTACCGGTTCGTCGGCAGAAAGGTTTTCGATTTTCTGATCCGGTTTCACCGTCGAGAAATCACATTCCTCAACGATTTCCGTAATCATGCCCTGCAGGCCTTTTTTGCGGCCATCTTCCGGTGAGAAAATGCCGGCAATGCCGTATTCTTCAAGTTCTTTGATTTCACGCGGCAAAATAACGCCTCCGCCTCCGCCATAAATCCGGATATGCGATGCGCCTTTTTCCTGCAGCAAATCATACATATACTTGAAGTATTCCATATGGCCGCCTTGGTAAGACGAAATGCAGATCCCCTGAACATCTTCTTGGATAGCCGCATTGACCACTTCTTCAACCGAGCGGTTATGGCCCAAGTGAATCACTTCGGCACCGCTTGATTGCAGAATCCGGCGCATGATGTTGATGGACGCGTCATGGCCGTCAAAAAGACTGGAAGCCGTGACAAAGCGAATATGGTTTTTCGGCTGATAGGTTTTCGTTTCTTCGATTGTAGCCATTATGATCAAGCCCCCTGTATTGAAATGTTTTCTCCTGCCATCCCCTGCAAAAGAAATTTGGTTTGCATGTCGATAAATTCCTGAATGGTGAAGTCGCGCAACGCCCAGCGTCTGAAAGCCCACATTTGGCCTTGTACGAATAAATGATGGGAAGCCATGACCACTTCTTTCGGCGTCATTTTGATTTCCCCGTTGTCGACGCATTGCGTCAGCAAACGTTCAAAAAGCGCCACCATTTCAATTTCTTTATTCAGTACATAACTTAATGCGTCCTTCGGCAACGATTTGGATTCCTGGTACATGACCACGAATTCATCCTGCATATCATCGATCAAGGTGTAGTAATGCTCGATCGCCGTCACAAGGACATTAATGGAACCCTGTTCGATATCAAGCCGGTCCAGACGTGTGTGCACTTCGTCATAAATGGAGTCACAGACGAGGTACAGCACATCTTCCTTGGTCCGGATGTATTCATACAAAGTACCGATACTGAAACCCGCGGCTTTGGCGATTTCCCGTGTCGTCGTCCGGTGAAAGCCTTTTTCTTTAAAAAGCGTGACAGCACCGCGAATCATCTGTTCGCGGCGCTTTTCAATCAAGCTTTCGTCTTTCACGGAGGACGCTATTTCACGCTTTTTGTTCATAAGGCAACCCTCCGCTTATTTCGTAACCATCCGGGAAATAACCAGACGCTGAACTTCCTGTGTGCCTTCGTAAATTTGAGTGATTTTCGCGTCGCGCATAAAGCGTTCAACCGGATAATCTTTCGTATAGCCGTAGCCGCCGAAGACTTGAACCGCTTCAACCGTTACTTTCATCGCTGTATCGCCGGCCATCAATTTCGCCATCGCCGACTCTTTGCTGTAAGATAATTTATTCGATTCCAACCAAGCTGCCTGGTAAGTCAATAGACGGGAAGCTTCGATTGAAGTCGCCATATCCGCCAACTTGAATGACACGCCTTGATTGGCAACAATCGGCTTGCCGAATTGCTCGCGTTCTTTCGCGTAGTCGATTGATGCATCAAGTGCTCCTTGTGCGATTCCGACAGCCTGTGCCGCGATGCCGTTGCGTCCACCGTCAAGCGTCTGCATAGCGATTTTGAAGCCTTGGCCAAGTTCGCCCAAAACGTTTTCTTTCGGTACACGGCAGTTGTCGAAGATGATTTCAGTTGTCGGGCTTGAGCGAATGCCCAGCTTGCGCTCTTTTTTGCCGACCGAGAAACCTTCAAAGTCTTTTTCAACGATGAATGCTGTCGTGCCTTTATGCTTCGATTCCGGATCTGTTACCGCAAATACGATGTAGATGTCCGCAATTCCGCCGTTGGTGATGAAGATTTTCGAACCGTTCAATACATAATGGTCTCCATCTTCTTTCGCTGAAGTACGCATAGCGCCTGCATCCGATCCTGAAGCGGGTTCCGTTAAGCCGTAAGCGCCGATTTTCGTGCCTTCCGCCATTGGGCGAAGGTATTTTTGTTTTTGTTCTTCCGTTCCGAATGTATAAACCGGCCATCCTGCCAGAGACGTGTGGGCAGATAATGTAACGCCTGTCGATGCGCAGACACGTGATAATTCTTCAACTGCGATGCAGTACGCCAAATAATCCGAGCCGATTCCGCCGTATTCTTCCGGCCATGGAATACCCGTAAGGCCAAGTTCAGCCATTTTATCGAAAATCTCACGGTCAAAGCGTTCTTCTTCGTCACGCTCTTCCGCTGTTGGCGCCACTTCTTTATTAGCGAAATCTCTTACCATTTTGCGGATCATTTCGTGTTCTTCAGACAGTTGAAAATTCATTTTCCATTCCTCCAATAAATTATTTAAGTAGTTGTTTGCTGATGACGATGCGTTGAATTTCGCTGGTGCCTTCATAAATTTCCGTTACTTTAGCGTCGCGGAACAGGCGCTCGACCGGATAATCTTTTGTATAACCATAGCCGCCGAACACTTGAATGGCTTCAATCGTGACATCCATCGCCGCTTTCGAAGCGAAAAGTTTAGCCATGGAAGCTTCTTTATTGCAATCCTTGCCTTGTGAATACAAGTCCGCCGCGTTGTAGACCAGCAGTTTCGCGGCTTCCACCTGTGTCGCCATATCCGCCAGCTTAAAGCCGATGCCTTGCTGCTGGGCAATTGGTTTGCCGAACTGTTCGCGTTCTTTGGCGTAAGCCACAGCATATTCATAGGCCGCTTCAGCAATGCCGAGCGCTTGTGCCGCGATGCCGATGCGTCCGACGTTCAAATTCGCCATGGCGATGCTGAATCCTTTATTTTCTTCGCCCAGCAAGTTTCCAGCCGGTACCCGCATATTTTCAAAGGTCAATTGGACCGTTTTCGAACCATGGAGACCCATTTTCTTTTCGTTTTTGCCGATGACCAAGCCCGGTGTATCCTTTTCAACAATGAAAGCCGAAATTCCACGGGAGCCTGCAGAAGGCTTTGTCGAAGCGAAGACGATATACGTATCCGCTGCGCCGCCATTGGTAATAAAGACTTTCGAGCCATTCAAAACGTAATGGTCTCCGTCTAGGACCGCTTTTGTCTTCAGGCTTCCTGCATCCGAACCTGCCGCCGGTTCTGTCAGACAGAAAGCGCCAAGGTATTCGCCGCTCGCCAGTTTTGGTACGTATTTCTCGATTTGCTGCTGTGATCCGAAATTGAGGATCGGGTTGGTGCCGACCGACGTATGGACTGACAGGATAACTCCTACCACGCCGCTCGCTTTCGATAATTCGTGGATAGCCGTGATATAGGAAGTGAAGTCCATTTCCGCACCGCCGTATTTTTCAGGAGCTGTGATTCCCATCAATCCGAGCTCGCCCATTTTCTTTAAAATCGCCGTTGGAAATTCATCGTTTTCCATGTTTTCGATAAACGGTGTAATCTCTTCTTTCGCGAAATCTCGCACCATGTTGCGCATCATAAGCTGTTCATCTGTAAAGTGCAAATCCATTGCGGTTTTCCCCCTAATATTAAGTGTAGTCATAGAAACCGCGTCCGGTTTTCTTGCCTAGCCATCCTGCTTTGACGTATTGGCGCAATAACGGGCTTGGGCGGTACTTGCTGTCGCCGAACCCTTCATGCAGCACTTCCATAATGTACAGGCAAGTATCCAAGCCAATAAAATCAGCCAATTGCAACGGTCCCATCGGATGGTTCATGCCGAGTTTCATGATGTCGTCGATTGCTTCTTTGGTGGCGACCCCTTCTTGAAGTGTGAAAATCGCTTCGTTGATCATCGGCATCAAGATGCGGTTCGCAACGAATCCTGGGAAATCATTCACTTCCACTGGTGTTTTTGACAGCTGAACCGTCATTTCTTCCACTTTTTTATAAACCTCATCAGAAGTTGCCAAGCCGCGGATAATTTCCACAAGTTTCATCACCGGTACCGGATTCATGAAATGCATGCCGATTACTTGCTCCGGGCGGTTGGTGACTGCCGCAATCTCTGTAATTGGAAGAGATGACGTGTTTGTTGCCAAAATAGCATGCTGTGGCGCCACTTCATCCAGCGTTTTAAAGATGCTGTGTTTGATGGCCATGTTTTCAACAGCTGCTTCGATGACGATATCCACATCATGAGCATCCTTAAGATCAAGCGACGGTGTAATGCGTCCAAGGACCTCATTCTTTTCTTCTTCCGTCATGCGGCCTTTTTCAACATTGCGGGACAGGTTCTTGGTGATGGTCCCGATCCCACGGTCGTATGCTTCCTGCTTCATATCATTCAGTTTCACGTTCAATCCTGCCTGTGCGCAAACTTGCGCGATGCCGGAACCCATTTGTCCGGCGCCAATGACCATTACGTTTTGAATCGACATGCTTATTTTGCCTCCTTAGGAACTTCAATCATGATTGCGTCGCCTTGTCCGCCGCCTGAACAGATGGCTGCGATGCCGATGCCGCCTCCGCGGCGTTTTAATTCATAAGCCAATGTCAGGATAATGCGTGCGCCGCTTGCACCAATCGGGTGTCCAAGCGCTACTGATCCGCCGTTGACGTTCACTTTTTCAGCATCCAAATCAGCGATTTTCGAACTTGCCAGCGCCACTGCTGCAAACGCTTCGTTGATTTCAAACAAATCGATGTCATCCAGAGATTTGCCGGTTTTCTTCAATAACTCGTTGATGACGATGCCCGGCGTTTCCGGGAAACGGTGCGGCTCGATCGCCACTTCCGTATGGGACAATATGTGCGCCAATACGTTTTTTCCTTCGTTCTGTGCGCGTTCTTCGCTCATCAGTACAAGTGCAACTGCACCGTCATTGATGCCAGGTGCGTTTCCAGCAGTAATTGTTCCGTCTTTGCCGAATGCCGGTTTCAGTTTCGCCAATGCTTCAATAGTGGAATTGGCGCGTGGCGCTTCGTCCACGTCAACTGTAATCGGATCCCCTTTGCGTTGTGGAATGTCGATCGCGACGATTTCTTCAGAGAACAGACCTTTCGCTTTGATGGCACGTTCATGCGAACGTGCCGACCACTCATCCTGAGCTTCACGCGTCAGATTGAAATCTTCAGCGGTTGAGTTTCCGTAAGTCCCCATGTGGACTTTGTCCGGGTGGAACGAACACGACAATCCGTCATGGACCATGCCGTCAATTACTTGGGCATCTCCCATGCGAAGTCCCCAACGTGCTTTCGGAAGATAATAGGGTGCGTTGGACATGGATTCCATGCCGCCTGCAACAATTACTTCCTCATCGCCCAAGCGAATGATCTGGTCTGCCAACGTGACGCTGCGCATGCCGGATGCGCAGACTTTGTTGATTGTTTCAGATTTGACGCTGTAAGGAATGCCGGCTTTTTTCGCGGCTTGGCGTGAAGGGATCTGCCCTTGCCCTGCCTGCAATACGTTGCCCATGATGACTTCCTGGACGTCTTCCGGCTGGATATCCGCCCGGCTCATTGCCGCTTTGATCGCTTCTGCCCCTAATTCACTTGCCGATAACGTGCTCAAGTTTCCTCCAAATTTCCCGAATGCTGTGCGTGCCCCATCGATAATAACTGTTTTTGCCATGATGATTTCCTCCCCTTTGCGTTTGCTTGTAAACGGTTTCAAGTATAGTGAAAAATATAAATGGTGAAAGTAGAGCAGGGTTTAAGAAGTCGCTCCAAGCAACATTTTCTGCTTTTTCTTTTATACATCATTTAATTACTTTTGAATGAGCAGCGGTTAAAAACATTGTTCCTGCATCGCTGCGCTAGCTTAGTCGCAAGTTCCACAAGCTGAATTTTATTCAGCCCATAAAGTTGACTGAACGCTCGCTCGGTATGAGTGCAAAAGAAAAGGGAGTACTTCACTCCCTTTCTTTTTTCTTGCTTATGCTGTTATTCTACTTAATTTTCTGTCATTTGGCAATTATTATTTACTCATTGGTGTTTCTTAGTGGAGCTTCAGCTTATTGGACCACTGACTCAGGCTCAGGCATTGGTGTTTCATTGCCAAGAACGGCCATTTCCAATAGCTCAGCTACATCGTATGTTCCAACTTCATCTTCGACTTCTTTCGCTTTCGTACCATCTGACAGCATTGTCAGGCAGTATGGACAGCCTGAAGAAATCATGGTCGGATTGACTTCAAGTGCTTGTTCCGTACGGGCAACGTTGACGCGATGGCCTGCATCTTCTTCCATCCACATCATTCCCCCGCCGGCTCCACAGCACATGCCGTCTTGGCGGTTGCGGACCATTTCGACCAATTCCACGCCTTCGATCGCTTTCAATATCTCGCGCGGTGCGTCGTAGACATCGTTGTAGCGGCCGAGGTAACAGGAATCGTGGAACGTGATTCGTTCGTTTACCGGGAATTGCGGTTTCAAACGGCCATCTTGGACCAGTTCGAACAGCATTTCGGTATGGTGGTAGACTTCTGCTTTAAAGCCGAAATCCGGGTATTCGTTTTTAAAGATGTTATAAGCATGCGGGTCAATCGTGACGATTTTCTTGATTTCCGCTTTTTCGAATTCTTTGATGTTGCCTGTCGCCAGTTCCTGGAACAGGAATTCATTTCCGAGACGGCGTGGCGTATCACCCGAGTTCTTTTCTTTGTTGCCCAGAATCGCGAATTTCACTCCTGCTTCGTTCATCAAACGGGCAAATGACAAGGCGATTTTTTGTGAACGGCTGTCGAATGAACCCATTGATCCAACCCAGAACAGGAATTCGAATTCTTCGCCGGCTTTGTTCATTTCTTTAACAGTTGGAATTGAAATATCTGGACGTGCATCTCTCCAGTTTTCTTTTTCTTTACGGTTAAGTCCCCAAGGATTCCCCTGCTTTTCGATGTTTGTCATCGCACGCTGAGCATCTTTGTCCATTTTCCCTTCCGTCATTACCAGGTAACGGCGAAGGTCGATAATTTTGTCGACGTGCTCGTTCATAACCGGACATTGGTCTTCACAGTTACGGCAAGTTGTACATGCCCAGATTTCTTCTTCTGTGATGACGTCTCCGATTAAGCTCGGGCTGTATAGCTCGTCGATGCTGATTCCTTCAGCGCCTGCAGCCATCGCCAATTGGTTTCCTTGCGTATTGTTGAATGCCATTGCCGGCACCCATGGTTTTTTCTGTGTCATGACGGCACCTGTATTCGTCAGGTTGTCACGAAGTTTTGTAATAAGATCCATCGGAGACAGCATTTTTCCTGTTCCGGTTGCCGGACACATATTTGTACAGCGTCCACATTCTACACAGGCGTAGAAATCGATCATCTGCCCTTGTGTAAAGTCGGTGATTTTTCCGACACCGAACGAAGGCACAGCATCCGGATCTTCTTCATCTTCCATCTCTTCAAAGTTGATCGGCTTCAAACGTCCGACATGGTCCACTCGGTGGAACCATGTATTGACCGGTCCGAAGATCAAGTGAGCGTGTTTCGATTGTGGAACATAAACCAGGAATGTCAGCAGGAACAATAAGTGTGCCCACCACATAACATAGAAAATCGTTACAGTTGCAGCTTCAGGCAACCAAGAGAATGCAGCAGCGACAAGTGAAGCGACTGGTTCAGTCCAAGCACCTTCGTGTCCGTGCCAAAGCATGGCCATTCCGTTGCCGATTAATACAGTTACCATCAATCCACCGATGAAAATAAGCACTAGCCCTGATTTCCATCCGCGCTTCAAACGGACAAGCTTTTCAATGTAACGTCTGTAGAACGCCCAGACCACCGCTACCAGAATCGTCAACGTGACGATTTCCTGGAAGAAAGTGAAAGCCGGGTAAAGCGGTCCTAACGGCAAATGTGAATCCGGCGACAAACCTTTGATGATGAAATCAATGGCACTCGCCTGAACCAACAAGAAGCCATAGAAGAACATCACGTGAATCGTTCCGCTCTTCTTATCTTTCATTAATTTCTTTTGTCCAAAAACATTGACCATAACTTTCCGTAAGCGCTCGTTGAAGTTTTCCTCAAACTCGACCTTTTGGCCAAGCTTGATGAAATCATATCTCGACTTCAATAAATAAATGAAGAGATAGATGGCGTAAGCGGTTACAGCTATGAATAAAACCCAGTTTGCAATGAGCAATGGCTCCATCGTGATATCCCCCTTGTGTGTATATTCTAAAAATTCCCTACCTAAAGTTTACGTGAACACTAATAGATTGTCGATACTATGTTCTAGTTTAAAATATGAATGAGCATTCAGTCAACCTAAATTTAAAAGAGTTTTCAAATATCAAGCATTGAATGTTTGCTACACATAAGATACCAGTTAACGATTTTAAAATCTACAGTTCTTTTGTATGGAGAATAATTGCCGGACGATAAAAAACCATCATCCATAAATGGATGATGGCTCTGCTTTATTGAAAATCAATCGAAAAAAGATATTCTCCGAAATAATCTTGAACATGTTTTCTCTTTTCTGGCTTTGCACCGACCAGAACGCAAGTTGCCGGTCCGGCGGAGCTGCCGACGTCAAGATCCGCAGAAAATTCCACGGCATTGCCCATCAGCAATTCTGCTTCATGCACAATGCCTTTCGATCCGACTGGCCAAACACGTTCGATCAGCTCCGATTCCAAAGCTTTTTTAATGGCAGCCAAATCAGCGATTTGATCGGCCTTCGTGAGGACGTCTTCTCCGACCAATGGAATCCCGTAGACAAACCAGTTCAAAGATCCAGCCGCTGCTTGTTTGCGAGACTGTTTTCCGATTATCGTCACGGCGATTCCGGATTGTAAAGTGGCCATATTGGTTTCCGTGCTGCCCGAAATCGGCGGCAGCCGGGTTTCGGCTTCAGCAAAAAGGTCAGCGATGCCCGCCGCATAGGCATCCCAATGAGCAGCACCACTAAAATTGTGAAGCAACACTGCCTGCGGTTCGCTGCCGGATGCCCATTGTTCAAGCAACGCGACCCGTGCGGCAAATTTAGCCGTGATGGAATCTGGAGCCTGGACCACATCCTGCTGTTTTTCACCGATGGCTGCAGAATTATCTGAAGTGATGACAAAACCATCTATCGAAATCTCATGACGCATGCAGTAAACCTCCACGTACTCTCAGCACGTAAGGCATCAGCAAAGCAGCCACTCCGGCATTAATGGAAGCCGCAATTACCAGACCCGGTACCGAAGCATAGAAAAATGCCGGCGACAAAAGAAAGTAGAACGGAACGGCTGCGACCATACCGTTGCCAACGATGAATGCTGGCCATTTCAACCACCGTTTTCCCGCACTATGCAATATCGCGAACAGCCAGACGACTGCCCACATTTCAAACGCAATGATCAGATGAAACGGTCCGAGCGGCATGCCGCCAAACAAAGCCGAAATCAAATGGCCGAATGCCGCGATGGTCCCTGCGAGCGGTGCTGAAAAAAACAACACGGCTACCAAGGCCGGCATTGAATCAAGTGCAATGGATGCAATGCCGAGCGGAATTTTGATCATGCCGCCAATTGCGGATAAGCTGATGAATAAAGCCGCCAGCGCCAGTTTCTGAGCCGTCATCCTATTCCACCGACTTTTTGCTGCGCCCGCCGTTCTTGAAAACTTTAGCGCTGCGTACGTATTCATTATCCGGAACGCCGGCACGTGAATTGACGACACGTGCTGCAGCAAACAGGTAATCGGATAAGCGGTTCAAATAGCGCTGGACTACAGGCGGAAAATCTTCTCCTGCTCTCATCAACGTTACTGTCTGGCGCTCAGCACGGCGCGTAATCGTGCGTGCAATATGCATAGTTGCCGCCGCCGGCGAACCTCCAGGCAGGATAAAGCGCTCCAGCAATGGAGGCTCTTCCATCAATTCATCGATGCGTTTTTCCAAAACTTCCACTGGTTCTTCCGTCATTTTGTAATTGGGTTCTTTACGGACATCGGCCAAGTCGCCGCCGCAATCGAACAATTCGTTTTGGATGGCTTCCAAGTCCGCCAACAAGTCGGCGTATAAGTCAGGTGCCAATTCGGTCATCGCTTTGCCGATAAATGAATTCACTTCATCAATGGTGCCGTAAGCCTCAACGCGTGGTGCATCTTTGTCAGTGCGTGCTCCGATTAAACTGGTTTGCCCTTTGTCTCCGGTTTTTGTGTAAATTTTCATGTTCATCTGCCCCTTTTTCCGCTTTCACGGAATGAATTTTTACTTCAGTTTTTCTGGAATCCCATACCAAATGCGTGTAATGCTGTCTGCTTCAGCAAATAAGAACTGATAGATCCTGCCCAGAACGTCGCGCATTTCCCGTTCAATCCGCTCAGTCGGCACAATGCCGCGATTGAGATCTGTTAAAATCCAGGTTTGCTGCGTTTGTTCCCAACCGATCGTTTTTTTTACTTGCTCCATTAAATACTCTTCTGAAAAACCTTGTTCCAGCTGCTGTTTGACCCACAGCTCTAAACCGGCAATGACTATATTTATTTCTGTAGCTGAAGGTTCTGGCAACCGCCTTTCATTCCATTGAGCTGCCTGGCCTTCCAGCCGGTCTTTCACATATTGCCGCTTGCCGTTAAAGGCTCCACCGAAAACGATGTGCATAATGCCCGCTCCTCGAACGCTTGGCGGTTTGGCCACGTTAAAATGTGGCAGCCCCCGTGCAGCGCAATTTGATCTTGAAATTTTTCATTCAATGCCTGAGCCATTAGGTAACGAATCGGACCGCCGTGGAGAACCAATGTAACTGTATTGCCTTCCGGCAGTTTTCGGATGCCTTGTTCAATCCGCTGAGCCATGTCCGTAAGGCTTTCACCGCCAGGAGGCTTGCTGTTCCAAGGATTATCTATCCAGTTGCGGTACAGTTCAATGTCTTTCAGCTCTTCATAGGTTTTCATTTCCCATTGGCCAAAATGGCATTCCCGTAAATCCCGGTTTGCTCTGTAGACTGCATTCGGAAACAGTATCGCTGCCGTCTGGCGGCACCGCTTCAGGTCACTGCCCATAACGGTTTGAAGTTTCAGGTCAGGTTGTGTCTGAAACGGAAGGATCGCTTCATCGGTCCAACCGATATAACACTTTTGTTGATTGCCTTTTGTAGGGGCATGGCGAATTAAACGAAGAATAAAAGGCTGATCCATAATAAAATCTCCACTCCTTCCACATACGCACCGAACAAATCACCCGTCACGCCGCCGAAATTCCGAAGGCACCAGGCGCGGAACAGCCAAAGCGATCCGGCCACTAGCGCCAGCAATGTCAGCGCAATCCAGAAGGTTGTGCTCCAACTCAATACCCCGAAACCGATGGCAATAAAAACAAGGGCAGCTATGAACAGCTGTCTATGATCTGCCCGTTGTTGAAAAAAAGCCGCCAATCCCTTTGGTTTTGCTGAAGGGGTCGAGCTGAACAATGCCAGCAAGCCGATTCTGGCTAACACCGGAATGAATAAAATCAGCACCAGCGAAACAGCCTGTACCGATTCCGCCACCACGATGATTTTCCCGACAATTGCCAGCAGCAAAATCATGGTGCCGAAAGCGCCAATCCGCGGATCTCCCATGATGTCTAGCCGTTTATCCCGGTCCTGATAGGAAAAATAAGCATCCCCGGTATCCGCCAGGCCGTCCATATGGAGTCCCCCGGTCAGTACCATGCCAATGACTACGACGGTAAATCCGATCAACAGCGAACTGACATCCGTTGTTTCTCTCAAAAGCCATACTGCTCCGGCCAAGGCACTGCCAAAAAGCACACCCAGTACAGGCAACATCGCATACATCGCAGTGATATGGGCTTTTTCCATCGGCAGCTGTTTCTTTACCGGAATCACCGAGAAAAATTGAAGCGCCAATAGTAATCCTGTCCCTAACTGCCGGCTCATAAACTCGCCTCCATGATTTCTTCGACTTTCTGCCAGTCCAAGTGGCTCTTGACATGTTGTGCCCAGCGGTCAAATGAGTCTGCCACAGCTTCGGGTAATGGCACTGGCAAATTTTTCCGCTTGCGGATAGGTGCCAAGAAGGCAGTCCGGCACTCGCGATTCCGGAAAAATCCATGCAGATGCGTGCCCAGCACCTGTTCATGGAAATAGCCTTCTGCAGAACTTCCACTGCTTATGAGCGGATAGTCTGTTTGCTTCACGTTGCCGTGGTGGATTTCATAGCCGGTGACAGAAACTTTCGCATCTGAAAATGCAGCGAGGCCGTTCTTTCGTTGGACCACTTTCTGTTTTTCGAACTGGACATGCATATTCGGCACCAAGCCAAATCCCCGTTCTCTTTCTATTGCGATGCCATCATGGCCTTCGGGATCCGCCAGGGTTTCAGCCAACATCTGAAATCCGCCGCATAAGCCGACAATCCATGTATTCCCCTTCAATTCCTGGAGTTTTATGCCAAGCCCCTGCTTTCTCCAATAGCGCAAATCTGCAATCGTGCTTTTTGTGCCTGGCAGCAACAAGATATCCGGCTGTCCAATGTCTTCGACCGTTTCCGCCCAGCGGATGGTCACATCCGGTTCATTCAGAAACGGTTCTACATCTGTGAAATTCGAGATGTAAGGATGCCTGCAGATGACCAGTTCAATAGGATTTTCCACTCTGGCTATCCGCTGTACGGCCTGCACACCAAGTGAATCTTCCTGTTCGATTTCATGGCTGGCCATGTACGGGATGACCCCGAGCACCGGAATGCCTGTATACGATTCCAGAAACTGGACGCCGTCTTTAAAGAGCTGCGCATCGCCATGGAATTTATTGATGATCAAGCCTTTGACCCGTTCCGGTTCAGGCATCAAAGCGAGCGTTCCGACAATCGAGGCAAACACACCGCCGCGTTCGATGTCGGCGACCAAAATCACCGGCACATCCGCCCGTTTTGCCACCGCCATGTTGACCAGCTCCCGGTCGTTCAAATTGACTTCAGCCGGGCTTCCGGCTCCTTCGATGACCACATGGGAAAAGTCTTTGGCAAGGTTGGCAAGTGCCTGATCGATGACCTCCAGCCCTTTTTCATAAAACCGGGTCCGGTAATCCATGCCATCCATCGTCACCAGTTTTTTGCCGAACAGCACGACCTGAGATTTCATGCCGCTTTCCGGCTTCAGCAGAATCGGATTCATATCCACTGTCGCCAGTGTCCGTGCCGCTTCGGCTTGGACACCCTGGGCACGGCCGATTTCTTCGCCTTTTACTGTCACATAGGAATTATTCGACATGTTCTGTGATTTGAAAGGAGTTACTTTTATTCCCTGATCGGACATTATCCGGCATAAGGCCGTACAGATCATGCTCTTCCCGACATCTGAAGCGGTTCCTTGAATCATAATTCCGCGCATCTTGTCACTTCCTTCTGAATGCCAGGCCGTTTTCCATTTCAATGGCCTGATCGGCTTGCTGCACAAGCCAGATGTGGATACGCCCGAGCCAGCTTTGGTAAAGTTCGTCGCGCACGAAATCGTCCAGCACTTCGTTCGAAACGACTGTCAACAAGTCAACGGTATCCAGCATGGCAAGAATCGACTGCTGCAGGCCGTTCCATTTCTCTTCCATGCACCCCGGTTGATCGGCGCACATATTGCCCGTCTCCCAGCCCTCGTAAAGCTCATTAGCCAGCCACGTCGTCACACAATCCCATAACACCATGTCTTCCGGCTGCAGTTTTTCTAAAACACTCTCCATGCGGTAAGCTTGCTCAATGGTATGCCAACCGTCTTGAAAACGATCTAGACGGTGGCGTTCAATGCGTTTCTTCATTTCTTCATCATAAGCTTGCCCGCTGGCTATATATACTTTCCGCGCGCTTCCCGCAGCGCGGACGACAGATTCCGCATAGGCACTTTTGCCGCTTCGGACTCCGCCGCTGATAAATATCAATTGGCCTTGAGCCACTCCTTAATCGCCTCCCGCAATTTCGCCATGTTTTCCGTTGATTTCATGCCGATTCGAAACCAGTTGCCGTCCATTCCTTGAAATGATTCGGTATGGCGAAGGACGATTCCAGCTTTTAAGAAATCTGTAAAAAATGCTGCAGAACAACTTGAATCCGGCAATTGGAATGACAGGAAATTAACTGCGGAATCAGTGCTCCGGCAATTGTTTGCTGCTAAAAACTGCTGCATTTTTCGACGTTCCCCGGAAGCGGCTTGGATGACGTTGCGGCGGTAATCTGCTTCTCCTAAACACTTGGCTCCGATAACAGCCGATAAGGCATTGACGTTCCAATGCGCTGCCCCTTGCTTCAATTGGCCGATCTTTTCTGCCGCACTGACCACATAGCCGAGGCGCAACCCTGGAATGGCGTACATTTTGGTCATCGAACGGACAATGAAAACATTCGGAAAAGCCGGCAAGAACGGCATAAAGGAAGCCTCTTCTCCAATAAAATCAATAAAAGCTTCATCAATCACAAGTTCACAGTGGTGTTCCAGGCAAATCTGCGCAATTTCCTGAAGGGTGTCGGTGTCCAGTAACGTACCTGTCGGATTATGCGGATTGCAGATGTACAGCGCTGCGCATCCCGGGATTATGTTCCGGACATCTTGAACGGTCAATTGCCAGCCGTTTTCCGGCACCAATTGCAGCGCTTTGATCTGGACATTTTCCGCTTCCAGCGTTTGGCGGTATTCGGAAAATGCCGGTTCGATCAAGACAACCTGCCGGCTCCGATATCTTCTGGCCAGCCAAGTGAAAATTTCAGCTGCCCCGTTGCCTGCAGCGACTTCACCGGCCGCCACATCATGGAATTTGGCAGCTGCCGTACGGAACGGTTCTCCATCGGGATCTGGATAAGAACCGGTCAAACCCAGCATATCGGGCCAAATCTCTTCCAAAAAAGCCGGTGGGCCAAAAGGATGGACATTTTCGCTGAAATCTAAAATCTGTGGCGGCGGGCTGATGCCTGCCTGTTTGTATAAACGAAGTGGATTGGCTCCATGATTAGGCAATTCCAAACAAAATTCCTCCTAAAGCAAATATGATGAAAAAACCAGTGGTGGCCGTCTGCATCTGTCTGACAGCTTCTTTAATGTGGCTTGCTTCCAGTGGATAAACCGGCATACCCATACGTGCACGCTCCGACTCGATTCCACGGTAGCGGTTCAATCCGCCCAGTTCTACACCTAATTGCACGGCTGTCGCCGCCTCCAGCCAGCCGCTGTTCGGGCTCGGATGCTTTGGTGCGTCCCGCAGCCATTCCGCCAAACGCTGACGCATGGTCAGTGATCGTTTGTTAGATGTGAGGATTAAAATCAAAAATCCGGTCAGGCGGCTCGGAATGAAGTTTAGTACATCATCCGCTTTTGCAGAGGCAAAACCGAACTGCTCAAACTCTTCATTTCGGTAGCCGACCATCGAATCAAGTGTATTGACGGATTTATACAGCCACAAGCCCGGAGCGCCGAGCAGAAATGCCCAGAACAGCGGTGCAGTGACACCATCGCTGGTATTCTCCGACACCGTCTCCACGACGCCTCTTGTAATTTCACTTTCATTTAAACCTTCTGTATCCCTGCCGACAATCCAGGACAACTTTTCACGTGCCAGGACAAAGTTTTTATTCGTCAATGGATCGTAGACCTCCATCGCTGCGTCTTTCAGGCTCTTCTGTGCAAGCCCGGAAGCGATCAATACGGCTTCTACAGCAATTCCCAAAAACGCATTTAAAGAATAAGCCCAAAAAACAACCGCGTAAACGAGCAGAAAAATGGTCACAGCAATCGTTCCCAGCAGCCAAAAACCGTTCCGGAAAGCGTTCGGTCCGTGATTCCAGCGTTTGGTCAACTTGCGGATCGCAGTCCCGATCCAGCGGACAGGATGTGGCCAATTGGGCGGATCACCAATCATACGGTCGATGGCCAGGCCCAGCGCAATAGCAATCAGATGCGAAATCATAGGCTTTTCGCTTTCGCCAACTGATACAATTTGAGCGCTTCAATAGTGCATTCGAAAACACCGACGCCGATCAATTTTCCAAGTTCGGTGATGGGGCCGGCATAAGGCAACTCCTCGCCTTGCTGCGTGGCTGCTACCAGGCAGCTGTCAGTGGACGTGCCGGTCGCGATCGTGCCGGTCAGTGGATCTTTGACTTGCTCCTGCTGAAGGGCTTTGGTCTTCGCTTCTGTTGCAGTGATCATTGCCTGGATAAACGCTTCATCGGATAAGATGCCATTGACCAGGATCCAGGTATTGATGGTCCCGACACGCAAGGTGCGCTCTACCGCTTTTGAGACGTCAACGCCGTTTCCAACACCAGCAGTGACAGCAATCACCACTGAGCCGAATGGGCCCTCATACTCTTTAATGATGGCATCTTCCGTTTGGACAGCTGTCATCATCCCTACAGTGTCCGTCGTTTTCAGTCCGCTTTCTTCGATATACTCGGACATTTCCTGGACACTGTTGTTGATGTTGTAAAATGCATCCACATGGCGGTTCATGAAATTGCGGAACCAACCGGAGCCTGCATTGACGACTGCGGATGATACCGTCTTTAACGGAATCGGACTCTGGTAGAGCACCATGTCTTTGGAAATCCGGAAGTCCTTTGCCCGTATGCTTGCCTCACTGGATTCGCGCTCGACGCCCGGCAATAAAGTGATCTGCGGTTTAGGCAGTTCCGGATGCGGGTGGTTGCTGACGCGTGTATGATAGACGGTTTCAATATCTTGTTCCCGAACCACTTCATGCGGTTCGCCGATCCGGACGACCCCTCCTCCATCCATCAGCAGCAATTGATCGCAATACATGGAAGCCAGGTTGATATCATGAAAAATAGAGACAATCGTCAAGTCTTTTTCAATGGCCTGCTTTTTGATGGTATCGAGCAATTCCTTCTGGTGGTTGATATCCAGATGGTTGGTCGGCTCATCCAAAAGCAGGATCCCTGCATCTTGTGCCAGAGCCTGTGCCACGAAGACGCGCTGTTGTTCGCCGCCCGACATCCGATCGATTTGTGTCTGTTCATATTGGCTGATGTCCATCAACCCCATCGCTTCCACAACAGCTTCTTCGTCTTCATCCGACCAGGAAGAAAACCAGCCGCTTTGATGCGGATACCTGCCAAGTGAAACCGTTTCACGAACCGTATGGGCAAAAGCGTGTGCATGCAATTGAGGCAAGACCGCCATTTTCCTGGCCAGTTCTTTCGCCGTAAAATCAGCCATGGGTTTGCCGTCAATCCGGACTTCTCCACCTGCAGCGGGAAGCACTCCACTGATCAATTTCATCAAGGTAGATTTGCCGCTTCCATTGGGTCCCAAAATCCCGAGGATCGAGCCTTTATTGACAGTAAAAGATACGTCGTTGACGATATTCTTCTCGCCATAGCCGCCTGTTATTCCTTTTATTTCAAGCATGGTCATACCCCTCCTTTGCGTTGCCGGAAAAAGATGAATGCAAATACCGGTGCTCCGATAAATGCGGTAATGACACCGATCGGCAATTCCGTCGGTGAGATGATTGTTCTCGACACCAAGTCACAAATGATCAATAACGCGGCTCCATTGATGAACGATAATGGCAGGACGTGGCGATGATCCGATCCCCATAATAAGCGGGTCATATGCGGCACCACCAGACCGACAAAGCCGATGGTTCCGGAAACTGAAACGGCTGCTCCTGTCAGTACCGAACCGCCGATTAAGATGATCATTTTGCTCTTTCTGACATCGACGCCCAAATGTTGTGCGCGTTCTTCACCAAACAGCATGGCGTTCAATTCTCTGCGTTTCAGCCACAAGACGAATGAACCGATCAAAACAAACGGCAGCGCCATCCGTACATATGGCCATCCGCGCATCGACACACTGCCCAGCAGCCAGCCGATGATTTGGCGCAGCTCTTCTCCGGTCAATGCAATCATCAGGGAGATGATTGAGCCCAGAAAAGAACTGAAGATGATGCCTGTTAAAATGACGGTTTCCATTTTCATGGAGCGATCCACCAATTTTGCGAAACTCATCACGGCGAGCATTGTGAGCAACGCCCCGATCATGCTCATGACCGGCAAAGTGAATGGTCCTAAAAATGGGATGGATATGCCAAAAAAGAGCGTCATCACAGCGCCGACTGAGGCACCGGAAGACACTCCCAGGGTGTAAGGATCGGCCAATGGGTTCTTCAGAAGCCCTTGGAACGCAGCCCCGGCAATCGCCAGTGCCGCTCCGACAAGCCCGGCTAAAATAACACGGGGCATGCGGATATTCCATAAAATATTGGCTGCTGCCTCATCCGAAGACGGATTCCATAACACGACGGGCGAAATGGAAACCGTTCCGACCGTCACCCCCAGCAAAATGGCGCCTGCTAAAATCAGCAGCGAGACGCTGTATGCCAGTACATTCTTACTCATTGAACACTTCAGGATAAACAGCTTTCGCCATTTCCATCAGCCCTTCTGATAAACGTGGGCCTGAACGGGTGAGCATGTCCGAATCCAGGTTATAGACAGCATCTTCTTTGACAGCTGTCACTTCCGCAAATCCATTGCGCGATTTGATTTGGTCGACTGCATCTTCGATATAGCCGCCTTCTGTTGTGATGATGACGTCTGGATCAGCTGCAACGACTGCTTCTGCGTCCATTTTTGCCCAGCCTACCAAATCGCCCGCTATATTTTCAGCGTTGATGAGCGTCAACATTTCATCCATGAACGTGCCTTTTCCGGTCGTGTAGATGTCGGGTTCACTTCCGACTTCCAGAAAGACAGTCTTCGGCTCTTCGATTGTGCTTGCCAATTCTTCGATTTCCGCCACTTGGACTTCCATTTCAGAAACGATGCTTTCCGCCTCTTCCATGGTGCCTGTCGCTTGTGCGATCACTGTAATGGAATCGTAGACTTCATCAAAGCTGACGGCATTGTTGACTACAAAGACCTCGAGTCCAGCGTCACGCAACTGCTGAAGCCCAGCGTCGCCAACACCCAATCCCGATTCATGCGCAAGCACCAAATCCGGTTGCAGGCCAATGATTTTTTCCACATTGAATTCCTGGCCGCCGATCTTTTCAACTTGCATCGCTTCTTCCGGATAATTATCAAAATCCGAAACGCCGACTAATTTGTCACCAACGCCAAGTTCATAAGCGATTTCTGTATTTGATGGCACCATCGAAACAATGGCTCCCGGTTCTTCCTCGATCACCACTTCTTCGCCTACTGCATCCGTCAACGTCACTGGAAATTCTACATCCGCAACTTCCGTCGGCGGTTCCGCCGGTGTTTCAGTATCCTGTTCTTCTACGGGCGTCGCCGTATCTCCGCAACCCGCCATCAATACCGCGGCCAATCCTGCGGTTGCACCAAACTTCCAAATCTTCTTCATGAATAAATCCCCCTTGTTGTGTGTAGTGCTTTTTGAACTAATGATTTGTAGTAGCCGATATTCCGTAAAACAGCTACGCTTTCGGGCCCACAGGATGTGGGTCATGCAGCCGGCGCGACAGGACGTCGCGGTGCCAGCTGCCAAGGGCTAGGCGAAGCGAGAAGACAGGTGTCCTTTGCCTGGCTTCTTGCGGGTGCAAATGAGGGAACAGGCATTCCTGGGACCTCATCTGCGACGAGCTTACGCAGGAGCAATCGTCTTCGCTCTACCCAGAGCGTCCGAAGCATTGGGTAAAAGCCAGTTTCTTTAGTTCAACTTATCTAGCAATTTTTATATACGATATAAATAATTTCTCAAATGATTCAGATGCAGAAAGTTTGAAGAAATCTCCTTGAGAACACAAAATCCCCCGCAGCAAACTGCGGGGGATGGAAAGGACGCCATAAAAAAGCATGCGCATCCAGCCTTTCCTCGCAGGCGTTTGGGTGTGTCGTCATAAAGGCAGGTCTCCTGGCTTGTGGTCTTCGGTTTCTGCACCTTCCCAAAGCATTGCTTCAGTGGCATTTTGCAGATTCCTCTCACATACAGTGGCGGGACCGCGCCGGAATTAAACCGGCTTCCCTTTTAACTCATGTTCTTAGACATAAGCACCTTTATGAATGGTTCTCATATTCTGTTTCTTCATTTCATCCCGCTTCTAAAAGCGATAGATTCATTGATTGAAGTTTCTCTTTATTATACACGTAAACGTTTGTCTGTCTCTTACATTTTTTCCGGAGCTGCGACGCCGACTGTCTTCAACGCGTTGGCCAAGGTTGTTTTCACAGCCATGATCAATGCCAGACGGGCACCGGTCAATTCCGGGTTAGAGGCATCCAAGACTTTGTTGGCATTGTAGAAACTGTGGAAATTAGATGCCAATTCATGAATGTATGTCGTGATTCGGTGAGGTGCACGCTGCTTGGCTGCATCCGCAATGACTTGCGGGAAATCACCGATTTTCTTCAGAACATCGATTTCTTTTTCAGAAGTCAATAAGTTCAACTGGTCTTCTGAAACCGTCAATCCCTGTTCTTCTGCCTGACGCAAAATCGAAGAGATGCGGGCATGCGCATATTGCGAATAAAAGACCGGGTTTTCATTGGATTGTGACACAGCCAAATCCAGATCGAAATCCATATGCGTATCGCCGGAACGCATGGCGAAGAAATAACGCACAGCATCCAAGCCGACCAATTCGACAAGCTCGCGCATTGTTACTGCTTTACCCGTACGTTTGCTCATCTTCATTTTTTCGCCGTCTTTGTACAATTGCACCATTTGGATGATGCTGACTTCAAGCGTGTCGCGGTCATAGCCAAGTGCTTCAATCGCCGCTTTCATGCGCGGGATATAGCCGTGGTGATCAGCTCCCCAAACATTGATGAGCTTTTCGAAGCCACGCTGCAATTTATCTTCATGGTAAGCGATATCGGGCATCAAATACGTATATGTACCGTCATTTTTAATCAAAACACGGTCCTTGTCGTCACCGAACGTTGTCGAACGGAACCACGTTGCTCCGTCTTCTTCAAAAACATGGCCATTGGCACGCAATTTAGCTAAAGCTTCATCAATCTTGCCGTTTTTGTAAAGAGACGATTCAGAATACCATACATCGAATTTCACACGGAAATCCGCCAGATCCTGCTGCAATTTCGCCAATTCCACTTTCAATCCGTGCTGGCGGAATTCTTCAAAACGCTCTTCATGAGTCATGCTGACAAATTTGTCGCCATGTTCCTGTACCAACGCGTCCGCAATATCTTTAATATCCTGTCCGCGGTAGCCATCTTCCGGCATGCTGTCGCCTTGGCCAAGTGCTTCAAAATAACGGGCTTCTATCGACAATGCCAAATTATTGATTTGATTGCCGGCATCGTTGATGTAGTATTCGCGTGATACGTCATATCCTGCAAGGTCCAATACATTGCACAGCGAGTCGCCGACTGAAGATCCGCGGGCATGGCCCAAATGCAGGTCGCCTGTCGGGTTGGCTGATACAAATTCCACTTGGATGCGTTCGCCTGCACCTGCAGTTGAACGGCCGTAATCCGCTTTCTGGTCGAGCACGGTTTTGACGACGTCCTGTAAGTAATCCTTTTTGATGGTGATGTTGATAAATCCGGGACCGGCGATTTCCACTGTCTGGATGTTCGCTGTGTCTTTATCGAGGTTTGCTACAATCGCTTCTGCAATCGCGCGGGGCGGCTTTTTCGCCAAACGCGTCAATTGCATCGCAATATTTGTGGCGTAATCGCCGTTCGCTTTGTCTTTTGGTGATTCTAAACGAACTTCAACCGGTTCGGCTGTCAATTCCGCTTTTTCAATTGCTTCCGTAAATGCCGTTTTAATTGCCTGTTGGACTTTTTCTACTGCGTTCATCATTTAGCCTCCATAAACTGTATTTCCATTTCGTATTCACCGACAGGATCCGAGCCCAGTGCAAGGTCGTATCGGACTTTAAACCGCGTATCGCTGACCGACAATTCATGCGCCTTTGTCGTCAGCATAAATGACCCCTGTTCATTCGTCAGATTTCCCGTCTGTTCTTTATGTAATAAAAACGGGAGCCGCATCTGCAGGCCGCCGCTTCTCATAATCACCGCTTCGTCTTTTTGAAGTTTGACCGTTGTCCGGATTTCGAGTTCGTCCTGCTGTTCGGCATATTGCAGGTAACGCAGCTCGTTTTTCTCCGTCAAGGTTCCATGAGATTCCAATACCATCACTTGCTCTTCCATATCCGGCTGACGGATCGTCGTCGTCAGTTTGATCGTCACTGTCTTTTGCATGGCTCTCCGCCTCCCCGTCCTTTGATAACCTTTATATTATAGCTTGACTCGACTGTCTTTTTCAATGAAGGATTGGCGGTAACTGCAGATTAAGCAAAAGACCACATGTTTCAGCCTCAGCTGAATGCACGTGGTCTTTCATCAATTGTTCATTTTAATGTGTCGTTGCTCATCTTGTATAGGTTGTGACAAAAGAAGGGCGCGGGAAAATATTCGGGCGTTTGTCGATGCCTTCCGCTGTGCCGCGCTTGGCATGGGCATGTCCATATGCCTGCGATTCCTGCCAGTTTTTAAACGATTGTTCGTCTTTCCACAAGGTCAGAATGGCGTACGTATCGGAATTCACCGGCCGCAGTACGCGAATTGCCGCGAATCCTGGTTCTTTCTCTACCATCCCTGCCCGGTTCTGGAAGCGCGACTCGAACAGCTCACGGCCTTCCTCCGACACCGGAACGTTATTGAATACGGCGTAATAGCCATCATTGATGTCTCCCACAGCATTCAGTACCTGGTAAGCTTCCGCGCCCTGCAAACCAGGACCGCCTTCTGCTTCATAGAGCAATACCGCTTCGTCGTCATTGACCAGATAAATCAGCCGCGCATTTGCCAAATTTGCCATCAGCATCACCGCCTGATCGCGATGGCCTGTCCATTTATACAATTCCATTGTCAGCACCTCTTCCAGATAAGTAGTCTCCATCTATCTTACCGGTTTTAAATTAAAGATTCTATTTTGGAGAGCTTATGTTGCTTTGAAGATCCCAAATGGTTTGTGAATCGATACGTAAAATACAATAGAAAAAGCCGACTTGGAAAATTCCAAGCTGGCTCTTGCTGCAATTATATTGATTGATATAAATTTGTGCCTTTGCTTTTCTTATTGTTTAGCTCCAACAGCCAGCCCCTCGAGTCGCTTCGGCCTTTCCAGTAACGGCACAGAACGCCATTACCGGTAAGGCTTCCAGCGCTTGTCGCGGCTAGACGGCTGCCTCCGCTTTTCTCTACTTAACCCAACCCAAAATCATTTCACGCATCAGCTTGCTGGCTGTGTTTGCGGTTTGGTCGGAATGGTCGTAGACAGGAGCAAGCTCCACAAGATCAAAACCAACGACGTTGACGCCTGATGCTGCGATTGCATGGATTGAAGCCAGCAGTTCACGTGATGTGATCCCGCCTGCGTCAACTGTACCGGTACCCGGTGCATGTGCAGGATCCAAGACGTCCATATCGATCGTCACGTAGACATTGCGTCCTTCAAGAGTCGGCAATACTTCTTTCAACGGCTCAAGCACTTCAAATTTCGAGATGTGCATGCCTTGTTCTTTGGCCCACTCGAATTCTTCTTTCATGCCGGAACGGATGCCGAATGAATAGACATTCTTCGGTCCGATATGGTCCGCAATTTTACGGATCGGCGTTGAATGGGAATATTCTTCGCCTTCGTAGTTTTCTCGAAGATCGGTGTGCGCATCAAAATGGATGATCGCCAAGTCGTCATATTTACTGGCGACTGCTTTCATAACCGGCAATGACACCAAATGCTCGCCACCCATGCCCATTGGGATTTTATGATCAGCCAACAGGGTGTGGACGTAAGTCTCGATTTCGATCAAGCTTTTTTCCGGATTGCCGAACGGCAAAGGAATGTCACCTGCATCAAAAAATTTCACGTCCCCGAGCTCGCGGTCAAGGTATGGGCTGTATTCTTCCAAACCAATGGACACTTCACGGATTTTATTCGGGCCAAAACGGGATCCCGGACGGTAGCTGACTGTCCAGTCCATCGGCATGCCGTAGAGTACGGCTTTTGATTCTTCGTAATTCGGATGGCTTTTGATGAATACTTTTCCTGAATAAGTCTCGTCAAATCTCATCATTTACTCTCCTGTCAAATCTTTCACGAATTTCGGCAACACGAAAGCGGCGTTGTGCAGCTCAGGCGTATAGTATTTCGTGTCGATTTCATGGAAACGTTCAGCCGGAACTTCCAATGGGTTGTATTTCTTCGAACCGATGGTGAATGCCCACAGACCGCTTGGGTAAGTCGGGATATTCGCCAAGTACAAGTTGGTGATTGGGAAGATTTCTTTAACATCGCTCTGTACCTGCTTGATCAAATCTGCTTTGAACCATGGGTTATCAGATTGAGCCACAAAAATACCGTCTTCTTTCAACGCTTTTGAAATACCTGCGTAGAAGCCTTTTGAGAACAAGTTGACTGCCGGTCCGACCGGTTCAGTTGAATCCACCATGATGACATCAAATTCGTTTTCCGATTCTGCGATGTGCATGAAGCCGTCGCCGACGATCACTTCCACGCGTGAATCTTCCAGGCCAGAAGCAATGCTTGGCAGGAATTTTTTCGAGTACTCGATCACTTTGCCGTCAATGTCGACAAGCGTCGCTTTTTTGACAGACGGGTGTTTCAGGATTTCACGGATGACGCCGCCATCGCCGCCACCGACAACCAGCACCTTTTCCGGATTCGGATGCGTGAACAATGGAACATGTGCAACCATTTCGTGATAGACGAATTCGTCTTTTTCAGAAGTCATGACCATGCCGTCCAAAAACAGCATATTGCCCCATTCCGCGGTTTCCGCCATTTCAAGGTATTGGAATTCCGTTTGCTCCGTATGAAGCGTCTTGTTGATTTTCATTGTGATCCCGAAATTCTCTGTCTGTTTTTCTGTATACCAAAATCCTGCCATCTATAATCAAACTCCTTTTCAATCTAAATAAAATCCACCTAAAAAAGTATAAGTGTTTTCGGTAAAAGTGCAATATTTTTTTCCTATTCCTCTTTACCCGGGCTAAACTTCGTTACACATAAAATAAAAAGGTTTTCTGCACAGGGAATTTTTCCCTTCACAGAAAACCTTTTTAAAAGCCTGATGGTGCGAAGAAAGAGACATGAGGCATTGGCTTGGGTTTGTTCGCAATGGCTCACGGCACTTGCTCGCTATCAGGTGTCCTAGCTTTCTATTGAAAAGCTGTAGTTCTAGTGTACTGCCTTTTATAGACAACTTCAACCATCCGTTGGAAGCAAATTGAAATGTCACATTCTGTTCAAAAAGCTGGTTGTTCTCTGTAAATCTCACTTTGACAAAACCTTTATTTATTGGCCAAGCGGATTTCCTTACTTCCGGCCAAGATCATGATGAAGCTGTTCCGAGCTGCGCTGCCACATTTCCGGGTTATGGGTTTCCAGGTAGTTGGCCAGCACTTTTTTCGATGGTTCATCCATTTGATCGACGAGAATTTTGCGTTTCATCGATTTATCCATCCGGTTGACGTGGTCGGCCAAAATTTTATAGCCTCTGCGTTTCTCACGGTTAACCACCATTTCACATGCTGCGACTCCTGCGTAATAGGGACCTTCCGGATTGAAGTCGATGGTGATCCATACCAGCCAATAATCTTTGCCTCCGGCAGAGTCTTCCGGGTTGGTGGTGAACTTGATGCCGCGCTCCACTTCACTGCGGGCATGCATGGCGCCGATATCGATAAAAGCTTCCTGCTCTTCCACGTCGATGAACAGCGGAGAAACGTTCTCCAGAGACAAGGAACCGATGCCGTAGCCTTTATGGCCGTCTGTCGGATCGTTTTTTATGATGGTAAAGCCTACTTTTTGTTTTGGTTTTTCTTCGTTCGCCATTGTCTGAATCCTCCGTTCTGCTATGATGATAGTATTCTCAAGAAAAGGAGCTGTATCCATTATGCCATACGTAACTGTCAAAATGCTCGAAGGGCGCACAGAAGATCAAAAACGCGCACTTGTCGAAAAGGTATCTGAAGCCGTTTCTGAAACAACAGGGGCACCGATTGAAAACGTCACCGTTTTTATCGAAGACATGAAAAAAACCGATTACGGCACAAAAGGCAAACTTTTTTCAGATCAATGAAAAAAGTGGAAGTGCCTGTTCAGCTCTGACAGGCATAAGGCAGACCGGCGAAGTGGCGCTTTTTGCCACACAGCCAGGTTGACTTATGACCCGAAGAGCTAGGCACTGTAACTGGACATTGGGTTGACTTATGACCTGAAGAGCTAGGCACTGCAACTGGACACCGGGTTGACTTATGACCTGAAGAGCTAGGCACTGCAACTGGATCCCATGAAAAGTGAAAATGGCCGTTCAAAACTCCCGTAATGGGAGTTTTTTTCATTCCCACCGCTTACGAACGCAGTTCCTCTATAAATGCAAATGCCTCATCGATCTCCTCAGCCGTAAAGTTCAGCTTTCCTTTGACGACATGCAATTTATCGATTTGTTCCCCGCGGTTTAAATTATCAAAATACAGGAGCGTCGCGGTCAATTCCAGGAAGCGACCGCTTTTGGCATTCAGCTTCTCTGCCGTCAACGGGTTATCCAAAACGGATTTCCCCAATACTTTGCGGAACTCCTGGCCTTCTTCTGTGACGCTATATTTATATTGAACGTAAGAGCCTTTGTCCTCCAAGGCCTCGGACAAGAAACCCATGTCGCATAATTCATGTACACGGGCAGTCAATTCTTCAGAATACGGCCCATAAATATGGAACTCGTATTTTTCCTGGAACGGAATGTCCATCTTTTTCATTATGTAAATCATTTTCTGCAATTTCTTGCGGCCGGTTACACCTTCCGCGGTGGCAATAAAGTCCACGATTTTTGCGTGTTCCTGGAGCAACTATACCCCTCCTTCTCGAAGCATCTCCAAAATCTGCTGCTTGATGGCTTTTTTCTTGCCATCGATCAATAGCTCAGCTGGAAAATACAATTTATAATCGGTTCTGCGTTTGCCGGAAATGGCGTCTACAATTTGGGACAAACGCGATAATTCCTTGATGTCGCCGTTCGGCATCAGCAAATGGATCGGCAGGCGCTCTTCTTCCTCTCCCGGACGATAAAAATCGTAAGGCAAATCGGATGTCGAATCGTCGATCAAATAATATTCCGGGTCGATGCCTGCAGAATGAAACAGCTGAGCAAGTTCGCCAAGCTTTTTGTAATCTTTGCCCGGATCAAAATCCACGTACTGGAACAGGCGGCGGTTGACGAAACGGTCGCACAGATCCGCTAAGATCGGGTCGCGCTCCGTCATCCACAATTGGAAATAAGTCATCAAGACGCCTTCGTCCAAAGCCAAATACTCTTTCAGCGTAAAGCTGCGGTCGAAAAACGACAGGAAATGGGTCGGCGGCTGTGCGAATTTATAGCCGAGACCATGCAATTCCTTGGCCCGCTGAAGTATCTTCCGCAAAATCACTTCTGCACTGCGGGCAACTGGATGGAAATACACTTGCCAATACATCTGGTAGCGGCTCATGATGTAATCCTCAACCGCATGCATGCCGCTCGACTTGATGACAACCTGGTCATCGAGCGGGCGCATGACACGAAGAATCCGCTCCATATCGAAATGGCCATAGGAAACCCCTGTATAATACGCATCGCGCTGAAGGTAATCCATGCGGTCCGCGTCAATTTGGCTGGAAATCAACGACACCACTTGTTTATTCGAATAGGTTTTGGCAATCACTTCAGCCACTTTTTCCGGAAAACCGGTGGATACCTTGGACAAGATTTCATTGACTTCCGTGTCTCCAAGCAGAATTTTTCGTGTAAAGGCTTCATGGTCAAGCGCAAAAACCTTTTCGAATGAGTGAGAGAACGGCCCGTGGCCCAGATCATGAAGAAGTGCCGCGCACAAAACCACCAAGCGTTCACTTTCGTCCCATTCCGGACGGCCATGAAAAATATCATCCGAAATCCGCCGGACGATTTCGTATACGCCCAGTGAGTGGTTGAAACGGCTGTGTTCTGCGCCGTGGAATACTAAGTACGAGGTGCCCAATTGCTTGATTCTGCGCAAACGCTGAACTTCACGCGAATTGATCAGATCCCAAATCACTTGGTCGCGCACGTGGACATATCGGTGGACCGGATCTTTAAAGACTTTTTCTTCAGCTAATTTTTGCGTTGCGTAGCTCACTTGCGCACCTCCGTTTTTTTCATGTAACAGCTATTCTACACCAGCGCCTCTTCTCTATTCAAGAGGACGTTCCAGCATTTTGCGGTTGCGTTCAACCACCCGTTCCAAATAAAATCCGTACAATTCCGTCTCATCCGGCTGCAGCGGCATAGGTGCCGGTGCGCCCATCAAAGCGTGAAGGTCGAGCACCACTTCCTGGACAGTGATGGGTCTGCCAAGCAGCTCGCTGAGCGACGCCATCGTTTCAGGTTTTATTTCCGGGTAGGTGAATTTTGTCTCTTCGCCTTGCAGTCCCGCTTCGTAAAATTCACGGATAATTTCTGCACGTTCCGAACCGCTGCCTTCAACGCATAGATAAACCTGCACTGCGATACCGCGGCGGATCCGGCGTTGAGAGATGCCGGCGAATTTCCGGCCGCCAATGCTGAGGTCATAAGATCCCGGGCAATACGAGCCGACGATTTCATAGGCTTCGATGTCAGCTTCCGGAAATAATTCCTTCACCAGTTCAAGCATCAGTTCATACCCGGCTGGAATGTCGATGGCGTTCTCTTTTTCCGACAGCACCAGCGAAATGTTCAGGACACCGGCGTCCAATACCACCGCCAGTCCACCCGAGTTGCGTACAATCGGCGTAAAACCGTGCGCTTTCAAGACCTCCATGCCTTCCTCGATATGGGGCAGGCGGTGGTCCTGGATGCCCAACACCACTGTGTCATCATGCACCCATGTGCGGACGGCCGGTTCACTTTTTTCGCTCCCCACCAATTCACAAAGTGTGTCGTCTGCTGCAAATGATTCCAGTGCTGAGCGGTTTTTGGCGCTCAAGGACTGGTCCCAAAAACGCCAGGATGTTTCTTCAAAAAATAACGGCATGCTGCTTCTCCTCTTTCTGCAATTCCTTGACTTCAGTTTACCCTTTTACAGACCCGCTGAAAACCCGTGCGCGTCATGTCAAATTGGTGACAGCCGGTAGTTTTGCAGGAAGTTGGTGAGGCGTTGTGATAAACTGAATGGTGAGAGATTTACATTAAAGGAGTGTTTGATTAATGAATGAAGCAGCGATTACATTAGACGGCTGGTACGTCCTGCACGATTTCCGTTCGATGGACTGGGTAACGTGGAAAATGCTGACGGAAGAAGAACGCCAATTCGCGATCGATGAATTCCAGGCATTTATGGACAAGATCAACCAAGCCGATGAAAATAAAACCGGCGCACACGCATTGTATTCAATTGTTGGCCAAAAAGCTGACTTGATGCTGATGATGCTGCGTGAAACAATGGACGAATTGAATGAACTTGAAACAGAATACAACAAGCTGACGTTGATTGCCTACACGGTTCCTACGTACTCTTACGTTTCTGTCGTTGAGCTTTCCAACTATCTGGCTGGCAAATCAGACGAAGATCCATACCAGAACCCGCATGTCCGCGCGCGTTTGTACCCTGAACTTCAGCGTTCACAGTACATCTGCTTTTACCCGATGGACAAACGCCGCGACGGCGACGATAACTGGTACATGCTTCCGATGGATACCCGCAAAGAATTGATGCTGTCACACGGCAAAATCGGCCGCAGCTATGCCGGCAAAGTAAAACAGATCATTTCTGGATCTGTCGGTTTTGACGACTACGAATGGGGCGTTACTTTGTTCGCAGACGACGTTCTTCAATTCAAGAAATTGATCTACGAAATGCGTTTTGACGAAGTCAGCGCGCGTTACGCAGAATTCGGTTCATTCTATGTAGGCACACGCCTGGATGCCGAAAGAACCGTTAAGTTCTTGGAAGTTTAATCAAAATATGCTGAAAGCCGCCTCTTTGGGCGGCTTTTTTTGTTTGATTTGTATGGAAAGTGGATTTCTTAAGGGATATTTCCCAGTTAGTTGGATATACTTTCTGTTCTACGCAAAATACTTTCCATATTGGCACAAATACTTTCCAAAGTGAATGAATTACTTTCCATTAAACCGTATTTACTTTCTATAACAAAAAGAGGGCCATCCTCGTAAAACGGATGGCCCTCCTTCTATCATTACAATGCTTTCACTGCGGCAACGATGATCATCACCCAAGCGGCGATAAATGCAACGCCGCCGATTGGCGTGATGGCACCGAGAATGCTGATGCCTGTTAAACTCAGGACATATAAGCTCCCTGAAAAAATGACGATTCCAGCAAGCATCAAATAACCTGCCCAGTTCAATGAACTAAGCGGCCCAAGCAGAGATGAGCTCATCAAGATGGCGATGACCATCAACCCGACTGCATGGAACATCTGATACTGCACGGCCGTTTGCCATGTATCCAAATACTTGTCCGCAACGCGCCCTTCCAGCAAATGTGCACCGAACGCACCAAATGCTACAGACAGAAGAGCGTTAACCGCTCCGGCAATCAAGAAAAACTTCATAAGTAACTTCCTCTTTCCATTTAAAATTCAAACAGCGAATCGCCGTTCGCGTCTTCTTCTTTCAGCTTGTTGACGGCAGATACCGTCTGCGGCTGAGGGGAATCGAGCGGCACGGCACGCGGTGTTTGATGATTGATCATCGGTTGATCGTCCTCCAGCAGCAAATCGCATAAAGCCCGGATTGCTGCAACTGAGTCACGCACCTTCGCCGGATCGCCGTTTCGCGCTCGCGTCGTGTGCCTGTCGATTTCATTTAAAATACGCATGTTGTCGATGGCCATGTTCCAGCCCCCTCTCCGATTTAGATTAATTCCAGTTTACCATGCAATTCTGCCGCAGGTCAGTCCAAACAGAAATCGATGGGCGCCTGCCCGCGGCTTTGTAACAGACTGTTCACTTTTGAATAAGGACGGCTGCCGAAAAATCCGCGGCTGGCACTGAGCGGACTCGGGTGCGGCGCTTCGAGTACATCATGCTTGTCCAGGTCGATGAGCCGTTTCTTCGTTTGGGCAGGCTTGCCCCATAAGACGAAAATGACCGGTTCTTCACGTTCAGATAATTTGCGGATTACTTCGTCCGTAAATGTTTCCCATCCTTTATTGCGATGGGAATTCGCTTCTCCGCCCCTCACTGTCAACACCGTGTTCATCATCAGAACGCCTTGGTCGGCCCATTTCGTCAAAGTGCCGTCTTTCGGTTTGTCGCAGCCGATGTCTTCCTTCAGCTCTTTCAGCATATTGCGCAGACTTGGCGGATGAGGCACTCCCGGCTGGACCGAGAAACTCAACCCATGCGCCTGGTTGGGTCCATGATAGGGATCCTGTCCCAAGATGACGACTTTGACATCTCCATACGCTGTATGTTTAAAAGCCGACCAAATGTTTTCCTTGGCCGGGTAGACGGTTTGATTGGCGTATTCTTCTTTTAAAAACTCGCGCAGCTCCAAATAATACGGTTTGTCGAATTCCTGACCCACGACCTCTTGCCAGTCGTTTTGAAAAATCTGTTTTCCCATATTCATCACTCCTCAAATTCTACTGTAACGTCATAGTCAACCAGACCGAACATTTCCTGGACCGAGCGCGCTGCATTGTCTTCTGCCGTCTGCAGCACACCCTGCCCTTCCGTTTCTGCCAACATCAGTTTTTTGGCTTCTTCAGCCAATTCGTAGGCTTCTGAAATATCGGCACCGCTGCGGAACAGCCCTTCATATGAATAAACCTCCACCTGATCCATGAACAATTCCGGTCCTCCTAAAAATTCGGCCGGCGGCAACGTCAATGTCGCTGTTTTCGCTTCTTCGTCAAGTACAATATCGCCCTCTGATACTTTTGAAAAATCAATGCCGGCACGAACCGATCCCGGAATGACCACCAGCAATTGGCGTTTCGTACCGGGCAGGTCCAGACCGATTTCCTGGCCGAATACCGCATTGTCCTGGCGCTCAATAATGACTTTCGAAAAAGCTTCGGCAGTCGAGAGTTCATTCAATTCCTGGATCTGTTCCAAAAACGCACCTTTGCTCTCAGTTGCAGTACTGCCTTTGATCATCCAAAACGTACCCAGCGGCAAAGCCACCAACAACAGCAATAAAATGGCAATCAATACAAGAAAAGAGTTCCGCCAGACACTCATCATCAATTTGGTTGTTTTCCAGAAGCCGGACTCTTTTGTTTCTCCTTGCCCTTTCACTTCTTCCAATAAACGTTCGATTTCCGTCAATTTTGGATCTTTCGCCAACATAACCCCTACTTTCTTGTATTCTATTCACTCTATCTTCATGTTACGATTATCTAAAGGAGCGATCAGCATGGCCGATTGGCGCGAAAAAATCACCAGTGTTTCAAAAACCAAGGGAACAACTGCTCCAGAAGGCGCGAAACGCGCCGGATTAGGCTGCCTTGGACTTATTATCGTAGCTGTTTCCATTCTAACATTACTCATTACCATTGGTCTTTTCAAAAGCGGCTTTGTCTTAATGGGAATTTTCACTACTGTATTCCTGCTTATCTGTGTTGCTACGGCAGTTCTCCTGCTCGTGCCGAATAAGCGCAATCCGTTGTAAATGTATGAATTTTTGTTAAAATGAGAACAAAGACATAATCCACTTAAAGGAGATTTACGCATGACACTCAAAAAAACACTAACTATCGCCGGATCAGATACTTCCGGCGGAGCAGGCATACAAGCAGACCTTAAAACATTCCAGGAACATGGAACGTACGGCATGAATGCATTGACTGTCATCGTAACCATGGATCCTGAAAATGGCTGGAGCCACGGCATTCACCCTATTGCATTAGATACTGTGGACGCCCAGTTGAAAACCGCCTTTTCTACAGGCGTTGACGCATTAAAAACCGGCATGTTGCCGACTGTTGATATCATCGAAATGGCGGGCAAGGCAATTGCTGATTCCGGCATCAGAGATGTCGTCATCGATCCAGTTATGGCATGCAAAGGGGAAGACGAAGTTTTGTTCCCTGAAAATGTAGATGCCATGATCAAGTATTTATTGCCAAACGCGAAAGTCGTTACACCAAACTTGGTGGAAGCAGGGCAATTATCAGGCGAAGGAACGCTGCAGACAGTAGAAGACATGCAAGCGGCAGCAGAAAAAATCCATGCCCACGGCGCTGAATTTGTTGTCATCAAAGGCGGCAAACAACTCAAGCACGATAAAGCAGCAGATTTGCTGTTCGATGGCAAAAAACATTATTTGCTGACTTCTGAAAAAACGGATACATCTTATAACCACGGCGCCGGCTGCACATTCGCAGCAGCAATCACAGCTAACTTAGCTAACGGCCAATCGGTTAAAGATGCGGTCTTGAATGCTAAAATCTTTGTTGCTACAGCCATCCAACACGGCTGGAAGCTGAACGAATACGTCGGACCGGTTATGCACGGCGCCGCATCGAAATTCACAAAACCTGAAGTTGAAGTAACTGAATTGTAAAATACACCCCCTTCAGCTGTCCCGAAAAGTCATGAAAATGACTTTCTGTGGACAGCCTTTTTTTTATTGATTTTGCCAATGGCCTCCTCGCTTCTTCACGTTCAGCATTCATACTGTACATTTTCACCACAGCTAACTTGTTAAACAACCTAGTTGACACCCCGCACAACCAAATGCTATATTGTATTGCAACATAGCTGATGTATTTACCCCAGCAAAATATTGATCAAAGGAGATGACACAATGTCTTCAAGCCAGATGCTTAAAGGTATACTCGAAGGTTGCCTTCTCGGCATCATTGAAAAAGGCGAAACGTATGGTTATGAAATGATTGAGAAACTGGAAGCGTACGGATTCCAGATGATTAGCGAAGGCAGCATCTACCCTGTACTGATGCGCATGCAAAAAGAAGGATTTGTGCAATCCGTCCTGAAAGCGTCTCCAAGCGGGCCAAAGCGAAAATATTATACACTCACCGACTTGGGGCAAAAAGAATACGAAGAGTTTAAGCTGCGCTGGAATGAATTGTCCCATTCAGTCAATCGACTCGTAGAGGAGGAAATAGAATGATGCTGTCAAAAGAAAGCGAAGAGTTCATCGCAAACTTAAAAATGTACTTGATGACTTCCGGGAAAAATGAAAAAGAGATCCATGAAATCTCGCAAGAATTAAGAGATCACCTGGAAGATGCAGAAAGCCGCGGGAAAACGGTGGATAGTGTCACCGGCGGTTCTCCTGAAACATATTTGAAAAACCTCAGCAGCGAAATGAAGTTTGATGTTTTTGGCATCTTAAAAGTATTGCCGATGCTGATTCTCTTACTGGCAGCTTATTTCATCACCGGTTCAGCTATACGCGGAGATTTGAGTTTTTCTTTATTGTCGATCATCGCTTATCCAGTAATCACTCTGTTCGGCGTCGTTTCTTATATTTACTTCATGCGAAAAATGAGCATCAGCACATGGTCTACTAAAAAAACAATGGTGATTCTTATGACGGTTCAATTTGTCATAAGCATTTCTTTTTTAGCCGTGTTGTTTTTAGATACTTTCATTTTAGATCCGCTGTATATTTATATTCCTTCGCGCGAAATCATGTGGGTCATCGCAGCTGCAGGAATCGCTACTTTTATTGCAGGCGCTTTATGGAGTAAATCCTGGTTCACTATCATCATCCCCATTCTTTTAGTTGGTCCCGATTTCGCCATGCATTTTGTTGATGTAACCGTTACACAGCAACTGATCATCAGTTCTTCCACTCTCTATATCGGTTTGGCTCTTGTCATGTTGTTCATCTTTCTCAAAAACAGAAAGCAAACGGGGCAATAGAGTTTCATCTGCCAAAGCATCCTAATCGCAATATCCCGCATATTTCCCTATACTGAAAGAATACCGATTCTTTAGGAGGAACATCATGGAACTAGTCGAAGTAAAAAAATTGCAAGTACAATTGGACGCATTTGCAGGCAAAGATGTCTACCTTCATTTGGAAACGACAAACGGCTCTTATGCGACGCATTTCAACGAAGGCTTTTTCAATGCCGGCGCGTTCATCCGCAACGTGGTCATCAATTACGAGCTTGGAAAAGTGGTCGGCGACAGCCCGCACCGCGTGGGACTGAAACTGCCGCATGGCTGGGTCTATGCACAAGGCATCACACATTACGAATTGGATGAACAGGGCCGCCTTTTGCTTGCAGGGCATGACGGCACTGGGAAATTGGCGGTGGCGCTGGAGATCAGCGAAACACCGTTCAGTTATTAAGGGAGGAACTTACCATGACAATTCCACAAGAACGCCATGTGCTGGTCGTCTTCCCTCACCCGGACGATGAAGCGTTCGGTGTTTCCGGAACGATCACCACACATATCAACCAGGGCACACCCGTTACATACGCGTGTCTGACACTCGGCGAAATGGGCCGCAACCTCGGCAACCCGCCATTCGCTACAAGAGAATCATTGCCGGTCATCCGCAAGCAGGAACTTCTAGCTTCTGCAGAGGCGATGGGATTGACTGACCTTCGGATGATGGGATTGCGCGACAAAACCATCGAATTTGAAGACGACGAGAAGATGGTTGGCCTAATGGCAGAGCTGATCGAAGAATTGAACCCGTCGAAGATCATCACCTTCTATCCGGACTATGCTGTCCACCCAGATCATGAAGCAACTGCCCGCGCGGTTGTCCGTGCAGTCCGCCGAATGAAGGACCGCCCGACCTTGCATTGTGTCGCTTTTGCGAACAATACACTGGAGATGCTTGGCCAACCGGATGTCGTTTACGATATTCAGGATGTTCGTGAGCAGAAAATGAATTCCATGAAAGCGCACATCTCGCAAACTGCTTGGATGCTTGCCGAGATGGAGCACAAGCTGCAGCAAGGCGATACAGAGACCGAAAACTGGTTGACGAAAGAACGCTTTTATAATTATCGCTGGCATGAGGATTTTGAAGAATCCTTCTAAATATTACCCCCTCAATATTTTCTTTATTGAGGGGGTATTTTTTATGGATGTTTTCAGATAATATAAACATTGGTTGTGGAGCGCTTTCATAGGGGAAAAGCGTTGTATAATCAGTTATAATTATGTGTATTCATACACTCAGAAAAGGGGATTTATTTGTGAAAAAGTTTTCTATCTCAACCTGGCTGCTGTTTTTGATTCCTTCTCTACTCGGAATCATACTGTTTTTGGTACCAATTCCAACAGACGAAGGCTGGATGGTGACCATAGCAGTCCTCGCCAACCTTATGGCGGGATCCATCGAATCCATCGTACCGTGGATCATGATGGGCATTTTAATTGTAGCGGCCTTAGGTTCATTGGTTTTCATCACCAAAAAAGTCAACGAAACAGATTATGTTCCGTTTATGGACAAGCTTTTTAACGTCAATCTTTTTTGGACCATTGTCCGGATTCTTGGAGCAGTATTTGCAGTCATGGTGTTGTTCCAAGTTGGGCCAGAACCTATTTGGAATGAAAATACAGGAGGGCTCCTTCTTGCCGGCGACGGTTTACTGTCTTTCCTTTTCACCATTTTCCTTTTTGCTGGCCTGCTTCTCCCTCTATTGATGAACTTTGGCTTATTGGAATTTTTCGGCACGATGATGGTGAAAATCATGCGCCCGCTGTTCCGCCTGCCTGGCCGTTCATCCATTGATGCTTTGGCATCGTGGGTTGGAGATGGCACCATTGGGGT
The DNA here is from genome assembly GCF_030407735.1 of Planococcus sp. APC 3900. Taxonomy (NCBI): domain Bacteria; kingdom Bacillati; phylum Bacillota; class Bacilli; order Caryophanales; family Caryophanaceae; genus Planococcus; species Planococcus sp. APC 3900. Next base: position 729,395 of record NZ_JASDCT010000001.1, on the reverse strand, counting down.
CCTACTGACAAGCAAGCAATACGAAGCGAATAAATACACGCAGCGTGAAGCCGCGATTATCGGAACAACATTCTCCGTCGTTTCCATCACGTTTGCGATTGTCGTCATTCAGGAAATTGGTCTCGGCAGCTACTTCCTCCCTTATTACGCAACGGTCATTTTAGCAGGCGTCATTCTTGCACTTATTATGCCGCGGATTTACCCATTAACGAACAAGCCGACCACTTTCATGGACGGTTCACCACAGGAATCCCAGTCAGAAGACGTGCCGGCTGGTTATAGTGTCACTTCGCACGGCATCGAAAGTGCTTTGACGAAGGCGGAAGATAACCGCTCAGTCAGCAAATTCTTCAAAGACGGCTTTAAAAACGTATTGGATATGTGGATTGGTGTTGCACCGGTTGTTATGGCATTCGGTACTGTCGCATTGATCTTGGCTGAATACACTTCGGTGTTCACGATTCTGGGTACACCGTTCGAACCGTATTTGCGTTTGCTGGGCGTGCCAGAAGCGGCTGAAGCTGCGCAATTGATGGTCGTCGGTTTTGCCGATATGTTCCTGCCGGCTATTTTAGGTGCAGGCATCGAATCTGAAATGACGCGCTTTGTTGTCGCCACCATGTCCGTTACACAATTGATCTACATGTCTGAAGTTGGCGGCTTGCTGTTAGGTTCCAAGATTCCTGTAAATATCCTGGACCTGATCATCATCTTCTTGCTTCGCACAATCATTGCATTGCCGATCGTTGTGGGCGTCGCACATCTACTATTCTAATCAAATAAAAAACGAAAAAAACGCCATCCGCAGATTAGACTGCGGATGGCGTTTCTTATTATTCATTTAATGAAATTCACTCAAGCGGGCTGGAGCTTTTTTTTTAATTTTTCCAGCATGTCATATGTCATGGCATCCAAATCGTAAGAAGCTTTAAAGCCCCATTCGGTCTGGGCAGCAGAAGCATCGATGTTATCCGGCCAGCTGTCTGCAATTTCCTGTCTGATCGGATCGACCGCATAAGACATCTTGAAATCAGGAATGTGCTTGCGGATGGAAGCGGCAATTTGTTCCGGCTCAAAACTCATCGCTGTTACATTGAACGCATTTCGGTGGATCAATTTGGCTGGGTCTGCTTCCATCAAATCAACAATGGCCTGCAGCGCGTCCGGCATATACATCATATCCATGTAGGTGCCTTCTGCAATGTAAGACGTATAGCTGCCTTGTTCGATCGCCTTGTAATAGATATCGACTGCGTAATCGGTCGTTCCGCCGCCCGGCTGAGCTACGTTGGAAATCAGTCCTGGGAAACGGACGCCGCGCGTGTCCACTCCGAATTTTGTAAAGTAATAGTCACAAAGCAATTCACCAGCCACCTTGTTAACGCCGTACATAGTTGTCGGACGCTGCAACGTGTCTTGCGGTGTGTTTTTCTTAGGCGTTGACGGACCGAAAGCGCCAATGGAACTGGGTGTGAAAAATTGCATGCCGAGTTCACGAGAGGCTTCAAGCGCATTGACAAGTCCGCCCATATTCAAGTTCCAGGCAAGAAGAGGCTTTTCTTCAGCAGTCGCTGACAGCAAAGCCGCCATATGGACCATTGTATCGGCACCAAAATCTTTTGCCAGGTCATGCATTCTCTGTGCATCGGTAACATCCAAAATTTCAAAAGGTCCTGATTGATCGGAAGACTGGCGGATATCCGTCGCCAATACATTGTCGTTGCCGTAGATGCTACGCATTTTCCCGACAAGCTCCGACCCTATCTGTCCTAAAGCACCTGTAATCATAATTCGTTCCATTTTCAACACTCCTTTTCCGGAAAACATTTGTCCTGTGTAAAAAAACAAAAAATAGCTTGTAAACCTTGCTAATCAAACCTTTATTATCTAGCTATTATAAGTTGTTCTCTTTAAAAACACAAACACTTTATCGGAAAGTGTGGGTGAAAATCTCCTTCCTTCATCCTAGAGACAGCCTGAAAAGCTATTTTTTTCTGCCGTTCACTTCATTTGAGACTGTTGCGAAGGCGTGCTATAATAAATCAGCTCTAGGATTTCTGTTGGATTTCAAAACGGATTTTCCTTTTTTTAATCCTTAAACCAACTAATCCAGTTGGTTATAATGGCTTTATTGATATTTCATTTATTTGGATTAAATCAAAGAGAATGAAAGCCAGCAAGGAGTCTCGGAAACAAAATACAAACGAAACGAGGAGATTTACATGAAGAAATTCAGTTTGGCGTTTTTATTAGTCTTAGCAATGTTGGTTTTAGCTGCCTGTGGCGGTGGATCCCCTGAAGAAGACCCGACGACGGATGATGCGGCGGACAACGGAGGATCCGGAGAAGATGTCCTGGCTAAGGTCAAGGAAGAAGGAACATTGGTCATCGGTACGGAAGGAACCTACCCTCCTTTCACTTTCCATGACGCTTCCGGAGAATTGACTGGTTTTGATGTTGAAATTGCACGCGAAGTCGCCGAGCGCCTGGGTGTCGAAGCTGAATTTCTTGAAACCCAATGGGATGCCATGTTTGCAGGATTGGACGCCGGACGCTTTGATATGGTCGCCAACCAGGTCGGAATCAACCCTGAGCGCCAGGAAAGCTATGAGTTTTCAGATCCATACATCACTTCCACTGCGGTTTTGGTAGTTGCTGAAGACAATACGGAGATCCAAAGCTTTGAAGACTTGGATGGCAAATTGTCTGCACAATCATTGACAAGCAACTATGCTGAAACAGCCACTTCTTACGGCGCGGAACTTGAAGGCGTCGAAGGGTTTAACCAAGCGATTGAATTACTGAATTCCGGCCGCGTTGATGCGACCGTCAATGATAACTTGACCGTTTTGGATTTCCTGAAACAGCGCCCGGATGCAAAAGTGAAAGTTGTCGATGAATCCGGAGATGCTGCACAAAGTGCATTATTGTTCAGAAAAGACAGTGGCGCAATTGTGGATGAAGCGAATAAAGCGTTGGCTGATATGATCGAAGACGGCACGTACGATGAAATTTCCGAAAAATGGTTTGGTGAAAATGTACTTGAATAGTATTTTCTCAGATCCGGTCAGAATGGAACGGCTTGTGGATATTGCGCAATCCTCATTTCTTCCATTAATCGAAGCCACGCTGCAATTCACGTTGCCTTTATCGATCATTTCCTTTATTTTTGGATTGATTTTGGCGATTTTGACTGCTTTGGCGCGGATTTCGACGGTTAAAATTTTCCAGATCATTGCCCGTGTTTACGTATCGATCATACGCGGTACGCCTTTATTGGTTCAATTATTCATCCTGTTTTACGGATTGCCCACACTCGGCATCACCATCGATCCGTTTCCTGCGGCAGTGATCGGCTTCTCCCTGAACGTCGGAGCTTATGCTTCCGAAGTGATCCGGGCAGCGATCCTGTCGATTCCAAAAGGCCAATGGGAGGCAGCCGACACGATCGGCATGTCCTATATACAATCATTGCGCCGCGTTATTTTGCCTCAGGCGTCACGTGTTTCATTGCCGCCCTTGTCCAATACGTTTATCAGCTTGATCAAAGATACGTCACTGGCATCGCTGATTTTGGTTACCGAGATGTTCAGGGTCGCCCAGCAAATCGCCGCAACCAACTACGAGTTCCTGCTGCTGTACGGGCAGGCGGCATTGCTTTACTGGGTCATCTGCTTTGCCTTGTCGCTGGTCCAAGGACGGCTTGAACATCGCTTTGACCGCTACGTTTCCCGATAATACAAGCAGTTCACTGATTGCAGTAAGGAGTCCGATATGATTTCAATCAAAAATTTGCATAAAAAGTTCGGTGACCTCGAAGTATTGAAAGGCATTGATGCAGATGTCCAAAAAGGCCAGGCAATTGTAGTTATCGGCCCATCCGGTTCAGGTAAAACGACATTTCTCCGTTGCCTCAATACATTAGAAACACCCACTTCCGGTTCTGTAACGATCGACGAACAGACCGCCGACTTCTCCAAACCTTTGTCGAAAAAGCAGATTATGGCTTTTCGCAAGCAGTCGGCCATGGTCTTCCAGCACTACAACCTATTCCCTCACATGACCGCTCTTGAAAATGTCATGGAAGGACCCGTTACTGTCCAGAAGCAGGATAAAAAGCTGGCCCGAAAAAAAGCCGAGCAGCTGCTGACGAAAGTCGGGCTCGGCGAAAAGATCAATGACTACCCGTTCCAGCTGAGCGGTGGGCAACAACAGCGTGTCGGCATCGCCCGGGCACTGGCACTTGAGCCAAAAGTGATGCTTTTTGATGAACCGACCTCCGCGCTCGACCCCGAATTGGTCGGCGAAGTGCTGCAGGTCATGAAAGATTTGGCCGCTGAAGGCATGACGATGGTCGTAGTGACTCACGAAATGCGTTTTGCCAAAGGCGTCGCGGACGAAGTGCTGTTCATGGACGAAGGACGCATCATCGAACGCGGCAAGCCCGAAGACATTTTCAACCATCCGACAGAAGAACGGACAAAACGTTTCTTAAGTTTGATCCAGAAAACGGATGTCATCTAAAAACTCGCGGACCCAATGGGCCCGCGAGTTTTTTATGTTTATTTTTCTATAGTCCATTTCTTGACCGTCAGTTTTTCCAATTGTACTGGATCCACTTCTACGCCTAATCCGGGTTTGCCGGATAAGAAAACGTATGGATGTTTATAAGTCAAATCACCGATTTCCTCGCTGAACAGCAGCGGTCCCGTCAGTTCCGTGCTTTCAATATTGATGCGCGACATGGCTACATGATAGCCAGCGGCAGATCCGACGGAAGATTCCACCATGGAGCCGATTTGGCACTTCATGCCCGCTGCTTCAGCGGTTTTCGCCATTTGGGCCGCATGGAAAATGCCCGCACATTTCATCAGCTTGATATTGATGACGTCCGCCGCCTGCAAGCGGATGATTTCCAAGAGGTCTTCCATTGACTGAAGGCTTTCGTCTGCCATGATTGGTACAGCGGTCTTCGAACGGATTTCGGCCAATCCGCGAATATCGCCCATGCGGATCGGCTGTTCAATCCAGGCAATGTTCGCTCCTTCGAGTTGTTTAATGGCTGCAACCGCTATCCCTGAGGACTTCCATCCTTGATTGACATCCACGCGGATCGGCATGTCCTTGCCGACCGTTTCACGAACTGCCAAAATTCGGTCCACATCTTCCTGCGCCTGCCCTTTTCCTACTTTCAGTTTAAGAGACGCATAGCCCATTTCAACAGCTTTCCGAGCTTTCTCCGCCATGATTTCAGGCGCTTCAATGCTGAGCACTTTCGGGTAATCAAGATGTTCCGTCGCCTGTCCGCCGATCAGGTTGTATACTGGTTGGCCAGCCGCCTTGCCCATCAAGTCGTAGCAGGCAATATCCACAGCAGCTTTGGCTGCAGGGTTCCGTGCCATCAATGCGTTCATTTTTGAATGAATCGATTCGATGTCAAACGGGTTCATGCCAATAATGGCCGGCAGGAACAGTTCTTTCAACACCTCAAAAGCTGCCGTAAAATATTCTCCAGTTACATGTTCATCCGGAACGGCTTCTCCGTATCCAACCAATCCATTGTCGGTTTCCAGTACTAGAATCAATGCCGGCATATCCGGGTACGTCGCATAGGAAATGATGAATGGTTCGTTGAGTGGAAATCTGACCGCATGCAATGATGCTTTTGTGATTTTCATTTGACAGCCTCCATTAAATTTAACTTATTGTATACTTACTACTATAGTGAAATTCTCGAATGAATGGTATTTTATTTTCATCACAAAGGAGTTTTGACAAATGACGTTAACTGAACAGATCCGGTCGCTCTACGGCGAAATGGTGGAGACCCGAAGATATTTGCATATGCACCCCGAATTGTCGCATCAAGAAATCGCCACGCCCGCTTTTATTGCGGATCGTTTGGAAAAATTGGGTATAGAAGTTCGCCGGGACGTTGGCGGACGTGGTGTTGTCGGGACGATCCGCGGCGGAAAGCCTGGCAAAACGATTGCATTCCGTGCAGATTTCGATGCTTTGCCGATCGATGACCAAAAAGACGTTTCTTATAAGTCCACGGTTCCGGGTGTGATGCACGCCTGCGGCCATGATGGCCATACTGCCGCTTTGCTGGGCTTCGCCAAAGCGATGGTGGCCATTCAGGAAGAACTGCCGGGCACAATTGTCTTGATCCATCAATTCGGCGAGGAACTATCGCCAGGCGGTGCACGCGCCATGATTGAAGATGGCTGCCTGGAAGGCGTCGATGCGGTCTACGGTGCTCACCTGCAAAGCAAGATGGACAGCGGCCGGATTTATGTGCGCGACGGATTCCTTCAGGCTTCTGAAGATACCGTCAAAATTATCGTCCACGGTTCTGGAACACACGGGGCAGAACCGCACAACGGCGTCGATCCGATTTTGGCAGCGAGCCATATCATGGTTGCTTTGCAGTCCATCGTCAGCCGCAATGCCGATCCATTGAAAGAACTGGTCGTCTCAATCGGCAAATTCCATGCCGGCGATGCCGATAACGTCATTTCGAGCAAAGCAGTGCTGGAAGGCACAATTCGCGTATTCGATCCCGAACTCCGCGCGCTCGCCAGCCAGCGCCTTCGGACCGTTGTCGAGAACGTCGCCATCGCCATGGGCGCCACCGCAGAAGTGATCATCGAAAATGGCTACGATTCTCTTTGGAACCATTCAGCTGAAACCGATCGTGTCCGCATTGCCGGACGCGGGGTAGTGGGAGTTGAAAATGTGGTGGAAATCGATCCGGTCATGCCGGTCGAAGATTTCACTTATTTTACACAGGCCAAGTCCGGCGCCTATTTCTTTGTCGGCGCGAAAATGGATGATGAACAGACTGTTTACCCGCATCACCATGAAAACTTCGATTTTAATGAAACCGCTATGCTGGTGACAGCGGAAATGTTCGCTGCGATTTATTTTGAGGAGCAGAAATTGGCGTTGGACAATATTGTGCCTGTTTTGGACAGTAAGTAAGCTGATTTCGACAGTGCTTCGCCAATTTGGACTGTATTTCACCCAACCAGGACTGTATATCCTATATTTGGAAATAAAAACACGCCCGGCAGCATAAAGCCGGGCGTGTTTTCGTGTTTTAGTTGATGACGCCTAATTCTTTCCCGACTTTTTCGTAAGTGGCAATGGCTTCATCCAACATTTCTTTCGTATGGGCAGCTGTCGGCATGTTGCGGACGCGTCCAGTACCTTTTGGAACCGTTGGGAAGACGATTGATTTCGCGTAGACGCCTTCTTCGAACAAACGCTTCGAAAATTCCTGCGTCAGCTTTTCGTCGCCGATGATGCAAGGAGTGATCGGTGTTTCTGAATGGCCGATATCAAAGCCTAATTGATCCAGACCCTTTTTCAAATAATCGCCGTTGTCCCATAATTTATCATGCAATTCCGTTGAATCGATGATCATTTGGACAGCCGCTGTGATAGCTGCAACGTCGCCTGGAGTCACCGCTGTCGAGAACAAGAATGGACGCGAACGAACTTTCAGCCAATCAATCAGGTTTTTCTTGCCGGCTACATAACCGCCGACAACGCCGACTGCTTTGGATAAAGTACCCATTTGCATATCGATTTCTTTTTCAAGGCCGAAATGCTTCACGGTGCCTTTCCCTTTGCCGGTAACGCCTGAACCGTGCGCATCATCGACGTACGTGACCAAGTCGAATTCTTTGGCGATTTCTACGATTTCCGGAAGCTTGGCAATATCGCCATCCATCGAAAAGACGCCATCTGTGATGACCATGACTTTATTGTAAAGGCCGGATTCAGTCGCTTCTTTCGCTTTCAGGCGAAGGTCTTCCATATCCGAGTGCTTAAATGCGATGATTTTCGCTTTCGACAAGCGGCAGCCATCGATGATGGATGCATGGTTCAACTGGTCAGAAAGAATCGCATCGTTCTTGTCCATGACAGCTGAAATGGCCGCCATGTTGCAATTAAAGCCGGATTGATAAGAAATAGCCGCTTCTGTACCTTTGAATTCAGCTAACTTTTCTTCCAACTTCACATGCAGATCCAACGTTCCGTTGATTGTACGGACTGCCCCTGCGCCGACACCGTATTTGTCGATGGCGTCTTTTGCCACTTGCTTCAAGTCTTCGTTGGTCGCAAGCCCCAAGTAGTTATTTGAAGAAAGGTTGATCAGTTCCTTGCCGCGCACTTTGATGATCGCGCCGTTCGGTCCTTCAACCGGATCGATTTCATTATAGAGGCCCTGCTCTTTTAATTCTGTTAAGTTCTCATCTAAAAATGCATCTAATTTTTTCGACAATGTCCTCTTCCTTTCACAAACAATCTCAGTTTCCATCTTACCATAAGGGGCATTTTCTCCAAAAGAAAAAGCGGACCGAGGTCCGCTTTTGCCTTATTTATTGCCTTTTCCGTTGTTCTTGCCTTTGCCTTTGTTCGGGTTGTCCTTTTTGTAGACGACTTCATAAGTGAATTCTTTCGCTTCTTTTTGCCCTTCTTTAGCAGCATAAGAAGTGATCATTTTCACATTGCCTTCACGGAGAACTTGTTGAAGATCCAAGGCTTGTTTCTCCGTCACGTTATACGGATCTACGTGGAAGACGCGTTCTTTGCCATTTTTCTTGGTTTGGATGAATGTTGTCGTAAAGTTGACGTAGTCACCTTTCAACTGCCCCAATGACTGGAAAACCTCCGTTGACGTGCCGTTAGCCGAGAAATCACCTAATTTAATGTTCTTGATGAACCAGCCTGGGTTGTTGGAACCCCAGTCAGTCAAGTTGCGGAATGAAACCAGGACATCTTTTCCTGCGTAAGCCGACAAGTCAAATGTTTCTGTTGCCCAGTCGCCATTTGTTCCCGTGAAGCCAGGTACGTTTTCCTTGATGGTCGGGTAGCCTTCTGCCACTACGTCACTGCGCGTATTGGCGTTTTCTAGAGAAGTCCATGTATCGCCATTGTCAGTCGATACTTGAACCATGCCGAAATCCCATTGCTCTTCAATATCGTAGTAGTGCTCGAACGTCAAAGCCGCGTTGGCAGCAGGCACTGTTGCTCCAAAGATCAATTCCTGATCTGCTTCGTCTCCGTTATTTGCATGCAATACTTGTGCACCAGAACCTTTTGGATCTGCTACAGTTTTCCATTGCAATGGCAGGAAATCTACGCCGTCAAACTTCAGGCCGCGGACATCTTTGCCGAAGTTGAACTCTTTAAAGTCACCGCCCCATGCTGGAACGCCTTCTTTTTCAAATGTTTTCGCTTTTTCAAAGTCTACAGTTTTGCCTCTTACCTCACTTGCAGTGCCAACTGGCAGTTTGCGAAGATCAATGCTGTCGATATTGTAGTCGCTGCTGACGTTTGAATTATCCAACGTCAATGCCGTCATGAAGTTCTGGTAAACTTCCGTGAATGTTTTACCAGTGCCATAATCTTTCAGCACTTTGTCGACGCTTGCCATCCCTTGGCTGTCGCCGTCTGTTGCCAATTCACGAATAAATTCCTGTCCGAATTTGTCGTACATGTATAGAGTGAACAGGTAGACCTGGCCATAATCTGCAATTGTTTCCGGGCCAGTTGCTGCTGTTCCATGCTCATCCCAGTTGACCAATGAGTTTTCCGGGTGATCCAAATAGAAGTTGATCGATCCTTCTCCATGGCCATAACCGCCCAGGAATTCAGAGAATGTCGACATGCCTTCGTTCAACCAGGTTTCCTCAGCGCCGTCGTTGTCGGCTTGGATCAAATGCTGCAACTCATGGATGGTTGTGCCGAAGAATGTGCTCTCCAAACGCGTTTCCCATGAATTCGTATCGATGGTGATGATGTTGCGGTCTGTGTAGTTTTCAAGCGTCTGCCAGAAGAAACCGGCAACAAAGAATGGATAGCTCGGGTCGTTCCAGCCTTCATCCTGGACATTGTCGACCAGCATGATGACTTTGTCAGATCCTTCGTAATAGTCATCAGGTAGTCCTACTATACCTGGAACAGTAGCCTTTGATCCGTCCAATTGGTCCGGTGTTCCAAAGAAATCCGTCGCTACCGGATAGATATTGCTGTCGAATTCAGCACGTAATTTATCCACCTGCGCTTGTGTTACCACATCGGCTGGTTTTGGGTTGTTCGGTCCATAAGCCAAATCATTGGCTACCCAGATTTCCACATTGTCGCCAATGCTGCGCAAAGTAAATTCTTTAAAGCTTAAGTTGCGGTCCAGGAATAATTTCGTTCCATGGTCTTCTGTAAATGCGCTGTCTGCTTTTGAATCAGACTCTCCGCCTGCCACTTCATCAGCCTGCGCCTTTATCTTTTTATCTGCTTCTTTTTTGAAATTTTCATCTTGCGTCAACTCATTCAGGCTTTGGTCGATATCGATCCGGTCCCCGTATCGTTCACTGTTCCAGTCGTTCATTGATGGCACTGCTTCGGTCGGTGCCGCTGCAGCTGCTGGCGTGAATAAAGATAGGGTTAACGCACTAGCCGATAAGATCGATACCCATTTGCTGTTTTTCATGTTGAATCCCCTTCCGAACTGTCAGAATATTATTTCTTTGAAAATCTTACCATGACAGAATAGTCAGAAGAATAGGCTATAAGATGTATTTCGAGTTACGAAATTTCAGGTAATATGGTTGTTTTTTCTAACAATCAACTAGTCCATATGTTTTCAATAACTTTAAAAGAACATAAAAAAACCGCCTGAAGTGGGCGGTTAGTCACTTATTTTAAAGCATTTTCCAGATCTTCAATCAAATCTTCCACATCTTCTATCCCGACTGAAATGCGCACAAGCCCTTCGACAATGCCCAGTTCTGCACGGCGTTCGATAGGAATGGAAGCATGGGTCATTTGGGCCGGTACAGAAATCAAGCTTTCAACAGCTCCTAAGCTTTCAGCTAAGGTAAAGTATTTCAGTTTGGCCAATAATTCTCCAGCTTTCTCTCTGCTGCCTACATCAAATGAAATCATACCGCCAAATCCGTTAGCCTGCTTCTGCATCAAATCACATCCCGGATGGCTTTCAAGTCCTGGGTAAATGACTTTGCCGACCGCTTCATGCGCTTCCAGGAATTCAGCAATTTTCTGTGCATTCGAATTGGCTTCTTCCATGCGCAAGCCCAATGTTTTCAACCCGCGAATCAGCAGCCATGAATCCTGCGGCCCTAAAATAGCGCCGATGGAGTTTTGCACAAAATGCACTTGTTCCGCAAGTTCCGCTGAATTGACGACTACCAGTCCTGCTACAACATCACTGTGGCCACCGATGTATTTCGTCGCGCTATGCACAACAATATCAGCGCCCAGCGAAATCGGATTCTGCAAATAAGGCGTCATGAAGGTGTTATCGACAATCGTCAACAAGCCCTTCGATTTCGCAAAGGCTGAGACAGCTTCAATATCCGTCACTTTCAATAGTGGATTGGTTGGTGTTTCAATAAAAATCGCTTTCGTATTTTCTTTGACCGCCGCTTCCACTTCTTCCAAATTCCCCGTATCAACAAATGTGAACTCCAAACCAAAACGGTTCAGCACTTTATTGATGACGCGGTAAGTTCCGCCGTAGACATCATCTGTCAGAACGACGTGGTCTCCCGCAGAAAACAGCATCATGACAGACGAAATGGCAGCCATTCCTGAACCGAATGCAAAGCCGGCGTGGCCGAACTCAACATCTGCAATCAACTCTTCGAGCGCGTGGCGTGTCGGGTTTCCTGTACGTGAATATTCGTAGCCTTTGAATTTACCGACAGCTTCCTGCTTGTAGGTGCTGACCTGATAAATTGGTGTAGATACGGCGCCTGTCGCTTCATCGCCGACAATGCCCCCATGGATTAATCTTGTTTTCGGTTTCATTCCTGATCCTCCTTAAAAGTTCGGCCATAAATATCCTGGCTCATATAGCGTTCACTCGAGTCCGCAAACACGGTGACAATATGGCTTCCCGGTTTGGCAGCTTCCGCTTCCCGCAACGCTGCCACATAAGCGGCGCCGGAGGAACTTCCGACTAATAAACCCTCGTTTTTCGCCAATTCCCGGACTGCCATGAATGCTTCTTTATCCGTGATTGTGTAGATCGCTTCGAAATAACGGTCATCCATGTAATCCGGCAAAAATTCCATGCCGATGCCTTCAGTCAAATGTGGTCCGGATGGTCCGCCATTCAAAATCGAGCCTTCAGGTTCCACTATTACTGTTTTAATGGCTTGTTTTTTTGATTTCAAGTAACGCGCAGTCCCCATGAATGTGCCACCGGACCCTGCTCCCGCAATAAAGACATCGATTTCTCCATTAAGCGCTTCCCAGACTTCGGGTCCAAGCGTTCGTACATAGGTTTCGGGATTTGCCGGATTGGAAAATTGGGAAGGGGAAAATGCCCCTTCTGCTTCCACCAATTCCTTGGCTTTTTCGATGGCGCCTTTGATGCCTTTTTCAGTCGGCGTGTTGATGACTTCTGCGCCTAAGGCACGCATCAACCCTTGTTTTTCCTGGCTGAATTTCTCAGGCACCACAAACTTCACGCGGTAGCCCTTGCCGATGGCTGCGATAGCCAGGCCGATGCCGGTATTGCCGGCCGTCGGCTCGATCATCGTGCCACCCGGTTTCAACACTCCGCGCTTTTCTGCATCTTCAATCAATGAAACACCCAATCGGTCTTTGACGCTGCCGCCGGGATTGAAATATTCCAGTTTGGCAAAGATGCGGCAGCCGTTCGGAATTTTGCTGTGTGTCAGTTCCAGCAACGGCGTATTGCCGATCAATTGCTGAATTTCAGTTACATAGTTCATCGTAATTCTCCTTAGATCGCTTCATCCGCGAAGACTTGGCTCCATTGGTCTTTTTTCGCCAGCATTTCACGCGCCAGTTCTTTAGCGCCTTCTAAGCTATGGCTTGCAGCCCATCCGCATTGCACTTCGTTGCATGCCGGCACTTCGTCCGCTTCAATGACATCTTTCAAGGTGTTTTCCAAAATGCGCAGAATATCTTCGAAATCGTCATGGTTGATAACCGATAGGTAATAACCTGTCTGGCAGCCCATTGGCCCAATATCCACAATGCTATCCGAATGGTTGCGGCTGTGTTCAGCCATCATGTGCTCAAGGGAATGAAGCGCAGGCATATCCATATGCTCTTTGTTCGGCTGTTTAAAACGGATATCGTATTTGCGGATCGTATCGCCTTTTGCGCCGGTTTTTTCTCCTGCCAAACGCACATATGGCGCCACTACTTTTGTATGGTCCAAGTTAAAGCTTTCAACATTCATTTTTTTCATTCCAATCGCTCCCTATTTCTTATTTTTTAGTTGCGTCAATCAAGTATACGTAATTGTTCATCTTCGACAATTCCACCGTAAACCCTGCATCCGTAATCAGTTTTTCCATCACAGGAACCGTTGTGTAATATTCACGGTTCAAGTCCTCTACTAGATTAGCATGACCTCTTGCTTGTTCAAATGCAATTATTTCCTTTTTGGCTGCTTCTGAAGCAAAAAGCGTGTCTGCAAAAACCACTTTGCCGCCCGCCGGCAATTGCTCGGCGTATAGTTGAAAAGCCTGTGCTTTTTCTGTATCCGTCAAATGATGGAATGCGTATGAGCTGACAAAGCTTTGTGGTTTGATTGCTGTTTCGAACTCCAAAAAATCACCGTCCATGACAGTCAATTCTTTCATCTTTTCCGCAACTAATTCACGCATCGCCTGATTTGGTTCGATTCCGACCACTTCCAAGCCACGGCTTAAAAGTTTTTCCGTCAAGTTGCCGGTGCCGACACCGAATTCTATAACCGAACCAATCGCTGCATCAGCCACTGCCTGCAAGATTTCGTTATATTTCATGAATACATCTTTGTATTCCTCATCTTTTCCACTTACTGAATCATCATAGGTATGAACCCATTCATCAAAAATTCCCACAAACTCGCGTCCCATTGTTCAAGCCCCTTTTCTTATATTCAATAAAACCAATAGAGTTACTCGGCTTTATTTATAACATATTGGCAGAAAGGATTCAACTAATGACAATGGTCATGAGATTTGGGTTTTAGCATAGTAGAGCAAGAGACTGAGCACGTACCCGATCTCTGGCTTTACTTAGCTTTTAGGCCATTCATTTAAACCTTAAGGACTGGCGGAATGTCTTCTTTTTTACCGATGAGCGTCACCAGCAGTTTTTCAAATTGCGGCAAGGATACTTGGACAATTCTGCCCGTCAGCAACGCGACCGCGATAGTGCCGATGCCAACCGGTCCGCCGAGCATCCAACCAAGCAACGCCACCCCGACTTCGATCCCTGCCCGAACGACGCTGATGCTGAGCCCGGTCTTTTCAACGAGCATCATCATCAAGCTGTCCCGCGGTCCCGCTCCGATTTTCGGCGACACGTAGAGGCCGACGCCATAGCCTGACACGACGATTCCGGCTGACAAAATCAAAATTTGCCCGACCAGCGTATGGATGTCCGGAATCAGGAAATTGAAAATGTCGATAAAGACACCGATCAGCAACATATTCAAAAAAGTGCCGATCTGTGGTACTTTCCGTGTGAAGATAGCGGTACTGGCAATCAGCGCAAATCCAGCGATCACCGACCACGTGCCGATGGTCAACCCGAAGTTCAGATACAGGCCGACATGCAGCACATCCCATGGCCCGATGCCCAGCTTGCTGCCTTTGATGGTCATGGTAAACCCAAGTGCGAGAACAATCAATCCGACAATAAAAAACAGCCAACGGTAAAACAGCGAACGCTTCATCCAAATCCTTCTTTCTTTTATTATGATATGAAAAATCCACCCATTCAAAACGAATGGATGGAAGCTTCATTGACCTGGAGCTGTCAATTCCGCAAAGTGGCCTTTTGTCGCAGCGGCCAGTTCCGCAGGAGCCAGTTTCAACTGCATGCCGATTTTACCGGCAGAGACAATCATTTCAGGCAATTGCTCCGCTTCAACTGACACGAAAGTCGGATAGGGCTTTTTCATCCCGACAGGCGAACAGCCGCCTCGAATATAGCCGGTGAGTGCAAGAATATCCTTCACCGGTGCCATCTCAATTTTCTTTTCGCCGGCCGCTTTGGCCGCTTTTTTCAAGTCCAGTTCTGCCGCAACCGGAATAACAAACACATATGGCTGCTTGGAGGCACCAATGGCCACCAAAGTTTTATAGACGAGTTCTGCCGAATGGCCAATTTTGGCAGCGACAGAAACGCCGTCCACTTTGCCGTCTTCGGCACTGTAATGAAGCAGTTCATAGTGGATCTTTTCTTTGTCCAGCATACGGGCTGCATTGGTTTTTGCAATTTTTTTAGCCATGGCGTTTTCTCCTTATCTGAAAACTTGTTTCTTCACAGCATACCATCATCAGCAGCGGGATTCTATTCGGTTTGGCCCAATAATTTTTTCAGTGCATCAGCCATCGCCGTATTTTGCGGCGCTTCTTCCTGCTGATTCAAGTATTTATTGACATCTTTCTTATTGGCTTTGGACTGGCCGGATTTTTTGCGTTTTTCAAAGGCTGACAGCTTCTCGCGATGTCCGCATTTGCAGACGAAAATCTTGCCGTCTCCTTCACCTTGCATCTCTAACTTTTTGTGGCAGTTTGGGCAGCGCGCATTGGTCTGCATTGCCACTTGCTTTTTGTAGCCGCAGTCGCGGTCCTGACAGACATTCATTTTGCCGCGCTTGCCATTCACTTCAAGAAGCGGTTTGCCGCAATCCGGGCACATTTTGCCGGTGATGTTGTCGTGCTTGAACTTTTTGTCGCTCTTCTTGATATCCGATACGGATTTTTCAGCGAAGACGATCATTTCTTTAATGAATTCTTCTTTTTTCAATTGGCCTTTGGCGATCTTGGTCAATTGTTGTTCCCAGTCCGCTGTCAGCTTGGGCGACTTCAAGTCTTCCGGCACAAGTTCCAGCAACTGGCGGCCTTTTGATGTGATCGTCAGGTCTTTGCCTTTTTTCTCAATTAGGAAAGTATTGAACAATTTATCGATGACGTCGGCACGCGTTGCAACCGTACCCAGTCCACCGGTTTCGCCGAGCGTCTGGATCAATTCTTTCGACTCGCCGCTCATGAACTGCGCCGGATTTTCCATAGCGCCAAGAAGCGTCCCTTCATTGAAGAAAGCGGGCGGCTTGGTTTTTCCTTCCGTCAGCGCGATGCCTTTGATCGCCAGCTTCTGTCCGTTTTCAAACGGCGGCAGCGTGGTATCGTTGTCGTCATCGTCATCTTTGTAGATGCGTTTCCAGCCTTCATTGCGGATCGTATTGCCTTTTGCCTGGAACGTTTCCCCGCCGGCAGTCAGTTTGACGGTCGTCTGGTCGTATTCGTACTGCGGGTAAAATACCGCCAGGAAGCGCTTGACGATCATGTCGTATAATTTAATCTCTTTATCGGAAAGATCATGCAGCGGCGGCGTTTCTTCCGTCGGGATGATGGCGTGGTGATCGGAAACTTTGGCATCGTCGATCACGCCTTTTTGCGGCGCTACCGGATTTTTCAAGATCATCGCGGCCAGGCTGCGGTATGGACCCATCTGTACCGCTTTGACACGGTCTTTCAGCGTATCGCGCATGTCACTCGTCAAATGCTTCGAGTCGGTCCGCGGATACGTCACGATTTTGTAGCGTTCGTACAGATTCTGCAGCGTGTTGAGCGTCTCTTTCGCCGACCAGCTATAGCGTTTGTATGCTTCTTTCTGCAGTTCGGTCAAGTCGAATAAAGGCGGTGCCGGCTGGCGTTTCGGCGTAATCTTGATATCCGTCACAGTGCCTTCGTGGGTGTTCTGGAGTTTATTGAACAAGCGGTCGATTTTGTCCTTGTCGAAGGATTGCGTCGAGTTGCCGTCCGTCCAGGTGAATGCCGCTTTGTCGGTAATCGCCTGCATGCCGTAATACGGCTTCGGCTGGAAATTGCGGATCTGCTTTTCGCGTTCGGCGATCATCGCCAGCGTCGGTGTCTGCACGCGGCCAGTTGACAATTGCGCATTGTATTTGACGGTCAGCGCGCGCGTCGCGTTGATGCCGACTACCCAGTCCGCTTCCGCACGTGCAACAGCTGCTGCATAGAGATTTTCGTAAGCCTTGCCGTCTTTCAAGTTGTTGAAGCCGTCTTTAATGGCTTTATCGGTAACGGACGAAATCCACAGGCGCTTCACCGGCTTGCGCGTATTGGTCTTCTCCAGAATCCAACGCGCCACAAGCTCGCCTTCGCGTCCAGCATCTGTCGCGATGATGACATCTTTGACATCGCCGCGCTGCAGCTGGGATTTGACCGCGTTAAACTGCTTCATTGACTGTTTGATCGGCACCAGCTTGAACGGCTTTGGAATGATCGGCAAAGTATCCATTTTCCATTCCTTGAAGTCGTTGTCGTATTGCTCCGGCTGCGCATGCGTCACCAGATGGCCAAGTGCCCACGTGACGATATATTGCTTGCCTTCCAAATATCCATTGCCTTTTTGTTCGCATCCGAGAACACGCGCAATATCACGCGCCACGGATGGCTTTTCTGCTAAAACTACTGATTTCATTTAAATTCACCCTCATTTCTGATGTGATTATTGTAACATTTTCTGTTGAAGCTGGCTTTTGGGAGGGGTTTTTGTCGGTTGGAAAGTATTTAGCTTCCAATGGAAAGTAAACTCATTTTATTGGAAAGTATTTATAGCCTTTTGGAAAGTATTTTGACCCAAACAGAAAGCATTTCCAAATAACTTCCAGAATCCTTGAAACAGTATTGCTATCCCTAAGAATTTACGCTATATTGGAGCAGATTTATAAAAAAGGAGAGGATAAATTGATTTTTAAAGATCGAAACAAACCGCAAGAAATCTTCCAGCTCGAAAGCCTGCTCCAGCGCATATCACCCGTCCATCCCCAAGCTCCCTACTGGACCGAAAAACTCCGCCGCATCACTGCCGGTTACCACGGCGAATTGCGCGTCGACTCCCTTTGGCACGAAATCGATCTCCCTTTGCCGCATTACTTCATCCACGACTTATTCATCCAAAAAGAGAAGTCTTCCCATCAGATTGACAGCGTCCTCATCACCAGCCGTTTCATATTGGCATTGGAAATCAAAAGCATTTCCGGCCTGCTCAACTTCGATCCCCAACTGAGGCAATTTTCCCGTACCAATAAAGACGGCAGCATCGACGGCATGAAAAACCCGGATGACCAATTGCGCCGCCACGAAAAATGGCTGGAACAGTTTTTATTCCAGCAGCGGGTAAAGTTGCCTGTCATCGGCGTCATCGTCTTCACTTATCCTTCATCGGTCGTTCAATCGCGAGCCGGAAACCGTTTGATGGTCCAGGCTTCCGGCCTCCCCCACCTAATGGATCGATTGTTGGAAAAACATCCGCAAGAAATCTTATCAAAGAAGAAAACAGAATTAATCGCCCATAAATTGTTGGAGCTTCATTCTTCAAAACCTTCAGCACCTCTGGGTCTTTCGAATTCACTTTTGAAAGGTATATTCTGTCCTGATTGCTCGGACCGCTTACTGAGTTACCGCCGGGGGAAGTGGCGCTGCGAAACGTGCGCCCATGGTGACCCGGTCGCTCATCTTGAAGCATTGTTGCAATACCGGACACTGGCCAATACGACGATCAGCAATCGGGAATTCCGGGAGTTTACTGGACTTCACTCCACTACCACCGCCTCCAAGCTATTAAAATCAACGAATATGCCCTTTGCAGGAAGTTATAAAGATCGAATATATGCTATTCCTGAACTTTTTGAAGGCATGGAAAGTATTTAGAGTTTATTAGAAAGTATTCAATCATTTACGGAAAGTATTTGCTCCTAAACAGAAAGTATTTGACTCTTAATAGAAAGTAAGCTCTTTTAATGGAATAAAACAAATCATTTCTTCAAACAAAATCCAAAATGACACCAAAAAAACCTCCCACACAGGGAGGTTTCTTCCTTCAATCAATGATTATCCAACGTTTCCTTCGACAGGTGCTTGCTCATCTCCGCATATTGCACGAATACGCGCGCCAGTTCGCGCAGGCGGTTGTGGACGTCGTCGTTGGTGATGGTGTTGGTGTCGTCAAAATGGCTGCTGTGGGTGTAGACGTAGTTGGGCGTCACCAGGCAGCGGAAGTAATCGAGAATCGGCTTGAGCTGGTTTTCGATGACCAAGTGATGCTGGTAAGTGCCGCCGTTCGCCACAATCGATACCGGCTTGTAGCGCATGGTGCGCGGATGCAGCATGTCGAATGTATTCTTCAGGACACCTGGAATCGAACCCTGGAAAATCGGCGAGGCAATGATATAGCCGTCGGCTTCTTCAAAGCGGCGGACAATTTCCTGCATGCTGTCATTGTATTCACCAAGTGGACGGCCATCGACAAACTGATGGTCGTAATCGGCCAGCTTCAATATCGTTAATTCCATTTCAGGAGCGAATTCCTTGATGTAAGTCTGCACCTGTTCCAGAATGGCACCGGTTTTTCGTCCAAGAATCGTTCCGTCTACTAATAAAACTTTCATAATTCTATGTCCTCCTCAAAATGCGTAAGTAACGAATCGGTTGTATGTGTGTAAATCCACGTTATTGCAACTAAATCCGCAGCAACCCGTTTGTTCCAATCATAACAAACCCCGTTTCACATTACGCATCGAAAAGCTTACATATGGATGATTTCATTCTTTAGACTGAGTCGCAATTTTAACCCGTTTGTTTTCCAAACGTTCTTGCGTGCGGTCCGATTGGCGTGCAGGAGAAGTAAAGCTGACAACTACATCCCCAGCTTTTGGTTCAAGTTTATTGCTGCCCTCAAAGAACTCAATTTTCCCTTGGGACCTTTGAATAAAGAGCGGGATCATCTCATCTGACCATTTTCCTTTGAAGTCCTCGAAGCTGAATTGATCCGTCAATTGCGTCTTGCGCATCGTATAGCCTTCTTCGGTCTTCGCCTCCAGTTCATGGATATTCCATTGTTCTGCGAATAACGTCCGCCCGCTCAAGGAAACATGAAAGTCAGACGGATCCCCAATATGGATCGCTGTCTGGTAAAGGTTCGTACGACCCAGTTCCGGAACGAAATTATTGACGACAAGAGAGTTGTAGGAATCGGTCTCTGTAGCAACAATCATCGTCTCGTAAGGCGTTAACTCCACTTCATAATCCGTATGCTCCGACAGGATTTCACCAGCATATGTCTTCAATCCAGCTTGGCGCGCCCCTTGCAGGCGACCCCAGGAAGGATCCACAATCAGTACGTTTTTATTGAAATCTGCCAGTGCTTCACCAAGCTTTGTGGCAAACCGGCTGGCTCCCACAATGATGACACCTGGGTCATCCGCTGTTGCCAACCCAAGCTTTTTGCCAAGCCAGCTGATAGTAAAGCCGTGTACGATAACGGTCGAAAAGACCAGCGCAAAAGTCAGCGCCGTCAGCAGTTCCGCATCCGCAAAGCCGGCATCCAGCAAAACGCCCGCAAAATAACCGGAAACCGTCAAAGCCACGATGCCGCGCGGCGCAATCCAGCCGACCAAGGTTTTTTCCTGAATCGTCAAATCGGTGCCGATCGTCGATAGCCAAATCGACAAAGGCCGGACGACAAACAGCGTCGCCAGGACGAATGAAACAATCTGCCAATTGAAGATGCCGATCAGGACTTCAAGGCTTAAAGACGCAGTCAGCATCACAAAAATACTGGAAATCAGCAAGACGGAAATATTTTCTTTGAAATGGCGCATATCATTGATCGAAGCGATGTTCATATTGGCCATCATCATGCCCATTGCCGTTACAGCCAGTAGTCCCGTTTCATGCATAATCAAATCCGACACGACAAAAGTCAGCAGCACCATGCCAAAAACCATCGGCGCCTTCAGAAATTCCGGAACCTGCCCTTTCTCGAACATCATCCCCATCAGCCACCCTGCTCCTGCGCCAAGTGCGGCTGCAAAAAGGGATGCCAGGAAAAACAGGCCAAAGGCGGCCGCTGTTTCGTCACCATTGGCAAACAATACAAACTGGAATGCAAATAAAGCCAGCAACGCCCCGAAAGGATCGACAACGATGCCTTCCCATTTCAGGATGGCTGCCGGGCGTGATTTTAACTTTGCTTGCCGCAATAGCGGCAGGATAACGGTGGGCCCGGTTACGATAAACAGCCCGCCGATAACAAATGCCACTGCCCACGATAAACCGGCGATGTAATGCGCAGCCAGGGACCCGGCGATCCAGGCAATGAATGCGCCCAGTGTGACGATCCGTAAAATCGGCTTGCTGAAGGTACGGATTTCCTTGAAATTCAAGTTCAAACTCCCTTCAAACAAGATGATTGCCACTGCCAATGAAATAAAAGGGTTGAACAACTCGCCGAAACTTTCAGCAGGATGGATGATTTCGAAAATCGGACCGACAAGGAGGCCGGCAATCGACATCAGTACAATTGCAGGAAGCTGAAGACGCCACGCAATCCATTGGGAAAGCACTCCCAAAAATATAATGAGCATTAAATCGAATAATAAGGTGTCGATGGCAAATCACTTCCTTTGGTTCTTTTTTGGAATTATACAGGTTTTATATTGTGAATGAAAATCGTAATAGATTCAAATTTTGTGTTTTTGTGTTACAATGATAGAAAAATAAGGGTGATTTTGTGAACAAACAGGAATTGGAATACGCGATTGCTGAGCTCAAGATGGATTATGTCCGCCACCAAGGCGATATCGAAAAGCTGGAAACGACTGGACATGCCGGAATGGTTGAGAAAGCGGAATTGCGTTTGGAAAAAATGGAACAACAACTTGCGGAATTAAACCAAAAACTCGCGGATCTGTAACCGCGATTTTTTTTATGATAATGGAGGAATTTATTAAATGAGTTTATTGACAGTAGAAAATTTAAGCCACACTTTCGGTGACCGGACCCTTTTCAACGATGTATCTTTCCGATTGGTAGAAGGCGAGCATGTCGGATTGGTTGGAGCGAACGGCGTCGGAAAATCGACGATGATGAATATTTTAACGGGCAAAATCATCCACGATGATGGCCGCGTTGAATGGCAGCCACGGACGCATTACGGATATTTGGATCAGCACACGCAACTGCAGCCTGGCCGTTCAATCCGCGAAACCCTTCAGGATGCATTCCTGCCTCTTTATAAAAAAGAAGCGGAATTGAACGATATCGCCATGCAAATGGGCGATGCCGATCCTGAACGGCTCGAAGAATTGCTTGAGCAAATGGCGGAAGCGCAAGACGCTTTGGACGCTGGAGATTTTTACACGCTGGACGGCAAAGTGGAAGAGATTGCACGCGGTTTAGGCCTTGATGCCATCGGCCTTGACCGTAATGTAGAAGCCTTATCTGGCGGACAGCGCACAAAATTGTTGTTGGCGAAGCTGCTTCTTGAAAAGCCGAAAGTATTGCTTTTGGATGAGCCGACCAACTATCTAGATGAAGAGCATATTCAATGGCTCGTCAACTACCTGAAAAACTATCCGCATGCGTTCCTATTGATTTCGCATGATACGGAATTCATGAGCAGCGTCACCAGCGTTATTTTCCACTTGGAATTTTCACGTCTGACGCGTTACACAGCCACTTACGAAAAATTCATCGAACTTGCTGAATTGAGCAAGCAGCAGCATTTGGATGCTTATGAAAGACAAGAAGACATGATCAAGAAAACCGAGACGTTCATTGCGAAAAACAAAGCGCGCGCGTCGACAACCGGCCGTGCCAAGTCCCGCCAGAAACAATTGGATCGCATGGACCGCATCGACAAGCCGGAAATTGCCGCAAAACCGCAATTTGCTTTCAAAGAAACACGCAGCCCGAGCCGTTACGTAGTTGAAGCGGAAGCCCTTTCCATCGGTTACGATAAACCGCTTCTGCCGCCGTTGACGTTTATGATTGAGCGCGGCGAAAAAATCGCGCTTGTCGGCATGAACGGTGTCGGGAAATCGACGTTGTTGAAAACGATGCTCGGCAAAATCAAACCGTTGGACGGCGATGTACTTCGCGGTGAATACTTGACGCCAAGCTATTTCGAACAGGAAGTCAAAGCGCCGACGCATACGCCGCTTGACGAAATCTGGGCTGCTTATCCAAGCATGGACCAAGGCCAGGTTCGCGGTGCCCTTGCCCGTACCGGATTGAAGAACGAACACATTTCCCGTCCGATGACACAGCTGAGCGGTGGCGAACAAGCCAAAGTCCGTCTGTGCAAATTGATGATGGAAGAAAGCAACTGGCTCATTTTCGATGAACCGACCAACCACTTGGACATCGACGCCAAAGCAGAATTGAAACGCGCTATGCAGGCCTATAAAGGCACCATCGTTCTGGTAAGCCACGAACCTGATTTCTACGAAGGACTGGCTACGAAAGTCTGGAATGTCGAAGAATGGATTTCAGCCGGCAAACCCGTGCAATCGTAAAGTACCGCTTAATCGAATAAAAACAAAAACGCCTCTTCTGTTTTTCAGAAGAGGCGTTTTTTTAATAGGTCGTTAATTTGAACAATCTTTGGAAGCCGTAGATTCCGCGTTGCCAGAAAGTGAAATCGTTTTGGTATTCATCGGTTTCCAGCGTGTAAAGAGCGTCTTCGTTATTCCATAAGCGATCAAAATACGCCTCCATGTCCTGGGTCATTTCACTGTCGTTTGGAGCCACAATCCGGATATTGCTTTCCAGGTTGTAGTCATTGAATGCCCGCTCCGTGTAATTGGTCGAGCCTCCTGAGACAATGGTTTCCTTGTCGGTTTGGATCATGATCGATTTAGTATGGAACTGCCCGACCACAGCGTTGTACCAGCGGACTTGCAGATGCTCATCTGATTCCGCCAACATCTCATGGACCACCGGCCGGTTCGGCAAACCGGTCTTTTCGGTTCCAAAGGCATTTTCATTGGCATCAAGAATCAAACGGACATCCACTCCGCGATTGGCAGCTTCTGATAAGGCGTCCACCACACTGCTTTCTGCAATGTAAAACATCGCCAAACGGATGGCATCCCCTTTTGCCGTCTTTTCAATATCGGAAAGCAGGGCATCGAGCACTTTGCGTTCGGTCAGGTATTGCACCTGGTAGTCCCCTTGTTGTTCAGCTACTTCTACTCTAGGCAAATCGGGCCCTCCCGATAAACGGGATACGGCTTCTTCAGCCTCCAGGATGTCATTCACTACTGGGCCGCTGACTTTGAAGGCCATATTGCCGTGCAAACCGCTGGCATTGTGAGGATTCGCTGAACTGATCAACGCTTCTTTTTCCGTAATCACCGCTTTTCGGTGATTGGCTTTAATGTTCATCATTTTCAAGTAGGAAGATACCGTTAAATCAGGTGCATCACTCGACATGCCATTCGGAACCCAGCCTCGGCCTCCTGCATCAAACCATTGAAAAATCACGCGGTAGAATCCGGAGTAAAGCGGCGTGGAGTCTCGCAGCTTGTCCAGATCCGTAGTGATGACTTCGACTCCCTCATCTTCCAGCGTACCCAAAAACTGATTTTCATAGGAACCATAGCCATAATTCAATGGATCGGTAATGAAATAAATCGGCATATCGGGATTTTCAGCTTTTTTATCCAATAAATGATCTGTTAAGGTTTCCGCTACTGCGGGAAAATCCATGTCCTGGTCATTGTAATTGTCAAAGAGAAAGAGATCGATGACGATGAATTCTTCTGCCTGATCGATCATGTCGTTTATTTCATTGAAGATCCGCAGTTCGCTTTCTGTTTTTGTACCTTCTTTATCTTGTGCATAGGATAAATCATAGATCATTTCCACCTCTTCGGCCGCATGGAGGTCGCCTGCGACTGAAATTCCCTCAGGCAATGGCTTGAAAGTATGCCAAACAATGACCGTAATATACAGGAATGCCAAAATGCCGACGCTGCCCATGGTAATTCGCCGCCTTTTGCTCCAATCCTGAAACTTTCTCTTTTTCATGAATCTTCCTCCTCGTGGTTCTATTATACCTGCTCCAGAGAAAAATTCTTTTAATATTTTCCATAAAAAAAACAACCGAAAATTCGGTTGTTTCAGGTAAATTAAATTGCCACTACGTATTCACGTGTCCGATCGTCTTCCATCAGCATGTCCTTCAGGCGTTGCTTGCCTCGGAACAAACGGGATTTCACTGTGCCGATTGACACTTTCATCGCATCGGCAATTTCAATCAGTGAGTATTGGTGGACATAGAAATAAAGAATGGTCGTGCGGTAGATCGCATCCAGCTCGGCAATCTTATGGCGGATCATCACAGAGACATCCTGTTTTTCCAATAATTCAGAGACACCTGTTGAATCTGAAGGAATCAAGTCAAGCAAGGAAACATCCAAGCCTTCCGGCTGCTGGATCAGATGCTTGCTTCGCCGTACATTTTTGCGGTAACGATCACGGAACGTATTCATACAGATTGTCGTCAACCACGCCTTTACATGATCCACTTCAGCAATCGAAGATTCGTAGCGTACAACTTTTAACCAAACTTCCTGCATCAAATCTTCCGCTTCGGCTTTATTGCGTGTCAGCTTCAAGCATAAATGATAAATATAGCGATTGTATTCTGTGTATAACGTTTCCATGATCGTGCCCCCGTCCGTTCTGCTTGTCCAGCGAAGTGATTTTCGCTTTCTCTTATAACCTTATAATGACGGAAGTCCATCTTTCACTCTATCGCTTCTGCTTTCATTTTCCTTACAAAGGTGTAATAAAGGGAACTTTTTCAAAATCCAGTTGTTAAAAAGGAAAAACCCCTGTCCAAGGACAGGAGTTTTCTATGCTAGCGCTTCTTCTTTATCTGTTTTTGTAATGGTTAAGCGTACGATACGGTTACGGTCCATCTCGTTGATTTCCACGTGAAGATTTTCATACGAGAACTCTTCACCTTCGTCCGGAACATGTCCCAATTGCTGCATGACGAAACCGGCAATGGTGTCATGGTCATTCGGCACTTCCACTTTGAACATGTCGTTGACATCTTCAATTTCCAAGCGGCCGTGGCAAGACAAAGTCGTGTCGGTCATTTCAAAGACCAGTTCGTCGTCTTCTTCATCTGTTTCATCTTCAATATCCTGGCCGATCATTTCTTCAATAATGTCTTCATGGGTGACAATACCAAGGGTGCCGCCGTATTCATCCAAAATGACAGCCATGTGCTTTTTCTTCGCCATCATCATTTTAAAGACTTTTTCAACGCTGACCGATTGAACCACGAACAATGGATTATCGTCCATCAGCTCTTCTAGCGTTAAATTCGGATTCATCGACCATTCGATCAGTTTCTTCGAATAGAACAAGCCTACAACATTGTCCATGCTGTCTTCATAGACTGGATAACGGGTATACGAAGAATCCAGGATCAGGTCGCGAACCTCTTCATAAGTGGAATCGATGGCAATCCCTACCGTATCGGTTCTGTGGGTGGACATGACATCCGAAACGTCTTTATGCGGGAAATCCAAAACGCCTTTAATGCGTTCGGATTCATCCTCTTCGAACGTCCCTTCAGTTGAAGCGATGTCGACCATCGTCCGCAACTCTTCTTTGGTCATGGTCGCTTCTTTAACTGTTCCTTTGGAGATGATGCGAATGAAGATATTGGTGAACTGTGCAAGCAGCCATGTTAACGGCGTCAAAAGAACGACCAAAAAGCTGATGACCGGGAATACAATATAAGCCACTTTGTCAGCAAAAGTCGCCGCGATGGTTTTCGGCAGCACTTCACCGAAAATAATCAAGATCACCGTTAAAATAGCTGTTGCAAGTCCAACTTCCCATCCTCTTGTAATGGCAATCGTCGTCACCAATGTAGGCAGCATAATATTCGCTATGTTATTACCGATTAAAATTGTTGTAATCATTCGGTCCGGCTTCGCAATTAACTTCTGCAGTTTCTGAGACTTGACGTCACCCTGCTCGGCGCGAAGATGGACCTTCATCCTATTTACTGCCGTTAATGCCGTTTCGCTTCCCGATAAGAAGAACGACATGAATAGAAAGATACCTAAAGCTATAAACAATTTCATTTCCTCCAGTGTCAAAAACACAAAATTTTACGAACTCTTTCCGTATTAAACACTATACCATAGCTAATTTCCACTTGTCGAAAACCAAAACCTGGTATGTTATAATTTTTTCATAGTTAAATCCAATGAAGCGAGGGATCCTGATGAACGCTCAAGCAGTTGATCAATACTTTAAAGATAACCGTGAAACACATCTGGAAGAATTAAAAACGTTCTTGCGCATCCCTTCCGTCAGCTCTTTATCCGAACACAAAGCCGATATGCGCAAAGGCGCCGAATGGCTGATTTCCGCAATGGAAAGCGCTGGACTGGAAAATGCAAAAATCGATGAGACCGACGGACATCCTGTGGTGTATGCCGACTGGCTACACGCAGCAGGCAAACCGACCGTACTGGTATATGGCCATTATGATGTACAACCGGTCGATCCGCTTCACCTGTGGGAATCCGCACCTTTTGAACCGCAAGTCCGTGACAACAAACTTTATGCGCGCGGCGCAAGCGATGACAAAGGCCAAGTATTCATGCACCTGAAAGCTGTTGAAGCATTATTGCAATTGAACGGTGAATTGCCGGTCAACGTCAAATTCATCATTGAAGGCGAAGAGGAAATCGGCAGCCCAAGCCTTCCGAAATACGTGGAAGAAAACCAGGAATTATTGAAATCCGATATTATTGTCATTTCGGATACCGGTATGCAAGGGCCAGGACGCCCGGCTGTTTGCTATGGCTTGCGCGGTCTTGCCGGCATCCAAATTGATGTCAAAGGGCCAAAAGGCGATCTCCATTCCGGACTATACGGCGGCGCGGTACAGAATCCGCTTCATGCCATCGTGGAGATCCTTCAATCGTTCCGCGACCAGGAAGGATTGATTCAAGTAGAAGGGTTTTACGACGACGTACTCGAAGTTTCCGACAAAGAACGGGAAGAGTTTGCGGCGCTTGAGTTTGACCTGGAACACGAGAAACAGGAAATCGGCATTTCAGAGGATTTTGGCGAGAAAGGCTATTCCTTCGTCGAACGTACATGGATTCGTCCGACTCTTGAAGTCAACGGCATTACAGGCGGTTTCTCAGGCGAAGGCATCAAAACCGTGCTGCCTGCAGAAGCCAGCACAAAAATCACTTGCCGTCTGGTACCAAACCAGGACCCTGATGATATCGTCGCAAAATTGAAAGCACATGTTGAATCCCATAAGCCTAAAGGGGTAACCGTCGAGATTTCTGAGTTCGACAAAGGCAAACCATTCCTAACGCCTTATGACCATCCTGCCATTCAGGCAGCCGGCCGCTCTTATGAAAAAGTATATGGCGTACCGACCGCTTTCACACGCATGGGCGGATCCATTCCAATCGTTGCCGCTTTTGATGAAATTCTTGGCCTGCCCGTGGTTTTGATGGGCTTCGGTCTTGCATCTGAAAATTTCCATGCACCCAATGAACATTTCCATCTTGAAAACTTCGATAAAGGGCTTCGTGTCATCAGCGATTACCTATACCAAGTTGCAGAGCTGGACTGATTTTCCCATAAAGGCCTTCCCAGCGTATCGGGAAGGCCTTTCTACTCTGCTTTTATTTTGAAATTGGAGGTCCCGCTTATGATCGTATACTGGCTACTTTCCTATATTATCGGCAATTTCCTGACAGCCTGGTGGATCGGCAAATGGAAAAGCGTTGATTTGCGCCAGCAGCGCAGCGGCAATCTCGGCGCCAGAAATGCTGGTGCTATCCTCGGCAAAACCGCCTTTGTCCTGACTTTTCTTGGCGATGCCGGTAAAGGTGCCCTCGTTGTCTGGATCGGCTTCTTCTACCATTTTTCCATTTGGGAAATTGCTGTGGCTGGCCTCGCCGTTGTCCTGGGCCACTTATTCCCTTTCTGGCTCAAGTACCGCGGGGGGAAAGGAATCGCCGCTTTCATCGGTGTCACATTTTGTCTAACACCAGATTTATTTTTGGCGATGTTCATATTGTTCCTGGCATTTTTTCCTTGGCTTAAAAGTGCGACTTTGTCGATGCTTGCCAGCTTTGCCGGGTTTATCGCAATGGCCGTAATCCTCCATGTCTGGTTAGTCATTTGGCCATTGATTGGAGCCATAATTATTATTGTGATTAAACATAAAACCGATATCGAGGAATCGTTCAATGGGCGTTTCCGCTCTTCTTCTCTATAGGAACTTCTGCTTTTACAGCTATTGCTACCGCAGAAATATTATCCGTGTTATAGTTTTTGTATTCGAACTATTCTAACAGAAAAGGGAGTTTTTTTATGAAGAAACCGATTGCATGGGTAATGGATACAACCGGGTTTGTCACCGAAGAATTTAAAGCTCATCCGGATGTCTATATTGTGCCGTTGAATATTCATTTTGGCACAGAGGAATTTATTGATGATGGCGTGGATTTGACGAACGATGAACTTTACCGGCGCATAAAAGAATCAACCGAATTCCCTAAGACCTCACAGCCTGCTGCAGGAAAATTTGCAGAGCTCTATGACCGATTGAAAGAAGAATATGAATGCGCCATCGCCGTGCATGCATCGGCGAAGCTCAGCGGAACTATCGCATCTTCCACTGCCGGTGCCGAGATGAGTGAATTCAAGGTCTACGCCATTGACTCTCTGGCGCTGTCTTACGGTTTATCTGGGTTGATTGAACGCGGGCTCAAACTCCAGGAACAAGGAGTTGAGGCAGAAGAAATCGCCCAACACCTGGAAAAAGAAACCGCTAATTTCCGCAATTACATTCTGATCGGCAATTTGACACAGCTTTACAAAGGCGGCCGCATGAGTGGCGCCCAGTACTATATCGGCAGCCTGCTGCAGATTAAACCGATTGTCCAGCTCACTTCCGATGGCGAACTTCAGCCGATCGATAAAGTTCGTTCACATAAAAAAGCGATTCAGTATTTGATCAACCACGCCAAAAAAGATTACGATGAGCACGGTGTGCGGCGTTTCCAGATCATGCACGGCCATGTTGTGAAAGAAGCCCAAAACCTGAAACAGGTCTTGCTTCAGGAAATGCCGGAAGCTGAAATTTTAATCGGCGATTTAAGTTCTTCTCTTGCTGTCCATGCCGGGGAAGGAACATTGGCATTTCAATGGCGACGGGAAGTTTCGTAAAGCTTCTCCGTGACTAATGACACATAGTCCATAAGAATTTTCAGACTTTTCGTCTAAACTGACCGTTCTTGGACGGCTATTCCATCTCTATTCTGCTACAATAAGAGGAGAAGATTGATGGTGAGGTGGATTTAATGCAACATGTTGAACGAGAGCTTACTGAGTACGTAAAACTTTGTGATGCAAGAGGCCAATTAAATCCAAAAGCCATTGGTTATGCCAAGCAGCCTTTGGTGGAAAGCAATTTAAGCGGAAATTTCATGCGTAAGAAAAAATGGAATTATTGGTGTGTATTCGGGGATGAAATCCTGTTTTCAGCCACTATTTCCCATTTGGATTACGCGACTGTCTGCTTTGTGTATTTCCTTAATTACGAAACCCAGCGCTTTTATGAAAAAACAGTCGTGCTTCCTTTTACACGTCACGTGAAGTTGTCTGAAAATGCTTTGGATCCCTGTTATTTCCGGAGCGATACCATGACGATTGAATCCATATACAGCCAGGATGCGACCCATTTAACAGTCAGCGTCAAGGATTTTGATGGAGAAGACTTGGAAGCGATCCTGGTCATTTCTCATCCTAAAGAATACGAATCCTTGAATGTTGTTGTCCCATGGAATCGCCAAACTTTCCAGTTCACTGGGAAGCATACGTCACTGCCAGTCAATGGCATGGTGAAAATCGGCAGCCAACGGTTTGAGTTTGAAAAACTCGACAGTTTTGCGGTATTGGATTATGGCCGTGGGGTTTGGCCTCGGGAATCTCTTTGGAATTGGGGTATGGCTTCCCAACGCTCACTCGGGAAAGTGATTGGCTTGAATTTAGGCGGAAAATGGACTGATGGGACTGGAATGACGGAAAACGCTTTTTTCGTCAATGGCAAAATGACGAAGATCCATGAAGACATTTTGTTTCATTACGACAAAGAAGATTACAAGAAACCCTGGCTGATCCATACCAAATTTTCTGATGATGTCCAACTGACGTTCTCTCCATTTTTTGAACGCGTCTCCAAAACCGATGTACGCCTCGTCAAATCGGAAGTCCATCAACTAATCGGCTATTATAATGGTTATGTCCGTTATTCCGATGGCAAAAAACTGAAAATCACCCGGCTTCTCGGTTCCATCGAGGAGCATTACGCTAAATGGTAAAAAGAAAAGACGAATTGGAGAAACATCCAATTCGTCTTTTTTCGCCTTCTTTAGTGGCACTATTTTTTTCTGCACCCTAGTCTTTGAAAGCCCGACTCCTGTTACTTCCGACTCTATTGTCCGAAATGTTCCAGCATCTTTTCGGGATGATCGGTAAAAATTCCGTGGACGCCGATTTTCTGCAGTTCTTCCGCGTAGCTCAGGTCATTGACCGTATAAACATAGACGATGGCGCCTTTTCGCAAAGCGTCTGTTGTCATTCTTCTGAAAGCGGATGGCAAGGAAATATGAATGCGTTTTGTTCCGATAACGCGGGCATAGTCGTAAACGTCAACCAGCACTTCAAAAGTCAGGATGGCGCTTTCAACCTGTTTGTCCTGCACAATCGATAGAATATCTTCGTGGTTGAAAGAAGAAATCAGCACACGATCCGTGAACCCGCGTTTTGCAGCGAGGTCGACAACTTTATCCGCTAAGCCATCATAAGGAAAGACATCGGTCTTTAATTCGATATTCAGCCTGTGGTTGGTCTCTTCAAAAATATCAAAGATTTCATCCAGTGTCGGAATCTTTTCGCCGCTCCATTCTTCGGAGTACCAGGAACCGCAATCCAATTCACGAAGTTCTTTTAAGGTCTTATCTTTTACATAGCCTTTGCCGTTGGTGGTGCGGTTGACTTTTTCATCATGGATGACGACGATTTCTCCATCTCTGGTTAAATGCACATCAATTTCGACGCCTGTAATCGGCAATTCAGCTGCTGCACGAAAGGCCACTAATGTATTTTCCGGATAGGCCCCTGAGCAGCCTCTATGTGCGTAAATCTTCACAAAACCCCTCCTAAATATCTGTTCGTATCTCCCATAATTCCGGGAAAAAGTATTGATCCAGAACCTTTTTCAAGTAATTGACTCCCGACGAACCGCCCGTTCCTTGTTTGAAACCGATGATACGTTCCACTGTTTTCATATGGCGGAAGCGCCATTGCTGGAGCCAATCTTCAATGTCTACTAGTTTTTCAGCCAGCTGGTACAGTTCCCAATGCGTATCCACGTCACGGTAAACCGTTTTCCAGGCATCGCGTACACTTTCATTCGATTCGTAGACCATGCTGACATCCCGCTCCAATATCTCTTTATCGATAGCAAACCCGCTTCTGGCCAGTTTTTGAATCGCTGCATCATAGAGCCCTGGAGCGTTAAAAGCTTTTTCAAGTTCGGCATGAAGCGGCGCATCTTTTTCGTAGATTTTCAACACATGTTTGGTTTTATAACCAAGTGCAAATTCAATCATGCGATATTGGTAGGATTGGAATCCACTGGCATTGCCGAGATCGTCCCTGAACTCCATGTATTCAGCAGGCGTCAATGTCGACAACACATCCCAGCCCTGGATAATCTGGGATTGGATACGTGAGACCCTGGCCAATTGCTTGAACGCCGGCTGAAGATCATCTTTATGGATATTGTCGATAGCTGCCTGCAGTTCATGCAAGATCAGCTTCATCCACAGTTCCGATACTTGGTGGATGATAATAAACAAGGTTTCGTCATGATGGCCACTGACGCCATCTTGTGCCGTCAAGAGCTTGTCCAGATGAAGATAGTCACCATATGTCATGCTTTCCTTAAAATCTGTGCGGATATTCTTCTCAGCGGCAGCGGCGATATTCTGTCCATTTTCATAGTTGTTCATCAAAGTTGCTCCGTTCATTCTCGGCTTGGGCTCTGCTGGTCTGTTTTACCGTTTCGTCTGCAAATGATTAAATTCTCAAAAAAACGGGAAAGTGCTTACTATACCAATTCCCCGAAAGGATGTTAGCAAATGACTAGTAACAAAAAAAATCTATTGGCTCCCATACTTTTTTCTTCGGTGCTGCTTCTTGCCGCCTGTGGGGATGACGAACAAGTGACTGAGCCTGTAAATAATGAAAATCAAGGACAGCCTGCTGATGCCGGTGGAACCAGCAACGCTTCTCCTGAAGGCGGCCTGGACGAAGGTAGCATCGGCGGTGAAACATTCGGCTTTACTGAACTTGATGTTAATGTCGATTTCCCCGACATGGATGACATGATTGAAATCAATTATGAAGAAGACCGTGACAAAGTGGAAGCTGAATACCAAAACAAAATGACGGAAACGAATTTGTCAGGAAATGATGCCATGGATGAAATCGAACCCGGCCTCAGCCAATTGGAACTGACAACGGACACTCCCGATGATGAAGCCATCTCACAGGTCGTCGAAGCCTTTGGCATCGATAGTGGTTATACCGAAATCGAAATTGAAGTCAGATATCCGGACGGCACCGATAAAGAATATAAACAAACCGGCAATTGATTTAAAAGCAGCTGTTGCCGACAGGGAAACCATTCGCATAAGCGGATGGTTTTTCATTTTTCTAAGCTGTTTCCCGTTTCCAATATGAAATTGTCTGCAGTCTGTGAAAACCTGATTTCTCATAGACATGGAGCGCATCATTCTCTGTTTCGACATCCAAAAGGACTTTTTCAAGGTTACGCTTGAAAGCCAGTTCCCGGCACCATTTCAAGAACAGCTTGCCATAGCCTCTCCCCTGCTGATCCGGATGGACAGCAAATGCCGTTACCCATAATGCACCTTCTTCTGTCAAAAGCGTTGCCGTGGCAAGGGGCTGCCCATCTTTCTTGAACAGCCATATTTCTCTTTCCGAAGCCTCCATATTATGCTCCAATATCGGCAGAATGCTGTCGTCGAATGCCTTAGCCAGCAACTCAGTCAATTCCTCCGCTTCTCCTGCATAAGGAACCACCTGAAACTCCTCCGGCAGGCTACTGCTTGGCAGCGGTTCTGCAGATAGCAGGATCTCCTTGAAATCCGGGCGGAAGCCAAGGCTTTCCATAAATGCAGCGATGTCCGAATTGTTGACGAAAGCCGCCAGTTCACTTTCCGCCTGGCGCTGCGCCAAAGCATGAGCCACACCGTCTGCCAGCGCTGTTCCAAGCGAAAGCCGGCGGTAATCCGGATGGACGAAAAGCGACCACTCATAATGGTGAAGGCCCACCATATCCGCTGCCGCAGCAAACCCGATCAATTCATCCTCAGCGGTATAGGCAATCACTGCGAAACCCCTGGATTCATCCGCTCTCCATAGCGATGGATGGAGAACTGTCCGATTCTCGGATGGCAGATGTTCGAGCAATTGCGCCATGTCGCTGGCAGTTTGCTCATCTATCGGAAATGAAACGATCGATAGCGATAAATCCATTTTTCAACCTCCTGTAAACGATATCCTGCTAATGCAATGCGCGGGAATAGCTCTCGTTTTTTCAGTATTTCTCTGTATTTTCATCCTATCACATCAACTGGACAAATCGAGCTTGAAAAGAAAGAAAAACACAGACCTTTTCAATCAGAAAGACCTGCTCCGAATTTTCCGGAACAGGCCTTCTAGTTATCCGATACAGACGCTCAGTGGGGAAGACCCCACTGAGCGAAATTTCTCTTTATCCCGCTTCAACGGGCAGTACACCCCCCACTTTTCAACGGGGGTTTACTGACCGTAAAAGTCCGATTGGTTCAACTAACGCTCAGTGGGGAAGACCCCCACTGAGCGAAGTTTCTCTTTATAATTTCGCATCAGCCAGCATATTGGCGTAAATGCCATTTCCGTTCAATAACTGCTGCTGCGTTCCTGATTCCACCAATCTTCCCATTTCCATAACCAAGACCATATCGGCTTTTCGCACCGTATTCAATCGGTGGGCGATGACAAAACTGGTTCGCCCTGCCATCAAGTGCTCCAGCGCTTCCTGGATTTTCAGTTCGGTAACCGTATCGATGCTGCTCGTCGCTTCATCCAGCAACAGGATAACCGGATCGGCAATCAACGCACGGGCAATCGACAGCAATTGCTTCTGTCCCTGGCTGATCATGGAGCCGTCTCCTGTCAGGATCGTGTCATAACCATCTGGCAGCTTCTCGATAAAGTCATGGGCATTGGCACCTTTTGCTGCCTCCACTACTTCTTCATCCGTTGCATCCAATTTCCCGTAACGGATATTGTCGCTGACACTCGCTTCGAACAGAAACGGATCCTGCAGCACAAAAGCGATCTGTTTGCGCAAGGTTTCACGCGGCATCTCTGCAATCGGGGTGCCGTCAAGACGAATTTCGCCTTCATTGGCATCATAGAAACGCGCCAAGAGCTGC
This sequence comes from Planococcus sp. APC 3900, assembly GCF_030407735.1. Taxonomy (NCBI): domain Bacteria; kingdom Bacillati; phylum Bacillota; class Bacilli; order Caryophanales; family Caryophanaceae; genus Planococcus; species Planococcus sp. APC 3900. Next base: position 693,934 of record NZ_JASDCT010000001.1, on the reverse strand, counting down.
ATGATTGTCGTCTTGCCTGCCCCAGTCGCACCGACAAGTGCTGCAGTTTGGCCGATGCCGACGGAAAAGCTGACATCACGAATGGTCCAATCTTCTTCTGCGCCTTCATACTTAAACGACACCTGGTCGAAAACCACTTCGCCTTCCAACTGTTTTTCCACGTTGAGGACCTGGTCGTCTTTTTCTTCTGTTTCATCCATAATCGAGAAAACCCGTTCAGCTCCAGCAATTGCAGACAAAACGGTGTTGAACTGATTGGCTAAATCGTTTAATGGACGGGTAAATTGTCGGGAGTACTCTGTGAAAATGACAATGACACCGATCGACACGGACCCGTTAAGCGCCAGGATGCCTCCGACACCTGCCACGATGGCAAAACTGCCGTTGTTCAGGAAGTTCATGACTTTTGGAATAAAGCCGGCATAGGTCCATGCCCAAAAACCGGCACGCCGAAGCCGTTCGCTTTTTTCGCGGAATTCTTCCATGACACGGGGTTCCTGTGAAAACGCCTTAATGATTTTTTGTCCGGAAATCGTTTCTTCGATCATGCCGTTCAATTCACCGATTGCTTTTTGCTGTTCTTTATAGAGCCTGCCAGTGCGTTTGGTGATCCATTGGATCGAAATGTACATAAGCGGAATGATGATCAAGGTCAACAACGTCAACAACGGGCTCAGGGTCAGCATGACGATCGCCGTACCGGTCAAAGTCAAAATACTCGAAAACACCTGGATAAAAGACGTATTCAAGGTCGAAGAAACGTTTTCGATATCATTGGTCATACGGCTCATCAGTTCCCCATGCTGCCGTTTATCAAAAAACGATACCGGCAGGCGCTGAAGATGTGAAAAGAGCCGCGTCCGCATGCGGAAAATCACTTGCTGGGCGATTCCCACCATCCAGAAATTCTGCAGATACAGCGAAACGGAATGCCCGATATAGACGACAATCAACCACGCGACGACGATGCCCATGCCATTAAAACTCTGGGGAACGATGTATTCATCAATGATGAAGCCGATCAAATAAGGTCCCAGCAAGGCAAGAGCCGAGCTGACGAACACCAGCGACAAGACCACAATCAGCAGGAAGCGCTGCTCGTCGACCAGTCTCCAAATCTGCAGCAAGGTTGATTTCCAGTTTTCTGCACGTTCGTTCTTCTTCTCATCCTTTTTCTTCAAGTCTTCTCTCGAAAAAAGCGGTTCATGGCCGAATGGGCGGCGAATGGCATTAAACATATTCATCAACCTCCTCTTCCTGTTGGGACATCGCAATCTGGCGATACAGCACAGAACTTTCCAAGAGCTCGGCATGGGTGCCGTAACCGGAAATTTGGCCATCTTCCAGCAACAGAATCCGGTCCGCCCTCATAGCGGTCCTGATTTTCTGCGTAACCACCAGCATTGTCGCTTGTTCCTGTTCCAACTCTTCCCATAATGCTGCTTCGGTTTTAACATCCAGTGCACTTGTGCTGTCATCCAAAATCAAAATGGACGGTTTGCGCACCAAAGCGCGGGCGATCGACAGACGCTGTTTTTGGCCGCCGGATAAATTGACGCCTTTTTGACCCACGCGGGTGTAATAGCCTTTCGGAAAACGTTCGACCGTTTCGTGGATCTGCGCTTTGATCGCCGCGTCAGCCAGTTCATCCTGCACCACTTCGTCTTTCCCCCAAGATAAGTTATTGGAAATGGTCCCTGTAAAAAGGAGCGATTGTTGGGGCACAATGCCGATCGTTTTTCGCAGAGCCCGCAGCTGCCATTTCGTTACATTCCTGCCATGGATTGAGACCGTTCCTTCGGTGGCGTCATAGAAACGCGGAATCAGCTGCAGCAAAGAAGATTTGCCGGAGCCGGTCGCTCCCATAATTGCCAGTTTTTCATTGGCTTTCAAATGGAAGGAAATATTGTGCAGCACCGGCCTTGAAGTTTCCGGGTACATGAACGAAACATTCTCGAAACGGATTTCACCGCGGTGCACTTCTTTGGATTCGCCGCTCTCATCTTTTTCACGGACATCCTCTGCCAGCAGCACTTCCTCAATGCGCTCTGAGGATGCTTTCGCACGGGCAAATATCATGATGATGAAAGAGAACATGGTGAAAGCACCCGTCATCCGCATCGCGTAATTGACAATGGCGACCAATTCACCGATTTGGGCACCGCCACTGCGGATTTCAAAGGCGCCAAACCATAAAACAGCCAATAAGGACAAGTTCATGCCGAACAATAAAATCGGCAAAATGATTTCCATGATGCGAAATGCTTTTACTGTATCAATTTTCAATGAGCCTGCCACTTCCGAAAAACGGTTGGTTTCATATTTTCCGCGCAGATAGGCTTTGATCAAACGCACAGCCTGCAGATTTTCCTGAACAATCCGGTTGACCCGGTCCAGACGCTTTTGGACAAAACCGAAATAGCTGACTCCTTTTTTGACCATGGCATACAGGAATATCAATAAGAATGGAAAAACAATCACCAAATAAAAGGCCAGTTTCGGATTAACGACAAATGCCATAATCATGCTTCCGATGACAAGCAAAGGGGCGCGCAGCATAATCCGAAGCCCCATATAGAGGACTTGCTGCACCAACGTGACATCACTGGTCAATCGTGTAATCAAACCCGAAGCCGGGAATTTGTTGAACATAGCCAGTGAAAATGATTGGATCCGCCCATAAAGAGCCTGCCGAAGATCAAACGAAAAACTTTGCGAGGCATGTGCTGCAAAATACGAATTGACGATGCCCGATACAAAGGCGATGACCGACAAGCCCATCAGCACTAAGCCCAATTGAATGATAACGTCCTGATCTCTCGCCACGATCCCTTGGTCGATAATGCTCGCAATGACAAGCGGCTGAAGCAACTCCACTGTCAATTCCAGAAGCATCAAAATCAATGCAATGACGATATAAAATTTATATGGTTTGGCATATGAAAAAACTGTTTTCATGGGAGTGCCTCCTAAACGTTTCGAAACTCGAACCTTTATATTGACTAGTATGCCATAATTTTCAGATATCGAATAGAGATTTCTATTTTAAAGCAAACATCAAGCAGCCCGATTCTTCATTCCTTTTGATCGCTATAGCGGAATAAGCCAGAAAAGCGATGCCTTTTTAAGGGGCATCGCTTTTTCAGGTGATAGGTATCATTCATTACCATTTTGCTTTTATTGATCATATTGATCCGCGCCAAAGAACCGAATCCTTATGCTAATTCACCTGTGCAGTTTTCTTCTTTGGATTGCCGGCAAGCGACAACCAGGTGACAAACACCAGCATGGCGAATGCCCCAAACAATTGAATCGGCGACAGCACCTGCCCGAACCAGAACACGGAGATGACCATTGCTGTCAACGGTTCCATGGATGAAAGAATGCTGGTTTCGACGGCCGTAATGTAGCGCATGCTGCTTAGAAACAAGATAAAGGCAGCTGTGCCGACGACAATGATGGCAAATATGGATCCAATTACCGGCCATTGGGCCAAGACCGGCCATTCATCTGAAAGGAAGATAGGATTTACCAGCCCTAAAAAAATTCCGCCAAAAAGCATCGACCAGCCGACAACGAGCAGGACGCCCCATTCCTGCATAAGCTGTGCAGGGTAAAGCGTATAAAATGTGAAAGCCAGTCCGACGAGAATTCCCCAGAAGAATGCTTCTCCGCTAATAATCAGTTGGTCAGGCCTGCCATTGGTCAGCAACAGGAACAATCCCGCTAATGTTCCTGCCATTCCGATAATTTGGTAGACCGGCGGCAATTTTTTATGTGTTAGAGAAACAAAAGCAATAATATAGACAGGCGCCAAAAATTGCATCAAAGTGGCGACTACTGCATTGCTTGCTTCGATGGCAGCGACAAAACTATACTGGACACCCAACATTCCCAATACGGAAAATATCAGCAAAGGCCGGATCCACATTTTGTTGCGGAAAATGGCCGTAATCCGCACGCCTTTCAGCTTCAAGAAAAGAAGCAGGAAAAGGCCCGCCACCGTCAATCGTATAGTTAAGAGAAATGGAACGGAAATCCCGTAAACTTCCATGGTCCATTCCATCAAAGGACCCGAGGCTCCCCACAGCATCGCTCCGATTAATATCATGGCTATTCCTTTTAGACGTTCCATATCAGCTCTCCTTTCCTTCCAATAGAAAAACCAATCCCGAAAGATTGGCCATTAATTATTTAGAATGACAGATTCATCATTAAGCCCACGTAGAAACAAATGATAAAGCCGAGACTGAACAGCAATGACAGCCAAGCATTCAGCTGTCGGAAAAAACTCAACAGCATCATAGCCAATAGCAGCAAGCCAAGCCCCATCAGCAGTGAGCCGTTCAATGTCCAATCCAATCCGGCTGCCAGCGGGATATATAATGGTCCCGCCAATCCCTCCAAAAACCAAGCTCCGCCTTCAATCCGGAGTGTGTCATTAACGTCATGAGGAGGAGCCTGTTTGCTCATAAACGCAGTAAAAACAAAAACAAGCAGCAACAGGGTACTTTCAAGTTTTAGCCAAGACTGCCGGAAAACTTTTTGCTTATTGAGAAAGCCATTGATCAAAGCCGCCAACAGCACCGGAATAATGCTTAGGTGCTTCAGCAACAGCAATTGGCCATAAGGCAATGCCCAGGAATTCGCATAATCGGCCGGCGCCACAAAAAAGAACATAATAATGATGCCGCTGCCTATGACGGCTGCCACACAGAAAAACGCAAAAGGCGTAAACCAGGACAGAAAGCGCCGCCAATTTGAGCCATCCTTTGCGAACCAGCTTACATGGAGCAGAACCCCCGCCCACATTGCCATGAAAAGAACATGGATGGAATGAAGAGCGAAGCCGGCCCACAAATCAAGCGTGGAAATGTGGCTGTAAAAGCCCACGGTCAAAATAAGTAAAAATAAGTACAGCGCCTGAATATACCGGCTGCCCCCCAAATAGATGGAGATTCCCAAAATGATGCTGAGCAGCACTGTGATCAACCAGCCTTGCCCTACCCGGAACCCGGTAATGGCATTCTGATAAGCCTCGCCCCATCCTTGGCTGCTCTGCAGGAATAAAGCCAATTCATAGACCGGCATAAAGGACAGCACAATAACACCGGCCGTACTGAGCAGCAGCAGAATTTTGGAAGTGGATAGCGATGGCTTTCGGTCATCCGGGATAAACTGGAGTACAATCGAGCCTGCGAGATACGAAAAAGCGACATACAGCAAGACATCGGCAATTGCGGAGAAAGACATCATTTTTTCTTCTTGAGCAACTTAAAGATTCCGTAGACGACCAAAACAGCAGCCGCCACAAGCAGAATCGTTACCAGTAAATTGCCGCCTTCTTCAGGCTGTTGTTCTACCACTTCTTCTGAAGGTGCCGCAGATTCCTCTGCCGGCTCTTCGGCTGTTTCAGCGGCAACCGGAGCTTCCTCTTCTTCAACAGTTACCCCAAAAGCGATTTCCCCTTCTATCGGGTGTCCATCTTCTCCAATGATATTCCAAAGAATACGATAAGATCCATTTTCCAAGGTTTCACTGAAAATGCCGTTCATTGTATCCCCTTCAATAGCAATACTGTCGAATTCAAAAGAACCGTTTTCTCCTTCAATTGTCATCGTACTGCCTTCTTCAATTCTTGTTCCAAAAACCAGTTCCGCCTCTTTTAAGGCTTCCGTCAAATTTTCACCTTCAGCAGGTGTCGATGACAATAGAGTCGTATGTGCCAGAGTTGAAAAAGGAATTATAAAAATCAGGAATAATAATACAAAAATTTTCTTTAACATACTCTTACCTCAATTTTCTTATGATTTATGCCTATTCTCTCACGATTATCGGCTAAAGGATAGTGAAAAAACCATAAACTTGTCATAGAGATTATTTTGAAAAGGATGACGATAGACCTTTTCTTCTCTATAATAAGAATAGACTACGGTTAAGGAGCGTCAAAGAATGAGCGAATTGCAAGGAAAATTAGCCGATACCCTCGTTTTCAACCATATTCCATTCCCCATCATTATCATGGATAAAAATGGGTTCATTGCATGGTGCAATCAGCATGCTGAACGTGTTTTCCAAATAGAATCCGAAGCTGTCAAAGGACAGCTCTCTCCTTATATGAATCCCGAAAAAGCAGCGTTGAACAAGCAGTCCTGGGACAAGTTACTAAAGACTAAGGAACCGGTCAGATTTGAAGATGTGGAAATCGAAATGGGCGACGGAGTAAAAGCATATACAACAGTTGTAGCCAAATCCTATACAGCCGACGACGAGCAGTATGTCATGACCATCTACGAACTGGACGAAACCGATGAAGACGGTTCTCCCGCTAAAGAATTAAACCATTTGCGGAACGGTCTGGACGACTCTTTCATGTTGCTTTATTTCGATCAGGAATTTTTGATTACCTATGCGAACCCACTGTTTTTGAAGTTGAGCAAGTGGACACCAAAACGTATTTTGGGCAAGCCTGTTTGGCATATGTTCGGAGACAGTGAAGAAGACGTTCAGTTTGTCGATTCGATTTTGTCCACTCTCAGACAAGGAAATGTCTGGAACGGTGAAGCGAAAAAAGTGAAAAAAGATGGAGAAATCTACTGGGTGGACTTAACGGCCATTCCGATGCAGCTTTCCGGTGATGATACTTATTACATTTTCCTGGAAAAAGACATAACCGCCAATAAGAAAGCCCAGCAGCATCTCGAAGAAATTGCTTTTATTGATCCGGTCACCGGCCTTGAGAATCGCCATCGCCTTGAACAGGTCGTAAATGAATACATAGAAGAAGAACGTCATTTCTCCTTTGTTTTCCTGGATATTGACCGTTTTTACACATTGCGCGACGTCTCGGATACGGATACAGAAAACGAGCTGCTCATCGAGTTCACTAAGCGCCTTCGGATGTATTTTTCCGATTCGATCATCACGCGTGCTGGCCTGCACGAATTTGCATTGGTTACACCGTTGAGCAACTGGTTTATCGAAGGCTTCCTTCATTACCTGAAGCAGCACCCGATTTACCTTCAAGGTACAGCAGTGCCATTGACCATCAGCGGTGCCATCACGAAATACCCTGAAGATCAGCAGAATTTCATGCATTTGATCAAAGCTTCCTATGCGACCATCAAAAAAGTGAAAGACCGTGGAGGCAGTGCCATTGCCGCACTGACATCTGATGACCACGAGCGGCTGAACCGTAAAGCATTTATCGAAAAACGGCTCATCTATGCCTTGGACCGCAAGAACTTACAGCTCCTCTACCAGCCGCAGGTCAATTTGAACAACGGCAAAGTGGAGCGCGTAGAAGCGTTGGTGCGTTGGACTGATTCGGAAATCGGTGTCATTACACCGGACGAACTGATTCCGATTGCTGAAGAAAATGGCTTGATCAATGAAATCGGCAGCTTTGTCGTCGAAACTGCCTGCCGTCAATTAAAAGAATGGCAAACCAAGGACATCGACTTGCAAATCAGCATCAACTCTTCTATCCGTGAGTTCAGAGACAAAGACATGGCGAAGATGGTACTTGAACAATTAAAAATCAATGACTGCAAAGCAAGTTCCTTGATGATCGAGATCACAGAGAAATTTGCACTTGAAGCAGAAGCGGAACGTTCGATTATGTCTCAAATGAAGACTCTTCAACAAGAAGGCATCAGTTTTGCGTTAGATGACTTCGGAACAGGTTACGCCTCATTCCGCTATATGCTTATGCTGCCAATTTCTTCATTAAAAATAGATCAAACGATTATTCAATCCATCACTAAACAGGAAAAAATACAAAAACTGATCAACGGCATGATTCAGTTCGGCAAATCACTCGACTTCCAAGTAACCGCTGAAGGCGTTGAAACCAATGAACAGTTTGAACTGTTGCGCGCCATGGGCTGCGACAGCCTTCAAGGCTACATCATCGGCCATCCGATGACAGCAGCAGATTTGGAGAAATGGTTGAACTAACTAGAAAAGCGGAAACGCCTGTGTAGCTCTGCCGGGCATAAGACAGACCAGCAGAGTGGCGTTTTTTGCCACGGCAGCTGGGTTGGCTTATGACCCAAAGAGCTAGGCGCTGGAGCTGGACAAAGAAAAGCGGAAGCAGCCGTTTAGCCCCGACAAGCGCTGGAATCCTTACCAGTAATGGCATTTTTCAGCCATTGCTGGTAAGGATGAAGCGACTCGAGGGGCTGGCTGCTGGAGCTGGACACAAAGAAAAGCGGAAACGCCTGTTCAATCTCTCATTTCCACAAATTAAAAATGGGTCTGACTAACAAGAATCACTCTTGTGTCAGGCCCATTTTTCTTTGTATTCTTTTTGCCTGCCGCTTGAAGAACAGTTGCATCATCACTTCTGCAAAAACCAGTCCCATTGCCACAGCTCCGGAGATCATTAACGCTTCGGATGCGAAAGCGATAGCTTCCAGGTAATTGTTTTCAACGATGTTGCGCATAGCGTTGTATGCTTTGCTTCCCGGAACCAATGGAATGATTCCCGCGATACTGAATATGATCATGGGCATCCGGAACTTCTTCGCCAGCAAATGTGCCACAATTGAAACAGCAAAGGCTCCAGCAAAAGAGGCTTGGACCGAATCCTCAAAGATCAGAAAGAAGCTGCGGTAAATGAGCCATCCGCTCATGCCCACCAGTCCACAACTGACCAGGGTCCGGCGCGGGGCATTGAAGATGACGCCAAATGCGCCTGCCGCCAAAAAACTAAGTAGCGCTTCCAATGGCCAATTCATTTGATTTCCTCCTTAAAACGATATGACTAAAGCGATTCCTGCACCGATGGCAAAGGCCGTCAAAAATGCCTCAGCTCCCTTGGACAAGCCGGATACAAAATGGCCCGCCATCAAATCCCGTACAGCATTTGTGATCAATAATCCCGGAACGAGCGGCATGATAGAACCGATGATCAGCGTATCCAAATTGGTCGCAATCCCTGAATAGACAGCGAGGGATGCAAGTATCCCGATTACAAAAGCTCCGATAAATTCAGCAAATATCTTAACACGCGTTTCTTCCAGGATCTTTTCCACAATGATGAAGCCGATTCCTCCGATTACAAAAGCAAATGGAAGGTTGATCCAACTGCCGCCCAATAAAATAAAAAAGCAGGCACTCGCCACTGAAGCGGCCAGGGTCTGCACCCATATACTGGATCGATAATTGGTTTGATCAATCATCAGCATTTCATCATAAGCCTGTTGCAATGTATATTCACCGGACACCAGGTTTCGTGAAACGGAATTGACGAGTGCCACCCGTTCCAAATCGGTGCTCCGGTTATTGATTCGAACAAATCGAGTTGCCAGCTCTTCACTTGGAGAAAACATGATGCCTGTTGGTGTAACAAAGCAATGGGAGTTCACCATATTTTGCGATACCGCCATCCGGATCATTGTGTCCTCGACTCGATAGGTTTCGGCCCCGCTCTCCATCATGATTCTGCCCGCCAGCAAAAAACAATCCAACGCGAGTTCGCGCCGGGTCTCTCCTATTTGCGCCACATGTCTCTCTCCTCTCGCGGTCGGTTTCTGTACTCATCATAACGCACATGGACAAAAAATTAAACGCCCCGGGTCGTCGGGTCGTTTAATGGTGTGTTGGAGATGAATCGATAATTATGGTTTCAAGACGACTTTTGTACAATTATCCTGATGGTCGTTGAAAATCTGATATGCGTCTGCGGCACTTTCCAGCGGCACAATATGTGAAATGATTTCACGCGGATCGAATTCTCCGTTTTCGATTTTTTTGTAAAGCATCGGCATTAGGTGAATAACTGGAGCCTGTCCCATTTTCAAGGTGACGTTCCGCTCGAACATATTTCCAAGAGGGAACATATTGTACGTCAAGCCATAAACTCCTGTGAGCTGAATCGTACCAAATTTGCTGACGGCGTCTTTTGCAATATCAATTGCGCTGAGAGTACCACCTTGCAGCATCAATTTTTGCTGAGCTGCTTCTGCCGGCGATTTCTTGCCATCCATCCCTACGCAATCGATGACAACATTCGCCCCGCCTTGCGTGATTTCATGGATTAAAGCCCCTGTATTGTCATGTTTACTGAAATCAACAATTTCGACATTGTTCATTTTTTTAGCAAGTTCCATCCGGTAAGGAATTTCATCCACCGCAATTACGCGGCTGGCGCCTTGCATCCAGGCGAATTTCTGTGTCATGAGCCCGATAGGACCACAGCCTAACACAACAACCGTGTCGCCTTTTTTCACTCCTGCGTTTTCGACACTCCACCAAGCAGTCGGTAGAACGTCAGACAGGAACAGGAGTGATTCATCTTCCAACTCAGAGGATTCCGGGATGACAAGCGGCATGAAATTTCCGTAAGGTACACGCAAATATTCAGCTTGTCCACCAGAATAATCTCCATAGCGTTCCGTTAAGCCGAAATAGCCGCCTGTGTCGAAATGGGGGTTGCCATTTGAATTATCACACTGGCTCTCCATTTCATGGCTGCAATAAAAACAATGGCCACAGCTGACGTTGAAAGGAAGTACGATGCGATCTCCTTTTTTCACTTTGGTGACGCCTGACCCTACTTCTTCGACAATCCCCATCGGTTCATGCCCAATGACTGTATCTTTTGTCGTCGGCAAAGCGCCCTGATAAATATGCAAATCTGTTCCGCATATAGCCGTGGAAGTTATTTTCACGATAATATCATCATTTTTCTGGATTTCAGGATCTTTTACTTCTTTCACCTGCATGTTTTTTGTTCCTTGGAATGTTACGGCTTTCATCGATATCCCTCCATTTATAGTTTTCAGAATACTTCTCAACTTCCCTTTTTCTGCTAATTAAAAACATATAAAAAAAAGAGACGGATAAAAATCCGCCTCTTCTTTGCTACTGATCAAATTTCAGAATGCTGATGGGTTCAAATGTCTCCAGACCATAGCTCTTAATTTCACCATTCGCGACTGTATAAAGCGTGTCACCAACATAGAGGATCCGCTGTACAGCAGTGTTCCAATCTTCGTACTGATTGTCGCTTTGTTCGACCAAGCTTGCGGTTTGTGAAATGCCTTGGTCCGTGATGGTGTAGATCAACGCACCTTCGCCTTCAAATTCCACGTAATCGCCTGTAGTCTCTTTATAAATGGCAGCTGGAAAACCGAATAAGTTTTTCTCCTTATGCGTAAACAGCGCTTTATGGTCGTATTGAAGCGCTGAGTAAGTGCCTGCCCCTCCAATGATTTCCATATCTTTCTCTACTGGGGCATTAAAGTTACTGACGTCAAACAAAGAAATTTTCATGCCCCCTGTGACTACGCGCGGTTCTCCATTTTTTTCAGGCACCAGTTTCGTATCATAGCCGAAACCAATCAAATGATTGTCATCCAAAGGATGCAAGTAATTTGAGAAGCCCGGTATTTTCAATTCTCCTAGCACTTGCGGAGAAGAAGGCGCCGAAATATCAATGACGAAAAGGGGATCGGTTTCTTTGAAAGTCACCATATAGGCTTTATCTCCGATAAAGCGAGCGGAATAAACCCGTTCTCCAGGCGCCAAATCTTCCACTGATCCAACCTGCTTCATTTGTCCATCCAGAACGAACAGATGATTTTTCGATGGTGTGGTGAGATCCCAAGCAATCCCTTCTGTGGTCACCGCTCGGAAATAGCCGTTGTGCTCATCCATGGAAAATTGGTTAAGCAGAGAGCCCGTTATTTCTGAAGAAGCCAGGAACTCCACAGCCGTCCCGTTCAGCCCGAATTTAAAAATCTCGGTATTGGCTTGTTCCGGAATCCAAATCATTGTTTCTCTGCCGCTCCGTACCGATTCATCATCCAACGGAACATAGGCAGAAGCGGTCAGATACAGATTTTCTTCATTCATGTAAAGCTGCTCACTGCCGCCCAAAAAACCTTCTGTCGAAATGTCGTTGGTTTCAGGTGCAGCAAGGTCGATCGCCGTGATGACGCTATAACTGCCTTCCATCGTTCCAGGCAGAATCGCGATACTGTCGTAAGGGAGCGGTTGAAGGGTCCCGCCTTCTTTCGAATCATAGTGATGCGGCCGGAGTTCAGGCTCACCCTGTTCTTCCAAGATCCAATAATCCGGGTAAACATTGGTGACAAAGTAAAGGACATTGTTCGTTAGCCTTGCACCGTTCAAATTCCCTTCACTGCCAAACTCGCGGATCAGCTGAGGTGAAGTGGGCTTGCTGACATCGTATAAAGAAACAGATGTGACGTTCAAATGCGGCAACTGGTTCTCCGGCAGCTGAAAGTCATCTGTTGGCATGGCAGAAAAGCGGCTGCCCATAACCACCAAGGTGTCGCCTGATAAGAAAAGCTGCTGCGGATAAGTTTCTTCTGTAAATGGCAGCTCGGCAGCCACTGTCATTCCCTGCGGATTTCGGACATCCGAAATCACCACTCGAGACTCACTGATCGAGTAGACATACGAACCATCCGTTTTCACCAGGTCCGCTTCATCCACCCCATCCACTTGATTATTGGTGCTTGAATGACCTCCACCAGAACCTTCAGCTTCGCCTGCTGCAGAGTCGGAGGATTCGGCCGTCTCTTCACTGTTCTCTGCAACGGCCCCACCGTATCGCGGATTATTTCGCTGCATTTCCATCAGCCGGGAAAAGTACATGCGCAGCTCTTCTTCCTCTGACAGCTTTTCCAATTGTTCCTGAACAACGAACGTTATTTCAGTAGCTGCTAAGCTTTTTACAAAACTGTTTTGTAAGGCTTTTTTTTTGATATGCAATCGATATTCGCCTGTGGCCAGCCCCGGCACTTCCAAGGTCTTGCCATTGGCGTGGATGATCATTTCGGCAGCTATGTTTTCACCTTCTGCATCCGTGATGTACAGATCGCCGTTATTTACAGCATCCTGCTGAAGTGCAGAAGAAAAATTAGCTTTCCAGCCCTGCTCCGCTAACGCCACCGGAGATGCGCTCACCGACACCTTATCATTGAGAAAAACAAAAGCTAGAATAAGCGCTGTAGCCACGACAGCTGCAATGGCCCAGATTTTCTTCTTCATGATGCTTCACGCCCTTTCAGACATCCCTTTTCCCATTAGACAGCAATGCGCTGGAAAAGTTACACAGTTTATCCGAAATTCTTTACCATTGTCCGAAAAATCTCCTGGAATCTTTCTGGTGCTTCAGCAGTCTTTCCACCGCCTTGTGCAAACTGAGGATTGCCGCCGCCTTTCCCATCCGTCAATGCCAGCAGTTGCTTCAGCACTTCCCGCATATCGCCCGGCGCCTGTTCACCTTTTGCACAAACAAAACGCACATCATCCCCTGAACGGCTGATGAACAGCACGGTCGCCGCATGATTCCGGCTGATTACATAACGGGCGAGCTGTTGCAGCTCTTTGATCGGCCGGTCTTCAAACAATTTTTCCACAACGCCATCGTCTGGGAGAATCGCTTCCGCTTCCAGATTCAATAATTGTTCCTGCAGGATTTTGATTGTTTTATCAGCGGTGGCTTTTTCAGCCAGCAACGCCCCGGCAGCTTGGGACAATTCAGAAGCCGGCGCATTCAACTGAACAACCAATTTGTCAGTGGTGTCCATCAAAAAGTTAAAATACGTTAAAGCCCGATTGCCGCATAAAAAATAAACCCGTGTGCCGCCTTTCGCTTTTTCTGTGGAAATGATCTTCAACAGGCCGATGTCTGTTGTATTTTTAGGATGGGTGCCTCCGCATGGATTTAAATCCACTCCTTCTATTTCCACTAATCGGATATCTCCTTCCACAGCCGGTGGTTTTCTAAGATTTAATTCCTTTGCTTCTGCAGGATTGACCCAGTATGCAGCAATTGCGAGCCCTTGACGGATCGTCTCATTGGCCATTTTTTCGACTTCCTGCAGCTGTTCTTTTGTTACTGTATCCAAATCCAGATCGATGGAGACACGTTCTTTTCCTAAATGAAAACTTTGCGTTTTCAAACCATATACGTCATCAAACAATGCACTTAATACATGCTGTCCGGCATGCTGCTGCATATGATCCCATCTTTTTCGCCAGTCCAATTTTGCAGCAAAACGTTCTTTTGGAAGCTCGACATCGGTATAATGGCGGATTTCTCCTTCCACTGTCTGGACATCCAGTACGTTTGCCGGTCCGATGTTGCCGGTATCTGCCGGTTGGCCGCCGCCTTCTGGATAGAAACAGCTTTGGTCCAAAACAGCATAAGAGCCTGCTTTATCTTTTCCAGTCTTTATCACTTCTACCATTGCTTCTGAAATCTCCGAATCCTGATAATATAATTTCATCGTCATGCTGACACCTCATTTTTTGTAGTCTGCCATAGTTTACGGGATCTGTCTTAGTGGGAATAGATATATAAATAGAAGTACAGGAGGGCACATGAAATGCCTAAGTTCAATCGTTCCGTTTTATTGTATAACGGCAACGCAGGAGCGTCTACGATAGACTCCGTACTGCGAATGGCCGTTCCGCACTTGGCTGAAGCCTCCAAGTCACTCGAACTTATCCAAACTGGATCACCCGAAGAGTTCGAAAATGCCTGCCAGACAGCTGCAACCCATGCAGATATTTTGTTTATCGCTGGAGGCGATGGGACGGTCCATTCTGCAGTCCGTGCCTTATCAGCTATTCCCGCCCCTCCCCCGATGGCTATATTGCCAAGCGGCACGTGCAATGATTTTGCACGCACCTTGAATATCCCTTTAGACTTGAATTTGGCAGCGGAAGAATTGGTCAATGGGGAATTCCGGGATATCGACACGGGTCGGATCAATGGTGGATCTTTCCTTAACTTTGCTGGCATCGGGCTGATCACGGATGCGTCTTCAAATATTGATCCTCATCTAAAAGAGCGTTATGGCAAGCTGAGCTATTTTATGAGTGCGCTGCAATCCATGCGACAGGCAGAGCCATTCCCAGTACAGCTGAAGATTGATGGCATCACCTATGCGGAAGAAGGCGTGCTGGTTCTTGTCATGAACGGCAAGTCGATCGGTACGCATAACTTCCCGCTGGCCACAATCGATCCGGCAGATGGCCTACTGGATCTATTTATTATCCAAACATCTTCTTTGGCTGCACTGCGTGAATGGTTTTCATTGTCGCAGCCCGAAGTGGTGGCTGAAGAACTGGAGCATATCGTCCATTACCAAGGAAAATCCATTTCCATCAAAACAACAGAAGAATTGGATGTCGATACCGATGGTGAGATCTACTTAAAGACGCCGCTCGATATCGAAATTCAGCCGGGCAGTTTGAAAATGCTGGTGCCCAAACGAGCAGAAGAACTGATATAAGCCGAAAAAAGGCATGGCTCCAATAGGAACCGTGCCTTTTCACTGTTCGCTTTTAAAACGGCCAGAACTGAGTCCATCAACTCTGGAAAGCCGAACGATGGACAGTCTCCTCAATGTTTACTCCGCGCTTGGCCATTTCTTCGATATACGCATCTCCCGGGACAATCATTTCCGGCGGATAGGCGCCCCGTTTATCAATAATCCCTTTGCCGATCATCTGCGCTACGACTGAAATCGTATAGGCAGTCGCACGGGCCATTGCCGTTACACCTGTCTTCGGGTCTTTCACGGTCACCATATTGTATTCGTAGGTGATTTCCTCTCCTTCTTTCACTCCTGATACCAACACCCGCAAGACGACGGCATCCTGCTTGTCTCCAAGTGCGGTTATCGGTTCAAGTACCGCTTTTAGAACAGCGCGAAGGTTCACTTCCCGTCCATCCACTTCCACGGTTTTTTTACGATCGGTAAAACCGAGATCCACCAATAGCTTAAATTTCTTGGCATGCCCCTTATAGCGCAAAGTTTTGTATTCCAAAGAATCGACATCACTGAAGGTATCCGTCAAAGTCGAAGTCCCGCCCGAAGTATGGAAGGCCTCCAGTTCACCAAAATCCTCAAAAGTGACATGTTCGATTTCGGATAATGATTCAACTTCCAGCAGCTTGCCGCTGCGAATGACATGGGATTTATCTGTGTAATGGTCAAAGACCCCTTCCAATGAAAAGACATGATTATACTCAAGAGGCGGTTCTGGATGAAGCGGGATGCCTCCGACATACAACCGTATATCTGATACTTGGTCCAGTTTGCCCGCACCATAGCCAGTCAGGATGTTGATCATTCCTGGAGCCACGCCCAGATCAGGAATCAGCGTGACTCCTTGTTGCTGGGCTTTTTCGTGCATGTCCAGGACAGCATCTGTAGCACCTCCAATATGGCCACCCAAATCGACAACGTGAACCCCGTATTGAAGGGCGGTGGCCGCCACTTTTTCATTGAAAGTATAAAATAGCGCATTGATGACAATGTCGCCTTTATTGATAGTTTCTGCCAATGCAGCATCATCAGCAGCATCTAGTTTCAGTACTTCCAGTTTATCGCTGCCAAGCTGCTCACAGAACAATTTTGCCTGGCTGATGTTGCGATCCGCTAAAAAGACTCGTTCCACCGCTTCCTCTTCAACCAGGTCCCGAGCCGCTTGTTTGCCCATCAATCCTGCGCCTAATACGACGATTTTCATCTCCCGCATCCCCTTTCGCCATTAAATGTCATTATCAATCTGAGCACGCTGCAATTTTCCGCTGTAATCGATATAGACACTTTTCCATTCAGTAAAGACATCTAAGGCAGCAACTCCCGAATCGCGGTGCCCGTTGCCTGTTCCTTTTGTCCCGCCGAACGGCAAGTGGATTTCCGCTCCTGTCGTACCAGCATTGATATAAACGATTCCAGTATCCAAATCACGCTGCGCTTTGAATGCCCGATTCACATCAGCGGTGTAAATGGAACTGGATAACCCATAAATCACGCCATTGTTGACATCGATCGCCTCTTCGAAACTTGATACTTCAATTATTGACACGACGGGCCCGAAAATTTCTTCCTGTGCAATGCGCATATCCGGCTTAACATCTGTAAACAATGTCGGAGCGTAATAGTTCCCTTTATCATAGATGCCCCCAGTCAGGATCTCGCCGCCCACCAGCAGTGTAGCTCCTTCCTGACGGCCGACTTCAATATAGGAATGGATTTTTTCAAGTGCCTGGCGATTGATGACCGGCCCCACTTTGACGGACTCGTCCATTCCATCTCCAATCGTCAGCGCTTCCATCTTGGACAGCAGACGCTTCTGCAGCTCTTCTTTAACGCCTGCATGAACAATCACCCGGCTGCATGCCGTACAGCGCTGGCCGGCGGTTCCGAATGCACTCCACAGAATCCCTTCCACCGCCAAGTCCAGATCGGCATCTTCCATGACGATTACAGCGTTCTTGCCTCCCATTTCAAGCGATACTTTCTTCAGGTTGCGGCCACCTGCCTCTGCCACTTTGCGCCCGGTTTCTGTAGATCCTGTAAATGAAATGACGCGAACGCCTTGATGCTCAATAAGAGCTGTCCCGACTTCTTGGCCCGATCCGAAGACAATATTGGCGACTCCTTCCGGAAGCCCGGCTTCTTCGAATATTTTCGCCATTTCGTAAGCCATCATTGGCGTTTCGGTGGCCGGTTTCCAAACGAATGTATTGCCTGCCACAATAGCTGGAAACGACTTCCATGTGGCAATCGCCACTGGGAAATTCCAAGGCGTGATCAATCCTACAACGCCGATTGGCGAACGGATGCTCATGGCAAACTTATCCGCCAGTTCTGATGGTGTCGTTTCACCAAATAACCGCCTGCCTTCCCCAGCCATGTAATAAGCCATATCAATTCCTTCCTGCACTTCACCGCGCCCTTCTTCGATGACTTTCCCCATTTCTTTCGTCAATACTTGAGCCAGCTGCTCTTTTCGTTCTTTCATCAGCCGCCCGATTTCATATAAATAAGCTGCACGTTTGGGTGCCGGCACTTTCGCCCATCTTTTCTGTGCTTTCTGTGCTGCTTGCACTGCCAAGTCGACATCCTCTGCAGTGGACATTCTTACTTGAGCCAGCTCTTCTCCATTTGCCGGATTCAAAACTGGCCTGAATTTTGCCTGCTCTGCCTGTTGCCATTGGCCGTTCACGAAATTGGTCAATTTCATCATCATTGCCCCTTTCATCACTCGACTTTTGAGAACGCTTTCATTTTCATTATTCCATAGATAACTAGAAAATCCTAGGAAGTTTCTGAAATGTCTGTTTTTATTATTTTCTAAATTACACAGTTTTAAAGCAGAAATAATACATTTCAGCATCTTTTTCTCGAAACTATTGACACTAACGGTGCGTTATAGTGTATTTTAGAGAGAGAGGTGATTAGATTGTACAAAGTACAAGAAGTGGCAAAAATAGCGGGCGTCAGTGTTCGGACCCTCCATCACTATGACAGCATCGGTTTATTGAAACCGTCTAATATCGGCACCAACCGTTACCGCTACTACAATGGAAAAGATTTGAAGTTGCTTCAACAGATTTTATTCTTGAAAGAATTGGATTTTTCACTGAAGAAAATCCAGGAACTTGTGGCTGATGGCTTTGACCAGGAATATGCCCTGTCCCAGCACATTGAATTGCTCGAACAAAAGAAACAGCGTATTGAAAGCCTGATTGAAAATGCACAGCAAACTCAACTGGAACTGCAAGGGTTGCAGAGTTTGTCGGATACAGAACGTTTCTCCGCATTCACAAGCCAAAAACAGGAAGACCTGCTTAAGAAATACCACAAATCTGACATGGATATCCCTGTCCCAGAGCAGAGTGAATCACCGATGGAAACTTATCAAGCTGTACCGAGTTATGACAAAGAGGACTCAGCGGTTGCCGTTGCGATTGCTCCAGTTGAAACAGCTTTGCATGAAGAACCTGAAGCTGCAACAGCTTACAGCGAACCGGTCAAAGTGGAAAAAGAAGAAGAGGATTTGGACGAAATCAACCGTGAAGGAGACCGCATTTACAATACGGTTGCCAGTTTGATGCATTTGCCTCCACAGGCTGCTGCTGTCCAAACGGAAATGAAGGCTTACTATACGCTTTTGAACCGCTTCTATGAGTGTTCGCCGAAAATGTTCCGGGGCCTGGGTGACTTGTATGCATCCGATAGCCGTTTCGCCAACAATATCGATCAGCATGGCGAAGGATTGGCCAAGTACCTTAAAGAAGCCATGTATGTCTATGCTGAAGGTTTACAGGATGCGTGAACTCATCGGGCCTTGCAGCAATTGTGGTAAAGACGTCTATTGCCGTGATGGATTTCTCGATGGAGTTTATGTTGATGGAGAACTGGTCTGTTTTGACTGCCAGGAAGAAGTAGAAAAATAAATTGAACATAAAACAAAAAGCTGCCGAATCGGCAGCTTTTTTGTATTCCATTAAACGTTAGTCGTTTCTTTCAATGCATCAAGACGTGCCTGCACTTGTTCTCCAGTCAATCCATGCTCAAAAGCATAACGGTTGCGCGGGTGTTCACGGCATTCATCTGAACATGAACGCATATACTTATGTTCGTTTTCTTCGGAAGCTAAAATCTTCGCGTTGCAGTCAGGGTTGGCACAGTTTACATAGCGTTCACAAGGTTCACCTGTAAAATGGTCTCTTCCGACAACGACGTGCTCCAACTGGTTTACCGGCACGGCAATACGCTCATCAAAGACATACAGTTGTCCGTCCCATAGATCGCCTTTCACTTCAGGGTCTTTACCGTAAGTGACAATGCCGCCATGTAATTGAGCAACATCTTCAAAGCCTTCTTTTTTCAGCCAGCCTGAGAATTTTTCACAGCGGATGCCGCCTGTACAATACGTCAAAATTTTCTTGCCTTCGAATTGTTCTTTGTTGTCACGGATCCATTCCGGAAGGTCACGGAAGTTTTCAATATCCGGACGGACCGAGTTGCGGAAATGCCCAAGATCGTATTCGTAATCATTGCGCGCATCCAAGACGATAGTGTCCTGCTGCTGCATCTGCTTGTAAAATTCAACCGGCTCCAAGTAAGTGCCTGTCAGTTCATTCGGGTTGATATCTTCTTCAAGTCCAAGGTGAACGATTTCTTTTTTCGCACGAACATGCATTTTTTTGAATGCATGGCCTTCAGCAGCATCAATTTTGAAAACGATGTCTGAGAAGCGTGGATCGCCTTTCACCATTTCCATGTAAGCCTCAGTTTGTTCAATAGTTCCTGAACATGTACCATTGATTCCTTCTTCAGAAACAAGGATACGCCCTTTCAGCTCAAGCTCCTTGCATGCCGCCAAATGTTCAGCCGCAAAAGCTTTCGGATCTTCAATCGGTGTATATAGATAATAAAGTAAGACGTTGTGTGTATGATTTTGCATGAATCATACCTCCTATTTCTTCTATTTGATTCGTTGCCAAAAAGGCAGTAAAAACCTCAATCATTTTACAATAAATAACCGCAAATTTCAACTTTCCCTCCCATAGGAAAGACGTTTTATCCAACTTCAACAACTCATTTTCGATTTTCCGCACGAAAAAAGGCAGCTAAATAACAGCCGCCTTGTCCTGCCCGCCATCAGCAGACCCTATTTTTCACCGACCGGCTTTCCAGACAAGCGCTGATTGCTTCTGCATTCAATGTCATCATCTCCAGTCGGGTCTGAATTGTTGCACTGCCGATATGCGGCAATACCGTAACATTCGGCAATGTCAGCAGCGGATGATCCAGCGGCACCGGTTCCTGCTCAAAGACATCGAGGCCGGCGCCCCAAATCTTGTTGTCCTTCAAAGCTTCATATAAAGCCGTTTCATCGACAATGCCGCCTCTGGCAACATTGATCAAAGAAGCGGTTTCTTTCATCAAAGCTATTTCATCCGCTCCGATCATTCCTTCAGTTTCCGGTGTCAGCGGCGTCAAGATCACGACATAATCCGAAACCTTCAGCAATTCTTCGAATCCGGCATAACGCACATCTTCTAAGCTTCGCCGCGTCCGGTTATGATACAGGACGTCCATGCCAAATCCTTGTGCACGGCGAGCCACCGCTTCGCCGATACGTCCCATGCCAATGATTCCAAGCGTTGCCCCGCCAACATTCTGGCCCGTCATCCCCATCGGCGTCCAGGATTTCCATTCACCTGAGCGAACCGTCTTTTCCGCTTCGATGATTCTGCGGGCTGTTGCCAGGATTAAGGCGAAGGTCAGGTCAGCAGTAGCTTCCGTCAAGACGTCAGGTGTATTGGTGACCGTCACACCATGCTTGCGGGCTGCCTCCAAGTCGATATTGTTGTAGCCAACTGCCAGATTGCTGACAATTTTCAAGTTAGGTGCTGCTTCAAACACTTCATTGTCGATTTGGTCGGACAGCATCGTCCAAAGCGCATGCGCTTCTTTCGCTTCTTCGAGCAATTTTTCGCGTGGTGCGTGGGTGTCTTCTTCCGGCCACATCCGGACTTCGTATTGTTCCTGTAATCCAGCTACTGCCTGATCCGGCAGCTTTTGTGTGATGAATACAATCGGCTTCATAGAAATCCCCCATCCTCTGTTATGCCCTGATTATAGCAAGTAAAAAAACTGCGGGCAATTGCCAGCAGTTTCCTGTTAGTTGCGTGCTCTTATTTTTTTGATGTAATACCAGATTGCCAGAATTGCAGCCAGACCGATCAAAGCATAAACTACATTGGAATAAAGCTCCAGCTGCTGCATAATCTTCTCCCGGTTTTCCCCTACCGCTTCTCCAACAAAGACCAAAATGGTATTCCACAGCAAAGTCCCCAGTGTCGTAAAGCCGATAAACAGCCAGAACCTCATATTCGACATACCAGCGGGGATTGAGATCAAGCTGCGCACCAAAGGGATGAGCCGGCCAAAAAACACTGTCCAAATTCCGAAACGATCAAACCAGGCATCCGCTTTATGTATATCTTCCTTTTTCACACGCAACCAATTGCCGTACTTATCAATGATTTTTTCCAATCGCTCCACATCCAGCAACAAACCGACACCGTATAAAGCAACTGCACCCACAACCGACCCGGCAGTCGAGGCCATGATCACTCCCGGTATAGTCATCGTAGTCGTTGTGGTCATAAATCCACCGACCGTCAAAATCACTTCTGACGGTATCGGCGGAAAAACATTCTCCAGCATAATCAGCAGAAAGATGCCGAAATAGCCGTAATCCGACATGACTGATGTAATCCAATCTTCCATCTAAACACTCCTTTTTACGAAGAAGGCCGGAAATTCATTTTCACCGACCATAGTTCTGAGCGGCTTCCAATGCGCAAAGGCGGTCCCCAAAAGCCGAAACCCGAAGATACCACGAAATGCGTCTTCTTTATTAACCGATACCCGTAATCCAATTCAAAAATCCTTCTTGTCAATAAATGATTGGGCCACATCTGCCCTTTGTGGGTATGGCCTGACATATGGAAATCGGCATCCAGTTCCACCGGTTTTTTCAGATCAGAAGGTGTATGGTCCATGATGATCCACGGCATTCCGCCTTTTTCCGGCTTCAGCTGAGCCAGCGGATGGCGCTTGCCGTTCGTCCGGTCTTCACGCCCCGTCAAATAGAAACGATTTCCCACAAGAATAGTTTCATCTCTTAATATATTTACTCCGGATTTTTCCATCAGCCTTACCAGCAAAGGAATTTTTTTGCCGTAATATTCGTGGTTCCCCAATACTCCGTAAACACCAAGTGAAGGCTGCAATTGCGCCATTACCTCACCCATGCCATAGCGGGCAAACCAGACCGGATCATCGTCCACGAGATCACCAGCTAAAAACACTACATCCGGATCGAGCGCATTGGTCTTGTCCACGAAACGCTGCAAATGGCTTTTCCCTGATAAAACCCCCAGATGAAAATCGGAGCCGATGACCATATGCAAAGGATCGGCTTCTTTTCCATCTACTGTGATTTCCAGGTTCCGGACGACCGGACTATAAGCCAAATAAGTGCCCACAATAAATATCACCAGCAATATTATCGCAGCAGCACTGCCGATAATGAACACATCGTCCATAAACTCAACTGCCAGTACGAGGACATTCGCAACCGGAATCACCAGGATCGCATACTGTAAAAATACGAACCAATAGGAACCCAGAATCGTGAAACTCAACCACTTGTGGCCGATTCGCCCAATGATGTAACTATAGGCAACAACCAGCCACAGAACCGCAAAAACCCATGGATTCGCCCCTTCCCAAAAACTGGCCAGCCAGCTATAGACTGCCCAGCCAAGATACGCAACGAGTGATGTATATACCAATAAGGCACCACCGATGCCAGCCAGTATTTTCATAGAGGACCCCCCTCTTTCTTCTTATAAAATAGACCCCATTTGAAATGGTTAATGTTTTATTGGAGTAGAAAATAGTATAGCACTTCACCTCCCAATTTGCGGTACTTAGACGCTTCTACGCCTCAGGTCCTAGTAAAAGATGCAGTCAGAGACCGTATTGGAAAATGCGCATGCTTAGTATGATTAGGTTAGAAATTGAGAGGAGGAAAAAAGATGAACAAATTTTGGTTAATTACCCTCGGCATCATTGCCGGAATCGTCGCACTTTCCAACCTGGGCCCAATGATCGGACTGGCAGTATCGTTAGTGATTGTCTATGCGGGGGTGCATTATTACTTAAGAAGCACCACGGCATTGGCGAAATTCTGGTGGGCATTTGTTGGTGTCATCGGCGGACTTGCAGCCATCTCGAATGTGCCTGCATTGATCGGCGCCGCTGCACTTGCTGGCTTGTGGATGATCTACCGCCAATGGAATGGCCAAAGCGTTTCACTTGAAGCTGTGAAAGAAAGCGATCCATTTACGAACTTTGAACAGCAATGGAATAAATTAAACAAATAAGGAGGAAACGAATATGACAACTTTATGGGAACGTTTCAAATTTGCCGTCGCAACTGACCTGGATGCGGTCGTTGCAAAGAAAGAGGAAAAGAATCCGCTCGCATTATTGAACCGCTACATCACAGAAGCTGAAAATCAGACAACGGCTACAGGGAAATGGGTAGAGCGCCAGTCCCAACTCAATGGTAAACTGGAGAAAGAACTGGCTGAGGCATCTGCTATGCTCGACAAACGCCAAAACCAATTGGAATTGGCGCAAGCTTCCGGCGAATCCGACCTTGCTGATTTTGCCGCAATGGAAGTGCAGGCTTACAGCGACCGCGTCAAGACTTTGCAGCAAAACCTGGATGAAAACATCGCTGAACTCACTGGCCTTGAACACCGTTACGAGGAAATGAAGCATAAAGTGAAAGACATGAAAGTGAAACAGCTGCAATTGATGGGCAAGGAAAATGCAACACGTGCTCATCATCAGATGGATAAAGTACTGAGCCCTGAGCTCGTCGCCGAACGCATCGGTTCATTCGATGACATGGCTTCCTATATCACAACACTGGGCGCTAAAGTTGAAGAACGCCACGAACGTTCGGCAATGGAACGCCGCCTTGAATCTTTAGAAAAAAATAGCGCAAACCACAAAGAAATTGTTTAAACTGAAATGAGAAGAAGCTTTTCTTCTTCTCATTTTTTCTGATACAAAGAAGGAGGCAAAAGCTATGCAGCATTTTTCAACAAACAGGCAAGCGTTTTTTCTGTTGAGCGCTTTATTATTGATATTCGTAGAAGCTGCCTTCTTTGGAAACGGCAGTGTGTTTTTGATTCTTCTTGGTATCGGAACCATTTATTATGCGTTGCGAAATAATGTGAAATACCGGCGTTCTTATTTTTGGACAGGTGCTTTTCTCATCGGGGTTTCCATCCTGTCGATGTGGAGTTTGCGGCTGATGGTTTTCGGACTGGCCATCTACCTCCTGCTTCGTTTATGGAAAGGCGAAGAGTGGCTGCAGACTGCGCCTCTTTACGGTTCTACTGATAAAGGATTAATCCAAAACAAAGTCATGTCCGCCCAAAGCACACCGATCGAGTCCTATGAATGGAAAGATATTCATGTACAAGGCTTTATCGGGGATATCCTGGTCGATACCACCCACACCGTATTGCCAAAAAAGACCTCATTAGTTTCCATTCGTCAAGGATTCGGGAAAGTCCAGGTTGTCGTGCCTTATGAAGTTCCCGTACGCATCTTCTATTCGACACTCCTGGGAGAAGCCCGGTTTTTCACTGGAAACAAACAACGGATTGTGAATGGCACGATCCATGCGGAAGACGGCTATCCCGCAGATGAGGGCAGTAAAGTCGAATTGATCATTTCCGTCACTACATGGATGGGAGATGTCGAGGTGATCCGCAGATGAAACAGATTCTGCCCCGTAGCCTGTTTTTCATATTGTTATTCGCATTGATCGTCTTCAGCATCCTTTTTGCATTGCTCGGACTGCCAACGGTCAACAGCTGGTCCGTCTTGTGGGAAGATTTTATCGCTGGTTTGCCTTTGGGCATTTGGCTGCTTGTCTTGATGCTGGCGTTGTCTGTCGGCATCTCGTGGTGGACCGAGTCCTTATCACGGGCAAAAGTTCAGGAGATTGAAGAAATTTTCCAAGCCCTTCTGCGCAATGAAGACAAGACAGTCGTCCAGGCAGCTCAAATGAAAACCCTGCCGCGCAATTTATCCAGCTCCATCTTGAAGCTGCAGAAACTGTTGGAATCACAACGGAAAAGCCTGACACGCATCGCCAATGAACGGGCTGAAACACAGGATCAAATCATACAGGAACGCCTGATCATGGAACGCCAGCGGCTCGCCAGGGAATTGCATGATTCTGTATCGCAGCAGTTATTTGCCGCTTCCATGCTGCTGTCTTCCATGACTGAAAACGAAGATGTGCAGCCCGGCCTATTGCAGACGGAGAAGATGGTCCAGCAGGCACAACTTGAAATGCGTGCACTGCTTTTGCATTTGCGTCCTGCCGCCCTGCATGACAAGAGCCTGCGCCAGGGGCTGTTTGAACTGGTCAGTGAATTAAAGGAAAAAGTCTATTTTACAATCGAGCACAAACTGGAAGAAGTACCTCTACAAAAAGGCGCAGAAGACCACCTTTTCCGCATTGCACAGGAAACTTTATCAAATACACTGCGCCATTCCAAAGCGACCGAAGTCCATATCCTTTTTATTGAGCGCGATAATTTTGCGATTTTGCGCATTCAGGACAATGGCGTCGGTTTTGAAAGCGAACAATCCAAATCAACTTCTTACGGGTTGAAACATATCGAAGAACGCGCCATCGAAATCGGCGCGACCAGCAAAATTGTTTCCGTCCCTTCCGAAGGTACGATTGTGGAAGTAAAAGTTCCGATTGAAAGGAAGAAAGCCCATGATTCGCATCTTATTAGTGGATGACCACGAAATGGTCCGCATCGGAGTCTCAGCTTATCTCCAATCCCAGAAGGATATGGAAGTAGCCGGCGAAGCATCGAATGGCCAGGAAGCGGTTGAAATGGCATTGGAGCTGCGCCCAGACTTGATTTTGATGGACATGGTGATGCCCATCATGAATGGTGCGGAAGCGACAAAAGCCATTGTCGACCAATGGCCAGAAGCAAAGATCATGATCGTCACCAGTTTTCTCGACGACGATAAAGTTTATCCGGCTCTTCAAGCGGGAGCCGTCAGCTACATATTAAAAACTTCCAAAGCTTCACGAATTGCCGACTCCATTCGCGAAACGATGAACGGCACACCGGTTCTCGAACCGGAAGTGATGAGCAAAATGATGAAACAGATGCGCCATGAACGCGTCCTTCACGATGACTTGACCGAACGGGAAATGGAAATCCTCCTGCTGCTTGCAGGCGGCTTGACCAATCAGGAAATCGCGAATCAATTATTCATCGCCCTCAAAACCGTCAAAACCCATGTCAGCAACATCCTGGCCAAGTTGGAAGTCCATGACCGGACGCAAGCAGTCATTTATGCCTTCCAGCATAAGCTGATTTCTCCACCTAAATAAACCATGAATAAAGCCGGACAGCTTTTACGCTGTCCGGCTTCTTTACTTAGAGAAATATAATTTTTCTGCTGTTCTTTCAATGTCCAGACTTCAGCGCCCAGCTCTTTGGGTCATAGGCCAACACGACTATGAGGCAAACAGCTCCGCTTCGCCGGCCTGTCTTATGCCCGGCAGAGGTCCGCAGGATGCGGATCATGTAAGCGTTGCGACAGGAAGTCGCGCCTTTAGCTTACGTTCCTCAAATGGGCGCTTTCGCTTTTCTCATTATGCATTTAATTTGCGCAGTTCCACTCGGCGGATTTTTCCGGAAGCTGTTTTCGGCAGTTCATCCAAAAATTCAATGACACGTGGATACTTGTAAGGCGCCGTAATTTCTTTTACATGATCCTGCAGTTGCTTCGTCAAAGCGTCTTTATCTTTAAAATTGTCCGGGTTGCGGAGTACCACGTAGGCTTTGACGATATTGCCACGGATTTCATCCGGAGCTGCTACGACGGCACATTCCTGAATGGCTTCATGTTTCATCAATGCATCTTCGACTTCGAAAGGCCCGATCGTATAGCCTGAACTGATGATGATGTCATCACTTCTTCCTTCAAACCAGAAATAGCCATCTTCATCGCGCGTCGCCTGATCGCCTGTCAAATACCAATCTCCGCGGAATGCCGCTTGCGTCCGCTCGGGATCCCGGTAATATTCCCGGAACAAAGCCGGACAATCGCGATGGACCGCGATATCTCCCACTTCTCCGACAGCTGTCGGCTGTCCTTCATCATTGATGATGTCAACCGGATTGCCAGGCGTCGGTTTGCCCATCGATCCAGCTTTTACTTCCATATTTTGAAGCGTTCCAACCAGCAAGGTGTTTTCCGTCTGGCCGTAGCCGTCACGGACGTTAATATGGAATGCCTGCTGAAAAGCTTCGATGACTTGACGGTTCAATGGTTCCCCCGCAGACACTGCAGACCTTAATGCCGGCAGCTTGTATGATGCTAAATTCTCCACTTTTGCTATGATCCGGTATTCTGTCGGCGTACAGCACAGGACATTAATGTTTTCTTTTTCCAATAACTCAAGGTATTTCAAGGCATCAAACGGCCCATTGTAAACAAAGGCCGTTGCACCCAATGTAATCGTCGATAAGAACGGACTCCAAATCCACTTCTGCCAGCCTGGAGCGGCAGTTGCCCAAACCACGTCTCCACTTTGGACGCCCAGCCATTTTGTTGCTGCTGTCCGGACATGCGCATAGCCCCATCCATGGACGTGGACCACGCCTTTTGGATTGCCGGTGGTTCCGGATGTATAGGACAGGAAGGCCATATCTTCCCGGTGAGTCGGGACTGCATCGAAATCCGGTGATTCCTTTTCTGCTAATTCCTCAAAAGACTGCCATCCTTCTTCTATGCCCCCAACAATCAATTTATTGCTCAGTGCAGCCGCTTCTTCATCAATGGAATTGGTTTCCGCAGTGGTTTTGTAATGCGCCACGATTCCTTTAGCTCCTGAATGATGCATCCGGTAAATCAAATCCTTCTTTCGAAGCATCTCCGAACATGGAATCGCGACAATTCCAGCACGCAGACAAGCTAAATACGTGATATATGCTTCAGGAATCCGCGGAAGGATGATCAGCATCCGATCCCCTTTTTCAATGCCCAGCTTCAGTAAAGCTTGTGCGTATTGATTCATCTTGCCGACCAGTTCTTTATAACTCATGTCTTCACGATTGCCTTCGCTGTCCAGCCAGCGAATCGCCAACCGGTCGCTTTCTTCTTTATATTTCTCCAATTCCGAAGTGATATTGTACTGCTCCGGAGCAATTAAATCTTTGAAATCCATATGTCAGCCTCCTATCTCTTTTTCTTCATGCCGGTGGAATGATCAGGTAATAGACACTCGCTAAGAAAACAAAGGCTGCCAAGGCTGCCAGATATGCCTTTTTAGCAGTGAAACTTTGCGTGGTTTTAATGATTTTCACACATACCAGATACATCCAGACAACACCAATTGCCAACAGCACATAGACCAATGGATGGCCATTCCCGGCTTCCGCCAAGTAAGGAGCACCGAGCAAGCCAGGCAATAAAGCGACGGGAGCCGCTCTGTTGATGTCCCGCAAAAGCCCTTTTCCGCCAAGTCCCTTGGATCCTGCCCAAAGCAGCAATGCCAAGCCGATTTTCGTGATGAAAGCCATCAACAGGCCAAACAGAATGAAAATTGCCGGCACAATGAAGTTTTGCAGCAGTGCAGAATCGAAACTTGCTATGTATGAGGCATTTGACGCGATTGAAATCGCGCCATAGCCTGTGCCAACGATGAGCAGCAGCAGATTGCTCACCCATTGGGTTTTCGGCAATTCTAAAAATGATCGAAAAGATGAATCATTCAAAGCAACCATTTTCCCGACCATTTTGCTCACCCTTTCTTTCATTGTCTACATCCCCCAAGGCATCAATGCCCAAATCGCAACAGCAGCAGAAACGACTACCGTGATTCCGGCGCCTACCGTACTGTTATAGCGATACGACTTGATATCCTTCCATCCGTGGATGCGTTCAATCAATTCAATATCCGATTGCTTAGTCAATTTACTTTGCAGACCTGGCATACGGTTCGTGATATAAGAAACGACAATCAGCAGGATAAAGCTGATCGGCACAGCAAGCATGGCACCGGACAAGCCCATACCGTCCGTCACTCCATGTCCCGTCAAAACGATGCTTGGAAAGACGAAAGGAGACACGATGATGTAGATGGCTCCACCAACAACAGATGCTGCAATGGCTCCGAATTTATTGGCTTCTTTCCACCAAACTCCAACGATAATCAAAGGTGCATTCGTAACTCCTGCTAAACCGAATGCCCAGAGTATACTGACGACCAGGAAAGCTGGCGGTTGGATTGCCAGCAAGATACTGACCAATCCTCCGGCAAAAATCGCGATAAAACCGATTCGCAGACTTAAACGCTGAGGAATATTCGGCTTTAAGGTAGCGATAATGTCCTGTGAAATCAAGGCACCAATGGCCAGCAAGTTTCCGCTCAATGTTGAAAGTCCAGCAGAAATCGCCCCAGCAATAACAAGTGCTGTCACCCATTCCGGGTTATAGACCAAGTTCAGGATGATCGTCAATTTATCAGCATCTCCATCTGAAATGACTAGGCCTTGAGTGGCGGTGGCATAAACACCAACGAAGCCCATGGCGTATGTGGCCGAGAAAACCAAACCTAGAATAAAGGCGAACCAGACCATCGCCGAACGCGCACTTTTCAGATTAGAAGCTGTGTAAACCCGCATCGCTAAGTGAGGAAGGCCCAAAGCTCCGATTGTCAGTGCCGGAATAATAGAGAAATACCATTTTGGTGAGAACTGGTAATCAAAGAACGTCGGCAAAGATTCGAGCATCGCTGGAACCATGTCCGAATAGAACAGAGGCGGGAAATACCAGCCTGTTGCTCCCACCGCTTTCATGATGGCGCCAAGCGGCAAAATGAACATCAAGGCAATGATAACCATCTGAATCGCTGCGTTGTTTGTTGCTCCGGCCATTCCGCCGATTGTGATATAACCGACAATTATAATTCCAAAAACAAAAAGTCCAGTTAAATAAGGAATACCCAATAACGTTTCAAACGTAATGGCAATTCCGATCATCTGGCCGAGTGCATACATGATGGAAACCAAAATCATGAAAAGAGCCGCAATGATGGAAGCTGTCACTCCGTATCTGTCACGGATAAAATGTGTAGGCGAGAAAGCGCCCATCCGGCGAAGGCTTGTCCCGTAAATAATTGTAATCAACGGTATTGCCAGAATCAGCTGAATCCACAACATGATGAATGGAACCTGGAGTTGGAGGATCAAGGCCGTAATGCCAAGGAAAGTCGCCAGACTCATGTAAGTTGCAGCCATCGCCAATCCGTTAGTAAAAGCTCCGACGTTTCCGCCGCCTGTGTAAAGATCTTTAGCAGATGAACTTTTTCGGTTGGATACAAATCCCACGATATAGAACAATAAAAATGTTGCTCCCACGACTGCTAACCCTAAAATCGGATTGGATAATTGCCAGTTTTCTGTTTCCATCATCTACACATCCTTTACTTCGTCGGAAACTCCGAGCGCATCGTTTTCACTATCGATCTCATCATCGATGCGATTACCGATTTTCCCAGCTACAATCGTCAAAAAGAAAACGCCGAACCATCCCATTAAGATCGGCACGATATACATAACTGGAAAACCAAGCAACATAGCATCTACCGGGAAAATGGAAAAGACTAATCCTACGTTCCCTACTAAAATAAAGGCAGCTGTCATCCAAATGGTGAATTGGACTTCTTTTTTATACGCTTTCATCGTATCCCCCCATTTCGTTTTGATTGTTCTAAGTCTCCCTACTGAGCGTTCGCTCAACTGTAGAATGCTGCTCTCCCTTCAAATATTATTTAGATAATAACTTCTTTGATTGTAACCGCTTGCATAAAAACAAGTCAACAGAATTTTTAAATTATTTAAATAACTATATCAGAAGTATTATTACTTTCCTAAAAGCTATTTCAACTCTCTTTCAAAGACTAATAACATATGTATAAACAGCATTAAATATGTATATTCTTAGACAATGTAGATTTTTTCTGTATTTCAATATACTTTTTATTGCCTTATAAATAGTTGAATTAATTCCCATTAAATAATAAAACCGAATAATTATGCGGAAAAGCTTTTGAGAATAAAAAAATCCCGAAGGGCAGCAATGGCCCTTCAGGGTTTTGATAATCAACTTATAGATTTGGTTTGTTATTTTCCTTATCCATTTTGGCTTCCAGTTTCTCAAGCTGGCGCTTCGCAAATTCGCGGCCGCCAATACCGAAGGAAATGGCGAAGGCTACGGCAAGCCCGGCGATGATAAACAAGAATGCCAAGTTCACAATATTGGTTGCGAAATTCAACTGATCAAGAGTCATGAATACAGCAATGATGATAATTGCGTATTTGACAATGGCTCCAAGGAAACGGTTGCCGGAAGCCTGCTTGATGTAATTTCCAAGCACGCTGCCCCCAATCAATCCAAGGCCCAGGATAATCAGTGAACTGATAAGCAATGGCAAGTAACCGATGATTGCTTCACCGATGCCGTTCAATACATCCAACTGCAGGACATTCATCGCTTCTACTGTAAAGAAGATGATGATGATTGCCTGCACCACTTTGCCGATGATATTCGCAATATCAAAGCTTGGCGTTTTGGTTTTATCAGGATTCAAGTAAGTCGAAAAGCGGTTGATGCCTGTTCCATTCAAGAGGCTGATCAATAGATCGCCTACAAATTTAGCGATCAGGATACCTACCAAGATTAAGATGATCGCTACAAAAATATTCGGGATCATGTTCAATACTTGGTTAAGCATATTGACGATCGGCTCAGATATTGAACGAATATTCAAGGTTTCCAATGCAATCGTCAAGATAGGAATCAATACGATAACGAAAACTACATTTGCCAAAACATTGGCCAATGTCGATTTATCGCCAGCATCCATTCTCGCTGTCCCTGTCGAAGCACCACCAGTTCTGTTGGTGAATTTGTTGAACCATTTATCGATATTGATCGCTGTCAAAAGGCTGAATACCAGATTTTTAACAAACTTGGCTACAAAGTAGCCGATGACCACAATAATGATAGCCATGAACAGATTTGGCAAGAATGCCAACAATTTGTCCATCATATTCGAGATTGGCTGTGCAACATTGTTCATGTCCAGTGCCTGCAGCACGCTTGGAATAAACAAGATAAAGATGAGGTAATAAAGAATTTTCCCTATAGAATCCAGTTTGCTGTCCGCATCTTCTTTTGTTTTAGCCATATGGCCTTTCACCATAGCTCGGTCTGCCCCTGCTTTTTTTAATCCTTTCGTAAAAATGGCCCGAACGATCGTCGCTACTATCCATGCGATGAGCAGTAATAATAATGCTCCCAGAACGTTTGGAATATAATCGATGATCGTGTTGCCGACTCCTCTGAAAGAATTGCCCACATCGTTCATATACTCAACTCCTTTTTATTTTTTTATATCTTTAGTTACTATCCCCTCAGTGCTCCACTCCTAAACTTCCAATGAGGCTATTTGGCATCCAAAAGAAAAACCGTCCACGTAAGGACGGTTTTTAAAACACAAAGAAAGGTTTTTAAGAAGCAGGAACCTCTCTTCGCTTGCCGATCGTCAATATCAAAATGCCGCCTAAAAGCAGCATGACTCCGAGCCACGACAGTCCACTTAGCACTTCTCCGACAACCACTACCCCTAAAACAGCGGCTGTCAGTGGCTCAGCCAATGACAAAGTGACTGCAGAAGAAGAGGGAATCTGCTTTAATCCAAAAGAAAAAAGCAGATAGGATAGACTGGTTGCTCCAATCCCTAAATAGATGATCAGAGAAAAATTGAGCGGTACGGTGATGTAGCTTACATCAAACAGCAATAAAAATGGCAGCAGGCAGCAAGCACTCAATGAAAAAATCACAGCGACTGCAGAAACAGTCTCCATCGCCTTGAGTACAGATTTGCTTACCAGCGCATAAACTGCAAAGGAAAATCCAGCGCCCAAAGCCATAGCGATGCCCACTGGATCCACCAGTTGCTGGCCTTTATTGGAAAATAATAGCACGCAGCCGGTTAATGCCAGAAGCGTCGCACTTCCCCAGATTCGGTCAGGTTTTTGTTTTAAGGCTATCCACTCGATCAATCCTGTTAGTACAGGTGCGCTTCCGATCGTGACAACGGTGCCGATAGCAATTCCAGTCATCTGGACGGAAGAAAAAAATAAAGGTTGAAATAGCGCCATACTGATGGCTGCAAGAATAGTGGCAGGCCATGGAATCGTCCGGACCGATAGTTTCCTGGCTACAATTACGAACAACAGTAAAGAAAAACCGCCAATTGCTAAACGAAAAGCGCCGATTGATAGCGGATGGACTGCCCCTTGAAAAAAAGACTGGGCTGTACCTGTGGTTCCCCATAAAATTGCAGCCAGCAAAACCAATAAATACGCCATATAATTCAACATCAACACCCCTGTTCTTGAACTTCTTCTTCTAACATACCATGGCGTCAATGGTTTGAGATAGCTGTCTTCT
This sequence comes from Planococcus sp. APC 3900, assembly GCF_030407735.1. Lineage (NCBI taxonomy): Bacteria > Bacillati > Bacillota > Bacilli > Caryophanales > Caryophanaceae > Planococcus > Planococcus sp. APC 3900. The sequence continues at coordinate 659,975 of NZ_JASDCT010000001.1, read as the reverse complement.
TCTATTATAATAAAAGAAAAGAGGAGGAGATCCCATGTATATGACAGTCCAGGAAACTGCCGCATTTTTATCCATGCCTGAAGAACAAGTCAATCGCTATGTATTGGAAGGCCGTATTCGCGCAGTCCATGATGGGGAGCAGTACATGATCAACACCTCTCAGTTCGGAACACATTTCCAACAGCTGGAACAGGCCAAGCAAGCGCTGGAGGAATGGCGAGCCACTCCGATACCAGACGATGTGGATATCAAGGACGAGGATTAACTAAAAAAGCACCTGAAGTGGGATCGGATTCCCGCCTCAGGTGCTTTTTCATCGAATCCCGCTTAGCGGGTAAGCTCTGGCACTAATAAGCTTTTTAATTTTTCTTCGATAAAGCCGCCCCATTTTTCAAATTCCACAAGAAAACCATCGTGGCCAAATTCGGTTTCAATGATTTCCCAACTCACATCCTTTTGCTCTTCAAGCCAAGGAACCAGCAATTCACTCGGATACAGCAAGTCATGCGTAAATGATAGAGCATAAACCGGAACATCAAGAATGGTTTCTCCGATATCGTGTGTGTTCATTGCTTTCAGCAGCAACAGGTAGCTATTGGCATCAAACCGCCCCGCCAACTTCTTCCCTTGGTAATTCAAATAAGACTGCACATTGAATTCTTCTCCGGCTTTGCTGCGTCCAAAGCGCTGATTGAACATATTCCCGCTGCGATATGTGACCATACCAGCCATACGGGCTACTTGAAATCCTTTCAGGTCAGCTGAGCTTTCATAATTTCCGCCATTAAAATCTCTGTCGCTTTCTATGGCTTGAATACCGATATGATTGAAAGCCAAACCGTAATCGCTGTAGTAGGGAGTAACGGCCAGGGGGAGAATTGCATCCACAAATTCCGGGTACAGTTTCCCCCATTCCAGGGCCTTCATGCCTCCAAGCGAACCTCCCAAAACTCCTGCAAGATGGTTGATCCCCAATTTCTGCAATGCATAGTATTCTGCGCGAACCATATCACGTATCGTCAGAGTCGGAAAGTCTGCACGATATGGTTGGCCCGTTTCCGGATTAATGGTCAGTGGGCCTGTCGATCCGTGGCTGCCTCCCAACACGTTAAAAGTGATCACTTGAAAAACATCTGTATCCACCGGCTTGCCTGGTCCGATTAACCCTGCCCACCATCCCGGGTTTTCTTCGGATCCTATTGCATATTGATCGCCCGTCAATGCGTGGCAGACCAGCACAGTTGGAGCATTTTCATCTCCATGACGTTCGTATGCCAGCTCTACATGATTTATCGTCTTCGTTGAATCCAGGGTTAATGAGCCAATGGATACTGTCGCCATTCAAATCCCTCCTTAAACGTTTTCCAAAACTGCGGCCTGAATGGCCTGCTCCAAATCGGCGATTAAATCTTCCGGATTTTCCAAACCGACCGATAAGCGGATCAATTCTTCCGTTACACCCGACGATTTCAGCTCTTCATCATTTAACTGCTGATGTGTAGTTGAAGCCGGATGGATGATCAACGACTTGGCATCTCCTACGTTCGCAACATGGGACCAGAGAGCCACACTGTCGATTACTTTGCGGCCCGCCTGCCGTCCGCCTTTGATGCCGAAATTGACAATCGATCCGAAACCGTCATTTTTCAAGTATTTTTTAGCCAATTGATGTGATGGATGATCTTCAAATCCAAGGAAGTTGACCCATTCGATCTGCGGATGCTGCTTCAAGTAGTCTGCAACAATTTGAGCATTGCTGCTGTGTTTCGGAATACGCAGGTGCAAAGTCTCCAGTCCTTGGAGCAAGGCATGTGCACTTTCCGGGCTCAATGAAGGACCGAAGTCACGAAGCAGCTGGACACGCAGTTTTGTCGCAAATGCAGCATCCGGTACATCGATGCCATAACGCAATCCGTGATAGCTTTCATCCGGCTGTGTGTAATTCGGGAAACGTGGATTGTCCCAATTGAATTTTCCTGCATCCACCGCAACACCGCCGATGGTCGTGCCGTGTCCACCAATCCATTTTGTAGCGGAATGAATGACCACATCAGCACCGAACTCGATCGGGTTGCTGCCATATGGTGAAGCAAATGTATTGTCAATCAATAAGGGAAGCCCGTTTTCATGGGCGATTGCCGCTACTTTCTCTACATCAAAAACGTTCAGGCTCGGGTTGCCGATAATTTCTCCGAATACCGCTTTTGTCTTATCGGTGATTGCCGCTCTAAAGTTTTCAGGATTGGTTGCATCAACAAATATGGTTTTAATGCCGTAACGCGGCAACGTATTGGCGAATAAATTATAAGTGCCGCCGTACAGGTTGCTGTCCGCTACGATTTCGTCTCCTGCTTCAGCAATATTTAAAATGGAGAACGCAATTGCCGCCATTCCTGAAGATAATGCGACTGCAGCAGTCCCGCCTTCCAATAACGCCACGCGCTGTTCAAATACATCAACTGTCGGATTCATGATGCGTGAATAGATATTGCCGGTGTCTTTCAGACCGAAAAGGTCTTGTGCATGCTGCGTATCTTTAAACACATAAGAAGTGGTTTTGTAGATCGGCACCCCTCTCGATCCTGTTGTTGGATCCGCCTGTTGTCCGCCATGCAGCAATAAAGTTTCTGGTTTTAAGTTTGTCATTTTCTATTCCCCCTAATTTTTTTATTCATGAAAATCACCGAAGAGGACAGCAAAAAGCCCCCTTCGCTAAGAAGAGGGCCGTAAATTACGGAGTTACCTCCTCTCATCTGTCAGAACCTATCGTTCGGTTCTGTAGGAATTAGCACCTTTCCAGACATGGTCGTCTGTTGGTTGCCGGGCATCACAGGGCCTATCCCTCCGCCACTCTTGATAAGAGTTATTAAATTTAGTTTTTAGTCTTGTTGAGAAGTATAAAAATTTTAACAAGGTTTGTCAACCCTATTAGTCAAAAAATTTTGAAACCTTGTTTCTTCCCAAACGTTATCTTCTAGTATAGAAGGAGGAATGAATATGCTTGGATGGGTTCTGCTGTTGTTTATCGCAGGCTATGGAATCGGTTGTTTGCACGGTTCCCTCGCAGCACAATTTTTATCTGGGGTGAATGTCAAAAAAGAAGGCGTCAAAAATTCCGGTGCTTCCAATGCCGCCATCGTGCTGGGTTGGAAATACGGTTTGCTGGTTGCTTTGATCGATATTATTAAAGGCTTTGCCGCTGTCGCAGCTTGTCGTTTTCTGCTGGAAAAGGGTGCCTTTTCCCCCGAAATCATTTGGACTTTTCTATTTATAATAGGTGCCGGTGTCGTATTCGGCCATAATTTCCCATTCTATATGAACTTCAATGGCGGCAAAGGCACGGCTTCGGTGATCGGTGTCATGCTGGCACTGGACTGGAAGCTCGGGCTGGTTGGCCTGGCACTGCTCATCGGTGTTTCGCTTGCGACCAATTATTTGGTCATTGGTGTACTGGTCCTTTACGCAGTCTATTTTGTTATCGCTTTCGGTCCTGCCGTCGGACCATGGCCATTGCTGACAGCTTGTGCCTTATTTGCTATGGCCATATGGAAACATAGCGAAAATATTATTCGAATAAAAAATGGAGAAGAGAAGAAAGTTTCCTCCATTTTCAAAAAGAAACCAACAAAACCAGTCTGAAAGCGGTTCCAAACTCATTATTCTCTTCATTTCAAAGATTGTGAAATAAATATCAATAATTCCCTTGACTTTTTTGTTATTTCACCATAAAGTAAGAACCACGAATCGAATAGCATACATCACTTTCTTATCAAGAGAAACCGAGGGACAGGCCCTAAGACGTTTCGGCAGCAGATTTGTTTAAAAGCAAAAACTGTGCCAACTCCTGCAGATGCTCTAAAGCATTTGGAAGATGAGAATTAGATGGTTTCAACAGGAGCCCTCTTTTTTCTTATGGATGAGAAAAAAGAGGGCTCCTTTTCCATTTTCTCAGAAGAATGTGAGACACCGTCGATTTAATAAGATCCATTACAGCATGAGGAGGTTCAATCACCATGATTCAATTCGAAGGCGTCGCCAAGACCTACCAATCCGGGAAACAAGAAATCCATGCCTTGAACGGGATTGATTTGACCGTCGAAACCGGCGAGATTTACGGAGTCATCGGCTTTAGCGGAGCCGGAAAGAGTTCATTGATCCGCACCGTGAACCTGCTTGAACGTCCTTCTGCAGGACGCGTCTTAATCCAAGGGAAAGACATTTCCACTCTATCCAGCAAAGAAATCCGAACCATCCGTAAGGACATCGGCATGATTTTCCAGCATTTCAATCTGTTGAGTTCAAAAACGGTTTACCATAATGTCGCGATGCCATTGCTGCTCGCTAAGACATCGAAAAATGAAATTGATGAACAAGTGAAGCAACTGCTGGACTTTGTCGGACTGGCCGATCAGGCACAAAAATATCCCGACCAGCTGTCAGGCGGACAAAAGCAACGCATCGGCATTGCCCGAGCGCTTGCAACCAACCCTTCCGTTCTGTTATGCGATGAGGCAACATCAGCGCTCGACCCCCAAACGACCAAGTCGATTTTGGACCTATTGCGCAAAATCAATAAAGAATACAATATCACCATCCTGCTCATTACTCATGAGATGGGAGTTATCCGGGAAATTTGCGATAAAGTGGCTGTGCTTGAAGCAGGAAAAGTGATCGAACAAGGCAGCGTCTTCGACATTTTCTCAAATCCGCAGCAGCCGACCACCCAACGGTTTGTCCGTTCTGTCATGAACGATGAACTTCCGGAAACCCTGCTTGCGCAAATCCGCAATGCCCAAAGCGATAACGCGATCTATCGACTGCAGTTTACAGGAAATTCCGTCGGCCAACCGTTCATGTCCCGTGTCTCGCGTGAATTTAAAGTTGACTTGAACGTGCTGTTCGGCAACATCACCGAGTTGCAAGGTGTTCCATACGGCAACTTGATCGTCGAATTTGCCGGCGAACCTAGCGAAATCCAATTGGCTTTGTCCTCTATCCGGAAAAGCAATATTGATATAGAGGAGGTCAATGATTATGTCCGTTAACTACGATCAGATTTTAGAAGCTTTATGGGAAACCATTTACATGACCGGCGCGGCATTCGGCTTTTCCCTATTGATCGGCTTCCCGCTTGGCATCCTGCTGGTGGTCACCCGCAAAGGCCATCTGCTGGAAAATGAACCGGTTTCCAAAGTATTGAATATCGTCATCAACATATTCCGCTCAGTTCCATTCATCATCTTGATGGTTGCCATCATTCCGTTGACTCGCCTGATCGTCGGCACGTCCATCGGAACTGCAGCCGCCATCGTCCCACTGGTCTTTTACGCAGGACCTTATATTGCAAGACTTATCGAAAACTCCTTGTTGGAAGTTGATAAAGGGGTCATCGAGGCAGCTCAAGCCATGGGAGCCACGCCGATACAGATCATTTTCCGCTTCCTCATTCCTGAGGCTTTGAGTTCACTGGTTCTGGCCTTGACCATTGCGATTGTCGGCCTGATCGGAGCGTCCGCAATGGCAGGCGCTATCGGGGGCGGAGGCCTTGGCGATTTGGCCATCACTTACGGTTACCAACGATTCGATACGCTTGTGATGTTCATCACCGTCGCAATTCTCGTCGTACTCGTACAAGGCGTCCAATCGCTCGGCAATGTATTATCACGAACTGTCAGACGCAATTAAAAAATAAAAATAACCTAGAAAAAAACTGGAGGAATTACTCATGAAAAAAATTACAGCATCCGCATTATTGGCAGTTTCAGCTTTGGTCTTGGCAGCTTGCGGAGACGACAGCAGTTCAGAAGGAAACACGAAAGTGACGCTTGGCATCAGCGGTTCCGATACTACTATCTGGGATTACATTGCTGATAAGGCAGAAAAAGAAGGAATCGATTTGGAGATTCAAACCTTTTCTGATTATGTCGCGCCGAACCTGGCACTTGCCGAAGGCGAACTTGATTTGAATGCATTCCAAACTATTTCTTACTTTGATGAATTCGTCACAGAACACGATATCGACATTGTTCCGATCGGTTCTACGGTAATTGCGCCGATGGGCCTGTATTCCGATAAATATGAGTCGATTGACGAAATTCCTGAAGGCTCCCAAATCGCAATGCCGAACGAAGCCACCAATATGGGCCGTGCCCTGTTGCTGCTTGATGAAGCGGGATTGATCACGCTTTCTGAAGATGCCGGCCTTACCGGAACAGCAGAAGATATCATCGACAATCCAAAAAACATTGAAATCATGCCGATGGTTTCCGGCCATACCCCTCGTGCTTTGCCAGATGTCGCAGGATCGGTCATCAATAATGGTGTCGCAGTTGATGCCGGCTTGAATCCGACAGAAGATCCGATTGCCGGTGAAAGTGATACAGCTACCCCTTATATCAACTTGATTGCCGCAAATGCGGAAGATGCCGATAATGAAGCTTACTTGAAAATCGTTGAATTGTATCAGCAAGAAGACACAGCTGATTTCATCATCGAACATACAAAAGGCGCTCAGATTCCGACTGTCGTGACAGTTGATGAACTGGTCGATTACCAATAAAACAAAACCTAACTTAGGAGGAGCTCCAATGACACTTATCAAGGAAGCAGCCCAATCCATTTCCCAGTCCATCGATTCCAAGAGCGAGATTTACATTGAAACAAGCCAAGCGATCCACGCAAACCCGGAAATCGGCAACCAAGAGATTTTCGCCAGTTCGTTATTGATTAAACGGCTTGAAGACGCTGGATTTAATGTCGATAAAAGTGTCGCCGGGCATTACACTGCTTTTTTTGCCAGCAAGGAAAGCACACTTCCCGGTCCGACAATTGCTTATCTTGCCGAATATGATGCACTTCCTGGAATTGGCCACGCCTGCGGCCACAATATCATTGGAACAACCAGCGTTGCTGCGGCCATCGCACTCGCAGAAATCTTAGAGTCAACCGGCGGCCGTGTGGTTGTTCTTGGAACTCCTGCAGAGGAAGGCGGACCAAACGGCAGCGCCAAAGGCAGTTTCGTCAAACACGGCCTGCTCGAAGGCATTGATGTTGCTTTGATGCTCCATCCTTCCGGAAATTCGGCTGTCACAGGCCCTTCTCTTGCAGTCGATCCCTTGGAATTCCATTTTTACGGCAAACCAGCTCATGCAGCAGGCTCGCCTGAAGAAGGCATCAATGCGTTGGATGCAGTGCTGCAATTGTTCAACAGCATCAATGCATTGCGTCAACAATTGCCTTCTGACGCTCGGGTTCACGGAATCATCACCCATGGCGGCGATGCACCGAACATCATTCCGGAATACGCGGCTGCCCGTTTCTATATCCGCGGAGATTCCTGGAAGAAAACATCGGATACAGCCCGCAAGATCCGGGCGATTGCAGAAGGCGCTGCTCTGGCAACCGGTACGACCGTGAAAATCGAACGGTTCCAGAATGAAGTACGTGATTTGGTCATCACCCCTGCTTTGGATGCAGTTGTCCGCAGCGAACTCGAAGCACAAGGCGAGACGGTGGCAGATTCCCGCATTTCCGGCCTTGGTTCCACCGATGCCGGAAATATCAGCTATGAAGTCCCCACTGCCCATGGCTATATCAAAATCGGCCCTGAAAGTTTGATTGCCCACACCGAAGATTTCCGTGAAGCCGCTAAATCTGAGGATGGCGACAGAGCTTTGATCAAAGGCGCTAAAGCATTGGCCCATACCGGCTATCGCCTTCTGACAGAAACTGTTCTTCTGGATCAGGTGAAAGCTGCACATGCCGAAGCCGTGAAAGCAAAACAAGAGAAGTAATGGAGCGATGTCCTGAAGGGGCATCGTTTTTTTATTTGTGTCCAGAGTTTTCATCATTTTCCTACTTCATGCTAAAATATGATTAGCACTTAATTTAGGAGGAATTTTACATGTTGGAAACCTTGATCGAACGGCTGGTCCGTTATGCAAAAATTGATACACAATCTGATTTCAATAGCGAATCCACCCCTTCTACCGCAGGGCAATGGGACCTGCTTCATGAACTGGAAAAGGAAATGAAAACAATCGGACTTACGGACGTCGGCATGGATGAAGCCGGGTATCTGTTCGGTACACTGCCTGCCAATACAGATCGGGAAATTCCGGTCATCGGTTTCCTGGCACATGTTGATACCGCAACAGACTTTACCGGAAAAAACGTCAACCCTCAACGCATCGACAATTATGACGGCCAGGATATCCCCTTGAACGACAGCATTGCGATGACAGTATCGGATTTTCCGGCGCTTAAAAATTACGTCGGCCATACTTTGATTACCACAGACGGGACAACTCTTCTCGGTGCTGACAATAAAGCCGGGGTTGCTGAAATCATGACCGCTATGGAATATTTGAATGTCCATCCTGAAATTGAACACGGAACCATCCGTGTTGCTTTTACACCTGATGAGGAAATTGGACGCGGCCCCCATAAATTTGATGTGGAGCGCTTTGATGCTAAGTACGCTTACACCATGGACGGCGGTCCTCTTGGCGAATTACAGTACGAAAGCTTTAATGCCGCAAGCGGCAAGTTGATTGTCCAAGGCAAAAGCGTCCATCCGGGATCTGCAAAAAACAAAATGGTGAATGCCCAAACAGTCGCCATTCAATTCCAAGAGGAAATGCCGAAAAAGGAAGTTCCTGAATTGACCGAGAACTATGAAGGATTCATTCACTTGAACAACTTTATCGGCAATGTGGAAACAGCGGAATTGACTTACATCATCCGTGATTTCGACAAAGAAAAATTTGAAGACAAAAAACGGCATATGCAGGCAGTTGCCGAAAAACTCCAGCAGCAATACGGAGAAGAGGCTGTGCGTTTGGAAATCGAAGATCAATACTATAACATGCGTGAAAAAATCGAACCGGTCATGGAAATCGTCGATAATGCAGAACGTGCAATGACGGCATTGGGCATCATACCGGACATTGTGCCTGTACGCGGCGGTACAGACGGCTCTCAATTGTCCTACATGGGTCTTCCCACTCCAAACATTTTCACAGGTGGAGAGAACTATCATGGGAAATACGAATTCATTTCTGCTGAAAACATGGAAAAAGCAACGCAGGTCATCATTGAAATCGTGAAATCCGCTAAATAAAAACAGCATCAAAAAGGCGTATTGGACTGGATCCCATACGCCTTTTTTGATTTAGTTTTATTTTTCTAAACTCCAACGCACAGTTGTTTGAACCATAAGCCAACCTGGTCATGCTCCGCAGAGCTACACGGGCGCTTCCGCTTTTCTTTGTCCAGCTTCAGCGGCCAACTCCTCGGGACATAAGCTGTTTTGGCTGTGCGGCTGAAAACACGCCGCTTCGCCAATCCATCTTATGCCTGTCGGAGCTAAGCGGCCGAATCAGCTTTTCTTTATTGTCCAGCTTCAGCGCCTAGAACCTCGGGGTCTTAAGTCCGCTTGCCTGTGCGGCTGAAAACATGCCGCTTCGGCAAACTGCCTTAAGCCTGTCGGTTCTTGACAGGCGCTTCCGCTTTTCTTAGATAATACTTCTTCCGTTTTGCGCCAGTGCGTAATGAATGCCGTGCTGCAAGGTTTGGAAACAGTTGAATTTCGACAGATCGATGGCCGACTCTGTAATGGTCATGCTCATCTTCGCTGAAATCCCTACCAATACCGTTTGTGTCCCGATCATGGCTGCTGTCAATCCGAGTTTTTCAATCAGCATCGCAGCAGGCTGCGTAAAATTGTTGTTTAATCCGGTAAGGTCCAATATTAAATACTTGGCTTTATGCGTCGGCAGGTTCTGCAAGGTTTTCACTAACAGCTCTTCTGCCCGCGCTTCATCATAACTGCCCAATAACGGAACCACTACAATGTCTTCAAGAACCGGGATGAGCGGGGATGAAATCTCTTTGATCATTTCATTTAGTTCCCGCGTTTTTTCATCCACCAATCGTTCCAGCTCATTGATTTTTTCCGCTTCTTTCAGACGGGACAGATGATGGATGTTCTTTTCAATCGTCTCTTCCGAAGGGAAATACTGAATAACGCTTTCTTCAAAACCGTCCAATTGATGATGGACAACTTTATACCAAATATTCTGTTTGAACAATGAGGAGAAAATACCTGCATAATGGGCAGGCAGGAAACTGCCTCCTTGCTCTTTCCTTTGCGCGATGTTAATGGTGTGCTCCCAACTGTTTTTCAGATGCACTTCAAGTGTCTGGGTTTCTTCGTTAAGTTCTTTAATTTCCGCTAATCCCCATCCTGCAGATGCATATGTATTGGTGATCAGGCCTGCAGCCTCTTCTATAGAAACGCCTTTCATGCCCTGGAAATATTCTCCCACTACAAGCCCTTGGCGAAATCCAGTTGATTCCAGTACGACGTTTGCCGCGTCTTTCCCTGAAATCTCTTCTATGGAATCAAAAAACATTTTCATGGCTGATGCAGTCCAAAAAAGAACAGATTCCTGTCCTTCAAATAAGAAACGGCCTTCAGCCAAATCCCATTCAAAATTCAAGCCGCCTACTGTTATTGCTGGTTTTATATCCATTTTGAAGCCCCTTTCGTTCATTGGTTCTATTTTACCACATTGGTTATATAGCTTATGGCCATCATGCTATTTTTTAATCTTTCCTTAAATTTTCTTTCCAATCCAGATAAATATTCTACTAGATATCCATACTTGCTCATACAATAATACAGGAAACGCCAATAAGCTTCATGTTTTAAAAAATTTCTTTAAAGGAATACAGAGAATAACACTAAAAGGAAGAGGTGCTTTACATGTCAGACAAAAAACCATTCGATCAGGAAGACCGCAAAACAAGAGACGGTGCTTCTATGGATAATCCAGAACAGTCAAAAACAGATAAAAAAAGCCTTTCCGAAATGCATGAAGAGGAAATGAATGTCGATACCATTCCGATTGAAGATTTAAAACAGGAACAGCAGGAAGAAAAAAATCCGCGTGCCACGAAGAATAATTCTTCCAGCGAAGAGAAGTTTCCTGAGTAATCAATATGAATTTTCGTAAAAGTGAATGCTTTCAAAAAAGACCGCTGAGGCTATGCTCAGCGGTCTTTTTATGCTATGCTTCTCATTTGAACAGGAGTGAATGAAGATGAAAAACTGGATTTATCCACTTATGGTAGTCATAGCAGCAAGCTGCTACGGTGTGCTTTCGACCATTATCAAAGTGGCTATGAAAAATGGATTTACTGCTGCAGAAGCAGTAACCGCTCAATACTTTATAGGGTTCGTTTTAGCGGCTCTTTTATTTTTTATTACCCAACGCAAAATGCCCAGAATTAAAGGATGGAAGATTTTGGTTCTGTCAGGCAGTTTTACAGCTGCTACCGGGATGGTCTATGCGCATTCGCTTAACTACCTGCCGGCTTCACTTGCTGTAGTCCTGTTGTTCCAATTTACTTGGATCGGCATGTTCCTCGATTGCATTGTCCATCGCAGATGGCTGAAACGGACAGAAGTCATTTCATTGATCTTTTTATTTGCCGGCACCTTATTGGCAGCCGGCATTATCGGAACCGACTTGAGCGGCATTCCTTGGCAAGGATGGGCTTGGGGAATGGCTGCGGCTTTTTGTTTTTCAGCGTTCATGTTTGTCAACGGCAAGCAGATCGAAGGCATGGATACGTCAGCCCGCCTTTTTTACGTATCACTCTTTGCAGCAATCGTTGTCGGCCTGTTCCAAACACCTGAGATCGTTTGGAACGGGCAATTGTTCAATGAGGGCCTATGGGTTTACGGATTGTTGCTCGGATTTTTCGGTATCATCATGCCCATCTATTTCTTTTCCGTCGCGGTGCCGCACGTCGGCTCAGGAATTGCTTCCATATTGAGCGCCATGGAACTGCCGGTCGCTGTAATCGCATCGGTTCTTATCCTTAACGAAGTGCTATCACCTCTTCAAATTGTTGGGATTTTCATTATCTTAATCGGCATGGTGCTGCCAAGTGTATTTAATCGGACGCCCAAAATAGTCGAACAGATTTAAGCCTGCTGCATAGCAGGCTTTTTTTCATGCTTTTTTATTCCGTCTGCCGTAATTGGCTTTATGTTTAGTTCGGACTTAAAAAGGAATAGATAAGTACAAAGACAAAAGGAGTGGTATGGATGAATCAGGAAGACGTAAAAAAAGCAGCATTAAAGATTTTAGAGGACAGTTACATCGGTACTTTAGCAACAATTAAAGGAAACAAACCCCATTCTCGCTATATGACTTTTTTTAACGATGATTTCACACTCTATACGGCAACAAGTAAAAAGACACAAAAAGTAGATGAACTGGAAGCGAATCCGCATGCCCATATTCTTTTAGGCTATGACGGCGAAGGGGTCGGCGATACCTTCCTGGAAATCGAAGGCAGCATGTCCCTGAACGACGATCGCGAAATGATCGACAAAGTATGGAATGAGCATCTGGAAGGCTGGTTTGAAGGGCCCGACGATCCAAACTTGATTATTTTAGCCATCAAACCTGACCGTGTCCGTTTAATGAATAAAAAGGGACAAGAGCCGCAAGTGTTGGAATTGTAAATAAAAAACGGCTCAATTGTTTGAGCCGTTTTTTATGTTTGAAGAATTTCTCGAAGCCCTTCTTTGTTGAATAACAGATCTTCGAGTGTATATTCATCTAGGACACTCAGATAAGCGTGAAGAGCTTTGCCCAGAACACCGCGCAGACCGCAAATCGGCGAAATTGGGCAGCGGTTAGTCGCTGAATCAAAACATTCCACCAAATTGAAATCGTCTTCCATTCGCCTCACTACAGTTCCAACATTGATGTTTTGTGGAAGGTCGGCAAGGCGGATGCCGCCCCCTCTTCCTCTGACCGTCTGAATAAAACCGGCTTTGCCCAGTTCAAAGGTAACTTTCGTTAGATGGTTTTTTGATATATTATATGCTTCAGAAATTTCCTGTATCGTCGTCAGTTTATCTGGTTCCTTGGTGCCTAAATAAATCAAAACGCGTAATGAGAAGTCTGTATACATGGTCAATCTCATTCTTTTCACCTCTTCTGCATGTTCATTATAACGGCTTTTCAAGAAGTCTCAAAGTAATTGAACCTAATAGAATCTATCTGGAAAAGGAGTAGATCATTATGCTATCAGAAGAAACCCGCACAATTGTTAAATCCACTGTCCCCGTACTGGAGGAACATGGAGTAGCAATTACGACAAGGTTCTACAAGAACCTTTTTGAAGCCCATCCTGAATTGCTGAATATCTTTAACCATGCCAATCAAGCACAAGGCCGTCAGCAGACAGCACTGGCCAAAGCTGTTTATGCAGCTGCTGTGCATATCGATAACCTGGAAGAAATTCTTCCGGCAGTTGTCCAGATTGCCCATAAACATGTTTCTCTCGGTGTCTTGCCCGAACATTATCCAATTGTCGGTGAGTATTTGCTGAAAGCGATGAAAGAAGTTCTGGGTGATGCGGCAACTGATGAAATTATTGAGGCTTGGGCAGAAGCTTACGGAGTTATTGCTGATGCTTTTATTGGTGTTGAAAAGGATATGTATCAACAAACGGCGGAACAGGAAAACGGTTGGAACTTCTTTAAGGATTTCATCGTCGCCCGGAAAGTGAAGGAAAGCGAAGTTATTACTTCCTTTTATTTGAAACCTGCTGACGGATCCAATGTTCCCCCTTATACACCCGGCCAATACATTTCTGTGCGGCTGGCGATGCCTAGTGAAGAATTTTTAGTGATTCGCCAGTACAGCCTTTCACAAGCACCAAAGCCGGATGAATTCCGTATTTCCGTTAAACGCGAAAACGACAACGATCCGAATGGAGTGGTCTCTAACTACTTGCACAGCAGCATCAACGAGGGCGATCGCATTGAAGTGAGTGCACCTGCCGGCGTCTTCGTCCTCGATGCGACGAAGACATCACCCGTTGCATTTATCAGTGGTGGTGTAGGGATTACACCAATGATGAGCATGTTCGAAACTGTGGCAAATTCGACGCCTGCACGTCCAACCACGTTCCTTCATGGCGCACGGAATCCATTGCAGCAAGCATTTGATGACGATATCCAAGCATATGCCATGATGATGGACGATGCCCGTTACAAAACCGTCTACTCTGATGAGCCAAATGGTTTTATTACCCGGGAAATGCTCGAGGAATACGTCGATCCGGCAAGTGACGTCTATGTCTGCGGACCGGCGCCTTTCATGGAAATCATGATTCGGGAACTGCACGGCATGGGCATTCCGGAAGAGCAGATCCATTATGAGTTCTTCGGTCCTGCAATGGATTTGAATACTAATAGTTAATGGAGATTCAGTGGCCTGGCTTATGCCGGGCTTTTTTTGTGTTTTCCAGAGGCTGAAGTTATTTCATAAAGTATTTCAATCGTTATGGAAAGTATTTTAATGCAATTAGAAAGTATTTCTGCCCAAATAGAAAGTATTTTTGGGAAATCGGAAAGTATAGCCAATAAATAGAAACGACCAATTCTTTTATGTAATTAAATATGAACAAATTCCTCTTCTCTCTTATGTCCGTCAAATCTACACGGGCGCTTCCACTTTTCCGTGTTGTGACTTTTCTGTGAAGTTAAATGTGTCTAAATTTTAAAGATGTATTTTAAATATATCTTTAAAAAGGATATGGGCGTATAGTCAAGATATAGAAAACAAAAGGAGAGATTGAGCATGTTATCACAAGAGACAAGAACAATCATTAAATCCACAGTACCGGTATTGGAACAGCACGGAACAGCAATCACTACTGTATTCTACAAAAATATGTTTGAAGCGCATCCTGAACTTTTAAATATCTTTAATCACGCTAACCAGAAAAAAGGGCGTCAACAGGCTGCATTGGCAAACACGGTTTATGCCGCAGCCGTCCATATCGACAATTTGGAAGCCATTCTTCCAGCAGTTGTGCAAATCGCCAACAAACACGTAAGTTTAGGAATAAAACCTGAACATTATCCAATCGTCGGTGAATATTTGTTGAAAGCGATCAAAGAAGTATTGGGAGATGCCGCAACTGATGACATCATCAATGCCTGGGCAGAGGCTTACGGCGTCATCGCAGATGCCTTTATCGGCGTTGAAAAAGACATGTATGAGAAAATGGAAACGCAAGAAAACGGCTGGAGCTTCTTTAAAGAGTTCACTATTGTCCGCAAAGAGAAAGAAAGTGAAAACATCACTTCTTTCTATTTGAAGCCAGCTGATGGAAAAAATGTTCCGGTTTATCAGCCAGGCCAATACATCTCTGTCCGCATGTCCATTCCGGGTGAAGAGTATTTGTTCAACCGCCAGTACAGCCTTTCGCAAGCTGCACGGGAAGATGAGTTCCGCATTTCCGTGAAACGCGATGCGGACAACGATCCGAATGGCCGTGTATCCGTCTATCTCCACGACGAATTGAATGTCGGCGATCGCTTTGAAGTCAGCGCGCCTGCTGGAGAATTCGTCCTTGATACTAAAAAAGATACGCCGGTAGCATTTGTCAGCGGCGGTGTCGGCATCACACCGATGATGAGCATGTTCGAAACTGTGGCTACATTGACTCCCGAGCGTCCAACTGCTTTCCTTCATGCAGCGCGCAATGAAACCTTGCATGCTTTCGATAAAGATATCCAAAAATACGTTGCAGCTATGGATAATGCGAGCTATAAAACGCTTTATTCCGATCAGCCCCAAGGCTATATTACACGAGCGCTATTAGAAGAATATGTCGACATCACAGGCGATGTCTATGTATGCGGTCCCGTGCCTTTCATGGAAGCCATGATCCAAGAACTTCGGTCACTTGGCATGAAAGAAGAACAGATCCACTTTGAATTCTTCGGTCCAGCCGTAGCTTTGCAAACAGCATAATTCAACAACAAGCTGTCCGTTCATTCATCGGACAGCTTGTATATTCAAATTAAAAGGACCTGTCAAATTGACAGGTCCTTTTAACGATTATTTTATTGTTTTCATTTCATTTTGCGCAGCAGGTAAAGAAGATAAGGGGTTCCGATCAATGCCACGACCAAGCCGCTCGGAATGTCTTTCGGCGCAATCAGGATGCGTCCGACAAAGTCAGCCGTCACCAGCAGCAGACCACCAAGCAAGCCCGAAGCAAGCATCAGCGGCAAATGCCTGAAACCAACCAGGCGTCGGGCAATATGCGGAGCCACCAGCCCTACAAAGCCGATGGTGCCGACAATCGATACAGCAACCGTTGAAATGGCGACCCCGATAATCAGTGCCCACACGCGTGTAGACCGGATGTTTAGTCCCAGGCCAGCTGCAACATCATCACCAAAAGTCAGTGTATCCAGACTGCGCGTCAGATAAATGGCCGGCCATACGAAAATGGCCAACAAAATCAACGCGAATTGGACATCTTCCCACCCCTTGCCGTACGTACTTCCTGACAGCCATACCAATGCACTGGCCACTGCCAATTTCGCTTTGACAATAAAGACTTGTGTCGCTGCCGAGCCGAAAGCGGAAATGGCGATGCCCATCAAGGCAACCAGCATTGGCTGGAAATTATTCTTCCAGGCTGTTACAAGAATGATGCCAAGCGCCAGTGCCGCTCCGACAGTTGCACCAAGTGGCATGAATTCAGGCGGAATGGCTGGAAAAATGACCAATAGCAGCATCGCTCCGGCCCCTGCCATGGACGTAACCCCGAGCACACTGGCATCAGCCAATGGATTTCGCAGCACGCCTTGCAGTATGACGCCAGTGATTGCCAGCATCACTCCTACAATGAAGGAAGTCAAAACACGCGGCACCCGGAAATTCCAGACAACCGGCTCCATCCAGGCGAATGTCCAGGCAGAACCGTTAAAGCTTAATGCCAGCACCGTAATCCCTAAAATAATTACTACCAAAATCGGTACAATGAACTTCAAGCGGATTGGCTTCGTGGTGCCGCCCATTTGCCGCTCTCCGTGCTTCATCGATTTGGCCGTGCGCCATGCCAAATACAAAAGCCAAGGGCCACCGACCAATGCAGTCATCGCCCCTACCGGCACTTCCTGGCCAGGCTGGATCAACCTTCCCAACACGTCAGCACCGATTAAAAAGACACTGCCCCAAATAAAGGAATGGATGAAGATCTGGAGATGCCCGCGTATGCCCATCATCCGGACAATGTGAGGCGCCATCAGGCCGATAAAACCAATCGGCCCCACTACACTGACTGTCGCAGCCGCCAATACGATGGCGACGCCCCATGAGACAAGTTTCACCAACCGGACATTTTGCCCAAGGGAAGACGCAATGTCTTCTCCCAGCGATAAAATATCCATTGGTTTAGCCAACAACAACGCACCAATAAACATCAGCAGAATCACTGGTGCCGCAAATTTGACGCCTTCCCAATTCAATTGGACCAAGGTTCCTGAACCCCATAAGAACAAGCCATTAGTTTGATTTTCAAATAATAATTGAAGCGCTCCTGTAATCGAAGCAAAAAGCAGCGAGATGATCATCCCGGTCAACGCCACACGCACCGGTTCCATTTGTTTGCCGGCAAGTCCGACAACCATTAAAGAAGAGAGTACCGCCCCTAATAGAGCCGTGATGAACGGAAATCCACCGACCAAACCCGGAAAAAAAATGGTGGAAATAACAACAAAGAAAAATGCTCCGGCATTGATGCCCAATGTCCCCGGAGACGCCAATGGATTGTTCGTCAAGGTTTGAAGAACCGCTCCTGACACAGCTAAAGCTCCACCGGCAAGCAAGCCGATGACAAGGCGCGGAAGCCGGAACGAGACCACAATGTCCTGAATTCTTCCCTCTGTCCACACGCCTGTCAGCAATTCCTTAACGGTGTAATCAGCCTGTCCTTGTGTCAAATGGATAATAGACAGCGCAATAAGCAGGAAAAAGCCCGCTGTCAGAGAGACAGTGGACTTGTTCATTAATCTTCGGAGCATTAGTCAGTCACCAACACATCAGTGATTTGGTTCATCAATGTTTCAGCAGACAACGGTCCTCCATAAAGCCACGTATCCGCGCCTAAATCATACGTACGGCCTTCTTTGACAAAGGCAAGATTTTCCCAGACCGGGTTTCCTTTAAGCTGGTTTTCATAAATATTGTCTGTGTCAGGAACTGTATAGAGGTAGTTGGCATCTTCGTATTTCACCAATCCTTCTACATTGAATGTGCTGGAACCAAAGACTTCAAATTGATCCGGCTGATGGACATTATTCAGACCGATACGCTCTAAAATGATGGAAGCCATTGAGTTAGGCGTAAAGACACGAATTTCAGGAGCCTGTGCTCCGCTGTAGGCAAGCGTTAAAATAACATCTTTTGTTTTTAAGTTCGCCGCTTCAATTTCAGCAGCCTTTTCTTCATATTGCGCTTCCAGGTCAGTCAAGACCTGTTCGCCCTCGGCTGTCTTTCCTACCGCTTTAGCGATTTCAAGGAAAGTCGTTTCCATTTCCTGATACAGATCGATGCTTTCATCTTCAGGATAAGGATTGAAAATGACAGTTGGAGCAATCGTCTCCAATTGTTCGATCATTGCATCGTGGCGGAAGCTTACACCAATTATCAAGTCCGGTTCCAATGCAGCGATGGCTTCCAGATTCGGTTCCTGCCGCCCACCGACATCGACAACGGTTTCATCCAATTGCGGTTCGATGTTTACGTAATCCCCGTATTCCGCAATATCGGCCATTCCCGCCGGCTGGACACCGACTGCCAATAAATCTTCCGCATACGTCCATTCAAGAACAACCACTTTTTTAGCTGGCGCATCCAACGTCACTTCACCGTTGGTTCCTTGAATCGTCACTGGCTCCGCTTCTTTCGATGGCGTTGCTGTTTCTTCTTCAGTTGATGAACAAGCTGCTAATATAAGTATAAGAAATGCTGCTATGACCAGTAATAATCGCTGTTTCATTTTGTAATCCCCCAAGCGTTTTGATAACGATTCTCAATACGTCTTTATTCTAGGTCTATCTGTCACATTTGTAAAGTGTTTTCTAGCAAACGTAGTGAAAATTGTTCTCATTTGATAAGAATTTATGCTATAGTAACGGTAACGAAAATCCTATCAATGAGATTACAGCACTAGATATGGAGGAATTCTGCAATGACAACAGCGGTCAAAACCAACGATTTATCAATTGGCTATACCGATAATCTGCTTTTTGAAAATTTGAATTTATCGATTCCGCGCGGCGAGATTTCGGTATTTGTCGGCAGCAACGGCTGCGGCAAGTCAACGCTTCTTCGCTCGATTGCGCGTTTACTTAAACCTCAAGAAGGTTCTATATTATTGGAAGGCAAAGAAGTGCACAACATGTCTTCACGAGAAGTTGCGAAGAAGATGGGCATCCTTCCCCAATCACCGGTTTCACCGGAAGGTCTGACAGTACATGATTTGGTCAAACAAGGCCGTTATCCACATCAGTCGTGGCTAAAACGCTGGACTGAAGAAGATACGGAAAAAGTTGAAGCCGCTATGAAAGCGACTCGCGTCGATGAATTCCGCGACAAGCCAGTTGATGAATTGTCGGGTGGCCAGCGCCAGCGTGCTTGGATCGCGATGACGCTTGCACAGGACACAGAGATTATTCTATTGGACGAGCCGACTACTTATCTGGACATGACACATCAAATTGAAATTCTGGATTTGCTGTTCGAGCTCAATGAAACGCAGGGACGCACCATTATTATGGTTCTTCATGACTTGAACCTGGCTTCCCGTTATGCACATAATATTATCGCCATTAAAGACGGTGAAGTGTTCGGGCAGGGCACACCAGAAAACGTCATCAATTGTGACTTGGTGCGTTCGGTCTTCGGAATGGAATGCCAAGTATCCAAAGATCCATTATTCGGCACTCCCCACTGTGTTCCGTTCGGCAGAGGACGCTGCATCGTTCCTGAAATCCGGCAAGCATTGAGCAGTGCCCAATAATGGAGAAACTCGATCTTTTTCAAGTTCATCTCCGACCGAATGCTACTGGATTTATGAATTTATCTGAAGGTATGGAAAATCGTTCTCTTGAACTGATCGCAAAAGTTCGCCAAGAATCCGGAGCACCCACTGAAGCCGTAGCAACGTCTGTCTTCATGCGGCGCTTCGGTTTTTTCATGTCCGCTCAGCTCTATTTATTGGCAC
Organism: Planococcus sp. APC 3900; assembly: GCF_030407735.1. Classification (NCBI taxonomy): domain Bacteria; kingdom Bacillati; phylum Bacillota; class Bacilli; order Caryophanales; family Caryophanaceae; genus Planococcus; species Planococcus sp. APC 3900. Next base: position 639,854 of record NZ_JASDCT010000001.1, on the reverse strand, counting down.
ATCAGCAAGTATGGGCAGGCCCGCTCGATGAAATCCATTTGACTGACGCCGAATATGGCATTGCTTTCGAACTGGATGGGAAGTGGATGAGGCCACGCCAGGAAGGCGACCTCGAAATGGTGTTAAAGGAATATGGATGGCCAGTTGTAGAGCAGTTCCGAAAAATCGGACCTGTTTCTAAACTGATTTTGTGGGAGAACATCTGGGGATATGTTATCTGGATGTATGGCATGGAAGATTCAGCACAGGCACAACAAGATCTCCAGGATTTATTGACGGATTCATTTTGGCAGCCCGAAATGCGCAAATCGCATTTCAAGCAGTTTTTGGACGGACACAGTCTGGAACAGTCACAAGCCGAGTACAAACGCGTCACATGCTGCCTCTACAAAGAGTTGCCCGAAACAGACAAATGCCCTTATTGCCCTTTACGAAAATAAACGCCCCGCTGTTGAGCAGGGCGTTTTCCTTTTGTATCTTTCACGTCCTTATTTCAGAAACTCCAGCCGATTGCCGAATGGATCGAAAATAAAAAAACGTTCGACTCCGGAAATGCTGTCGTCTTCCTTCACTTCAACATCGTTGGCTGTCAAATAATCTTTCAGTTCAACGTAGCCCCTTACACGGAATGCAGGATGTGCTTTTTTTGCTGGCGCAAAAGGTTCTTCAACCCCCACATGCAATTGCTGCTCGCCGAACTGGAACCATACTCCGCCTCTTCCTTTAAGAGGCTCCGGTTTTTCAATTTCCAGCATGCCCAGAATGCCAGCGTAGAATTCTCTGGCGGCCGCTTCTTCGCCTGCAGGCGCCGCGACTTGTACGTGATCGATTCGTAAAATAGAAAATCCCATCTTATCACTCCCTCTCCACAAGTTTAGCTAATTTAATTTAAAAAGAATATGCAATTGTTTTTAAGATTTGCCATAAGATAATCCTATCACTTTGCAAACGATCTCATTTTGCCGTAGCATGAAAAATAAAGAGGTGATTCAGATGACACTTCCCCAACAAGCCCGCTATGCATTGAGCAACCAATCAGTAGCAGTGGACCGCCCCCTGCAACAACCGCTCAGCCAAGACATCCCGGCTATGATCGAAGAATTGAAAACTTGGTGCGGAACCGATAATGCCGGAGTAGCAGTATCTTTTTTCTTTCGCCAGTATTCCTTGTTTGTCACTGCCCAATTCGGGCTGATTCATCAGTATGGCGGTTATTTTTCGGTTCCTTGGCGCGAACTGCAATTTGATCGTGTCCATAACTACGGTTTGCCGCTTCTGCAGACACATGTACAATCATCAGATTTCCAAATGATTGCACCACATGAAAGACATCAAGCATTTCACGAAATTCTCTACCGGCAAGTCGATGAGTTGCTGAATGAATTCAAGACATACATAAAAATATCCCCCATCACTTGCTGGGAGAATGTGCTGGGCTCAGTTCTATGGTTTTACGCCGGAATGGAGTCCCGGGATCCACGAAAAGCTGCCGAAGATATGGATTGGCTATTGGATTCCGCAAATTGGAAACCCGTCAAAACTTCTTATATGGCCAAGCTCCTTGGTGATAAATCGTTGCAGCAAGCCGTTTCCAAGCCCCTTCGCAAAACGTGCTGCTTATATAAAGAATTGCCGTCTTTTGATACCTGTACATTTTGTCCAAAACCTAATTAAAACACCTCAGCAAAATGCTGAGGTGTTTTAATTAGACTTCAAATACTTCATGAAGGATTTTACCGGGGTCGTTGTTGATCAAATTTTTATATACGCAGCTGGTCGGTTTCTTTTGCAGCGCTTTTGAAAATGATTTGGCATGTTCTGCTTCCCCAACCACATGGATTTCTTCCCATTTGCGTTCTTTCTTCAATTTCTCGATTTTGCTGCCCATGTCTTTGTAAAAACGTTCGAGATTCTCTTTTAAGCGATGGTCCAACTCATCAACTGGGCTTCCGCCGCCGCTGCCGCCAATAACCGGACTGTTGCCGCCAGCTGCACCACCGCCAGTCGAACCAGCTCCTGATCTTCCCTGGATACGGCCGGAACTGCGTACGCCTTTCTGTTCTGTCCATACTTCTAGTCCAGCATCAAACTCATAGAAGAATTCTTCGTTGATGATCCCCATTGAAGTATCAATTACACGGATTCCCTTAAAGCTGGGCAAAATGATGCCCGCGTAAGGATAAGCTTTATACATATATCGAAGCTCTTCTAAAACTGGCTTAGTTTCCCAATGAAAACTTGTTTTAACTGGAACTTGCACATAGTGCACGGACCAGAGATCATTATGCGGTGATGCAAAAATAACGACACCCTTTTGGAGGTCGTTTTGGTTGTCCAAAATTTCCTTCTCCACTTTTTTTCTTAAGGTTTTATAAGCCTGCATTTCTTTTTCATCATTGGATGCTTTTAAATATTCGTCTAATCGTTTTAATCCATTTTTCAGATGGATTTTCCAAGCCCCGTTTTGGGCATTCAAATCAGCTGGATTGGTATTCAGATAAACACTTAACACGCAACGGTCTGGACATTCAAAACTTTTCAATTCCTGGATTTCGTCGTATAAAGTCATTCATTCATCATCCTCCTTGTATTCCATCCTTGTTACTTGATTACCCTGAAGAACTTTATTTAAACGAATCTTCTGAATGATTATCAGAACAACGTTTAAAATCTTCGAGCAGTGGTAAATAGAAAGTACGACAAAAAACTATAAGGGAGTGTGTAATAGAATGGAAAACATCAACAAACAAGTTGAAGACAAATTAAAGAACACAGATGACAAGAAAAAAGAGCAGATCTTAGCTGACTTCTCCGTATTCATCAATTACTTGGGCGATAAGGTGGAAATCGGTGAGAAGATGGGCTTGAGTGAAGAACGCATCGCCCAGTTGGCCGAGAAAGTAGCTGGATATTTAGCTAAAAAAGAAGATCCGAAAAACAGTGAAGAATATTTATTGCAGCGCTTATGGCAGGTTGGCGATAAAGAACAGCAGCATATGCTCGCACACATGCTTGTGAAATTGGCGAAAGAGCAAAACTAAATCATAAAAAGGCCTTCCTCAATGGGAAGGCCTTTTTTCATAGAGTTTGAACATCAACAAGTAAACAAAACCGCTGGCAAGCGCAAGCAAGCCCAGCACACCAAACGTCCATGCAAAACCGAACCAGGCCGTCATCGGAATTGATAAAGGTGCAATCATCCGGCCAATTGTATACCGCAGACTCGCCGCTGCGAAATATTGGCCGCGCATGTCCTCTGGCGCCAATTTGGAAATGAAGTTCTGTTGCAGCCCGACCACCATCAATTCTGCAAAAGTAAAGACAGCCATCGCAACCACGAACATCCAGAACCAAGAAGTTAACGGGAACAGCCACATTGCCAATCCGTAGAAAGCAGCCGAAGTGAAGAACACCCATTTCTCAGGGAACTTGGTCATCCACCGGGTGATAATCACCGTCAACAACGCCACAAACAATCCATTTTCAGCTAATAAAATACCAAAGGAAGTTTCTCCTGTGACGGACCACTCACGCCCAAAAAGTGAGGCAACCGTCTGGCTGTCGATCGTTTCTTTCAAGTAGACCGGAATCAGCAAGTCCAATTGCATAAAGGTCTGGGCTCCTAAAACTCCTGCGATGATGAACAATAAAAACAACCGGTCTTTAAAGATCAGTCCATACTCTTTAAATTGTTTCGAAATTGCTCCGACCCACCCTGTTGCCGTTTGGGATTGCCATTTGTCCACCATTGCCTGCGACAAGGTTTCTTTTGTCAATAACCTCAGCACTAGGCCCAACATCATCGAAATGGCTGTAACGGCCAACAACAATTCAAAACGGTAAGAAAAGAACAGCACGGCGCCGAAAAGCGGACCTACTACAACCGCAATATTCAAGGTTGTATAGAAAATGGCAAAAACATCACTGCGGTATTTTTCCGGTACAACATCCGCAATCATGGCTTGGCTAGCCGGCCAATAAAGAGATCCGCACATTCCAGCAAGCGTAAATGCCACAAATCCGAGTTCTGGAGATTGCAGCCAAGGTGAATTGGCAAATGCGAAAATCAGAAACGACAATCCTTGAGCGACGGAAGCCACCACCAGCATACGCCGGCGTCCAAAGCGATCCGCGCAATAGCCGCCCACCAGGTTTGCCGCCACAGAAAACACTTGAGAAATCACCAGCAGCAAACCCGCTGTCCCTTTGCCGAACTCTTCCGCAAAATATATCGCTAAAAACGGGAATACCATCCAATAACTTGTATTCATGAAAAATTCGCCTACAAGGCGAACTTTTAAACTTCGATCCCAATCCTTCAATCTCATTCCCGTTTCCCCACGTTCGTCTTTATGTCACCACTGTTTTGACAGAGGTGCTGTTACATCAGCTCCAATAATCGGTAGCTCAAGCAAATATCGATCATCAAGTCTTTTCGCTCTTTGGCGAATTGAATGGAGATCCGTTCTTTGTCGCGCTCAATAATTTTTCCCGCACCGAAAACACGATGCCGGACTTGGACTCCTTCACGCAAGTCATCTTCTGAATCGATGGCATTCGGATTATCCGGTACTTTTACTTTAATCGGTGTTTTGACAGCTGTGCGCTGTGGGCTCACTTGCCGTTTTTCAGGGATGATCAAGTTACGCACTTCCCCCACAAACCGAGATTCGCTGTCGTAGCTGATCAGTTCCAAATGATTTTTAGCCCTCGTCATTCCCACGTAAAACAGACGGCGCGCTTCTTCCAACGTATCAGGTGTTTCCGCATCTTCTTCTGCCGGAATGACGCCTTCCACTAAATCAATCATGTATACCCGTTCAAACTCCAAACCTTTAGAGCTATGGAAAGTCGACAAGGTCAGCATATCGTCGGTTTTTTCAACCTTAGCCTGCTGCGTCACCTGCTCCAATTGTTTCAAACGTTTCGCAAAAGCTGTCATGGATTCAAGCGGTTCTGCAATTTGTTCCAATGTCGTTAAAATCTGTGCCAAGTATGTCATTTTCATACCGAATTTTTCGGCTCGGCTTGCCAGCATCTGGTCATAGCCCATTTCGCTTCGAATCGTTCGGATAACTTTCAATGGCTTCATGCCATTCAGCGCAGCGAACCATTTTTTCTGCTCAGCCAAAATGCGTAACTGGTAATCTTTCAAAGTGATGGTCAAATTGATTTCATCAAAAGCATTCTTGCCTGTCGGTTTCATGCGGCTAAGCATCTTCAGCTGGCTGCCTGACCAGTAGGCATTGGTTTTCGAAGCGACTTTAGAATAGATGTCAATGCGTTCGGGCTTTAAGCTGAAGCGCATAAAATTCAGCATGTCTTCCACAATCCAATGAGAGAAAAAGCGGTTATCGGCATCTTTCATGTAAAAAGGGATACCTAAGCGTTCAAGCTCGCTCATCAGCAGCGTAGAAGATGAGTTGTTGCGGTAAAGAATGGCTACATCTCCGTAATCACTTAATTCCTTGAGCTCTTTCATCAGGTATTTGAACTGGGCCTCTTCAGAACTCAACCGCTTTAACACAATGGGATCGCCTTCGGGTTGCTTAGTGAACATATTTTTGTCATGGCGTTTTGTATTGGTTTTGATAAATTGGTTGGCGGTGTGGACAATGTTCTGGGAAGACCGGTAATTGCGTTCCATTTTCATAATATAAGCATCGGGATAAACTGTTCGGAACTTCAACAGATATGTCGGTTCGGCAGCTCTCCATGTATAAATGGACTGGTCATCATCGGCGACGACACAAAGGTTTTTATGGCGGGCCACCAGTTTTTCCACGATGGCATGCTGAATTAACGAAGTATCTTGGCTTTCATCCGTCATGACGTAATCCCAGCGATTCTGGTATTTTGCCAATAAGGTTTTATCCTTATCAAGTGCCTCAAAAGCCAGCGATAACATATCGTCAAAATCAACTAACCTTACGTCATAGTTTTCTTTAAAGGCTTCGTATGTTTTTAGAATTTCGATGGCTCCTGGAAAAGGTTCCTTCAGTTTGGTCCACTGTTTTCTGGGAAGCATTTTGTTTTTGACAAAACTGATAAAGGAAATCAATTCCTCCAATTGATCATCAGTGATCGGCTCGTCATTTTCAGTTTGGTACATTTCACGAAGCAACTTTTTCTTATGAAGGCCATTCGTTTCACTGCCTTCTATCATGACGTACCGTGACCCTGAAAAATAATCACGGGTAATCTGAAACGCTAAGCTATGGATCGTCGAAAAATCAATCGGCTGCAAAGTAGGGAAAAACCGTTTATACCGCTCGAGCATGTCATTTGCTGAGGCTTTACTGAAAGTAATGGCTTTGATCCGGTGCGGCGATACCCGTTTTTCTTCGATGAGGTAACCGATACGCATAATCATTGTCGTTGTCTTGCCAGATCCCGGGCAAGCGAGCAATAGCAACGGCCCTTCTGTTCGCTCTACCGCTTTTCGTTGTATCTTATTTAATTGGACTCCAAGTTCCTGTTTTTTGCGTTCAAAGAATTGGCTCATTGTAAGAGACTCCTTCATTTTTCAATACCCTTATATTAACACAAAAACGGACCCCAATTAACGGGTCCGTTTCTCTTCAAGCAGATGAAATACAATGTTTTTTTAGTTTTAATGCCCGGCAAAACTGGACAGGCACTTCCGCTTTTCTTCATTGTCCAGACTCCGGCAGCCAGTCCCTCGAGTCGCTTCAGCCTTTCCAGCAATGGCACAGAACGCCATTACCGGCAAGGCTTCCAGCGCTTGTCGGGACTACACGGCTGCCTGCGCTTTTCTATATTGTCCAGACTCCAGTGCCTAGCTCTTTGGGTCATAAGTCAACCCAGCTATGTGGCAAAGAACGCCACTTCGCTGGTCTGCCTTATGCCCGGCAGAGCTGGACAGGCACTTCCGCTTTTCTATTAAATAAAGTTCTTTTCGTCTGGTTTGCTGATTGGATCTGCGTTTCGTTTGTCTTTTCTGAATGCCGGGTCTTCGTAATGGCGGTCATCCAGTTCAACAGCCTTTTCTTCCCGTTCTTCTTCTATGACACGGGGTCCTTCTGATTCGAGCTTGTCTTCTTGAATTGCGGTTTTCTCATTTTCCGGCAGTTCAAACGCATCCTGTGCATCTGTATCGACGAAGAGCAGTAATTTGCCATTCTGCACGTCGCGGTAATAATGTTCGGATTCACTTTCATCAATGCCCATATCTGAAAATGCTTGATGGACTTTTTGATCACCAGTTAAGAATGTGGCAAATCGGTCTGCCCATCCACCTTCAGAGGCGTGGGCCTCTACATCTGACTTTCCTCTGACCAGCGACAATTGATTGTCGGATTTAGCCATAATATACATATCTTTTTCCAGATAACCGTCTTTTTTCAGTTCCTCGATTTTCTGGAGAACATTTTCTTCCGTATCATACGTTTCGATAATTCGATTTGGCATCATCATCGCTCCTTTAAGGGGTTACTGTATTTTACCCTCACTCAAGGAGTGCGAAACAATGCCTACTTTCCGGAAAGAATCTCACAAACCCGTCCGACTTGTCCGTCTTCCAGACGCACTTTGATGCCATGCGGATGAGTTGCCGAGTTGGTCAATAAATCTTTGACCACACCACGTGTTTTTTTACCAGAACGCTGATCCTGCTTTAAAATCACATTCACTTCAATCCCTGGTTTTACATCACTTCTTTTTTTACCGTCCATATCTATCCCTCCTTGCTTTCTTCTATCATACGCTATTCCTAACAGCTGAACAAAATTCTTCAAATCAAAACCAATAATGGCCATCAATCTTTTGCTCTGCCGTCACCCGCTCTTTGCGCCCTCAAACTTCCAAAAATCCATAATAAAAAGGCGGGGAATATCCCCCGCCTTCAAGCATTCCAACGATTATAAACGATCGCGGTCTGTACGGTCTGTACGGTTTTTGCGCGTTAACTCATCATCCGTCAAATTGGTATCTTCATCGATATCCGCTTCTTCACGGCGTACAGTTTCATTGACAGTTTCCGTGTCCTGGACTTTGCGCTTGCCTACGACAATCTCTTCAGCAACTACGTCTTTTTTCGTTACTTCGACGCGTTCTTCTGTTACTGGAATGTGGATGTTTTCGCCTTCTTGATAAGCGTCTCCAGTTAAACCGGAATCTTTATCAAACGAATTTCCTGTCGTTTCTTCATTTACAGGCCGGCGTTCTACATAGACTTCTTCGCGTTCTACAGGCACTTCGATTGTTTGATTTTCTTCAACAACGTGTTTGCCGACATTTACTTCACCGGTTTGTACACGCTCTTTGTCAACATTCAAACGCTCTTCATGCAAGCGAAGTTTCTCTTCTTCCGTGCCTGTGCGGTTAAGGTCTGTATCTGTACGGTTCAAATCACGATTTGTGTCATCAAATCGGTCTGTGCGGTTGACGTCGTCCACCGTACGATCTGATCCTAATCCGAAGCCTGTGCCTGAATCTCTTCCGACACCTGCAGTTTCTGAGGTGCCACTGCTGAATTTATCGTCTTTTTTATTGTAGTAAACACCATTTTCTTCATTTGTGTCGACTGTTAAGCCGTCTCTTCCTACTGCCTCATCGTCTTTATGAGTTCTGGCTGATCCTAATCCAGAAGCTCCGGCAGCTCCAGCTGCGCCCATTGTGCCAGCTGCACCGCTTGTAGACGTATTGTCGTATGGTGCTTTACCTTCATAGTTCGCGCCGTATTCACGGTCTACAAATAATAAGATTTTGCCGTTCTGTACTTCTTTGTAATAACGGTCAGCTTCTGCTTCATCTACACCCATTCCTGAGAATGCCTGGCGTGTAGGTTCATCACCTGACAAGAAGCCCATGAACTTATCCATCCAGTTTCCTTCAGATGATTTGTAATCTACATCTGTGCGTCCCCGGACCATTGAAATTTGATCTTTGTCCCGTGCCATTACGTACATATCTTCTTCGCGGGAACCTTGTGCTTTCAGTTCCTCGATTTTTCTTAATACTTCCGTTTCGCTGTCGAACGTTCCCATAAATTTATTGTTGGCCATTTTCTATTCCTCCAATTTTTTATGCGTATTTTGAAAATGCTTGCTTAGTTTAGAAAATACCCGACAGGACTTTTCTTAAACATGTTGATATTTAAGAATTTAATTTCCGTAAACTTTTTCTCTTAGTCGATTTGTCTGTTCCAGTGGCGATGGGCGGTAATCGCTTCAACGAAAGATGAAGCAAATTCGGATCCAGCAGTTGCTGCGACTACCCCCGGCTGGTTTTCGATATGTGCTGCTTCCAGCCATTGCTGGCCATCGTGTGTAGCACCAATCGGTTTGTAATGATCAAATGCTTCACCGATATAGCGTGCTGCTTCCTTGGCGAATTTTCTGCTGACATCCGGACCGCCTACTGCATAAATGGCATCATACAGCACCGGATCTGTGGTATTGAAAGTATGGTCGGCGGTGATTCCCTTGCCGCCCGTACCTTTCAGTTCGCCTTGCATTTCACTGACCACTTCGTACTGCACACCTTTCGCCTGCAGCTCTTTAAGGACATTCAACACTTCTTCTTCGTTAAAGCCATTATCAATCAGTACACCCACTTTACGAGTTGCCGGAGATTTTACTGTATTTTCCAGGCTAAGTGCCGGCGAGGCCTTTGTGACATTCGAACCTCCGCTTGCCGGAGGTGCAACTCCAATGTTTTTGGCCACTGCCTGTGCCATTTCCAAGTTGACGTTAGTGAACATCTCAACAGCACCTTCACGAATCCAAGATTCCTGGCATTTTCCAAGTTCAAAACTGAACGCCTCAATAATATGCTCTTTCTCTGGGGAAGTCATACTGTTCCAGAACATTGTGGCTTGAGAAAAATGATCGTTAAAACTTTCACTGCGCGCACGTACTTTGCGTCCATCCACTTTCTCCTGATAATGAGAATAGCCGCCTTCCGCTTCGCTTACTGGAGCAGGTGTACTGTTGGTGAATGAACTTTTTTGATAAGAAACCCGTCCCTTATTGATCGTTTGGCGTCCGACACCATCCCGTTGGTTATTATGGAAAGGGCAAACCGGCCGATTGATCGGAAGTTCATGGAAATTCGGACCGTTCAACCGAAGGAGTTGAGTGTCTGTATAGGAGAACAGACGTCCTTGAAGCAACGGATCGTTTGAAAAATCAATTCCCGGCACTACATGTCCAGGATGGAATGCCACTTGTTCAGTTTCCGCAAAGACATTATCCACATTGCGGTTCAGCGTCATTTTACCGATGATTTGGATTGGAATTTCTTCCTGCGGCCACAATTTCGTAGCATCCAGCAAATCAAAATCAAACTTGTATTCATCGTCCTCAGGTACAATCTGAACACCCAACTCCCATTCTGGGAAATCCCCTTGCTCAATGGAATCGTATAAGTCCCGGCGATTGAAATCCGGATCTTTTCCGGCGATTTTCTGTGCTTCGTCCCATACGAGCGAATGAGTGCCCAGTGTTGATTTCCAATTGAATTTGACAAAATGCGACTTGCCTTCTGCATTGACGAAACGGAAAGCATGTACACCAAAGCCGTCCATCATACGGAAACTGCGCGGAATCGCGCGATCAGACATCAGCCACATCATCATATGAGCCGTTTCCTGATTATTGATGACGAAATCCCATAAGGTATCATGTGCACTGGCTGCCTGCGGCATTTCGTTATGCGGCTCCGGTTTCACAGCGTGGACAAAGTCTGGAAACTTGATGGCATCCTGGATAAAGAACACCGGCATGTTATTGCCGACCAAATCATAATTTCCTTCTTCTGTGTAAAACTTCGTCGCAAACCCTCTTACGTCCCTGACGGTTTCTGCAGAGCCCTTTGACCCGGCAACAGTGGAAAACCGTACGAAAACAGGCGTTTTCTTGCCTTTTTCAGAAAGGAACTTGGCTTTCGTCAAATGCTCTAAGGAATCATATGCTTCAAAGACACCATGGGCTGCATAGCCTCTAGCATGAACTACGCGCTCAGGAATGCGTTCATGGTCAAAATGCGTCATTTTTTCCCGGAAATGGAAATCCTCCATCAAAGTGGGGCCCCGTTCTCCAGCCTTCAATGAAAACTCGTCTTCGGCCATTTTCAGCCCCTGATTGGTCGTCAGGCTTTTTCCGGAATCATCTGTCCGATATTGCTCCAATTGTTCATCTTTGCTGTTTTCATTCACTTCAGGACTTTTCGCCATTTTGCCACTCCTTTTGTTTTTATATTCTTTCTTTTACTACCCTGTCTTCTTTCGCAGCACACCTCAATTTAGATTTTCTCCAATAAAAAACTCCACAAGCTTGGAGAGCCTGCGGAGTTCCTTATTAAAAAATGCTTAAATCCCATTCTTTTGATATTTGCCGCAGCATCATCGTTCCTGCTGCACTGTTTCCCTGCACATCAATCGCGGGGCCATAGACACCAATTCCCGCTCCTGCACGGAATTCATAAGTCTGTGAATGAAGTTTGGGAGGAACAGCAGCCATAATGCCTCCTGATACACCACTTTTTGCCGGAATCCCGACATGCGCTGCAAAATTCCCAGAAGAGTTGTACATGCCGCATGTCACCATGAGGACTTTCGCCACTTGAGCAATTTCTTCCGAAAAATGTTTTACTTTCGTGATTGGATTGTATCCGTCATAAGCGATGATCAAGCCGATCAGCGCCAAATCCTTGGTGCTCACTTTAATGGCGCATTGGCGAATATAAATATCCAACGCTTCTTCCACTTCAAGATCCAGAAATTTAGCTTCCTTCAAATAATAAGCGAGTGCCCGGTTACGGTGGGATGATTGCCATTCCGAATCGTACACTTCCTTATCCAATTCCAACGGATGGCCGACCAGTTCTTCCAGAAAATGCAGGAGATACTCATATTTCTTTTGGCTTGTTTGTCCCGGAAGCAAGGCTGATATCGTAATAGCTCCCGCATTGATAAACGGATTGAAGGGCTTGTTCGGCCGGTGGATTTCAAATGGGATAATCGAGTTGAATGCTTCTCCGGTCGGTTCGACATCCACCCGTTCCAGTACAAATTCCAAACCGTAATGGCAGCTCAATGCGATGAATGTCAATGCTTTTGAAATGCTCTGGAGGGTAAATTCTTTATCCGTATCCCCTGCGCAATAATAGTTTCCTTCATCATCAACCATGCAGATCCCCAGTTGGCTCGGATCTTCTTTCCCTAGTGCCGGTATGTATTGGGCAGTCGTCCCCAATACAGCATGGCCTTTGTTTTCTTGAACCCAAGCTTCTAATTGTTCTTGAATATGCGGATTGGTTTGCATTGCCATCCCTCCTTAAGTTACTTTCTTCCTATCATGAATGAAAGCAACAGCCTTTGTCAAAAGCCACTGGCCTGCATAGAGAACACGTCAACCAATAGATGTGTTCTTAACCAAAGACAAACTGCACCTCAAGTGATGGTTCACTCAAGGTGCAGTTTGTCATAAAAGATTTTATTAAAGCTTATCGTACCATTCTTTAGCGGCTTCCACTTCAGGCATCGTCAATTGATGGCCAAAGTCTTCCCAATGCAATTGGACGTCCGCCCCTGCGCCAGCCAATAATTTTTCCAGGTCTGTTGACTCTTCTGCCGGACAGATCGGGTCGTTGGTGCCTGCCGCAATAAACACCGGTACACCCGTTAAATTCGGCAATTCGGCATCACGATTCGGCACCATCGGGTGATGCAAAATAGCCCCTTTCAGCGAATCCGCATACGTAAACAGCAAGTTTGCTGCAATATTGGCACCATTTGAATAGCCGATGGCAATAACGTTGCGGCGATTAAAACCATGTTCTTCAGACGCTTGACCAATAAATTCATGCAGTTCTTCTGTACGGATTTTTAAATCCTCCATATCGAAGACACCCTCTGACAAGCGTTTGAAAAAGCGCGGCATGCCGTTTTCCGACACATTTCCACGAACACTCAATACAGCCGCTTCCGGATCAATATGAGCGGCAATGGCCAATAAGTCGTTTTCGTTTCCACCTGTTCCGTGAAGCATAAGAAAAGTCGGTTTTTCAGGATTGCTGCCTTGTTGAAAAATATGTTTCATTAGTTGAGAACCTCCAATTATAATGTCGATAAGTCGAAATGAAGAAGCAAATTTCTGTAGTTTGAAACGTATTAGCATTTAGTTTACTTAAGAGTTCTATGCCTTTTTTCTATTCCCTAATTAATTTAACCAGAAACTTATCTCGAATTCAAGATAATAATACCATAAATCTTTTCTTCCTTCAAAAGAAAAGGCCCATAGCACGAATGTGCATGGGCCTCTTGCTGTTATCAGGCTTCAGACTGCAGCATGTCCTCTAAATTTTCTTTGGAGAATAAATAGTTCTCATTGCAGAAATGGCATTGTGCTTCCGCTTGGCCGTCGGTCACGATCATATCTTCGATTTCTGCAGCGCCCAAGCCTTGAATCGCTCTGGAAATCCGGTCTCTTGAGCATTGGCACTGAAATTGGACAGGCATTTCTTCGAGCACTTTAACATTGCCTGCACCCAATACTTCATTTAAGATATCTTCCGGCGTCATTCCCTGCCGCACCATATTGGAAATGGTCGGAATGGTTTTCAGACGCTCCTCGATATCCGTGATGACTTTTTCTTCTGTCCCGGGAAGCAATTGGATGATGAATCCGCCAGAAGCTTGGATGGTGTTGTCAGGATTGACGATAACGCCAACACCGACAGAAGAAGGTATCTGCTCAGAAGTAACGATATAATGGGTAAAATCCTCGCCGAGTTCACCGGACACCAAAGGAACTTGCCCTACAAATGGCTGAAGCAAGCCAATATCTTTGGAAACTGCCAACGTGCCTTCCGTACCGACCGCTCTTCTGACATCCAGTTTGCCTTGCTCGTTCAAATCAAAATGGGTCAAAGGATTGGATACGTATCCACGGACTTCCCCTTTGGCGTTTGCATCCACCAGAATTGTTCCGATTGGACCTCCTCCATTTATTCGGATCGTCAATTTTTCTTCGCCTTTCATCATGGCACCCAGCATGACACTCGCTGTCATGGAACGGCCAAGTGCAGCAGAGGCAGTCGGCCATGTATAATGGCGGCGCTGCGCTTCTCCAACAGTTTCAGTTGTGCGTGCCGCATAGGCGCGCACTTGCCCATCAAAGGCTAAGGCTTTCACTAAGTAATCGTTCATTTTGTTCTCCCTTTCTCTATCAAGCTTTCTACTCTTGGATGGCTTGTTTTTTTGCACGGACTTTGTCCGGAGTGATGTCATCGCCTAACGGGTCAATGACCGTCATATTGGTGACGGTGGATTCAATCTGTCCGCGAATGGACCGCAAATAGTCTTCACGCAATACTTGGCGCTCGACTTTTTCTGCATTGGTCAATCCTTCTTCACGTGCTTTTTTCGCTAATTGATTAATGCGCGGCAAGATGGCAATCATTTTCTTCTCCTCTTTCCCTTTTTGTTCCGCTTTAACGGGCAATGGATCAACCAACAATCAGCAGGGGTTAAAGAACCTGTCTGAAGTTTCTCTATCCGACCAGCTTTTGTGCCAGCCATTCGTTTAATTTTCTCGTTTTTTCATGAAAACGCTGTTCATTCATTTTCTCAGAAAGCAAAGCAATGGTTTCCTGTTCCATCCGGAGGCGCCAGGCATTTTCTGCGTCAAGCATCAAATCCGTCAACAGACAGCAACGCTCCGGTTCCTCCAGTTCAAGCAAATCACCGAGCACGCCACTTGGAGAATACAGTGCCTGCTGTCCCTCAATCGCTTCATATATATCAAAAACACTGATGTTTTCCGGTTTTTTATTAAGTTTAAACCCGCCTTTAACTCCTGGCACAGAAGTGATCAAGCCTGCACTGACCAGTTTTCTCAACAGCTTCTGAAAATAGGTCGGAGAAGTGCCGATCTGTTGGCTGATGGCTTCACCCGGAAGCACCGCTTTATCAGGAAGCATATTCAATAATAAAATCGCATATACCGATTGTTCTACACCTGGTTTCATGTGCACCCAAATCACCCTCTTTCAATTAAGGATAAAATTTATCCTCGTTATCCACGATAAACTATCTCGAATTAAAAGTAAATAAATATGCCTGCTTATTCCGGACATAGAAAAAGGGGCTGTCCTATAAGTCTCTAAAATAAAACAGCCGGAGAGAAAGAAAGCCTTTCTCTCCGGCTGTTTTTGGATGGGGAATACGTTTTCTGGGAGTAGCCGGCTGATGGGAATGGAGGCGGCGACTCCAGCGGGAACAGCGCGGGCTGGAGCCACTGGACTGAGCGCAGCGAGGGAAGCGGCAGAAGCCGTGCCCGCGGAACGCGTCCGCCGCAATGGACATCTGCCGGGTCTTTCGGGAACGACAAAAGGGCTGCCACCAAAAGTCATTTTCATGACCTTTTGGGACAGCCCCCTTTGATGTGGAATGGATAAAAATTAGCCAGCTGCAGAACCAGCTAAAAAATGCCCGATATAGCACCATAGACAAGCGCCAGTAGAATGACCATTGCCGGATGGATCTTCCTGATTTCCAACAGCCAGTAGCTGATGATGATCAGGATAACTGTCTGGACAGTGCCTGAAGTATCGACAGAAGTCATGAAAAACTGTAATGTCATGGCACCGAGCAGCACGGCGATGACCGGTCGGACCAACCTCGTAATATTTTTGACTTTCGGCGAATCTTTGTATTTCAACAAGGTCACCATCAACAGCACCATCAGAATAAGAGAAGGCGCAACTGAAGCGAATAAAGCAACGATCGCCCCCAAAACGCCGCCTTCCATATAGCCGATATAGCCTGCCATTTTCGTAGCGATCGGACCTGGCAACGCATTGCCCAAAGCCAGGACTTCACCGAATTCCTGGGTGGTCATCCACCCGTAGCGGTCCACCACTTCGTTTTCCACCAGTGGAATCGAAGCCGGGCCTCCGCCATATCCTAAAATGCCCGGAATAAAAAATGCCAAGAAAATGTACCAGTAAATCATTTCGACCTTTCCCCTTTCTTAAAGGAAGTTAAGGAAAGAATCAAAATTCCCATTATCACGATAGCCGGATGGATATTCAATACTTCTAATAGAACGATGGCGATTCCCGTAAACAGAATCGCTCGGCCAATCCCCAAAGCTTGGCCAGATTTCTGAAAGAAATCCCATGTCATCACTGCCAGCATGACCCCGACAACCGGTACGACAGCGGCGGACATGCTGTTGACCCAATCCAGCTCTTTATACTTCTGCAAGATGCCCAACAGAAGAATCATCAACACCACTGTCGGAATAACGGATGCGGCCAAGGCAATAAGGCAGCCAATCACTCCGTTGACCCGGTAGCCGATATAACCCGCCATCTTTGTGGCAATCGGTCCTGGCATGGTGTTCCCCAAGGCTAAGGTATCGCCAAATTCATCTTCTGTCATCCATTTATAATTGACCACGGCTTCACGGTGAAAAAGCGGAATTGCAGCAGGTCCACCACCAAACCCCAATAGGCCGACACGAAAAAAAGCGGCAAAAAGATCTTTGTTTGTTTTTAATTTGGATTGTCCCATTTCTTTTCCTCCACTTTTCAAAGCCTACCAGGCGGCCACTGCACCATCCGTACGTGATTCGGTGCCGCCGGCCAAGACACCTGTCTCAGGATTGCGCCAAATGATTTGTCCTCTTCCGAAACTGCCGCCATCGGTCGCTACTTGAATTTGATGGCCTTTGCGGGATAGGGCCTGTGCCAGGTAATTCGGGAAAGTCGGTTCCACAAGAACAATTTTCCCTTCCATCCATTGCCACCTGGGGGCATCAAGAGCCGCTTGAGGATTCATCAAATAGTCGATGGTATTGGTGACTACCTGGAAATGGCCTTGCGGCTGCATATAGCCGCCCATTACACCAAATGGCCCGACAGCTTTTCCGTCTTTTGTCAGGAACCCTGGAATAATGGTATGGAATGTACGCTTGCCTCCAGCTAATACATTCGGGTGCTCAGGATCCAACGAAAAATCCGCTCCGCGATTCTGCAGACTGATGCCGGTTTCCGGAATGACGATGCCTGAGCCAAAGCCCATGTAATTGCTTTGGATATAGGAAATCATATTGCCTTCTTCATCTGCTGCCGACAAATAAACCGTTCCGCCTTTCGGCAATTCATAAGGTTCCGGGTCACAGGCATTTTCGCCGATCGTCTTGGCCCGTGCTGCTGCATACTCTTTCGACAAAAGGTGTTGCGTACTGACCGGCATATTTTCCGGCTCAGTTATAAACGCTTTTCCATCTGTAAATGCCAGTTTCATGGCCTCAATCTGTTCATGATACGTATCAGCAGATTGCCATTTCGGCTCTCCCAATTCTTTAAAGATATTCAAAGCCATCAAAGCGACCATACCTTGGCCGTTGGGCGGAATCTCCCATACATCATAGCCCCGATAATTTGTTGAAACCGGCTCCACCCACTCCGGCTTGAATGCTTTTAAATCTTCTTTGGCTAAAAATCCTTCATGCTTTTTCATGAAGTCATCAATTTTGTCAGCGATTGCTCCTTCGTAGAAAGAACGTGCATCGGTTTGCCCGATTTCAATCAATGTACGCGCATGTCCAGGAGACGACCATATTTCACCGATTTCAGGTGCACGGCCGTTCGGTGCAAAGGTATCGAACCATCCTTTATATTCTTCGTCCGTAAATGTATTTTTGTATTTGGAATAAGCAGCTTTCCAGTACTTCCCGAGAATCGGCGTCAATGGATAGCCTTCCTCCGCGTAGCGGATTGCAGGCTTTAATGCATCCGCCAATGATAATTTGCCGAATTTCTGTGATAATTCGGCCCATGCAGCCGGCACTCCCGGCACCGTTATGGGAACCAAACCGAATGTCGGCATTTTCTCGAAACCGAGCGCTTTGACTGCTTCTGGAGAAATGCTTTTCGGTGCAGGCCCTGAGCTGTTCAAGCCATGTAATTTATCTTTCACCCAAACCAGGGCGAAAGCATCTCCGCCAATGCCGTTCGAAGTCGGTTCCACAACTGTCAAAGCCGCAGCGGTTGCTATCGCTGCATCAATGGCGTTCCCACCATTTTGCATAATTTCAATACCGGCCTGTGCTGCAAGCGGCTGAGAAGTCGCCACCATTCCTTTTTTTGAAAATACGGTTTGCCGTTGTGATGCAAACGGATTGTGCAAATAGTCCATTCTATATCCTCCCTTTCTCCCAATATCCCTTTTATGCCCCACCATCAAGCAGAACCTTTATTCCACTACTCGGTATAAATCTATTCAATCGAAATCCAAAGACAGTCCACTTTGTGGTCTGCTTGTGACTAAGCTTTATTTCACTATAACAAAACAAGAATAACCCCAAGTATAAAGTATCCAGTAGTATATTTCCACTCGATAAACTAAAAATACGGAATATTCCCATTTAAAAAAACCAGTAACTTCCTGCTTTCAAAGCAAAACCCTGCTGACCGCATTAGCGGTCAGCAGGGCTCTATCTTATCAACAGTCAGTTTCTTAAACCGAACACTGTACACTCGATTCCCGGAGCCACTTCAACTTTCCGCTGTTCCTGAAAACCGAATGCTTGATATAAGGCAATCGCCGGTTTATTGGCAGTTCCCGTGCTGACGATGAACTCATAGCCTTTATAGCGCTTCAGTAAATATTCCAACAGCCTTTTGCCGATGCCTCTGCGGAAATATGCCGGATTTACGATAAGTCGGTGAATATCCACAAGTCCGTCCACCATTTTATACGATACTACTCCCATCAGTTCTTCCTCCTGGAAACCGACAAATAATTCCCCGCTGTTTTGAATATCGATAGCCGTTTCATGAAGTTGAGGAATTTCGTAAAAATCCATAAGCTCAGCTTCTATGCCGTAGGCAGGAAGTTGGATTTCCAATATCTCCTGGGCCACCTGCTTATTGCGGTGATTGATTTCTCCAATCATGTATTTCTCCTCCAGCTGATTTAATCAAACCATGAGCTTCTATGCCTGTGTGTTTTATTTTTGAAGAAAATCGATCAATTCATCAAAACGGGCTGTAGCATCCTGATATCCTTGCTGATATAAAACTTCCAGCTTTTCCTGATCGCGTTCAATCCCTCGGATCTTATACAAATTCATTGGCCGAATCACCATTGCCAAACCTTCCTGCTCCAATTGATCAATAAAATCCATTGTTTCGTTGTAATAAAGGTGGCGGCTTTCCATTTTCTTTGCGATAGCCGGATATTGGCGGACAAAAGCAGGCAAGATGCGTGCAAATCGGCTCCTCTTTTTGCGGTAGCCTTTTTCTCTCGTCAACACAATGATTGGTTTGGTGACACCATCGGATAAAGCTTTTCGGATGGGAAGCGGATCTGCAATGCTGCCATCCATCAATAATTTCCCCGCGAACTCCACCGGTTTTGACATTAAAGGCAAAGAACTGGAAGCTCTCACAATCGCCAATACATCTTCTGGCCGATTTTGTTTTTCAAAATAAACCGCTTCTCCTGTCAGGCAATCCGTTGCCCCTACGACAAATTCTTCTGTCGCATTATTAAAGCGTTCATAATCAAAAGGCACGAGGCTGTTCGGAATTTCATTAAAGATTAAATCCATCCCGAACAATTCCCGTTTCACCAATAAATTTTTAACCGATATATATTCCGGATGGTTCACATAGCCGATGGTCACTTCCCGGTTCCGCCCGTTTTGCCTGGAAATATAGGATGCAGCATGGCAAGCGCCCGCTGACACCCCAATGACGTAATCGACAAAAATCTCTTCCTCCAACAACTTTTCGAGGACTCCTCCTGTATAAACACCACGCATGCCACCGCCTTCCAGGATCAATCCACTTTTCATCTGAATCCCCCCTGCTGGTTGAATCAACCACAGGCTCCGGTCAACTCAACCGACTTTTTCAATCAATTCCGGTTTATTGTTTTTTGGAGAATTGACTTCTTCCGAAACACGGTATGCTTCCATTTCTTCAGCTTTATAGGGCTTCAATAGGCCTTTCAATCTTTCGACGTCCTCCACATTTGGATCCAGCCACATTTCCTCTTCTTCTTTCGTTAAAATAACCGGCATGCGGTCATGAATCGATTTCATCAATGAATTGGCCTCAGTTGTCAAAATGGAACACGTATTGACCGTCTTGCCATCGGGCGCTTTCCACGATTCCCATAAAGCGGCAAAAGCAAAAGGTTCTCCGTTTTTCAATTTGATGCGCATCGGGATTTTTTCACCGCCTTTACGTTGCCATTCGTAGAAAGAGTCTGCAACTACCAGACAACGCTTCTTTTTAAAGGCATTACGGAAACTTGGCTTTTCCGCCACTGTCTCTGATCGCGCATTGATCATTTTAGAGCCGATTTTTTCGTCCTTTGCCCAAGGCGGAATCAGTCCCCACCTGAGTGTACCCAGTCGGTTTTTATGGCTATCGTTGATAATCGCAATGATTTGCTGGGAAGGTGCCACATTATAGCTTGGTGTGTATTCACCTTCATCTACAGCCATTTTTTCAACATTAAAACGGTCAATCAAAATCGCATAATCAGTGAATAATGAATACCTTCCACACACATTCATCACGCCTTTCTCTGTATGTTTTATACTTTTAATATACCAGAAATAGTGGCTCTCTTCTTTTCAATTGCCTTGTTTACCCGAAGTATTCAGATAATATCAAACCTTTTTAAAAGACCTGAAACTGTCCATTTTCTTGTCCATACGTCTTGCAGTTTCGATAGATTTTTTCAGTTATCTTTATTCCTTTAAATCGATAGCCCTAAGCCTTTGCATCCATTAAGACTCAAAATCCAAGGAAAATACGTTACAGCCCCTTAAATGGCTAAATAGTGTTATAATAGAAGAACAACGAGTTATATTAGGAGGAATTACATGGCTACTGCACGCGAAATGAGTCTGGTCAACAAGGATTTTCTGGTTGAAGAATTAGGGCTGAAACAACAAGGAAACTCAACTATCTTTATGAATGAAGATTGTTTTGTATTATCCCCATCTGTTCAGCGATATGAAAAAGGTTTTGACGTCAGTGAATTCAATTTGGCAAAGTTCGATCCTGAACGCCAACAAGGCTTTTTGCTCGTACGGTACATGGACACCTTTTTAATGGCAAAGCTTGAAAGCTTCACGAAAAAAATGATGCTTCCTGAACTCCAAATTAAAAAGAAAAATACGAAACCTCATTGGAAGTTCACAGTTGCTGAAAATCCAGCTTACCATATCGTCAATACACAGAATAAGGAACTGCGTTACCGTTTGCAGGAGCCTACAAAAAAACAGATTGCATCTTTCTTCAAGAAAATATAATCTTTTCCCGCTGCCGGAGTGCATGCGGGTTTTTTTATTCCACTTTTAGTCAGTAAATGATAAAGAACTCCCACTAGTTGAAGTTTCTCTTTATTCTTTTATCCTTTGTATGGATTTTCTGCTTAACATGTTAATATGAAGAATATTATGAATTTCTTGGGGTGGCAACCTTTTAAAATACAGTTGCTGTACAAGGAAAGTGATTATCGATTGGAAGTGACCCATGGCTACTCAACGATATACCGTAAAAGACCGCCAGTTTTGGAAAATCATCATCAGCCTTTTGTTTGCATCTTTGTTTATTTTTGCGAACATGTATGCTGTTCAGCCTTTGCTCCCTGTTTTTGTGGACGAATTTCAAGTGTCTGTTTCGACAGCCAGTTTAGCTTTATCATTGACCATCATCGGATTGATCCTGGGATTGATTGTTCTCGGATTTTTTTCTGACCGCAATGGCCGGAAATCTTACATCATCTATTCTCTATTGGGATCAGCTATCCCTTTTTTCATTATTCCGCTGACAGATTCCTTTGCGGTGCTGTTGATTCTTCGCTTTATTCAAGGATTCGCGCTGGCCGGTGTACCAGCCGCCGCTCTTGCCTACATCAGTGAGGAAATCGATCGCAAGAATATCGCGTATGCAACCGCTTTGTATATTTCCAGCAACGCGCTGGGTGGCATGCTCGGCCGTGTCCTGACAGGCTACCTGACTGACCACTTTTCTTGGCAACTCTCATTCTACGCCTTTGCTGTCACAGGTCTTCTTTTATTTGCAGCAGTGGTGTACTTGCTGCCGCCATCACAGAATTTCAAGTCCAGTCACTTAAGTTTTGCAAAAGATATTGAAGGGTTCCTATTCCATTTAAAGAATCCCGCACTTCTCGTCGTTTTTGGGCTTGGTGCCATATTGCAGGTATCCTTTACGGGCATTTGGACATATCTTCCTTTCCATCTGGAAGCCCCTCCCTATTCGATGTCGCTGCAGGCCATCTCTTATTTATTCTTTGCCTATGGAATTGGTGTCATTGGCTCTCCGCTAGCCGGCCGGGCTGCCGAGAAATTCGGCCTGCGCAATGTCCGGCTGGCTGGGGTCTTTATCTTATCCGCCGGCATTTTCATGACACTCAGCCCTTATCTCTGGATGATTGTTGTCGGCCTCTGTGTAACCTGCTTGGGATTCTTCACTTCCCATTCCCTGACAGCCGCCTCTGTCGGCCAGCAGGCTGCCCACCATAAAGGAAGTGCCTCCAGTTTGTATTTGGTTTCTTATTACATTGGGGTGGCAGCCGGAAGCTCCTTGCTGAGCCCGTTGTGGACAGCTGCCGGATGGAGTGGATTGGTTCTCTTCACTGCAATTTTACCGCTCCTATACATAACGTTCATTACCCTATTCAGAAAAAAAGCAGGCTCCACCGCGAGGTGAGCCTGCTTTTTGCTGTCTTTTTGGAATGTTTCTTTACTCAAGGAATTCCGCTGGAATTGATAGCAGATCAAGTCCCCAAACGAGCGGCAGGAAGTAGAACACCGCAAGTCCAACAAAAAAGATGCCGAATATATTTAAGGCCAATCCTGCTTTTGCCATATCGGCAATCCGCAAATACCCAGAGCCGAAGACGACCGCATTTGGCGGTGTCGCAACCGGCAACATGAATGCACAGGACGCAGCAACAGCTGCAGTGACCATCAAAGCATAAGGATGGATGCTGAGCGCTACAGCCAGTGACGCCATAATCGGGAACATCATAGAAGCCGTTGCCGTATTGGACGTAATTTCAGTCAAGAACAAGACAAGTGCAGCGACTACCAGAACGATGATCAGGACATTGACGCCCTGCAAGCCGATCAATTGGCTTCCGATCCATTCAGACAGACCCGAGTTCGTAAAGCCAGCAGCGATGGCCAGCCCTCCACCGAACAGCAGCAAAATGCCCCAAGGCAGTTTAACAGCCGTTGCCCAATCCAATAAATGATCCCCTTTTCTATTCTTGGAAGGAACAATGAACAAGATCATGGCCGCAATCAATCCGACCATCGCGTCCGTCACTTCCAAGTCAGGCGCAAAAGCATCTAGGATGAACGAGCGGCTGATCCAAGCAAGTGCTACCGCTATAAAGACGGCAAATACTGCTTTTTCTTCGTATGAAGCAGCGCCCAAATCGGTTTTCTGCTGGCGTATCACTTCGCTTCCGCCAGGCAGGTGCTTTAATTTTTGCGGGTAAGCAAATTTCACTAGATATACCCAAGCAACCAAAATAAAAATCCATGCTAACGGAACACCAAATAGCATCCATTGTGCAAATGTAATTTCAATGCCATAAATTTCATTGACCGCCCCTGCCAATAACGTGTTCGGCGGCGTTCCGATCAATGTCGCAATTCCGCCGAGTGAGGCAGAGTAGGCAATTCCGAGCATCAATGCTTTACCAAAACCAAAGTTCTCTTTTGAAGTATCGATGGAAGGGTCGTCTTTTAAGGCATCCGATACTTGATAGATGATGGCCAAACCAATCGGCACCATCATCATGGCAGTGGCCGTATTGGAAATCCACATGGATAGGAATCCGGTAGCCACCATGAAGCCCAGTACAATTCGTTCAGTATTGGTTCCGATGATTGAAATGATGGTAAGGGCAATGCGCTTATGCAAGTTCCATTTTTCCATCGTCAGGGCAATCATGAAGCCGCCCATAAAGAGGAAGATTGTATCATTTCCATAGGCAGATGTCGTGGAGCTGACATCCAGACCACCGGTCATTGGAAACAGAATAATCGGCAGAAGCGAAGTGGCCGGAATCGGAATCGCTTCCGTAATCCACCAAGTGGCAATCCAAATTGTACTTGCCAAAATGGCTTTTGCTTCAGGCGGTAAACCTTCGGGATTAACAAAGATTAAAGTTAAGACAAAAAGAAGCGGCCCCAAAAATAAGCCAATTAACTGCGGTGTGTTGTAACTACGCTTTTTTTTGCGTTCGTCATAAGATCCGGCATCCTCAGCCCGATCACGGCCTTCCGGTATGCCCGCTCCTGGGTTAGTAAATAAACGGAACGTGTCTTTTGCCTGGTCATGTTTTTCCCACATCCAGTTCCATGTAGCAGAAATCATACTATCCCTCCACTTTCTTAAAAAAAAAGAATTATTCAACAATTACTGTCATAATTGTATAGGTTTATATGTTCGCAAACAAGCGGATAAATGACAAAATCGAACCATTTTGAAAAATGGACACAAAAAAGGGCTGGGAACAATGCATCCCTGCCCTTTATCTTTCGAATTTCTCAATCGTTTTTAGCGGTGTATTATTGATTTTCTGATTCGCCAATTGGATTTCGTTCATCTCCAACTCCAGTATTGCTGTGAGCTCCACTTTTCTCCATACTTTTTCCATCTTCCCGTGATTCTTGATCAATGCTTTCAAACTCTTCACGCTGCCGCCGATTCTGTTTCGTTTGCGGATTCGCGTCTCTTGAGAAATCATTTTTAGCCATACCATCATTCCTCCCATAAGTAGTTACCCCTCTACTTCCCTTCTAACATAAAGTAAAACGTTTTATAGAGGGATAAAAACTCCATAGCCAAAGTAGACAGACAAAAGTGATAAAAGAGCGAAAACCAGGTATTCGGAAGTGCCGCCAGTCGTAGCAGTCACAGGAAAACGGACATTCCACTTGAAGGGAAAGAACAGTTTTACTCCTCTTTTTGTCGCCATATCCAAGACAATATGGCTGGCCATACCGACAAGCAGGCCTGCTGAAATGGCTTCCACTGGCATGAAGTTATTCAGCAGAACCGCGAATAATACCAAAAACAGCAGGCTGTGGGTGAATGTCCGATGTCCGAATAGACCATTGATCAACTTGGAAAGAACAGGCAACGCACGGCCAATTTTGCTGCTGCCATGGCAGATATCGGGGATCACCGATCCGATGACGCCTGCCCCGAGCAATAGCACCGGTTCATAATTCGTAATTTGTGCAAAGGCAAGGCTTGCTGTTATGCCGCCTAGGATGTGTGTCTTGCCTGTCATGCTTTCTTCTCTCCTTTAATAGTGCTATTTTTATTATACTAAAAAGTTGTGTATGCTGAAGACAAGGGAATGAATTATTTAAGTTAAGCTACTCACTTAAATGGGTATTATTCTGCTGTAGTTATTCCGCAAATCAGCTTCTGAAAACCAAATACTCGTGGAGCGATTGCTTAAGAATCTCTTTCCGTGTACAGGTTTGAGCATTCATTCTTAATTTCAACCTAATTAAAAGGAGGCGTCATTATGGGAATTCATCGTTTTTTTACATCATTGAATGATTTAGAGCGGATTATCCGTGCACCTGGCAGATTTAAATTTGAAGAACATAATGTTGCAGCCCATTCGTGGAAAGTGAGCCAATACGCCATGTTTTTTGCCACGATCGAAGAACGCGCCGGACGTGAAGTTGATTGGAAGGCATTATATGAAAAGACCATCAACCATGATTTTGCTGAAGTGTTTATCGGCGACATTAAAACACCGGTCAAATATGCTTCACCTGAGCTGAAAGAAATGATTGCAAAAGTGGAGGAAGGCATGATGGAAAAGTTCATCCTGCGTGAGATTCCGGAAGAATTTCAAGATGTCTTTTTCGAACGCATGAAAGAAGGGAAAGACGCGACTGTAGAAGGGCGGCTGCTGGAACTGGCGGATAAACTGGACCAATTCTATGAAGCATTCGCGGAGTTGAAACGCGGCAATACCGACAAAGAATTTGTGGTGATGTACCGGATTGCTTTGACTAAAATACTGGATCTGCCTTTGCCGGCAAGCATTGCTTATTTCAGAGATGTCATGCTTGGCGATGTGATCAACGAAGACACAGCTATCGATGTAAAAGAGATTACGCGCCAGATCATTGCTGAACATTAAAGCTTCAGTATATATTTCAAGCTCAAAATATGGTAAATTTAACTTCAACAAATACTTTCGGAGGTGAATCCCTTATTTAAGGGAATTTATTGGACCCCATACTTTTATTGAATTTAGTTTTGCTCGTCTTATTAATCGCGTTAACGGCTGTTTTCGTCGGATCAGAGTTTGCCGTCGTTAAAGTCCGGATGTCGCGCATCGACCAATTGATTGATGAAGGAAACAAAAAAGCTGTATTGGTCAAGAAAATCACCAGTGACCTTGATTACTACCTGTCCGCATGTCAGCTTGGCATTACCGTTACCGCCCTCGGACTTGGCTGGTTAGGTGAACCGACTATTGAACGGCTTTTGCATCCTTTATTCGAAACGCTCGGTGTTCCTGCATCTGCTTCTACCATCATTTCCTTTGTGCTGGCTTTTTCACTGGTGACTTTTCTTCATGTGGTCATCGGAGAAATGGCCCCCAAATCATTGGCACTTCAATTTGCTGAACGGATGACTTTGACGCTGTCGCCATTCCTTTATTGGTTCGGCAAAATCATGTACCCGTTCATTTTCATCCTGAATGGTTCGGCTCGTATTCTTTTACGGGTTTTCGGTGTAGAACCTGCCAAAGAAGAACAAGCCCATTCAGAAGAAGAACTGAAGATCATCATGGCGCAAAGTTTCCAAAGTGGGGAAATTAATCAAACTGAACTTTCCTACATGCAGAACATCTTTGCTTTTGATGAGCGCAGTGCAAAAGACGTAATGATTCCCCGTACTCAAATGATCGCTTTTTCTGATGATTTGACGAACGAGGAGCTTCTGGTGGAAATCCGTGAGCATCGTTTTACACGTTATCCTATCGCCAGAGACGGGGACAAAGACGATCTTGTCGGTTTTATCAACGCCAAAGAAGTGTTGACGCATTATGCCGTCAACGGCCAATTTGAAATGTCAGAACTGATACATGACCTTCCTTATTTTCATGAAACCACACCACTTCAAAATGCCTTAGTGAAAATGCAAAAAGAGCGTACGCATATCGCTTTGGTCATTGATGAGTATGGTGGAACTTCAGGTCTGATTACAATGGAAGACATATTAGAGGAAATCGTCGGAGAAATCCGTGATGAATTTGATGAAGAGGAAGATGAGGAAATTATTAAGGAAAGCGAAACCCGCTATCTTCTGAATGGACGTGTCCTTTTAAAAGATCTCGAAGAACGTTTCGGCTTTACATTCGAAGACAGTGAAGACATCGACACAATCGCTGGTTGGATTCAGCATCAATTGATTGAAGCCGAAACCGGCGACCAGTTCATAAAAGAAGGTTGCCAGTGGTCGATTGTGGAAATGGAAAATCACCACATTCTGAAAGTTGCCTGTGACCTGTTGCAAAAATCATCTTAAAAAGGATGTCCGCCTGCGGACATCCTTTTTTTGTGTTCCAAATAATCTAGCTTCATTTTATAAATGCGTCTGTTTTCGTTTTTAGGGTTAACCAGCTGTGCAATAGGGCATATAAAGAATAACTAATTCTAAAATGGAGGTTGTTCTATGAGTAAAGCTATGGGGTTCGTCAAAGAACTTGGCAGTGAATTCAAAAAAGATAAAGCAACGACCCTGGCTGCAGCACAGGCTTATTACTATCTACTCGCTATTGTTCCTTTATTGATTTTGCTGCTGGCTATTTTGCCTTATCTTCAGATTGATCCACAGAAAGCCGTGGATTTCATCGGTACCATTCTTCCAGGAGAAGTGGCTACAACATTCCAGGATACCATCGTCAGTGTTGTCACCACCCCTTCAGGCGGTTTGTTGACATTCGGTATTTTGGGTACGCTTTGGTCTGCATCAAACGCATTGACTGCTTTTATCGATGCCACCAACCAAGCCTATGGAGTCGAAGAAAGCCGTTCATTCATCAAGCTGAAAGCAACAGCTATCGTCTTGACGCTTGGCATGCTGGTTGCGGTCATCGTTGCCCTTATTTTGCCGATTTTCGGTGGTACGATTATCGATATGATCAAATCATTTTTGAACTTGCCAGAGCAAACCGAAATTATTTTCCAAGTATTGCGTTGGGTTGTCTCCATCGCAGTCATGAGTATTGTATTGGCTCTTATGTACAAGTTCGCTCCTGACAAACATTTCCCATTCAAGGAAGTTATTATCGGCGCTGTCATCGCAACAGTCCTGTGGCAAGTTGTGTCATTCGGATTCTCCATCTATGTTGCTAACTTCGGCAGCTATTCAGCGACCTACGGAAGTCTTGGAGGACTAATTGTCCTGATGCTTTGGTTCTTCCTGACAGGATTGATTCTTGTTATCGGTGCTGAAATCAATGCTATTCTGCACAGACGCAAAAATGCGAAAGGAGCAGATTCTTCTGACCCTGTTGCGCAAAGCGAAGCAAATCAAAAAGAAGCGAAAGACACAGAGTCTTCCATGAACAAATACTAAACCACAAAGCCCCTTCACCGAAAAAGGTGAAGGGGCTTTTTTATCAGTTCATTTTTGATCCACTTTTTCGAAAAGAGCCATCCATTCGTCGATTGTGAAGTCCTGGATCTTGCCATCTTGGCCATTGATCGCAAAATAGTCGATGGCTTTCTGAGTTGCCCC
Source organism: Planococcus sp. APC 3900 (assembly GCF_030407735.1). Classification (NCBI taxonomy): domain Bacteria; kingdom Bacillati; phylum Bacillota; class Bacilli; order Caryophanales; family Caryophanaceae; genus Planococcus; species Planococcus sp. APC 3900. The sequence goes on along the minus strand of NZ_JASDCT010000001.1, from coordinate 611,036 downwards.
GGTCAGGTGCCGGGAAACCTCTTCCATCTGCCCCTCGCTTTCAGCAGTACGTGCTACCCATGAAGGATAGTCAAACGTCTTCCGCCGATCGGCCGACTTCAGTTCTTTCATTCCATTTTCCTTCAGCAGCGTGGCCCATTCCGCTTTTGATAAGCACCGAAAATGGCTGTGGTCTCTTAATCGTTCCGTCGTATTCATAAACTTCGCCAATTCGGGATCGGCTGGTGCGACATTGTCGATCAGAATAAACTTGCCGCCTGTCTTCAAAACCTTCGCTACTTCGGAGATAAAGCGGTCTGGTTGCGGAAAATGATGCGGTGCAATCCGGCATACTGCTGCATCAAAGGTTTCTGTGAGAAATGGCAAGGCTTCGGCATCCGCCACCACGTACTCGATGTTGTCGAAGTTGTGCCGCAGATGTTTTGCTGTATTTTCCAACATCGCTCTCGTCAGATCCGTAGAAAATACTGTGGCCACATGTGGCGCCAATGTTTTTGTCACATGTCCCCCGCCTGTTGCAATATCCAGCACTTTCCACGTTTTTTCAGGTTTCAGCCAGTCAACAAGCAACGGCAAATCATCCCCTTTTGCGTGGCTGTTGCTGGTGACGTATTTATCAGCGTTCTTCCCGAACACTTCTTCTACTTTTTGTTTCGGTGTCTTTTTCATGCCGGTCCTCCTTATTCACATTCCTGGGCGGTGGTTTAGAAAGTTGCGGTACGCAAACCCTTCCACTTCTGTTTCCGTATACTGCTTTTGCAATTCGTTGATCAAATTAGGGAATTCCGATGCATTTCCAAGCCCTGTAATGTGCGAAGAAATTCCATCAAAATCCGATCCGATGCCGACTTGCTGAATTCCTCCAAGCGAACAGAGATAATCGATGTGGCGGACCAAATCCGATATCGTTGCCTGTTCACTGTCTTTATTGATAAACTGCGGAGCAAATACGACATCGATCATGCCATTGTTGGTGAACATCGCCCGAATTTGTTCATCATTCAGATTCCGTGGATGATCACAAAGAGACCGGGCATTGGAATGGCTGGCAATCGGGTATTTTGCAAGGTCCATGACATCCCAAAATCCCTTGATGGATAAATGGGACACATCCGTAAACACATGATGTTCGTTATTGAGGCAGACCACTTCTTTCCCCAAGACCGTCAATCCCGCACCTCTCGGATCTCCGACACCATCCGCACAAAGATTGGCATTATTCCAAGTCAGTCCGATTGAAAGCACACCCAGACGATAGAGGTGGCGCAGCTTTGTTAAATCATTGCCGAACGCATCGGCTCCCTCCAAGGTCAAAACAGCGCCAATTTCATCTGGCTTTAATTGGTCAATGTCCTTCCATTCTTTGATATGCTTCATCAATGGATTTTTCCCGAGGATTTCGCTGTAGAATAAATCCACTTGCTCGAGAGCGTGCTGCCATTTTTCATCAGAAGGAAATTCCGGATGGATGAAGATGGCGAAAAACTGTACTTTTACACCGCCTGCCTGCAGCCGTTCAAAATTGGTCTCGAGGTCATTCGACTTCCGGTAGTCCAACATTTCCCCGTCGAATAACGTATTCCGTTTTGCAATCTGCAGTTTCAGCAGCGCATCGCAATGTGTATCGAAAATCTTCATCTACTCATCTCCTTCTTCTCGGCAGGCTTCGATAAAGCCTTGGAAGATACCCAGCGACGCCGAATCGGCAGCTCTTGCCATGTTTTCCGGATGCCATTGCACACCCAACGCAAAATGATGTTTTGTACTTTCAATCGCTTCCACAATGCCGTCACTTGATACACCGCTGACGATCATCGGCTGAGGCACCTGGCGGTTAGCTTGATGATGGCGGCTATTAACTTTCAGGCGCTTGAGTCCAGTTAAGCGGTGCAGCAGCGATCCTTCTGTTACCTCAACAAAATGAGAACCGTGGAACCGCGGTGCTTTTTGCTGATGCTGCAGCAAATCTGCTTTTGCTTGTGTGGTGATGTCCTGATACATATCGCCTCCGACCGCAATATTCAAAATTTGTGCTCCCCGGCACACACCAAGAATCGGCTTTTTCAATTCCAGAACTTTTTTCGTTAGAGCCAGCTCAAATACATCGCGTGAAGGAATAATTACGCCAAGGTTCGGATGCGGCTCCTCGCCGAATAAAGTCGGATCAATGTCATAACCTCCCGCCAGGAAAAGCCCGTCGATATGTTCAGCAATTTCATCGATATCCGCCTCTTCCATCAAGTGTGGGAGCATGATCGGCAAGCCGCCTGCGGCTAAAATCGCTTCTGAGTCCGCCAGTTCAATATCGTATGCATCGCGTCCCAATTCCAGAGATGCCGTAAGGCCAATAATCGGTTTCATCTATGTATACCCTCCCATTTTTAAAAACTGAATATAATAAACATACAGAATTTACTGGTGGAATACTAGTTCATCTCCCAACTTTATTAATTGGAAGAGTTCATCAGAAAAACGGAAAGCCCGAAAGCTTTCCGTTTTGTTCTTACTGTTCTTTTCCTGATTCAGCGATTGCTGTCGCAATAGCGTCTTCAATCGGGGTAACCGAAGCTAAATCGTTGTTGATGATGATCGAGAAAATCAACGGCTTGCCGTCTTTGGTGGTGGCGTATCCAGACAAAGCGGAGACGGCTGTCAACGTTCCCGTTTTTGCTTTGACATTTTGTTGAGCGGCTGTTTCTTTCATCCGATTCCGCAATGTGCCGCCAACGAACCGCTCTGCATCCGCCGCAACCGGAAGCGAATTCAGGTAACTGCCATACCATGGTCTGCTCTGGACTCCAAACAGCAATTGAGATATTTCATTTACTGGCATCAAATTCACATGGGACATGCCCGAACCATCACGAAGCAGGATAGTGTCGGTATTGACGCCCAGTGTTCCTGCTACATCTTCCATTACTTCCAGTCCGGCTTCCCAGCTGCCTTCTCCTTTTACCGCGCGGCCCATTTCCTTGGCCAGCACTTCACCGTGGCCATTGTTGCTGAGCTTCATGAAAGGAATCGAAAGCTCAGCCAGCGTCATCGACTCGTGCTCCACCAACAGGGTGCTGTCGTCCGGCGTTTCCCCCATTTCCAGTGTATGTTTTCCAGCCCACTCGATGCCTTCAGCCAGCAACGCATTTTCAAACAAATCGAGGGCATAACCTGAAGGTTCATCAACAGCAATCCATTCCCGCGTCCGTGATCCCTCCACCGGGATATTCCCTTCCACTACAATTTGGTTGGTTCCATGTTCGCGGCTGATGGCTACTGTTTTGGGTTGGTCTGCCGCTACTGTCTTCGCCCGATTGACGATTGTTACATAATCAGTTTTCGGTGACAGCGATACTTTCGGCTCTATACCGGCTGAATCACCCGGATTCACTTCAACAATAAGAGAGCCCGCATCATAATCTTCATTGGGCGAGGCAGTCAATGCAGAAACCTGTGCACCGTAATAATAAATTTCGTCCTGCCAGGTGATGTCTTCTGACAACCGGACATCGTCATACCACGTATCATCGCCGATCAAATCGCCTTTGATTTTTTGAATCCCTTGGCTTTTCAATTCCTGTGCGAACTCCTCGAAGTCTTCCTGTAGAAGTGTAGGATCTCCTTTCCCTTTTAAGTAGAGATTGCCTTTAAGCATTTTCCCTTTTACTGCTCCATCTGTATGTATTTCCGTAGTAAAGCGATAGTCTTCCCCTAAAGTTTCAAAAGCTGCTGCGGCAGTGATGAGCTTGGTATTCGAAGCTGGAACCAAACGCGTGTCTCCAAAATGATCATAGATTTTTTCACCTGTCTCCGCCTCCCTGATGCTGACTCCTGCCAAAGCACCATCCAACCGTTCATCCTGCAGGATCTGATTGATTTCATTCGCCAAAGATGCATATTCATCATCCGCCCCTGCTGTTATTTCTCGCTCCGCAAACTGTAGGGGGGAAATCGCCAATGCCCCTGTCACCATTAAAAATATTGCCCCTGCCAAAAATTTCTTGCCTGTCATGATTCCATCCCCTATCCATTAATCTGTTAAAGAATGTACCATAACAACCGCTTAAGTTATCAGACAACTTCACAAACAGATCTTTTTTCATAGGATTTTTTTGTCAATATAGGGATATTATCCATCCTGAATTCAAGCATTGTTTTATTTACATCCGCTACTAGCTCGATGCACCCATAGCGTTCCATAAAAAATTCAGCAGAACTGTAAAAGCTTCCGCTGAATCATATTAGTTATAGAATTTCCACAAAACGAACATTCCTGTTCCCGCTTCACCCTCCCCATTGCGTTTCCGTTGTATAAACCAATTGATCTCCCACAAAAATCCGGCATTCCATCCTACAGAAACAAGTGCCGATCGATACTTTGATTTCTTCAAATTCCCCTTGTTCGTTTTTCACTTTCCCGAACAAGCGGGAAGTAAAATGCAGACCCACCTGTTCATCCTGTAAAACTCCATCCACAAATAATTTTTCGTTGGTCCATGTATTGACGACTCGAATGGTGTGGTCACCGTACTTGACTACCCAAATATCCTTCATGACCTGGCCCCCTGTCCCTGCTTTTGACACCAGTATAACAGAAATAGAAAACCACTATGCACCTGAGGTAATCTCTGCTATTGGGAAAAGCCACAGGTTGAAACGAAGGTATTCTTCAAATGAAAAAAGCCATAGACGACTCGAATGATTCGAGTACATCTATAGCCTGCGTTATATCAATCTATTCTGTTGCTTTTTTACTTGATCAATTCCAATTCTACTGGAATCGATGCTTCCACTTCTTCGCCTTCGAGTGACTGAACAGCTGCTTCAACAGCCATTTCACCAATCATTTCAGGTTTCTGAGCAATTGTTCCATCCAGACGGCCATCTTCCACCGCTTTCACTGCATCATCTGTAGCGTCAAATCCGACAACAGCAATGTCTTTTCCAGAAGCTTCAATCGCTTCAAGAGCACCTAATGCCATTTCGTCATTGTGAGCAAATACTCCCTTAATGTCTGGGTTTGCCTGAAGGATATTTTCCATAACGGACAAGCCTTCAGAACGGTTGAAGTTTGCTGTTTGTTTAGCCACAACATCCAAGCTTTCAGCAGCAATCTTGTTAAATCCTTCTCCACGTTCACGTGCAGCTGAAGATCCTGGTACGCCTTCAAGCTCTGCAACTGCAGCGCCTTCACCTACGATTGAAGTTAGATGTTCTGCTGCCATTTCGCCGCCTGCTGTATTGTCAGATGCGATATGGGAAACCACTTCTCCGCCTGCAGCACTGCGGTCAACTGTGATGACCGGAATGTTTGCCGAGTTCGCTGATTCGACTGCCGCTGCAACCGCTTCAGAATCGACTGGGTTGATCATAATCAGATCCACTTCCTGTTGAATCAAATCTTCAATATCACTTGCTTGCTTTGAAGCATTGTCCTGTGCATCCACTACTGTCAAAGTTGCGCCAAGCTCTGCAGCTTTTTCTTCAGCGCCTTCATTCAACGTAACAAAGAACGGATTGTTCAATGTCGAAACAGAAAAACCGATTGTGTAATCGCCGCTTGCTTCGCCGCCATCGCCGCTTTCCTCTTCAGAACTTGATCCTGGAGCTTCCATCGAACAAGCCGCCAAAATCATCATTGCCAACAAGATGAACCCTAATTGCATTTTTTTCATTTTCCTGCACCCCTTATGCTGTTTTTTTACGGTCCAGAAGAACCGCTAATAATATGACTGCACCCTTCACTACTTGCTGGAAGAAGGACGGAACCCCAATCAAGTTCAAACCGTTGTTCAATACACCGATGATCAGCGCACCGATCAATGTGCCGACAATCCATCCACGGCCACCGGTCAAACTTGTGCCGCCAAGCACAACTGCTGCGATAGCATCCAGTTCGAACATTTCACCGGCGGTCGGCTGAGCCGAATTCAGGCGCGATGTCAAGATCAAGGAAGCCAATGCTGCCAACAGGCCAAGCAAGGAATAAACATAAATTTTGATGCGGTCCGCATTGATCCCAGACAGGATCGATGCCTCTTCGTTCCCGCCAACTGCATAGACACGACGGCCAAATGTCGTCTTCTTCAAAATGAAATACAAAACTCCAAAACTGATGATCATCGTCACTACCGGTACCGGAATTCCAAGGAAATATCCTTTGCCGAGCATTTGGAACGTCAGGCTGTCGCCTAATCCGGAAATCGGACGTCCGTCGGTATACACAAGCGTCAAGCCACGATAAATGGTCATTGTCGCCAAGGTTGCGATAAATGGCGCCACTTTCCCTTTGGCAATAATGAATCCGTTAATGGCACCTAATACTGCACCGAGCAATAAGCCCAGCAGCATGGCGAAAATCGGATCTATTCCACTGGCCATCATTCCTGCTGTGACCGCTCCTGTTAAGGCAAGAGTCGCCCCGACCGATAAATCGATGCCTCCTGTCAGAATAACAAAAGTCATACCAAAGGCAATCAAAGCGTTAATGGAAACCTGCCGAAGCACGTTCATTAAATTGGAGACGGATAAAAACCCGGGGTTTAAAGCCGTAATAATTACGATAATAAGGATCAACCCGATAAAGGGAGCTATCTTCTGAAGCATAGATTGGTTATTGGTCTTCAACTGCAAGTTTTCCACCTCCTGTTGCAAAATGCATAATTCGTTCCTGTGTCATTTCCTGTTTCGGTAAATCTGCTGTAATTTTGCCTTCGTGCATCACTAGAACCCGATCAGCCATACCGATCACTTCCGGCAATTCCGAAGAAATCATCAGAATGGCAACACCGCGTTCAGCCAGTTCATTGATGATCGAATAAATTTCTTTTTTCGCTCCAACGTCAACACCGCGCGTCGGCTCATCCAAAATCAACAGTTTCGGTTCAATACCAAGCCATTTTGCGATGACTACTTTTTGCTGATTGCCGCCGCTCAAAGACTTAGCTGCCTGATCTGGACCTGATGTCCGGATTCCGAGGCGTTTAACCATCGTGTCGTAAAGCTTGCGCTCTTTGTCTTTGGAAATCAGGCCGTTTTTGGAAATAGCCGCAAAATTGGTCATGCTGACATTTTCCTCTACTGAAAAGTCCACAACGAGCCCTTCTGATTTCCGGTCTTCCGTTACATACCCGATGCCCATTTCCTTGGCTTTTCTCGGTGTATCGATTTTAACTTGCTTGCCGTCAAATTCAATAGTGCCTCCATCCAACTTTTTATAGCCAAACAGCGATTGCGCCACTTCTGTACGCCCTGCACCCATGAGTCCGGCAATCGACAACACTTCGCCTCTCCGGAGTTCAAACGAAATATCTTCAAAGCAATCTTTTCGCTTCAAACCTTTGACAGAAAGTTTTACTTCACCAATCTCCGAATTCCGTTCAGGGAAACGCTCCCCCAATTCACGTCCTACCATCATTTGCACAATTTCATCAAAAGAAGTTTCACTGATTTTCCGTTCCCCCACAAATTCCCCGTCCCGCAAAATGGTGATCCGGTCACACAGTGAGAAAATCTCCTCCATCCGGTGAGAAATATAGATGAAAGATACACCGCGCTTCTGTAGTTCACGTATGGTCTTGAACAAGCTGTCAATTTCCCGATCCGTCAATGCCGCAGTCGGTTCGTCCATGATGATCACTTCCGCATCCACTGACAATGCTTTGGCAATTTCAACGATTTGCTGCTTGCCCACTGATAACGTACTGGCAGGGTCCGAAGGATTGATATCCAAGCCAAGATCCCCAAGAATTTGGCGTGTCTTTTTTTCCATCTGCTTGGTTTTCAAAATTCCGGTGCGGCCAATCGTCTCTTCGCGCCCAAGAAATAAGTTATCAGCGATTGACAGATGAGGCAGGATGTTCAGTTCCTGGTGGATAACTGCAATCCCTGCTTCTTCCGCTTGCTTGGGGGAAGTAAAGTTGACCTGTTCTCCTTTTACTTCAACGGTTCCAGAATCCCGCGTATAAATGCCAGACATAATTTTCATTAAAGTCGATTTCCCAGCACCGTTTTCACCCATAAGTGCATGGATTTCACCTTTTTCCAATGTGAAGTGCACATTTTTCAAAACTTTATTGCCGCTGAATGACTTCGAAATATCAGTCATGTTAATCATGGTGTTCACCTGCCTTCTTTAAAAGATGACGCCGGAGCGAAGGACAATATTAGCGTAAGGTGTCGCTTCTCCAGTGCGGATAATCAATTTCGCCTGTTTGCTGAGATCTTTCAGCTCTTCATGTGTTATATAGTCTGCCTTCATTTTCTTTAGAATTTCATTTTCTACTTCAGGGTTGCCTTTGGTTATTTCCTGGGCAATAAACGCTGCTTCTGCTTCAAAGTCATCCAGGACTGCATCCAGGATGGTCAAAAACGCAGGGTCGCCTATTCTATAGGACAAATCAACGCACGGAACGCCCTTCGGAATCGGTAAACCGCAGTCGCCTATGACCAACAGGTCCGTATGGCCGAAAGCAGCCAAAGCTGACGCTATGTCACGGTTGATGATGCCATGTTTTTTCATGAGCGGGCACCGCCCATCCGTCCAAGGACTGCATCCCGTTCAGGCATACCGCCTTGCGCACCGAATTTTTCTACAGATAAGGAAGCGGCGGCATTGGCAAAGCGAACAGCTTGTTCGAAATCTTGGCCTTCCGCTATTGCAGCAGCCAATGCTCCGTTGAATGTATCGCCTGCTCCGGTTGTATCTACCGCTTCGGTAGGAAATCCTTCGACAATAACATGCTTTTCTCCGTCGAAAAATTGGGCGCCTTTTTGTCCAAGCGTCACTACAAGACGGTTTGGATACTCCTCCAAGGCCTGCTCCCAATTGCCGCCAAAAATCTCTTCCGCTTCGGTTTCATTTGGCGTTAAGTACGTACAATAGGGCAAAAAGTCAGCGGTAAATCCGCTTGCCGGCGCCGGGTTCAAAATAGTCGGAACACCGTTCTCATGGCAGATTTCCAAGGTTCGTTGAATGACTGGAATCGGCATTTCCAATTGCATCATCACCAAATCGCTGGCTGCCAATTGCTTCGTGAATCCCTCAATTTCTCCAGTTGTCACGCTATAATTCGCACCTGGCACGACAATAATGCGGTTATCTCCTTCCGATAGCAGGATGTTGGCAATTCCGCTTGCCCCATTGATCCGTTTGACCCCTTGGACTTGAATCCCCTCGGTCTCCAATCCGGTCAGCAGCTCAGTTCCAAATGCATCTTGCCCAACTGCTCCGATCATGTGGACATCGCTTCCCAGCCTTGCCGCTGCCACTGCTTGATTGGCTCCTTTGCCTCCAGGGACTGTTTTGTATAGATTTCCCAAAGCTGTTTCGCCCTGCTTTGGAAAACGATCGGTTTGGACGACCAAATCCATATTGATGCTTCCGACTACTGTAATCATTCCGCTACACTCCTTGTTGTTCCACGAATCACTAATTTCACGGGAACTTCATAAAAACTCTGTTCAATTTTCTTATTCTCAATTTGTTTGATCAGGACCCGGGTTGCAACTGCGCCCATCTTATAAACATCCTGTGCGACAGTGGTCAATCCCGGAGACAGCATCTCACCCATCGCCACGCCGTCAAAGCCAACAATCTGCAGATCATCAGGCACTTGCCTTCCGATCGTACCTGCGGCCTTTAAAGCCCCCGCAGCTGACACATCACTACTGGCAAAGATGCCGTCGATGGATGGATTATCCTGCAATGCCTGTTCCACCACTTTTTGTGAATCTGCAAAATGGAATGGGCAGGTTACTACCTGGTAATCCGCGTCTGATTGCCGAATCGCTTCCATGAAGCCAGCATACCGGTCATTGGCCGGGTTCAATTCTTCAGGACCTCTTAAGAAAAGGACATTCCGGCATCCTCTTTCGAGAAGCGCATTGGTGCCAATGACTGCACCTTCCTTGTTATTCGAGGAAACGACAGGTATCTTATCGTTGATTGCACGGTCAAGTGCTACAATCGGCACATTGGCATTGGCATAATGCGGTGCATCCAACTGATTGGAAGTCACGATAAATCCTGCAATATATTTTTTCTTTAATGTTTCAATATAGTTCTTTTCTTTTTCAGGATTTTCATCTGAGTTGCATAATACGACGGTGTAACCATATGTCAACGCAACATCTTCAACTGCACGTGCAAGTTCCGGAAAAAATGGATTTGTGATATCCGGCAAAATCAATCCGATCAAATTCGATTTTTTCGTATTGAGAGAACGTGCAACGGGATTTAATTCATATTTAAGTTCGTCTACTGCAGCCGTTACCGCTTTTGCCGCATCTGCACTGACGTACCCGCTGTCATTTAAGAACCTGGAAACCGTCGCCACAGAGACCCCTGCTTTTTTTGCTACATCCTTAATAGTGGTCATTTAAAACGACTCCGTTTCTCCTGCAATGTGTAACCGGTTACACATAATATATAATGCACCCTCTCATCTGTCAATGTGAACATTTACCAGTTACGATAGTCTTTTGAACCTAAAATAAGCCGTAAATACGATTTTTTCTTTCATTTCTATAAAAAAAGTTCCCTTAAGTTAAAGGGAACCCGTTTTTTTAAGCATTCATATTTTCCATACGCAAATCTCTGTTTTTCTCAGTTTCTGCTACATAAACCGCACATGCAGCATCACCTGAAATATTAACCGCCGTCCGTGTCATATCCAACAGACGGTCGATTCCGATAACCAGGCCGATGCCTTCAGGAGGCAAACCGACACTGCTCAATACCATGGCCAGCATAATCAAGCCTACGCCTGGAACGCCCGCTGTACCGATACTTGCTAAAACAGCTGTCAGCACGACCGTTACCATATCCATCGCTGATAAATCAATGCCATATGCTTGGGCGATGAACATTGTTGCAACACCTTGCATAATTGCTGTACCGTCCATGTTGATCGTGGCACCTAGAGGCTGCACAAAAGAACTGACGGATTTCGGCACACCTAGTTTTTCCTGTGCCACTTCCATTGAAATCGGCAAAGTCGCCGTACTGCTTGACGTACTGAATCCTACACTCATTGCAGGTGCGAAGCTCTTAAAGAACCAAATTGGGCTTTTCTTCGCCAAAAACTTGATGGTTCCTCCGTAAGTGAAAATTGCATGGACAAAGAGAGCTGCTAGAATGACCAGCATATAAGATCCCATGGCTTTCATTGCTGAGAATCCTTGAGACCCTACAGCCGTGGCAATCAAGCCAAATGTACCATACGGAGCAAATTTCATAACGATGCCTACCAAATACATCATGACGTCATTGCCCTGTTCGAATAAATGGACAAGACCTTTCGTTTTTTCACCAAGAGCCGTCAACGCCAAACCGATAAAGACAGCAAATACAATAATTTGCAGCATATTGCCTTCTCCCAGAGCCGCAATCGGGTTATCAGGAATCATTGCCAATAACGTCTCTCCAACAGATGGGGCTTCTTCTGTTTCAAAAGAAGCACTGGATAAATCAAAATCCCCAGCCAATCCAGGCTGGACCACAGCTGCAAGCGCTAAGCCAATAACGATAGCAATTGTTGTAGTAATTAAAAAATAACCAACAGTCTTAATACCAATTCTTCCTAACTTAGCAGGATCGCCAAGTCCAGCGGTTCCAAGAATGATAGAAAATAACACAAGTGGAACGACCAACATTTTAATCAAACTTAAGAATATTTGGCCAAGCGGCACAAATAAATATGTATTCAACGCTTCAAAGGAGTCAGGTGCGAATAAGTTGATCAGTAAACCAACAAGTGCACCTAAGACAAGTCCGCTCAGTACTTTTGCCGTTAATCCAGGTTTTTTCATTCATTTCCCTCTTTCGTTTCTAGACATAAAAACATTTTATAGGAAAGTGTATATTCATGACAACTTTTAAGTAATTCGCCGAATCTACAGTATCTTCAAAATAAATTAACTATTTTAAAATAAGAAAAAAGCCTGTATAAATGGCGAACCATTTATACAGGCTTTTGGTTAACAACAAGCGGTATGCATTTTATCTTCGTTATTTTCTCCCATCAAGCTATAGCTTGCCACTTGAAAACCTTTTTGATGGAGCAGGCGGATTGCCAGGTTTTTTTCCGACTGATTTTCTGCAAACAAGTGGATTGGTTTGTTCGGTATTTCCTTATATCCTCTTGTAAAATACGAAATCGGCAAATTAAAGGCTTCTGGAAGCGGCTCTTTATAAGAGACATTATAGGCACGAACATCGAGCAAGGTATAAACTTCACTATCAACTTGGCCCAGAGCCTCATGCGCTACTCCGTGAACAGGAACAGTTCTTTTATAAACGCCATAGGCTGTCAGGAAAACCGGGACGCCAATCAACATTAAACTTGTGACCATTTCATTACTCCTTCTTCTATAAAAAATCCTTGTTTCCAATTCAGCAATTGGAATCAAATCCACTTTACTTTCCTTTCAATCTTCAAGAACCTTAAACTGATATTTCTTCTTTCCACTTCTCGTAACCACCAGTCAGATTAACGAGGTTCTCAAAGCCACTCGCTTTAAGAAGGCTTGCTGCAATGGCTGAACGTGCACCTGCTTGGCATTGGACGATAACGGTTTTATTCGGATCGACTTCGTCCAGCCGGTTTTTTAACGTACCGACCATAATATGGTCAGCCCCGTTAATATGTCCTTCATCATACTCAGTTTGGCTGCGTACATCAAGCACATAGCCTTCCTTTGCTTCAATCAGTTTCCTCGCCTGCTCCGGTGTTACATTCTCATATGAATCCAGCTTTGCAGCCTCATTCAGCGCTTTTGAAACATCTGTATAGCCTGCTATATCGTCAATACCGATTGAATGCAGAACTTCAAGCACCGGACCCATTGATTCCGGATCCAACAAAAGATAGAGCGGCTTTTTATAGTCTACGATCCAGCCGGCCCAATTGGCGAATGATTTATTGAATGGAATATTGATGGATCCGGGAATATAACCTTTGCTGAATGAAGAAGCCGGGCGCAAATCCAAAACCTGATGCCCTTCTGCAATCAAACTTTCCAGTTCCTCTATCGAATCTATTTCTGCAGGTTCAGAAAGTTCCTTCACCAATTCTAAGCCGGTTTTATTCACTGCTTTCATAACAGCAAAATAGGAAGGCGGTTCGGGCTGGCCATCCAATAATTCTTTTTGAAATGCCAAGGCATCATCATATTGCAAGGCCCAGTTAAACAACTTTTCATAGCCGACTGTAGTTGAAGGCACAGCACCAAGCGCTTTTCCGCAAGCACTTCCCGCTCCATGAGCTGGCCATACTTGAAGATAATCGGGCAACTTTTTAAAGCGCTCAAGTGACTTGAACAGCTCTTTTGCGCCTGCTTCAGAAGTCCCTTGCATACCTGCCGCTTTTTCCAACAGGTCCGGTCTTCCTACATCACCAACAAATACAAAGTCACCGGTGAAAATCCCCATCGCTTTATCTGCCGAGCCGCCACGGTCCGTCAATAAAAAGGAAATACTTTCTGGTGTATGCCCAGGTGTGTGCATCACTTCAAACACCAAATTCCCTATCTTGAACTGGTCCCCATTTTTCAATAATTGATGATTGATATGTTCGAGATTCTCATATTTCCAATCTGCGTCACCTTCATCAGATAAGTAGAGGACAGCTCCAAAGCGGTTCGCCAATTCACGCGACCCTGAAACAAAGTCAGCATGGATATGCGTTTCCAAAGCACCAACAATATTCAAGTTTTCTTTCGCAGCAAGCTCTTCATAAGCAGTAATATTGCGCATTGGATCTATCACTACCGCTTCCCCTGTTGCTTGGCAGCCGACTACATATGAAGCATGCGCTAAATTTTCATCATAGAAATATCTCAATAGCATATCATCAATTCCTTTCAGTCATTTATTGATATCAATATACCACCCGGGGTATATATTGTAAAAGATTCTGCTTATCAAAGAGATTTCATTTGGTTAACTATAAAAAGGTTGGATCCAGTCGCCACTTTTGTGGCATCAGAATCCAACCTTTGCATCATCAGTTCTCTATTGCTGCTCTTCAAAAAAACTTGGCAGTTCACTGGCCTTCATTGGGAATTCCGCTTTTCGCTTATCGACGAATGCTTGAATCCCTTCATCGGCATCCGCATTTTGTCCTGCCCAGTGCAGGAATTTCGATTCAATCAGATGGGACTCAAGCGGATTCTCCTGCCCCAGCATTTTCCACAACAGCTGGCGGGTAAAGCTATTGGAAGTTGCAGCTGTATTTTCAACGATATCACGAGCAATTTCATAAGCCTTCGCCAATGGATCTTCCGATTCGTATTGCATCAATCCCGCTTCAACCGCTTCAGCAGTCGGGATGTAACGTCCGGTGAGGGTCCATTCGAGTGCTTTGCCGATTCCTACAACACGCGGCAGAAACCAACCGGATCCTGCTTCCGGACCGATGCCGCGGCGGCCGAACACAAAGCCGATCTTAGTGTCTTTTTTGACGATCCGGATATCCATCGGCAACGTCATGGTCATCCCGATGCCGACAGCCGGACCATTGATGGCAGCGATAATCGGCTTGTTGACTTTGTATACCTCCAGGCTCACCTGGCCGCCAAGGTCCCTGTAGTCTTCGGAAGATTGTTCGGAAGAGAAAGTGGATCCCCCTTCGGATAAGTCCATACCGGCGCAAAAAGCCCGGCCGCTTCCCGTCACCACGATGACGCGCACGTTATCATCATTGTTTACTTCCTTATAGAATTGCAGCAGCTCCTCGTTCATCTGCTCGGTATAGGCATTCATTTTGTCCGGACGGTTCAAAGTTAAAGTAAGGATTCCGTCCTGAAGATCTGTTTTAATCGTTTCGTACAAGCCCAGCCACCCCTTCCTCATATTCAGCAAGCAATTGATCCACAATTGCCTTGGTCGTCTCCCGTTTGGTGATGGTCGTTACGCCGTGGCCAGCTGACCAGATATCCCGCCAAGCTTTGGCGTTGACCAGATGCGACAAATCGATTTCATCTTTCGGTTTCAAGGTTTTCGGATCGATGCCTTGTTTGATTAAACTCGGAATCAACACATTGACCGGCACTCCACTGAAGGAATCGGTATAGAGGACATCTTCCACTGATGAATCGATGACCATCTGTTTGTAGTCTTCCGGCGCACTGCTTTCTTCGGCTGCCAGGAAACGCGTACCCATATAGGCATAATCCGCCCCCATTAATTTAGCTGCAGCCACATCCGCTCCTGTAGACAAAGAGCCTGATAAAATAATCGTTCCATTATAGAATTTTTTCACTGCCGCAATAAAAGCGAATGGGTTGATTGTGCCTCCATGCCCTCCCGCTCCTGCGCATACAAGAATCAGGCCATCCACTCCACTGGAAGCCGCTTTTTTCGCATGCCGAATATTGGCGACATCCGAATAAACCAGTCCTCCATAAGCATGGACGATCTCGATAACATCGGCAGGAGATCCGAGAGACGTGATGACAATCGGCGGTTCATATTGGCGAATCAATTCAAAATCCTCTTCATATCGTTTATTGGAGCCACGGTGGCAAATGAAATTGACTGCCCACGGCTTTTCTCCGAGTGATTCTTTCACTTCTTTCAGCCATTCAGCACAAGTCTCCACAGGACGTGCATTGAGCAGCGGAAAAGAACCGATCACTCCTGCGTTCGATGCTTCAATAACCATTTTGGGTGTTGACACCAAGAACATCGGCGCCACGATAACCGGCAGTTTAAGCATGTTCAATCACCACCGCAATCCCCTGGCCGCCGCCGATGCATAGGCTGGCTACTCCATATTTCCCGCCGCGGCGCTTCAGCTCATAGGCAAGCGACAATAAGACCCGTGCACCGCTCGCCCCTACCGGATGGCCTAATGCAATCGCGCCGCCATTGACATTGACCTTGTCACGGTCCAGACCAAGCTCTTTCTCCACCGCTAAATATTGCGCAGCGAATGCTTCGTTGAGTTCAAACAAGTCAATGTCGTCAAGCGTCAGTTCCGCCCGTTCCAAGGCTTGCTTGATCGCAGGTACAGGCCCGATGCCCATAATGGTCGGATCCACTCCGACCACTCCCCAGGAAACAATTCGTGCCATTGGCTTCAGGCCATGCTTATTTACCGCTTCCTCGCTCGCCACGACAAGCGATGCCGCTCCGTCATTTATTCCAGACGCATTGCCTGCTGTGACTGTCCCCTCTTTTTTGAACGATGGGCGAAGTTTCGATAAAGCTTCCTGATTGGCATCCGGTTTAATGTGCTCGTCTTTATCGACCACCACAACACCTTTTCGCGTCTTGACTTCCACGCCGACGATCTGTTCTGCAAATACACCGGATTCAGTCGCCCGGGCAGCTTTTTGATTGGATTCCACCGCAAATGCATCCTGCTCTTCGCGAGAGATATCGTATTGCTCCGCCAGTTTTTCTGCGGTCATCCCCATGCCGCTTCCTGTATACTGATCCGTCAATGTCGTAGTCAGCATGTCATCGAATTGCAGATTGCCCATTTTCGACTTGCTGAAACGCTGGTCAAAACTGGAGTATGGCGACATCGACATATTCTCGGCCCCTCCAGCCAATACTAAATCAGCTTCTCCTAACAAAATATGCTGCGCTGCCGTAACGACCGCCTGAGCGCCTGAGCCGCATAAACGATTCAAGGTCAACGCCGGCACTTCTTTCGGCACACCCGCTTTCAATCCGATATGGCGAGCGATATACGCGGCATTCAAACTGGAATGGATGACATTTCCATAAAAAACATGGTTGATGTCCTCCGCTTTAACGTTCGACCGCTTTAAAGCCTCAACTGCCGTCGCCGCTCCCAGTTCCGTGGCATCCGTATTGGCGAATGATCCGCCAAATCCTCCAAAAGCCGTTCTTGCTCCATCTATTAAGTAGACATTATTCATATTCCAACTTCCCCTTCCACCGTTTTCACTTCGTCTATCAACAGCTTACTTATTATTAGTAATTTATTTGAAAAAACATGAAGATTTTTCTGCCTCCTAAAACAACCTAGTAACTCAAGGAATCAGCAGCACTTTCCCGATGCTCATTCTGCTTTCGATATGGGCATGTGCCTGTGCAGCATCTTTTAATGCAAAACGTTTGGAAATTACAATTTCCAATTGCTTCTGGAGCAAGTATTCAGTTATTCTTTCCGCACCTTCCCTAAGAAATTCAGGCCTGTGCTTCCTGTAGGTGCCCGTGCTATATCCGATGACCGACCGGCAACTTGAATGAAGATCATCGGTTTTTGCGATTCCCGGCACCGAACCATCATTGGCATGGCCGAAAGAGACAATCCGGCCAAATGGCGCCAAGCATTTCAGGCTTTTCTCGAAGTTTTCGCCGGCCACTGTATCCAGAATGACATCCACACCTTTTCCGTTTGTCAGTTTATTGATCTTCTCTACAAAATCATCTGTCCGGTAATTGATGACTTCGTCCGCCCCAAAGGATTTGGCTTTCTCCATTTTTTCATCGCTGCCGACAGTGCCGATGATTCGGGAAGCGTCGAAGAGCTTCGCCAATTGAATGGCTGTAGAACCGATTCCCCCAGCCGCTGCATGAATTAAAATGCTCTCACCTTGTTCAAGCCTGGCCATCTTTCGAATGACATTATAGGCAGTGACACCGACAGTCAAAGAAGCTGCAGCCGCTTCGCTGCTGAGCCCATCAGGAATTGGATAAACCAAACTTTCAGGGGCCACAACAAATTCAGCATAAGAGCCACCAGATGGAAAGGCCATCACACGCTGCCCCGCCTTGAAGCGTTTTGCATCTGCTCCAGCTTCCACGACCACTCCTGCACAATCCAGTCCTGGCGTAAATACGGCATCTGCTGCCACACCGTGATACTGTCCTTGCCGTGCTTTGATATCTGCAAAGTTGACACTGATCGCTTCGACCCGGATCAGCACCTGATCTGCAGCAGCCTTTGGTCTTTCTACTTCTTGCAGCTCCAACACATCAGGCTTCCCGGTTTCTCTGACGACAATTGCTTTCATAATGCACCTCCTGTTCAAATCAGAAAATCAACATACAAGCTCCGATCACTAAACCGCCATAGATCAGCGCAATCATCGTATACCCCATAATGTCGCGAATCTTCAAGCCTGCAATCGCCAGCAAAGGAATTGCCCAGAAAGGCTGGATCATATTCGTCCAGCTGTCGCCCCAAGCTACAGCCATTACAACTTTAGCGGGATCGACGCCCATTTCAAGTGCAGCAGGAATGACCAACGGCGCTTGAACTGCCCATTGTCCGCCTCCCGACGGAATAAAAACATTCAGGATTCCAGCCGACAAGAACGTCCAAAGCGGCAAGGTGTTGTCTGTTGAAATATCAATAAAGAAGTTGGAAATCAATACCGCTAATCCGGAAGCACTCAGCATGCCCATGATCCCTGCATAAAATGGATATTGCAGAACGAATTGTCCGACGCTGCTGACGGATTTCAATAATCCTTCAGCAAGTTCCCGCACATTCGAGAACAACAACAAAGCCGCTGTCAGGAATATTAAGTTGACGGTATTCAAATCCAGTGAAAATCCGTTGGCGATAAAATGATTGATCAAATAACTTAATCCCAAAAATCCACCAATGAGCGGAATCAAACGTGTCTTTTCAATTTTGTCATTTGGATAATTGGTTTCTTCTTTGGCATCTTCCTCCACTACCGGTTCTTCCAAGCGTGACTGTTCCACAATATAGCGGTCTTTCGGATTTTTCGGGTGGATTAAGCGCATAACAAACGGCAAAGTAAAGAACAAAATGACCACAATAGCAATATTAAGAGCAGATAATAAGGTTTCTGAGATCGGAATTAATCCGATATCACCTTCAAAAATATGGTCGGCTGTTGCAACAAATAAAGCTGGAGAGGAAGACAAACCACCTTCCCAAATTAAAAACCCGGAATATCCTGCAGCAACGAGCACACGGTAATCTACATCAAGGACTTTTTTGGCCACCATCTTCGCGATAATCCCAGCTACCACCAATCCAAATGCCCAGCTGATCAAGGAAGCACCCAATGCTGTGAATGTCACCATCAAAATAGCAGAGTTCGGAGATTTTGGGATAGCCGCAATTTTTTCAAGTGTCCGCGAAACGGTCTTCGTTAGTGCAAGAGCATAACTCAAAACAAAGGTGGTAATAATTTGTGCTGTAAACGTCAGCAAGCCCCACATTCCGTCACCCCAATACGTCATCATATCGAAGGGGCTTGAATCTGTGAAAATGACGCCAGCAATAAAAGCGATGGCCGTCAGGATGATGGCAAATACAAATGCATCAGGCAACCATCTTTCTGCAATGCGTGCAAACACCCCTGCTACTTTAGCAAGCGGGTTGTTTTTGTTCGCATTCAACACTCTTTCCCGTTCCAATTCCTCAGCACTTTTCACTTTGGTCATCGTTGCTCCCCCTTACACCCATTTTTTCATCTGCTGTTTCTGGATCTTGCCGACTGAAGTACGCGGGAAATCTTCCGTAAAATGAATTTCCTGCGGCACTTTGAATTTGGCAAGGCGCTCCCTGCACCAGTCCAATAACTCTTCAGGCGCCAGGTCTCGATTTTCTTTTAAAATGACGAAAGCATGAATGGCTTCTTCATATACCGGATCCGGTACAGAAACGACTGCACTTTCAAATACAGCATCATGTTCATTGATGACGGCTTCAACTTCTCCAGCCGCTATGTTTTCTCCGGACCGTTTCATCATGTCTTTCTTGCGGTCGACAAAATAGAAAAGGCCGGTCTTCGGATCCATTTTTGCCATATCTCCCGTATAGAGCCAGTTATCCTGAATCGTTTCCGCAGTGGCAGACGGATTTTTGAAATACTCTTTCATGATCGTTACGCCCGGTTCTCCTCTGACCGTAATTTCCCCTTCTTCTCCCGCAGCAACTTCCTGGCCATTCTCATCTCTTAAAGCAACTGAATACCCGCAGGCTTCCATGCCGATGCTGATGGGATCCTGCAAGTCGTCCACTGGATTCATTAAAGGAATGGCGACGGTCTCGGTCATGCCGTACAGCTGGCGGAGCTCTACATCATATCTTTTCAGAAACTCTTCGTATTGTTGCTCTGTCAATGCCTGTGCATAGATGATCAGCCTGAGCGGGTTCTGTCGATCTTCGGGATCGTAGTCTTTTTTCAAGATCATTTTTATAGGAGCTGAAAAAAGCGAACCGATTGTCGCCTCCAACCGTTTAGCCTGCTTGACGTAATTGGTGGCACTGAAACTCTCGGTGATGGCGATGCCGGCACCGGCATAAAGAGCGGGCATCGCCATATAGTATTGGCCGTTGCCATGGAACATCGGCAATACAATCAATACGCGATCTTCCGGCCGATAGCCAAGCGTCTCCGCCATCTGCTTCCCGGTATGCAAATAATTCCGCTGCGTCAGCACTACGCCTTTCGGTTTTGAAGTCGTCCCTGACGTATAGAGAATTGCCGCTTCATCCTGTGGCTTAAGCTTGGGCATTTCCAAGAGGGGATCCGCCTGATCAATATCTGCCTCCAGCCAGCTTCCTTGTTTCCCTTCTCCTAATCGTGAAAATAACAAAGGCAAATCAAAGCTTGAGAATTTCTGCTCATACTCTTTTTCAGTGATGATCAACTTACTTTCTGAATGGCTTACCAGGTATTTCATTTCTTCTTCAGGCGACAAAACATTCGTCGGAACCATTACAGCACCGATAGACAAAATCGCAAACCAGGACTTCATGAAAGCACTGCCATTCGGCAGATGCAGCAGCACTTTGTCACCTTGTTTGATGCCCTTGCTTTGCAGTACCTGGGCAAGCTTGCCTACCTGTTCATAAAACTGCTGGTAAGTCATTCGTTCTACAGCACCATCTCTGTTTTCGACTACCAGAAATTCCTTATCCGGATTTTCTTTGCACCTTGATGCAAGCAGCTCTGCAACATTTGCGTATTTCATTTGTCTCCCCCTTGTTTCTGTCATCTTTCTCCATTAATTAGCCGTCCATCCTCCATCGATATAAAGAACTTGGCCAGTCACATAAGTAGAAGCATCCGAGGCAAAAAACAAAGCCGGTCCAATCATTTCATCCGCTCTTCCCATTCTTTTCATCATGGTCCGGTTAATGATTTTCTCAAACCGCTCTTCATCCTGCAAAAACGGTTCTGTCATAGGTGTAATTATGTAGGCTGGCGCTAAGGAATTAACCGTAATATCGTGTTCCGCAAGTTCAGCAGCCCATACTTTCGTCAGCTGGTCGATTCCGCCTTTGCTGGCTGCGTAACTGGTCTGCAGGGGATTGCCGATTTTGCCGAGAATGGATGAAATGTTGATGATGCGCCCGCTTTTTTGGTCAATCATTCGCTTGGCTGCCTGCTGTCCCACCAGGAAAATCCCCTTTAGGTTGGTTCCAATCACCTTGTCCCAATCTTCTTCTTCCACTTCAACCAGCGGCTTTCGGATATTCATTCCTGCATTGTTAACCAAGATATCAATTTGGCCAAACTCCTGATCCATGTATTCAAATAGCTTTTCCACTTCTGTTTTTAGAGTCACATCCGACGATTTCCAGTAAATCTGATGCCCCTGTTTTTTAATTCCTTCAGCTGCTTCTCTGAGGGCTGCTTCATTTCTTCCGGTTATGAGCACTTCGGCTCCTGCATGCGCCAAGCCAGCAGCAATCGCTAACCCAATCCCCTTGCTTCCTCCGGTAACCAGCGCTTTTTTACCGGTGAGATCAAATGTCGGGTACGTATAGTTTTCCATGATCTTTACCTTCCCCTTTCCATTGAAAGAAAATTCCGTCTTTTTTAACTAGGCAGAGCCGTTCTTTAATACAAATGTACCCATTAGTTTAGGTTGGCCCTGCGAGTCTTTAATATGGATTTCCCCTTCGTTTTCAGTCCGCATAGACCCGGTGATGACGAGTTCTGCCCCCGGATGCGTGACAGCCTGAAAGCGAACGCTAAAAGATTGCAGCTCCCGCTCTGGAAACCATTCCTCGATTGCCGCAGCTGCCCAGCCCATGACGAACATGCCATGTGCAATAATATCAGCCAGCCCTTTTTCTTGGGCAACAGCAGGAACGGTGTGGATTTCATTGAAATCGCCCGAAGCACCGGAGTATATCACGAGATCAATCGCAGCAAGGGGTTTTTTAATGATGGCCGGGAGCTCTGTCATATGCTCACCTCCAGCACTTCAATGAGGGTCGTTCGCCCTGTTGCCACTATTGCATTCCATTGGTTTCTGTAAACCGTCTCCAATAAGAAGAAGTTCTTTCCTTTTTTATGGAACTGCTCTTTTACAGACACTTGCGCTGTAATGACATCGCCGGCCACGATCAATTCGTGATAATCATATGTTTGCTCGCCGTGAAGCACATTATTTGGATCCAACTTGAGGAATTCTGAAAAAAGTTGATAGAAATTGCGTTCATTCCAATAGTCGATAACCGTCATAAAAGTAGGAGGAGCCGGTATTCCCCGATACCCTGCTGCTTTAGCCACTTCAGCGTCCATATAGACCGGATTTCCCAGCTGCAACGCCTTCGCAAATTCTCTTATCTTCCCTGCTTCTATCGTAAAAGGAGCATAGTCAAAAACCATCCCTTGCGCACTCATGAACCCACCTGCTTTTTATGAGTTGTCGTTAAATCAATTGGCCGTTTCTTGTCAGGTTAGCCATATCCATTAAATTTGAAACGGCTTGGTTCAAGTTGCTGAAACGGTCGTCGTCGATTTCTCCAATTTTCCAACGATAATGAATTTGCTGCAAGATAACGGCAAGTTTATAAAAACCGAATGTCACATAGTAATTCACGTTTGAAACGTCACGGCCGCTTTGTTTGGCATACTCTTCAATAAATTCTTTCCTGCTGAAAAACCCGGGCTGGCTTGTAACGATGTTGATGCCCATATCCGGATCATCCGGTTCACCCCAGTAAGCTACCGTAGACCCCAAATCACTCAACGGGTCGCCGATGGTCGACAATTCCCAGTCCAATATGCCGACGGCTTTCCCCGGGTCTTCTTGGTCGAGAACCATATTGTTCAATTTAAAATCATTATGGACAATCGTCGTTTCCGGATTGACCGGGATATTCGCCGACAGCCACTGCTCCAATTCCTCCAAAGCCGGAATTTCCTCTGTTTTGGATTGGCTATAGCGCTTGATCCACCCTTTTACCTGCCGTTCCATGAATCCTTCCGGCTTGCCCATACTGGCCAGTCCTGCTTCCCGGTAATCGATGGATTGCAGCTGAACAAGGGTTCTGATTACATTTTTTGAAATCGCCTCCCCAACCTGCTCTGAACTTCCGTAGGATTCGGGAAGTTGATCGTCGATTACGACACCTTGCTTTTTCTCCATAACGTAAAAATGCTTGTCCATAACTTCTGGATCTTCGCAATAAATATATGGCTTCGGTGCCAAAGGGAAGACCGGATTCACTTTCTCCAGCATCCGATATTCCCTTTCCATATCATGGGCACGCGGCGGCACTTCCCCAAAAGGCGGACGTCTCAGGACGCCTTCCCAAGTGCCGATCCGCACCAGATAGGTCAAGTTTGAATACCCTTCCGA
Organism: Planococcus sp. APC 3900; assembly: GCF_030407735.1. Lineage (NCBI taxonomy): Bacteria > Bacillati > Bacillota > Bacilli > Caryophanales > Caryophanaceae > Planococcus > Planococcus sp. APC 3900. The sequence goes on along the minus strand of NZ_JASDCT010000001.1, from coordinate 587,476 downwards.
AAATTGCTGAACGTCCATTTTCCCTTCAGGCAATCCCGGTATCGACTTACGCAAGTAATTTTCGACTTTCTTCCAGTCGATCGGTTCCACCGTTTTTTCTGTCGCACTCATTCCATCCACTCCCTGATTATCAGTCATATGTAAAAAATCCCTGTCCTGATTTGCGTCCCAAACGGCCGGCCCGCACGTATTTCTTCAAAAGCGGTGCTGGGCGGTATTTCGAATCATTGGTTTCGTTATAGAGCGTCTCTGCTACAAACAACATCGTGTCCAAACCGATCAAATCCGTTAAAGCTAACGGTCCGATCGGATGGCTGGCACCCAGCATCATTCCTTTATCAATATCCTCTGCAGATGCGATGCCTTCCGATAGGACAAAAATCGCTTCGTTGATCATCGGCGTCAATATGCGATTGACTGCGAATAATGGTGCTTCTTTAACCGATATCGCAGTTTTATTGAAACGTTCGGCCACTTGGTGCGCAATTTTAAACGTTTCGTCACTCGTTTGTTCACCTCTTATAATTTCAACCAATTGCATCACCGGTACCGGATTAAAGAAGTGCATGCCGATCACTTTATCGCTCCGTCTTACAGCGCTGGCCATTTCGGTAATGCTCAACCCTGATGTATTGGATGCGAAAATAGTAGAAGGTTTACAGATCCCATCAAGTTCAGTCAACAAACTCTTTTTGGGTTCAATTTGTTCGATGATCGCTTCGATGACCAAATCGACATCTTTCAAATCATTGATATTTCCCGTCGGTGTAATTCTTCCGCGAATTTCATCGCTTTGGCTTTGATCGATTTTCTTCTTCTCGACATTCCTGCTTAAGGTCTTCTCGATTCTCGCTATCCCTTTTTCCAGCCCTTCGGCATTCACGTCATACAAGAAAACCTTATAATTCCCTTCTGCAGCTACCTGGGCGATGCCATTCCCCATAATTCCTGCACCCACAATCGCAATGCTCTTCATCGCTCCATCTCCCTTCAAAATTTAGTGTCCACGAAAATCAGCCTTTCGCTTTTCAGTAAACGCTTTGACACCCTCTTGCATATCCTGTGTTTCAGCAAGTTCTGAAAACAATTGCGTCTCCAGATCCTGGCCTGCGGCTAAACTTAATTCCAATCCTTCATCGATTGCTCTCTTAGCATTCGCGACTGCCAACGGCGCCTTCAATGCTATTGACTTTGCCAACTTTACAGCGCTCTCAAACGCTTGTCCCTGCGGCACCAGTTTTTCCACCAAGCCCGTTTCGTATGCTTCTGTGCCTGACAAAAGTTCACCTGATAAAATCAGTTCTTTTGCTTTTCCGGCACCGACAAGGCGCGCCAAACGTTGTGTGCCACCGTACCCTGGTAAAATACCAAGTCCGGTTTCCGGCAGACCTAATTTTGAATTTTCTTCAGCAATCCGGATATCACAGGCAAGCACCAATTCCAGCCCTGCTCCTAAAACCAAGCCATGTACTGCACAAACAACCGGTTTTCCGCCTGCCAGCTTATCAAACATCTTTTTTCCTTTTTCCACCAGTTCTATGCCGCTGTCTTTCGTCAAACTCGGAAATTGACGAATGTCAGCGCCGGCCGCAAAGGCTTTTTCTCCAGCTGCCCGAAGCACGATCGCCCGAATTTCTTGATCCTGATCGATTTCACTAATAGCTTCGTTCAACTGGTTCAGCAATTCGTCTGTCAGCACATTCAAGGGCGGATTGTTCAAAGTCAGCACTGCCACCATCTCCTGGCGCTCGAGCTCAATCATTGTCCACTGTTCTTTCTGCACCGGCCTTCCTCCTCATAGTCTTTTAGTGGGTACTTTTTGATGGTCGTTTACAATTTTTCCGTCAGTAAACAACGGGACCACGTCCACTGTTTCGTAATGCCTTAGCACAAATTCCACTGAGTCTGTAAAGTTGAAGCGTTTTAATAAATGCGCTGTTTCACATTCATATAACTCCTTGAATGAATTTTCCTGTGCATGAAGATAAGCCTCTCTTGCCAGTTTCGAGGAATCGGATAATTCGTAACTTCCTTTGCGCAACAGGTGTTCCACAATTTGTCCCGCTCCAATGAAGTCTTCCATTGAAAAACGGTCATCATTTCCTGAACAGACCAGAACAATAGACGAACCATCTTGCTGCAGATGGATTCGCTCTGCAATTACGTGCCCATTCACAAGGGATGAAATAAAAAGCACATTTGCCTTGCTCGCCTTTTCAATGGCGATGGTGCCATTCGTGGAACAGATGATGGCCGCCTGCTTAGCATCGCTTAGCTTGATCAGGCAAGGATCAGGATATTGAAACCCGTGGATGGATTCCCCTTTAGTTTCTCCAAGAAGAATATGGGGTTCGCTATGTTGTTTGGACAACTCTATCGCCTGGGTACTGTCCTTCACTGCATAAATCGGTTCGAAATTATTTTCGAGCAAAAAAGCAATCGTCGAAGTCGCAAGAAGAACATCGATGACCACGGCAGTACAGCCTTTTAGCTTTTCTTCTGCCACCGCTTCTTTTTGGGTAATGACATGGATTTTCCTCATCTCGATCAATTCCTTTGAATTTATATCTTGTTAATGGGTTGATATGACTGTAAGCCATCATATTTTTCACGGATGGATGTTTTTGTTTAAGCCAACATCTTCAAAAAATATTCAGCATAAATATCTTCTACCTTTTCTTTCTTGAACTTTCCTTCTGGCGAATACCAGACCTGTACCCAGTTCGTAGCTCCTAGTATAATCATGCGCGCCATCTTTTTATCGGAAACCGTAAATTCTCCCCGTTTCACGCCTTCAGCTATGATCTTGTCGAAAATCCGTGCATATTGATCACGTTTTTCAATAATTTCTTCGATATTGTCCTCCGAAAAAAGTTGTTCTGGCTTTACGATCAGGTTAAAAACCTCTTTTTCCCGTATCGCAATGTCCAGATGCGTTTTAATCGCTTTTTTCATTTTGTCCATAGAAGATAATTCCTCTTGATAGATCGCTTCCATCTGTTCCATGGCTGCCGACAAAATCAAGTCATGGCAACTGTATAGAATTTCCTCTTTATTTTTGAAGTAATAATAGAGGGCACCTTTGGTCATCAGCAATTCAGCTGCAATGTCTTCCATGGTTGCGTTCTGATAGCCATTCCGTGATATAACCAAACTCGCAGAACGAAGAATATCTTCTTTTTTCTTGGCCACTTTTCGTTCCCGGAGACTCATGACACCACCTCATTCTTTCAGTATCAAAGCAGTTCTTCAGGCTTTGCTTCGGTTTCAATCATTACCATAGAAGGCTTTTTGACTAAAATATTCTTAATTAAAATAAAGACATTTTCAATCACGATCATGGCAAAAGCGATAGGAATCAGAAAGAATAGCGGATACAGTGGATACAAGGTTCCAGCAGCGGGAAACGCGGTCTTGCGTTCAAGGCCACTCATGGCATATTCCCAGCTGAATTGTACAATCAGCACGAGAACAAACAACTCAAGCAGCAACATGAAGAAAATCAGAATTCGTTGTGCTGTGGCATTCAGTTTTTCCAAGATCAAATCCATCTTCGGCAACACGCCTGACGCATAGACGTAGGCAAGCCCCGGAAAGACGACCAAAGGCATCATGTAATTCTGGATAATCTCAAATCCTCCGCGTATCGAGCTCGAAAAGAAGGTTCTCATGGCAACGTCATACACAATCAACAGCATCATCACCAGCACACTGATGCCACTGATCCAGATTCCTGCCAGTTTAATGTAATGAAATATTTTATAAGCTTTCCATACACCGTTCATTCAAATCCACTCCCTTCAATCGCTTACATGGAATTCGGCAGCCACGTGGCAAGCCCTGGAAACGCAATCATCAAACCGCAGACGATGACCATAGCGACGATTGCAAAGACCATGGCAATGCGGAATATTGATCCTGAACTGATTCCACTGACACCGGCAACTGCATAGACACTCAAACCGACAGGCGGAGTAATTAAGCCAATCGTACAGATAACAGCGACGAAGACACCGAACCAGAGAATATCGACTTGCAATTCTTGAATGATGGGCAGGATTACTGGAATTGACATCAAAATGACAGCAGCACCTTCTATAAACATGAACATGATGAACAGCACAACTGAAATAGCAACCAGCACCAATACCGGTGTATCCATAATTGGTTCGATCAATTCAATCAAGCGCCTCGGCAACAGCGATAAAGAAACAAAGCGCCCAAAAATTTGCGCACCGATCATGATGATCATGACCATTCCTGTCAGTTTTACAGTTTCAACAACCGAGGTTTTGAAAAACTGGAAATTGACTTTCCCCAGAACCAATGCCGCAAGCAAACCGACAAAAGCACCCACAGCTCCCGCCTCAGTCGGCGTAAAGATACCCGAATAGATGCCGCCGAATATGACGAGGACGATGATGACAGCAATTACGCTTACAACAATCAAACGGATAGCAGATAGTTTCTCCGGCAACGGTGCATCTTTGATTTCCGGTTCCTCAATTTGTGTGTGCTTTTTTCTGTCCATTTGGAAGTAAACCAACATCACCAGGATAAAAACAACCATGGTCAATATCCCTGGAATAAAAGCGCCCACAAAAAGACTGCCTACAGGCGTCTCAGTCGCTACTCCATAAAGGATCAGAATTATGCTCGGCGGTATAATTCCAGATAAAGAGCCCCCTGATGCTGCAATGGCTCCAGCAAGCGGTGCACTGTAACCGTGCTTGCGCAGTTCCGGAATTGCCACTTGCCCCAATGAAGCCGAGGTTGCCGTTCCTGAGCCTGAAACTGCCCCCAGCATGCCTCCAATAATCAAAGTCAAAACACCAAGCAAACTGTTTTTCCCTTTAGAAACCTTATGGACCATATAAAAAATGTCCTGGACCAAACCGGACTGAAGAATAAACTGAGCCATCAATACAAATAGGGGGATGGTCGTTAACGTATAACTGGCCACCCGGTTAAAGGGTTCATTTCCAAGCAGCCCCGGAAGAATTCCAAAGCCTTCCAATAAGATTAAGCCGATTATTCCACTGGCAAGGAGTACTGAATGTATATACAATCCCGTTACCAACAGGATTATCATCATTACCAGAATAATTCCTATGACCAATAAGTTATCCATTTCAAGACCTCCTTGCATCAAATTATAAAAAGAAAAAGGAATGGCTTTTGGATAATAAGCTATTCCTTTTTCCCAAACGGCTATTCCAGATTCATAATGGCTTCTGGCACTTCACCGCCTTCTTCAATTAGAAGATCTCTCCACATCTTAACCAGGTCATTTCCTGGCATGCCGTTGTCTTCAAGCAATTTTGCATAGTCTGTCCATGTTTCTTCAATCCCTTGGTTAAAGTGGTCTTGGACTGCTGGATCCAGGTCCGCAAAATCCACGAATTTTCCGCCATTCGCTTCATTTTCCGGTATGATTTCTTCTGAACGGGTAATCCACTCCTGCGCACCAGGCTCAAAAATCTCTTCGTTTGCCTGTGTCATCGCTTCCTGGACATTGTCAGGCATTTCGTCCCATTTCTCCTGGCTCATTCCAATAAACGCATTGAAATGCCCGAAATTGATGCCCGTCAACGTGTACCGGAACAAATCTTGGAAGCCATAGCCTGTCCAATCGGCAATGCTGTAAAATGCACCTTCAAATGTACCTCTGCTCAAAGAATCATAAATTTCCACAGCCGGCATCGTTACACTGTTGATGCCCGTCTTTGCAGCATACATTTCATGGATGCGGGACGGCGTGCGAAGCGAAGTGCCTTCTACATCACTGACTGCCTTAAACTCATGGCCAGTTGTGGAAATTGAGTATTCTTGTGTAGTGGAAATCGGGAATACTTTGAAATCACCAAATTGCATTTCGGTGTAGGTCTGGCCATCTGCCAGTTCCTCTTCACTTTCGAGAAGTTTTTTCCATGCATTTGAAGCAATCAGTGTATCCGAATGGTTCAGCGGCAACATTGTCACTTCCGCCATCGGGAATTGATCCGGCTGATAAATCGGCAGGACGATCGCAACGTCCACTGTACCTGTTTCCAACGCTTCCGCTTCATCGGGAACTGCTACCAGTTCTCCACCGGTGAACGATTCAAATTGGACTTGGCCTTCAGTGAGCTCTTCCACTCGTTCCATCCATGGCACCATTGAAGCTTCCCACCAAGCATGCTGGGCACTGAGTCCGGTAGCCGCACGCAGCGTAATTGTTTCACCTTCTGATGAAGAGCCGCCCGAATCCCCACCGCCCCCACATCCTGACAATAAAAGCACTAAACCGAGACCAGCTGCTGAAAAGCGAAATTTGTTTGATTTCATCTTTTTCCCTCCATCCGTTTAATGTAGTGATTGTGAAGACCTTTTTGCATCCACTTACAAAAGACCAATCCTATTTCCCATTAAATTGAAGAAAACTTTTTCTGAAATGGCTTCTTGAGGTTTCCATATCTGCAGCAATTTTTTGTTCTTTGTCCAGACTCTGTGGTCGATACTCCTCATGGTTTTACGACGAGTTTCCCATAAGTTTTGCGGTCACCTAATAAGTCCAAAGCATCCGGAACCTGTTCAAATGGATATTCTTCATAGATCATCGGCTGAATAGCGCCTTTTTCATACAAAGCCATTAATTCATGATGGGCTTTCATTACTTCTTCCGGATACAAATTGCGGAATAGGCCGAAATGTACGCCTACGACAGAATAATTTTTTATCAATGCGTGATTGGTCGGCGCATCCGCAATTCGGCCGCCTGCAAAGCCAATGACCAGTAAACGCCCTTCAAAGGCGATGCATTTTCTGGATCGGTCAAAGGTGTCACCGCCTACAGGATCAAAGATGACATTGGCACCTTTTCCTCCCGTAGCTTCTTTAACAATGGCAACAAAATCTTCCGTCCGGTAATTGATGACCTGATCGGCGCCAAGTTCTTTGCAAACGGCTGTCTTTTCATCACTGCCGGCTGTCGCGATAACAGTAGCTCCTGCCGCTTTTCCAAGCTGGATTGCTGCAGAACCCACGCCGCCTGAACCCGCATGCACCAGTAATGTCTCCCCTTTTTGAAGGCGTGCTGTCCGGTGCAATGCGAAGTATGCCGTCTGATATGTGATGAATAAAGAAGCGGCTTCACTGTAAGACAGTGAATCGGGAATCGGGAATATGCCTTCTTGCTTCACAACCACCCATTCGGCAAGGCCGCCACTCGGCAATTGAGGAGTAGCTAAAACACGCTGTCCGAGTTGGATATCTACTCCATCTCCTGCTTTTTCAATAACCCCTGCTATTTCAGCACCCGGTGTAAACGGCAAATCCGGCTTTTCCTGATACTTCCCTTGGCATTGGAGAATATCAAAAAAATTCAAGGCAGCTGCTTCCACTTTCACGAGCACTTCGCCGGCTTTTGGTTCCGGATTCGGAAGCTCTGCAAGTTCAAGTGCTTCCTGTGGATCTCCTATACGGACAACGGTCCAAGCCTTCATCTGCAAACCCCTCCTTTATTTTACATTTGAACTTTCTTTGAGTTGTTCGCGCAGTTCAAGGCGCCCGACGTCACGCAAATGGACTTGATCGGGACCATCAACTAAACGAAGTGTGCGTGCATTGGCATAATGTGCGGCAAGCGGGAAATCTTCCGTTAAGCCGGCTCCTCCAAATACTTGCATGGCACGATCGATGACATTCAACGAAACGCGCGGTGCGGCAATCTTGATCATGGCAATTTCTTTACGCGCTGCCTTAGCGCCTTCCATATCAATCTTATGGGCCGCATGCAAGGTCAACAGACGCGCCTGTTCGATTTCGATTCGGCTTTCAGCAATGATTTCTCTGATAACGTCCTTTTCCGCTAAAGTTGATCCAAATGCTTCTCTGCTGTCAGCGCGTTTGCATAACAGCTCCAGTGCCCGCTCAGCTGCTCCGATGGCACGCATGCAATGATGGATGCGCCCCGGCCCTAGGCGTCCTTGTGCGATTTCAAATCCACGCCCTTCACCCAGCAGCATATTCGATGCCGGTACACGGACATTGGTGTAATGGACTTCAGCATGGCCTTGCGGTGCATCGTCATAGCCGAAGACTGTCAACGGACGGATAATTTCCACTCCCGGTAGATCAAAAGGTACGAGGATCATCGACTGTTGCTGATGCTTGGCTGCATTCGGATCTGTTTTCCCCATGACAATGGCAATTTTACAGCGAGGATCCATGGCGCCGGTAGTCCACCATTTTTTCGCATTGATGACATATTCATCGCCGTCACGAACGATGCTGCTCTGGATGTTGGTGGCATCGGAAGAAGCGACAGCCGGTTCGGTCATTGAGAAGCAAGAACGGATTTCTCCGCGCAGCAAAGGCTCCAGCCATTGTTTTTTCTGTTCTTCCGTTCCATATTTGACGAAGACCTCCATATTGCCGGTATCCGGTGCATTGCAATTGAACAGTTCCGGCGCAATCAGGGAACGACCCATAATTTCGCATAGATGTGAGTAATCATAATTGGACAGCCCCGCTCCGTATTCGGGATGGTCTAAGAATAAATTCCATAAGCCCTGTTCTTTTGCTTTTTCTTTGAGCTCTTCGATAATCGGTGGAATTGTCCAGCGGTCTTCTGCTTCCTGCAGATACTTTTCGACAGTCGCTTCGTTCGGATACACATAATCATCCATGAATTTCAGTAATTTTCCTCGTAGTTCTTCAGCTTTCGGTGATAATTCTTTAAGCATTTGTTTTTCCCCCTATGGTTTTTAATGTATTTTTTAAAATTTTGCCGGAAGCATTTCTTGGCAGGCTATCAATCAATTCAAATTCCTCTGGCACCTTGAATTTCGCCAATGATTTTCGGCAATGTTCTTTTAAAGCACTGAAATCTTCGGCATCCAATTTAGGACCCACCACAAACGCTTTCACTTTTTCCCCGAAAACCGGGTCCGGCTCACCGATGACAGCAGCTTCTACTACATCAGGATGAGCTTTCAAGACATCTTCCACTTCAATCGAGAATATTTTCTCGCCTGCGCGGTTGATCATGTCTTTTTTGCGGTCACGGATATAGATAAAGCCGTCTTCGTCCTGAATCCCTAAATCGCCGGAATGCCAGTAACCATCTGTGAAACTGCTTTGATTGGCTGTCGGGTTATCCCAGTATTCCTTGATGATCATCGGCCCTTTGATATAAAGCTCACCGGATTCGCCAGTCGGACATTCTTTTCCTTCCGCATCAACGATTTTGATATCGCCCACTTCCACTGGAAGGCCGACTGACGTCACTTTGGAATCGGGATAATCCAATGGCATTAAAGTTGCAGGAGAAGTGGTTTCTGTCGCCCCATAGGCATTGTGCAACTGCGCATTCGGAAATGCTTTCTTCAGCATCGCAAAGGTTTGCTGATAGATCGGCGAACCCCCAAAAGCCACTTTCTTCACAAAGTCAAACGAGTGTTTTTGAAATTCTTCACTGGTGGACATCATGATGAAAATGGTCGGTACATTAAAAAGGAAATTGATTTTGTGTTCAAGTATGCGGTTGATGTATTCTTCGTTCTGATAGCGCCGCATACTGTAAACTGTCCCTCCGACATAGAACATATGCAGCAATTGGCCGACCAGTCCAGTTACATGGAACATCGGCACCGCAATAAGGGTTTTAAATGTATCATCGGTTGCAAAAACTGATTTATAATTCATCAAACTGTGGACGACATTGATATGTGTCAGCACCGCACCCTTGGGCCGTCCGGTAGTTCCGGATGTATACAGGATGAAAACGCCGTCTTCTTCGCCCACATCCGTTTGTCGATAAGGTCCACCTTTCACCAACAGTTGTTCATATGAATTCTGGCCATCGATAACGAAGATGTTTTCCAGGGACACCGCAGCGGCGCCTTGGTTTGCTTTTTCTACCTTATGAAAAAACTCTACTTCACTGATGATTATGCTCGGCTTGGAATGACCAAAGATATACTGCAGCTCTTCCTCTGCTAATTTGACATTGATCGGAACCATGATCGCTCCAATTTTTGCGCATGCGAGGACCAACAGAGGAAATTCAGCACGATTGCCGACGACAACTGCAACACGATCCCCTTTTGCAATTCCGCGGTTTTGAAGGTTAGCCGCGATTGCATCTGATTGATCTTCTAATTCCCGATAACTTAGAGATTGATCTTCGGTGACGACGGCGAGCTTATCTCCTTGAAGCTCGCTGCTTCTCTGAATAATTTCTCCAATGGTTTTCGGACGTTTTTTAAATACCTTCACATTTTCACGGCCAAATAGACTTATCTCCTGAATTTCCATAAAACGCCTCCTTTCTTTACCCCGAAATGAAAGCCCTTACATAAAGAGTCAAAAAATAAATAGTCAGAATTATTATACTTTTGCTTCAAAGTTAGTATAATCGTTCTCTTTTTGAATTACAAGTCAAATTTCTAATTATCAGAATACTTTTCATAAAAAAAGACGCTTTGAGTTTATCAAAGCGCCTTTTTGTTTTATTCGCCTAGATCCACATTGTGGTAGACCTGCTGTACATCTTCCAAATCCTCAATCGCATCGATCATCTTCTCGAATTGCTCTTGCGCGTCTTCCGGCAACGGCAATTCATTTTGTGCAAGCATCGTCAATTCCGCTACTGTAAATTCAGTAATGCCGGCACTTTTAAATGCTTCCTGCACCATATGGAATTGATCCGGCTCCGCGTACACGATTACGCCGTCTTCTTCTTCCATGATGTCACGTACGTCGATGTCCGCCTCCATCATCAGCTCAAGCACTTCGTCAGCTGTCTTGCCTTCGATGCCGAATACCGCCGTATGGTCAAACATGTAGGCAACAGATCCGCTGACGCCCATGTTGCCGCCATTCTTGCCGAATGCTGCACGGACATCCGAAGCTGTGCGGTTGACGTTATTGGTCAAGGTATCCACGATTACCATAGAACCATTTGGACCGAATCCTTCGTAGCGCAATTCATCGTAGCTTTCTTCAGATCCGCCTTTGGCTTTTTCCACTGCCCGGTCAATAATCGCTCTTGGAATGCTGTAAGTCTTCGCGCGTTCCAACACCACTTTCAATGCCTGATTCGATTCCGGATCCGGCTCACCTTGTTTGGCAGCTACATATATTTCACGCCCGAATTTTGCGTAGATTCGGCTTGTGTTGGCATCTTTAGATGCTTTCTTCTCTTTAATATTATTCCATTTGCGTCCCATTAAATTTCCTTCTCTCTATAAAGTTTCCTTCGGAATGATATTCACTATGTACTATTATAGTACAAATCTTTTAGATGTAACGTATTTTGCAGTCAAAAATCATAGTTTTCATCTAATCAAATGCTTTGATTTAAAGACAAGGAAGGTGTACGGTTTAATTGTGAGAATAGTTCAAATCCAGAAGGAGGAATTCATTATGGCAGAAAGTAAAGTTCTGATCATCACTGGCGGCGCAAGCGGAATCGGCCGGCATGCAGCTTACCAACTGGCAAAAGAGGGCTACGCCATCGTAGTAGCCGATTTCAACGAAGAAGGTGCAAATGACACAGTTTCCCATATTGAATCAGAAAATGGCAAAGCGGCAGCGTTTAAAGTAGATGTATCAAAAGCCGAGCAAGTGGAAGCGATGGTGAATTTTGCTGTTGAGAAATTCGGCACATTGAATGGCATTTTCAATAACGCCGGCATCGGACTGGTCAAGCCCTTGCTTGAAATGGATCCCGCATCCTACCACAAAGTGATTGATGTCGATCAGCATAGCGTTTACTACGGAATCTATTACGGCGCGAAAAAAATGGTCGAACTTGGCACAACTGGAACGATCGTCAACACCGCCTCGATTTATGGATCGATGGCCGCTAAAGGCAGCTTTAACTACAACGCAGCCAAAGCCGCAGTCGTCATGATGTCGAAATCGGGCGCACTGGAACTTGCCGAGCATGGCATTCGCGTGGTCGGCGTCGCACCTGGCTTTATCGACACGCCGATTCTTGGAGACGACCCGGAAATGAAAAAAGCTTTATCGGCTCTCCATATGCACAACAAGCTTATCCAACCCGAAAAAGTGGCCAATGTCGTCAAGTTCCTGTTCTCTGAAGAAGCGGCAGCCATCAACGGCTCTACTGTCGCAGTGGACGATGGTTTCTTAAGCTTCAAATAAAAATAGCGGTGCTGTTGTTTTTCAGCTTGCCGAAAATGTCTACAAGTGTCCATTTTGCTTCAGGCTTGTTCGTTCCACGAGCAAATTTTTTCGGAATGAGTGAGGAACTCTTTTTATTTCTTTGAAAGCCCTCTTTGCCGGCCTAGCAAAGGGGGCTTATTTGTTTTCAGCTCTTAGGGAGGGGGTGCTTCATATAGATTTGTGGGCGCTCGCGGGCGTATAGACCGATGTGTGGACGTTCCACAGGAATTTGCAGTCTTCCATTCATGAAAAAACAGTGCTGCCCTTTAAGGCAGCACCGCTTCTTTTATACTTTATCCGTACGATGATATTCAGAAATCTGGATGATCCGCACATTCCGTGTATTCAGCTCATGGTAAATTCCGCGGCTGTCATGAAACGAAATATATTGATCCCGTTCGCTTTGCACCAGTCTTTCCGCTTTTTCCTGTGAATCCACGTGGATAAAGCGGCGAATATAATGCTCTTCATCGAAAAAATAAGTCACTTTGAACTCTTTCATCAGAATCCTCTCCTTATGAGTGATAGGAAGCTTTTTGATGGAAGTAATTTGGTTTGACCAAGTTGTTCTTATAAGGCTTATGGAAAATATGGGTGGTGGCCGGAGACATTGGCGGAATCAGCCATGCCCAGTTGCCGGTGACGTCCCGTCCTTCCGTTTCTTCTTTTTTCTCGAAATTCTTGAACTGCTTAGCTGCTGTATGATGGTCGACGATGGTCACCCCTGCTTCCTGGAAGGATTCCAGAACAGCGATATTCAATTCGACTAACGCTTTGTCTTTCCATAAAGAGCGATTCGTTTGGGTATTCAACCCCATCAGTTCCGCTACTGCAGGCAGAAAATTATAACGGTCTTCATCCGCCAAGTTTCTGGCGCCGATTTCAGTTCCCATGTACCAGCCGTTAAAAGGGGCCATCTTGTATTCAATCCCGCCAATTTCCAGTAACATATCTGAAATAATAGGAATCCCATACCATTTGATGCCGAGCTCTGAAAACGCCGGAATTTCAGGATGACCGATTTCGACTTCGATAATCGATTGCTTTGGCACATCTTTTAGAAAAGGCGCTTTGCCTGGAACCTCGATGACCAAAGGCAAAATATCGAAAGCTGTTCCAGCTCCCTTCCACCCAATATCCTGGCATCGCTTAGTAAGTTCCACTGAACTTGAATCACCGATGACACCATCCGCAGTTTCGTAACCGGCATAGCGGATCAATTGATGATTCCACAAACGCAATGAATCTTCATTTTCTTTTGCAGCGCGGAACACCGTGATAGCCGGACGGATTTTCCCGTCGTTTGCAGCAAAGTCGATATGCTGTATCAGAGCATTAAAAATCCCTTCAGCTGTTGTTTGATGCCGCTCATCAAATACCGTCAGTGAATTCCAGAACAAACGGCCAATACAGCGGTTATTATTGCGCCAGGCCATGCGTGCTCCATGCTCCAATTCCTCAAAGCTGTGGGTGTAGGTTCCTGTCCGTTCAATTTCCGTTTTGATTTCAAGCAGTCTCTCGGCTTTCTGGTCTTGGCATTTTCCCAATTCATCGTAACAAATCCCTATAAACTCAGTGGCTTCTTCCAGTAAAAGCATCGTCGAATTGCTTAGCGTCATTGTATTCACTCCTTGCCCATATCATATCACCTGTCCCTTGTTCTTTTCAGTGACAGAACTCTGAACTCCCTATGTTTTTGTCCTTTTTTCCAGTACACTAGAGCAAAGTAAAGATATTGTCAGGAGGAGCACATACCGATGGTCAAAGCGATTTTTTTTGATTTAGATGATACTTTGTTATGGGATAAGAAAAGTGTTGAAACAGCATTCCAGGAAACGTGCCGATTAGCTGAAGAATTAACCGGCCAGGACTGTTCCGGCTTGGAAGAAGCGGTAAGAGCTGCGGCAACTGAACTCTATGCAGGATATAATACATACGACTTCACCAAAATGATCGGCATTAACCCTTTCGAAGGCTTATGGGGCACTTTCGATGATGAAGGATCTGATTTCCAGCAGATGAAAGCCATTGTTCCGGCTTACCGCCGGGAATCTTGGACAGTTGGATTGAAAAAAATCGGCATCGACAATCCAGATATCGGCAGCCAGCTTGCTGAGTACTTCCCGGAAGCACGCAAAAGAAACCCTATCCTTTACGAGGAAAGTTTAAAAGTATTGGAAGATTTAAAAGGCCGTTATGAATTGTTGTTGTTGACCAACGGATCTCCAAGCCTGCAGCAGATTAAACTGGAAATCACACCGGAAATAGCTCCTTTCTTTGACCACATCATCATCTCGGGCGCGTTCGGAAAAGGCAAACCAGATCCCGACATCTTCCATCATGCCTTATCAAAATTCGGCCTTTCCGCCGATGAAGTGCTGATGGTCGGAGATAATCTCATGACCGACATCATCGGTGCTGAAAAAGCCGGTATTCGCTCAGTTTGGATTAACCGTGAAGAGAAAGCTCCACATGAATCCATCATCCCGACATACGAAATTCAGCATTTGGAAGAACTACTTCAGTTATTGGAACAAATACAACCCTAAAAAAAGGCCCTCTAAGCGAGGGCCTTTTTTCTGTCATTTATAGATTGATGGGAGTGACTCCCTGGATTTCTTCCAGTTTCGCTAATTGCTCCAGGCTGCCTGCTTCGGCGGGTCTATCGATTGACAGCATCATAATCGCATCTCCACCAGCATTTGAGCGTCCAACCTGCATTGTGGCAATGTTGACATTTTCCTGTCCAAGCAAGGTTCCAACACGCCCGATAACTCCCGGGCGGTCATTGTGTCGCACAAACAGCAAATGGCCCTCTGGCACAACATCTACCAGATAATCATCCACTTTAACGATGCGCGCACCTTGTCCGTTCATCAAAGTTCCGGCTGCTTTTCTTGTTCCTTTTGCTGTTTTCACTTCCACAGTGATCAGGCTCGTAAACCCTTTCGCTTCGGTAGTCTTTTGCTCATTGACCACAATCCCTTTTTGATTGGCGATGTACATAGCATTAACGTCATTCACTTGTTTGCCAAGATGACGCTTCAGCAGGCCCTTCAGCATATTGCGTGTTAATGGCCCGACTTCCATATTGGCCAAGTCCCCCGCGTAGCGGATATTGACTTCTTCTGCAGCCACACCTGTCAAATCTGTCAAAAATGCACCTAAACGCTCTGACAAATCAAAGTAAGGCTCGATTTTCTTCATGATTTCTTTCGGCACAGATGGCAAGTTGACTGAGTTGCGGACAGTTCCAGTCGTGAAATAGCTGACAACGTCCATGCTGACATCCACTGCTACGCTTTCCTGAGCTTCAAATGTGCTGGCACCTAAGTGAGGCGTTGCAATAACTTCCGGCAAATCCAACAGACGGAAATCAACCATCGGCTCCTGTTCAAAAACGTCAAGGGCTGCTCCTGCAACTTTCCCTGATTTCACTGCGTCGTAAAGCGCATTTTCATCAATGATTCCACCTCGTGCACAGTTGATGATCTGAACGCCATCTTTCATGATTTCGAATGCTTCTTTATTGATCAAGTGCTTGGTTTCTTTCAATAAAGGTGTATGGACAGTGACAAAATCCGCCACTTTCAAGACATCTTCCACCGATCCAAAATCCACGCCCAGTTTATCTGCTTTTTCGGCAGTCAGGAACGGATCATAGGCAATGACGTTCATGCGCTGCCCTTTGGCACGCGCCGCTACTTCCTGTCCAATCCGGCCAAAACCGACGACTCCGAGGGTCTTGTTTTTCAGCTCGACTCCGACATACGATTTGCGGTCCCAGTTTTGATTGCGCAGTGCATGGAATGCTTGTGGAATTTTGCGCGCCATTGACATCAGCATCGCCATCGTATGCTCGGCAGCAGAGTTCGTGTTGCCATCGGGGGCATTGACAACGATAATGCCGTGTTCGGTTGCAGCTTCCAAGTCGATATTATCGACGCCGACACCGGCGCGTCCAATAATCTTCAAGTTCGATGCCTTTTCAATCAATTCCCGTGTCACTTGCGTTTGGCTTCTCACCAGCAGGGCATCAAAGCCTTCAATTCGCTCTCCTAATTGTTCAGGAGTCAAATCGGTCTCCATGACAATGTTTATGCCATTTGCCTGGCGCAACGGATAAATCCCTTCTTCGCTGAGTGGATCACTGATCAATACATGAAAAGTCATTTAGTTTCCTTCCCTTCTGTTAAAAAGACTTGCTGTGCAGCGGCAATTCCTTTGCCAAGTTCAATCTCTTTTCCTGCTTTAACCAATCCGATTTCCATTGCAGCAATTGCCTGCAGCATATCTGCTGGTGAGCAATAGCCCATGTGGCCAATACGGAATATAGCTTTCGCTAAATGCTGTTGGCCGCCCGCCACTTCCAAAGCGAACTCTTTTTTCATTATTTTACGGAATTCTTCAGAATCAAAATCCTCAGGTTTTACAGCTGTGACTGTTGGCGATGCATCTTTATCAGAAGCCAGCAATGGGATGTCCAATGCTTTAAAAGCGGCCCGTGTCATTTTCATCATCAGATGATGCCTTGCGTATACTTGCTCCAGCCCTTCTTCTTCCAGCAGCTCAAGCACTTGCTGCAATCCGAACAAGATGGATAATGCCGGAGTGAATGGTGTTGTATCTTTTAAAATATTGTCTCTGTGTTTTTTGAGGTCCAGATAAAAGCGCGGTTGAGGATTGGCTTCGATTTTCTTCCAAGCGCGTTCGCTGGCTGCTATAAATGAGAGGCCCGCAGGAAGCATAAATGCTTTTTGTGATCCGGTGACCACTACATCGATGCCCCATTTGTCCATCTCCGTAGCAGTTCCTGCCACACAAGAAACGCCGTCGACAATCACCAGTGCATCCGATACCTCTTTAATGGCAGCTGCCAATTCTTTGATTGGATTCAACACGCCGGTAGATGTTTCGCAGAAAGTCGAAAAGACCACTTTGATTTCAGGATGTTCCACAAGGAAGTTTTTGACTGCCTCCGGATCAACAGCAAGGCCCCATTCGACATCGAAAACATGGGTCTGAATGCCATATGCTTTACAAATTTTCGCAAAACGTTCGCCGAATGCGCCAGTTACGAGAACCAGAACTTCTTCACCCGGAGCAACTGTATTGACCACGGCTGTTTCCAGTCCCGCCGTACCACTTCCTGTTAATATCATGACTTCCTGCTTGGTTCCAAACACACGCTGCAATTTTGGTCTGATGTCACTGATCATTTCAGAGGTGCTTTGTCCGCGGTGTCCGATCATCGGCTGTGCCATCGCGCGTTGTACGCTCGGCGGAATTGGAGTTGGTCCTGGGATTCGTAAAATTTGTTGGTCTGTCAGCATAATGAGTTCATTCCCCTCTCGATTTCCCGCTTTTGCGGGCAAAGTGTGTGTAAAGACGACAAAAAAGACTCTCCGCCCCTACATAAAGATGCAAGGGGCGAAGAGTCTTCCATTTCGCGGTACCACCCTAATTCACTGTCATCAAACTGACAGCCTCATTGGTTCACATGCTTAACGGACATGAAGCGGAAAGGCCTACTGAAAGTTCAGCCCATCTATTCAGAAGTGCTGCCAGACACCGAAACCACTGATTCTCACCAACCATCAGCTCTCTTAAGATTTCCCTGTGCAAAGCGTATCTTCATCAAAATAGTTAATCTGTATTCTTGAATTGATTCCATCATATACAGCCTAAAAATCGTTGTCAATATATAAAAAATTTTTTGACTTCTTTGCAAGCGTTTCCATTCTTTATAAACGTTGAAGCCGCGCCGCTCTAAGGAAATCTAAAAATATTTTCACAATTCAATGAAAATAGTCTATTACAGAGAATTGGGCAAGCTAGATTATTCCTTACAGAAAAATAGAATGATTACTTAAAGTGAAGAATTAATATACATATTCCGAATTTGAAATTAATCCATTACATCTGTTTTTGTCCCGTGTAATACAATAAAAAAACCGTTTATCAGTTGTTGAACTGATAAACGGTTTATTAATCAACCTAAGCCAAAATCATTTACCAATGAGGCAAGGCCGCCTTGGTAACCGCTGCCGATTGCGTTGAACTTCCATTCGCCTCCGTGGCGGTATAATTCACCGACCACTAAAGCTGTTTCAATCGAAAAGTCTTCTCCCAAGTCATAGCGGATCAATTCTTCGTTTGAACTTTCGTTGACGATACGGATAAAGGCATTCGACACCTGGCCAAAGTTTTGTCCGCGGCTGTCTGCTTCATGGATCGTCACTGTAAATACCACTTTGTGGATGTCTGCAGGTACGTTCGGCAAATCAACGATTACTTGCTCGTCATCGCCTTCTCCTTCTCCTGTCAGGTTATCGCCTGTATGGACAACCGAACCATTTCCGCCTTCAAGGTTGTTGTAGAAGACAAAATCTTCCGGTCCGCGTGATTTACCGTTTTCCCCTACAAGAAAAATCGAAGCGTCCAAGTCAAAGTCTCCGCCGCCGCTGTATTTATTGGTGTCCCAGCCTAAACCGACGACCACCTTAGTAAGCCCTGGATTTGTTTTCGTTAAGTCGATTTTCTGCCCTTTTGAAAGGTTGATTGTTGACATATTGTTTCCTCCTCCGATTATTTAGCTTTACGTTGTGTGTCTTCGTACTTTTTCTGCAGTTCTTCGATGCGGAGACGTCCTTCTTCACGCATTTTGCGATTTTCCTGCTCAATCTCCCGCGTGTCGTTCATCCCCTGCATAATAGTCTCCCATGTCTGTTCAATGGTTTCAATCTTGATGCTTGGCTGTCCAGACATTCTGGCAATGTCTACGCTTTGGCGTGAAATGTCATTGGCGTTATTTAACAGCATTTCATTGGTGCGGCGATCCAGCTCGCTCATCGATTCAGCTACCAGATTTTGCCGTTTGGCTGCAATGGCATTGATCAAGCCTGTTTTGAATATCGGAATGGTCGTCACAAAAGCTGAGTTGATTTTCCCAATCAACTTTGTATTCCCACGCTGAAGCATGCGGATTTGAGGCGCTGATTGATAGGAAACCTGTTTCGCCATTTCAAGATCGTAGACGCGCTGTTCCAGAAGTTCGATGGCATTTTGCAGAGAGTTCAACTCCATGAGGGCCATTTGGTCACCAGATTCCGCTTTTGCACGGACAGCCGGTTCCTGGGCTTTCAGTTCTTCGACTTTGATGTCGCCGGCCGCAATGTATTTCTCCAACTCCATAAAATAGTTGAAGTTCTGGTTATACAGCTCTTCCAAAGTGGTCGTCGATTTTTTCATTTCGCCTTCATACTTGGTGATTTCAACATATACTTTATCGATTTCCGTACCCATCGTCTGGTATTTATTGAACAGCTGCTCAATCACTTTATTGCCTTTATTGAAGATCTTATTGAGGAAGCCTTTCTTTTCAACAAAATCTTTTTTGTCGAATTTGTCCATGATCTTACCAAGCTGCTTCAGCAATTCACTGGATTCTTCCATGCTGTTTGCCTGTACGGAATTCAACACTTTTCCTGTAAAAGCAGAAATTTCATTGGCAGGCTCGCGGCCGAATTCCAATAAAGCGATTTGGTTTTTCGGATCGATCTTCGAAGCCAATTGAAGGACTTCTGGATCTTTCTTCAATTGAACTTTAAGCTGGTTTTCATCTTTCATCACCAATTCTTGCTGTTCGATTTGATCTGGCATATTGGTCATCCCATTTCACTCCTTTTTGGCTATAGCCATTTTTTGAATATTTTTTTCACGACTGAAGGTTCACGGTAAGGCTCGTTGAAGCTCCGCTCATCCAACCAATGGGTATCGAACGATTCCGGGTCGACCCAGCGTTCAATGTCTTGATGCCCTTGTGGATTGATGATGATGACATCAAGTCCGAATATGTGGATCAAGGCAATCGCATTCGCGTCTGCACGACTCAACTCGCCATCTTTTTCTTCATTGTAGAACAACATAGTCGGTACGAATTGCGGATAATCGAATAACTGAATCAGTTGAATCACCGAATCCGGCAACGACATCGATTGAGAAAAAGCATAGAGCTGCAATTCTTCAAACGATTCGCCGTTTTGAGGCAGCAGAATCGGTTTCTCTACATGTCTTGCAATTGCCGCTGCGATTGCCGTCTGTACCCCATCCGGCAATTTATTGTATTTCCACCAATGGGCGGCTTTCATTTTTTCAGGGTCGAGGCGCCCGTCTCTTCCAAGCGCAGCCCGGTAATGGAATTGCTGGTTGCCTTTTCGCTCTTCTATAAACGGAAAGCTGCGCACCAGCTTCGTATCTTCCCGCTCGGTCAGGTTATGGACATTATCCCAGAAGCGCTTGCGGTCTTTTTCGATGCCCATCATTTTGGAGAAGACTACGGGAATGTTGACGCTTCCGCTCGCTACTGAAAACGATGGGCGAACCATCGCGCGTTCTTTGGCAAGCATGAAAGCTTCATCCATCGTCGTTTTCAGGCGAACTGAATGCGTCCGATAAGATTTGAATTGGAATGGCTTATAAAGTCCAGAATCATCATGATGCAATAGCCGGTCCACTTCCTGAGTAGCCCGATAAGCCACTGTCCCGACACGCTTCGGCTTTTCTTCCGGGAATGGGAGGAGCGACTCGGCATTTACCTGGAAGCTATGGCTGTGCAGCCCTTCTTTTCCAAGTGCCTGCTCCAACCACCCTTCTCCTTTTGGATCATAGACGATGACATGGAAGCCATAAGCGGCTGACAGCTTCAAGAACCAGGTTTCACTTTCCGAAGCACTGCCGTACCATAGAAAGCCCGGCAATCCTTTTTCCAGATCCAGCTTTTCAATTTCAGGCTCTATATGGTTGAACATCCATTTGACTAAATCAGTCGTTACGCGGCGGAAGGAAGAATGGGTCGTATTTCCACTGGACTGCTCTTGAAACGCTTTCAGGATATCAATCAGTACAATGCGCAGCCTTCTGTTAAGGCCTGGATCTTTCAATCTTGGCAGCAGCCCTTTGCCGTCAAGAAATGCCACCATGCGGTTTGGCGACAGGCCTTTTTCTTTTTTATTCATTTCAAACAAATCCTGCAAAGTCCGCAGCCGGTCCTGTTCAATGTGCTTGTCCATTTTATCGGAAAGCCGGATCAGCCGTCCTTCCGATGCTTCGATGACATCATAGATGGCTGCAAAATATTCATCGGCATCAAGGGGCATCCCTGTAACCTGTCCAAGCAGCTGCGGATACGTAATCTGGTCTTCTTCAATTTTTGTCTCACTGTGATCCACAATCGGTTTTTTCAGCCATTCCCCAATTTTTTCTGGATCCCAGGTTTTTGCGGGGATCGGATGCAATTGAACCATCGGAATCTCTCCTTGCTTTGTTGCTTACTTGCGCTGCAATGAAATTTCGGCAACACGGGCCAAAATTTCTTCTCCTGCTTTGATGCCGTGTTTTTCCGTTTTATGAACATGTCCGGATACGGGCACCGCACTTCTCACCGCTTCGCCATGGGAAGCGAGCATACTATAATCGGCGCTTTCCAATAAATCAAGATCCAGCAGCGAATCACCAGCAGCAATGACATAGCTTGCTTCCAGATGTTTTTTGATATACTCCATGGCGCCTGCTTTCGTGATGCTTTCCGGCATGAAATAAAGTTTTCTGCCTTGGAGTGACATTCCCCATCCAAGTTTTTTGAACGTCTCGGTATAGAAATCCAACTTGTCTTCCGGGAAACGGGCCCGGTCCACAATCAGATAAACGAACCAATCGTCCGCTTCCCGTACTTTCAATACCCAGTCTTCTGAAAAATGGCGTTCGATTTCCGGCAACAATTCCGTAATTATGGTTTTTCGGCTGACGCATTGCTGACGAATCCCATCCGACCATTCTTTGATCGGCTGGCCATTTTCCAAAATGACGGCACCATTTGAAATGACGGCAAAGCGCGGAGCCTTGCCTTCAAAAATTCCCGTCACCCGCTCGTACTGAGCCTGCGTGCGTGTGGTCACCGGCAAAAAGAATGCAGACTCGTTGATTTTCCATAGCTCTGACTGACTTTTTTTGGTCATGTAAGACAACGGTTTTCCTTCATAGCGCTCTACTTCCACTAATTCGTCTTCTGACACATCCATCCCCATCGAATTGCGGGAATAGATTAGAGTTTGATCCAAGTCACTGGCGAATAATACCGTCATATTTCTTTACCTGATCGGATTAAGCCGATGGCACGATAGAATAAGTCAGGAACGACTTCCACCGGCACTTCTTTTTCTTTTGCCAACATGAGGATATGATGGACGTCGGGGTTATCAAGGCTGTTGACCAACACCTTCCATGGGCTTCTGCGCAGCAGCACACGTGTCGTTTCACCGACTCCCGGTTTAATCAGATGATAGTCGGTTTCGCTGTACATTTCTTGGCCGATCGCTTCGACTTCTTTCATGCCCTGCCAGGTTCTTTCCGCAGTCACCGGCGAAGAAACAGCATCCGTTTCGACCTGGCCGCGCGTTTCGGCAAAGCATTCTGTGATTTGATCGACAAAATCATTCGACAAATCTTCTCCCAGCAACTCCCCGTAAAACTTGGCACCGTGGAAATCGTCTTCACCGATGTAAAGCTCGTTAAGGATCGTACGGCTTACCAAGCCTGAGACGGTCGCATTCAAACAAGCACTTGGAATAAGGAAGTCTTCACGTGTCCCGAACAATACGGCACATGCTCCCGGGTCTGCCAATACAGCCATGTCATCGTGCAGTTTCATGTCTTTTTCTTCATTGAGGCTGTTGACCGATTTCGTCAACTCTTTTTGGATAGCGCCTTTTCCTGTCCAGCCATCCACAAATTGGATGCGGCTGTTCGGGTGGGCAGCGCGAATCGTATTGATCGCTTTTTCGTCAATGCCTTTATCCCGTAAAATCGATACGCTGTAATGCGGCCAGTCCATTCCCATCATTTGCTGGGCATAACGGCGGATTAAGATCCCGATTGGACTGCCAGCACGCGCTAATGACACAAGGACAACATCATCCGTTCCGGCATTCATGAAGATCCGGCGTGTCACTAACCCTACCAGATATGCCAATTGTTTCTTGGTCTTGATTACTGTTTCATGATACAGATTGGTATATTCATCAGAAGGACGATATTCCATCGGAAGCCGTTCTGCATAATGCGCTCCTGTCTGAACGGCTTTTTCCCGCTCTTCCAACGTACTTTCAACAAATTCCTCACTTACATCTTTCAAGAGGAAGGTGATATCTTCTTTCGGATAACTCGTTTTCACTAGACCGGTTGTTATCATTCGACTCTGTCACTCCTTTTGGTGGTTGTCAGGGATATCCATTCCACTGGCGCTTTTTTCTCCAAATAAGCAAGCAGCGGCTGCCATTCGGATTGTTCGACGACAGATTCAGCCAACAAATAAATTCGGTCAATATCCAATTTATTCAAATTATAGATGAATTGGCTCGTTTCCTCAGCATCAGGCAACTCGAACTTTGCTTTTTCCTTGATCGGATAGCCAGCTGTCTCAGAAGCAAAAATCGGACTGCGGGTCGTGGTTTGGACAAGTGGATTGCCGTCCAGCGCCAAAGCGAAACGCAAAGGCAGGTACATATTTTCACCTACACCGATAACCAATGCCTGTTGGCTCGTGGATTTGACCTGTTTTGCAGCGGCTTCAGCCCAAGCACCAATTTCATCCTGCTGTTTGCTGCTGATGCCGAAACGGCCTGTATACGGGATGTAATGCTGTCTAGTCTTTGAACCGACAGAGAGCCTTTCTCCAGCCAATTCGATATCCGGAATCCTGGAACCTCCTCCGGTTAAAACAGCCTGTTCAGGTTCTTCTGGAGCCGAACTGTGGACCAATTCGAAATGGCCTGCCATCAAAGACAAAACAGTCAGGTTGATTTTCCGATCGGCAGCTATTTTTTCCATTTTCTCTTTTTGGCTGTCATTTCGCCAATCGAGAATCGAAAGAGAAGCATAGTTTTTCCCCGGAAACTGATCGTCAAGTGCACAAACCAGATTCAATAAGGTATTGCCTGTTGAGATTTCATCATCAATCAGGACGATAGTATCCGCGTCTTCCAGCATACCGGACGGCGCGTACACTTTATGGGATGTTGCGTGGGAATGTTCTTCTTCAAAGACAAAAGATGGGGTCATGCCGATAATTTCTTCGCGCGTCGTATGAATATAGGCAGCCTCGTCAAAATGCTGAAAAACTGAATGGCCAAGGCCCGTTGCCGTTTCAGCCATGCCAATAAACACAGTTTTCTTCGGCAGGATTTCTTTAAATTGGAGCGATGTGAGAGTCGTTTCACGGTCAGCCGCTCCAGTTTCAATCATTTTCACAAGAGCTTCCGTATCAGGAAAGCTTTCGAGCCCCATTTCTTCCACCAACAGCGACGCCAGTAAAGTGCCTGTCCCAAGAGCCAAAGAAGGATGGACAGCCAAATGCTTGGCAATCAGCTTGCTGACAAACAGAAATTGACGTTTTTTGTTGACACGCAGCGCTACAGAAAAAAGCGATTCCGGTGACAGGCCGGGATAAGCGTTCTTTATGGAAATGTTGATATCCAGATTGTCCCACAACTTAGTATTGATTTGATAATTGCTTTGCCCGGATATGGTTAAGGACGTCAATTGGTTGATAGTTTTCATTCAGCACCCCATAGACTTCCGCTTGAGCGGCAATTTTCCTTGCCCAGCTCAAATGCGGTTTTACTTCGTTCATTTTATTGCGTTTTGGACTTTGCAGAACACCGTTGCGCTTGGCACTTTCATTTAGAATCACTTTAGCATCATCGTAAGCTTCGAGCGAGACGATATACCCCGCATTGACAATGGAAATCTGCGATGGGTGGATGCAGGTTTTCCCTTTAAACCCATTTAGTATATCCAGTTGGACTTCCTCCCACAGCGTCGCTTCGGGCTTAGAGGAAAGCCAAAGGCGTTCTCCGCCGGAAAAGTGTTCGTACACAGGACCCGAAACCGTAAAACCATCTTCTGCGCGGCCAAAACGGTTCAAAATGGCCGTCAGGCAATCACGGATGATGTGGACATCGTAAATTGTTCGTTCTGCCGGACGCCGCAGTCCGTATAAACTGGAAAAATCAGTCGCTCCTACCCGAACAGTCAAAATCCGGTCAGCTTCCGACTGCATAATTTGATGCAGCTCTGCTAATGTCTGTTCCCGGAGTTCACTGTACAGCACTTCTTTGGTTTCAAGTAAAGGCAGTGCATAGAGTTTTCTGCCGGCTCTTTCGCTAGCACGATCCAATGCCTCGAAAAACAGCGGCAAGGTGGTCGGAAGACATTTTGGAAACACAATTCCCGTTAATACACTCAATGCATCTCCCGCCTGGTCAATCAGCATATCCAATTGTTCAGGGGTCCGGACGCGCAAAAAAAGTACCGGTCCGGCGGCAAGTTGTTCAGCATTTGCTGCAGCCAGCTTTTTCAGTTCACCGACAACATTCTCTTCTGCCTGCCCCAGTTCCGAATCGGCAACTGCATCTTCCAGACAGATGATCAATGTCGTCAAACCTGCAAATGCTTTTGTACTGTAATTTCCACTTAAAATCTTCTGGGCAAAATCCACTTTGGATCCCGGTGTATAAAGTGCTGCGCCCAATGCCAATGCTAAGGTCTCCCGTTCCGTATCACGGTTGAATTCTGCCGGGGAATATTTAAAAAAGGTCTTTAAATCAGAATCGGTCAATACGTTAAAATGTCTCATGTGTGATCCTCCCGGCATGCGGCTGCCTACAGCCCGTTCAAATTATCATTTCATATATGAATGGAGAAAAAGCAAGGAGAAAGTCTCCTTGCTTTTCCATCGTTTCCTCAGCTGTTTAAGCCAAAGTCCTTAACAAGAGACTCTAAGCCGCCTTGATAACCGCTGCCAATGGCGTTGAATTTCCACTCTCCACCGTGACGGTAAAGTTCGCCGACCACGACTGCTGTTTCAATTGAAAAATCTTCTCCCAGATCATAGCGGATCAATTCTTCGTTTGTGTCTCCATTGATGATACGGACATATGAGTTGCTGACCTGGCCAAAGTTCTGCCCGCGTGCTTCAGCGTCATGGATGGTAATGGTGAAGGTCGCTTTTTCGATTGATGCCGGAATAGCTGAAAGGTTGACGTTAACCTGTTCGTCGTCTCCTTCGCCTTCTCCGGTTTTGTTATCTCCAGTGTGTTCCACTGCCCCGCCGGCTCCTATTGTATTGTTGTAGAAGATAAAGTCGGCTTCTGAAGCCGTTTTCCCTTCACTGTTCAACAGAAAGACCGATGAGTCCAAGTCGAAATCCTGTCCTCCATCATATTTATTGGTATCCCAGCCTAGTCCTACGATCACTTTAGACAGACCTGGGTTACTTTTCGTCAAATCTACTTTTTGCCCTTTTGATAAGTTAATAGCCATTCGTCATTTCACTCCTTAAGAATATTTGTTTGCAATTGATCCAATATCGGGTTCTGAAGCACCTTCGCCTATTGCTGAAAATTTCCATTCTGCGCCTTGACGGTAGAGTTCCCCTGTAATCAGCGACATCTTGCCTGCATAATTATCAGTAAGATTGTAATGAACCAATTCTTCTTTCGACTGGTTGTCGACCAGACGGATAAAGGCATTTTCAATCATGCCGAAATCCTGTTTCTTCTGTTTCGCATTGTAGATATTCACAACAAAAACCAAACGATGAATAGACGGTGAAATACGCTTCAAGTCGATGTTGATCACTTCGTCGTCGCCTTCGCCTTCACCGGTCAAGTTATCGCCGGAATGGACGACACTGCCGTCTTTGCTTTTCTTATTCCCGAAATAAATCAGGTTTTCTTTAGCTGTCAGCTTGCCGTTTTCATCCAGCAGCAATACGGATGCGTCACAGTCAACGTCAGCTCCGCCACCGCCGCCTAGCAGGCCGCTTAAAAACCCGCCGCTTTTTTTAGTTGCAACAGGATCCCAGCCAAGGCCAACCATGATGCTTGAAAGCGATGAACGTCCTTTTGTTAAATCAATTTTCTGACCTTTTACGAGATTGATCGCCATTCTTAACACTCTCCATTCATCAGTATGTATTCTATTTTAATGGTATCGGTCCAACAAGTAAAATTCAACGAATAAAGCCTATCGTCAGACTCCGATTCCCAGTCTCCAGCGTAATAAATCCAATTGCCTCAAGCCCGTAAGCATCGGCGAAAACCCGCTGAATTTTCAGACAAATGTTTTCTCAAAACACCTGACGTATACTAATACGTATTGAGGGCCAGGAAGTTTCATTTTCGTCAGGCATACTTATTAAATGGCCCGGGTAATAAAACTAAAGAAGATTTTTCAGAAGCAGTTTGAAAGGGGAATTAAACATGAAGCTTATCTCCATTGTAATTCCGGCATTTAACGAAGAAGCCAATATCGCTTCTATGTATGCCAAATTGGTGAAGGAACTTGAGGAGCTTCCATATCGTTATGAAATTATGTTCATCAATGATGGCAGCAGTGACGGTACATTGCAGGAAATTTTAAAATTGGCAGCAGTGCATGACACCGTTAAATATATTTCGCTGACGCGGAATTTTGGAAAAGAGTCCGCCATGCTCGCCGGCTTGAAACGCATCAAAGGCGATGCTGCCATTGTCATGGACAGCGACTTGCAGCATCCGCCTACTCTGATCGGTGAAATGGTCAAAGGTTACGAAGAAGGATTCAATCAAGTTGTGGCAAGGCGCTCACGCACCGGCGATTCCAAAATCCGCTCCCTGTTTTCTTCACTGTACTACAAACTGATCAATTCAATCACCGACGTCGACTTGCAGGATGGCGAAGGCGATTTCCGATTATTAAGCCGCAAAGCCATTAATGCGATTTTGGCATTGAGTGAAAGCAACCGTTTTTCCAAAGGGCTGTTTTCTTGGATCGGCCTCAGCAAAAAGACGATCAACTATGAAAATGTCCTGCGGACTGACGGTGATTCAAAATGGTCATTCAACAGTTTGGTCAATTACGGCATCGATGGCATCATTTCGTTCAATATGAAGCCGTTGCGCGTCTGTTTTTATACGGGCTTTCTCGTTCTTTTCCTGTCACTCATCTATATTTTCTTCACCTTATACAATATTCTGCGTGAAGGCATCGGTGCTCCCGGTTACTTTACAACAATTACAGCCATTCTTTTGCTCGGAGGCATCCAGCTGATCAGTCTCGGAGTCATCGGCGAATACATCGGACGCATCTATAATGAAACCAAACAGCGTCCGCATTTTCTTGTAGACATCAGCAACGTGGATGAATACGATGAGCCTTAAAACATTAAACACCGAGTTCACACGCTTCATTTTTGTTGGTGTGGTCAACACCATAAGCTATTACAGCATCTACCTGGTGCTCCATAATGTATTTGCACTGCCTTATCTGCTGGCCCATATTGTCGGCTTTCTCATCAGTTTGAACATTTCCTTTTTCTTAAACTGTTATGTGACTTACCGGATCAAGCCTACGCTTAAAAAGTACCTGTACTTCCCGTTGACTCAGGTTGTCAATATGTCCGTTTCAACAGCCCTTATTTTCATTTTCGTTGAGTTTCTTCACCTGAACAGCAATATTGCGCCTTTTGCCGCCGTATTGTTTACAGTTCCGATAACTTTTGTGGTATCAAGCAAAATTCTCAAAGATAAAGTCCATCCAAAATAACCAAAAAGACGGTGACTCTATGCAAAAGCTACGCCCTGCACTTCTTCTGTTATTATTCAGTTTAATCTTATCAGCAATCGGGCATGCTGTTTTCTTGTATCAATGGTCGCACGGCCATTTTATGGTGGGAATCAACGATGGTCTTTCACAGATGATGCCTTTCAAGCATCTTCTATATGAACAATATACCCGTGGGGAATTTTTCTACTCGTTTGATTTCGGACTTGGAGCAGGCACATTCAGTGAACTGTCTTATTACTTTTCCACGTCTATCGTATTTCTGATTTCAGTCGCCATTGTCTTCATTTTAAAAACAATCAACATCATCCAGACAACGGATGTACTGTTTTGGGCGAATGCCGCTGTCTTTATCAGCATCATCCGCTTGGCTGCTGTCTTGTTCATTACAACACGTTTTTTTATGTATATGAAAATCTCGAAATACGCAGCACTTCTCGGTGCTTCCCTATACGGCATTTCAGGTATGTATTTCCGCCATGTGACCTATTGGGAATTTTTCGCTGATGCCTTTATATGGCTGCCGATTTTATTGTTCGGTGCCGAAAAGATTTTCCGCGAAAAAAAGCCAGGCTGGTTTTTGGCAGCAGTCGCTATTTCGATGATCGACAATTTTTACTTTGCCTACATCAATTTTTTGCTGGCTGCCATTTATATTCTGGTCCGGCTGTTCATCCCGTTGACTGAAAGTGAAAGAGACAAAAAGAAAATATTGCTGAACTTCGTCGTGTCAGGGCTTATTGGAGCTGGCATCAGTGCTGTTTCCTTCATCCCTGCCGTCTATGCCTACTTGAACAATCACCGGCCGCCATTTCAGCAGGACATTCCGTGGCTTGATCTAACTGACAATATTTTGTTCAATAGCCGTTTTATCGTCTTGCCCGCATTTTTCGTCTTGCTGCTGTTTTGTGGTTTCCTGTATCGTCATAAAACCTTCCGCTTGTTTGCAATCCTTGGCATCGCCGGAGTTATCATGCACCACAGTCCCTTGATCGGCAGCGTTTTTAATGGTTTCTCTGCTCCTCAATACCGCTGGGAATACTTTTTGTCGCTGGTGATGGGTGGTGCAGTTGCCGTTGCATTTGACCACTTGCACCAATTCACAATGCGGCGATTTGCAATTGCAGCAGTTGGGGCGACTTTCTGTTTTGCCTTGTATGCTTGGAGCGATGAATTATTAGCGATTGGTTCGCGGGTTTCGGTTCTCACTTTCATCAACCTGCTGATCACGATGTTCCTGCTATTCCTTTACGTTCAATTCAAAAAACCTGTGTTTAAAGGTTTTTTGATGGCTTTCTTATTTGCATGGACTTTGCTGTTCGCAAATACCTACCAAGTCGAGAAGATTCTTTACGATGGTGATATTGCTCAAGTTGGTGAAGAACTGATGACCGGGGCGGATTATGATGACCCTGAAATCCAGGAACTGCTGGATGATGTGCAGGCCAAAGAAACCGGCGGCCCTTACCGCATTGAATGGATGGAAGGCGTCCGAAACAACACACCCATTGTCCAGGACTTCCAAGGCTTGAGTGCCTATTCCAGTATTTTGAATAAAAACCTCTTGTACTTTTACTTATATGATCTTGAAATAGACATGGGGCGTGAAAGCGTGAGCCGTTACGCAACGCTTGGCAACCGTGCTAATCTGCACAGCATGCTGCAGGGGAAATACGTCATCCGCCCGCACGGGGATGACAATGTTCCATACGGCTTCACTGAAATTTATGCGACAGAAAATTTCGCTGTCTTCGAAAACAATCATGTCTTGCCATTTGCACGCTCTACTTCGACAGTCTATGAAGAACAGCAAGTGTTGGAAATGTCTCCATTGATGCGCGAACAGGCCATGCTCACAGGTATCATTCTCGAGCAAGCAAAAGGCACGGAGGTACTCGAAGCAGACGCTGGCGCCTCCCCTGATTTTGACGTGACAGCGATGGGCGGGTCTTATGACGGCAATCATCTGCAGGTTACGGAAGAAAGCGGAGGCTTAAGCATAGACATAGAAGCTCTTCCCGAATCCGTGAACGATTTGTTCGTCTCCTTCCACTTGGAAAACAAAGCTGCAGACAAAGGATTTCCGCTTGCTGTCAATGATTATCACACGACCAGAAAATCCAACCAGTCTGTCTACAAAACATTTGTAGATGACCTCACAATCCGTATTCCTGCTGAACAACAAATCGAAATCCGCCTTCCGAAAGGCGATTACGAGTTAACCGGAATCCAGCTCTCTGCCGAAGACTATAAGACCCTGCGGCAGCAAGCTGATCAGCCTGATTTATCCAGCAACCTGATTATCGACGGCAGCAATGTCAGCCTGAATTACGCCAATCCAGAAAATGAGGGTTACTTGAAGTTGCCGATCCCTTATGAGCGGGGCTGGAAGGCTTCTGTAAATGGCCAAAAAGTGGAGGTGTTAAAGGCGGATTTTGCTTTTATCGCGGTACCTTTAGAATCAGGAGATAATCAAGTTTCGTTGAGCTACAGCCCACCTTTCTTCAAACCTGCACTCATCATCAGTGTTCTGTCTGCCTTGCTTGGACTGATGTTCGTATTCCGTAAAAGAAAAGAATAGCTCTTTTTCTCCTACAAAAGAATCCATTTCAGAAAATTGCGTTTATTCATCAGCCATTAAGTGTAATGTAGAATAACACGATTTCGAGGAGGAGTTCAGATGAAGCGATGGCTTATGCTTGTTTTGGTACTGGCTTTCTTATTATTTTTAACAGCCTGCGGCAATGAAAGCACAGAAGATCCACCTACAGAATCAGATGGTGCACCGGCTGAAAACACTGAAGATATTGAAGGAGAAGAAGAAAGTCCACCCGAAGGTGAAGAAGCGGATGAAGCGGAAACAGAGGAAGGCAGCAGTGAAGAAATTTTGATGCTTACTGTTGAAATGATGGACAGTGATGGAAATGCCATCGGCACCGCGGAATTATCTGAAGAAGATGCCGGAGTTAAGGTAGCACTTGAAGTTGAAGGCTTGGAAGAAGGCATGCACGGCATCCATTTCCATGAAACCGGAATGTGCGAAGGACCTGACTTCGAAACGGCTGGCGGCCATTTCAATCCGGCCGATGCCATGCATGGTATGGACAACCCCGACGGTCCTCACGCCGGTGATTTACCGAATATTGAAGCCAGCTCTGACGGCACCGCTTCACAGGAGTTCACAGCTGAAAATGTCACGCTCGCTATCGGTGAAGAAAACTCATTGCTCAAAGAAGGCGGTACAGCACTTGTTATACACGCCGCTGAAGATGATCAAACGACGGACCCTTCCGGTGACTCGGGCGATCGAATTGCCTGTGGTGTAGTCACAGGAGAATCTTAATCATGTTTTAAAACACCCATAACCCAAACGGAAACACCTCATTCAGACTGGTGTTTCCGTTTTTTATTTTATTCCTAAACCAAAACAATCACCTCCCCTACCGCCTTCCATATTATTGGAGATTGCGTTTAAGCAAGCCATCAACGGGAATAAGGAAAACATGCTACTTAATTAGAGGAGGATTCATTATGGCTAAAGATAAATTTGAAGAAATCGATGAACAGGTAGAACCGCAGGAGCAATCCAAACAGCCTGGTTCTGAAGAGCAAATGAGTCCGGAACCGATTTATGATGATAAAGACTACAAAGGTTCTGGAAAACTGGAAGGCAAAGTTGCGCTGGTGACAGGAGGCGACAGTGGAATCGGCCGTGCTGTGGCAGTAGCTTATGCGAAGGAAGGCGCCAACGTCGCAATTGCTTATTTAGATGAGCACGAAGATGCTGACGAAACGATAAAAGCAATTGAATCTTATGGAGCCAAAGGTGCAAAATTCGCTACAGATGTCAGCGATGTAGAAAAATGCAATCAACTGGTAGTGGACGTCATTTCCGAATTCGGCCAATTGAATATTTTGGTCAATAATGCAGGAAAACAATTCCCACAGGATGATTTTTTGGCTATCAGTCCAGATCAGTTGATGGAGACTTTTTCGACTAATATCTTCAGCATGTTCTATTTGACGCAAGCTGCATTGCCGCATCTCCAAAAAGGCGATAGCATCATCAATACATCTTCGGTCACGGCTTATCGCGGTTCTCCGGAGCTGATTGATTATTCATCTACAAAAGGCGCAATCACCAGCTTTACACGTTCCTTATCAGCCAATATCGCTGAACAAGGTATACGCGTCAACTCAGTGGCTCCAGGCCCTATTTGGACGCCATTGATTCCAGCGACCTTTGGAGCAGAAAAAGTGGGCGAACATGGTGGCGACACCCCAATGGAGCGACGTGGACAGCCTTCCGAATTAGCGCCTGCTTATGTTTACTTGGCTTCCAAAGACTCAACCTATGTGACAGGCCAGGCAATCCATGTAAATGGCGGCGATTTCATCAGTTCCTGACCCGTGGCAGCCCCGGCAAAAGCCGGGTCTTTTTTT
Source organism: Planococcus sp. APC 3900 (assembly GCF_030407735.1). Taxonomy (NCBI): domain Bacteria; kingdom Bacillati; phylum Bacillota; class Bacilli; order Caryophanales; family Caryophanaceae; genus Planococcus; species Planococcus sp. APC 3900. The sequence continues at coordinate 554,197 of NZ_JASDCT010000001.1, read as the reverse complement.
GTCTTTTTTTACAGGTTTTATGAATTGAATCGATTGAAACGGGTATACGAAAAGTAACAACAGCTTTTTCAAGGAGGTGGAAAGCATGAAGTATCTTGAGGCAATTTTGATTAAATTTGCTATGGTCTTCTCCGTATTGTTTGTCATACTTGGCATTGCTTATGAAGTGGAAGTCTTTGAAATTTTCATCCTCAGTCTGATCATCACCGCTGTCGGCTTTATTGGTGATTTAACTATTTATCCGAAAACCTCCAACAAAGTGGCAACCGGAGGTGACTTTGTGCTGGTATTTCTAATTGTCTGGCTGGGTGGGCTATGGCTGATTAATAATCCTGATTTTTCGCTTGTCATGCCTGCAATCTATTCAGCCTTGCTTATTGCTGTCGGCGAATGGTTTTTCCATATTTATTTAACAAAGCGTGTCTGGGAACAAAAAGAGACTTCCTATACATTAAAACAAGAACCCAACCGAAAATAATGCCATTCAAAAAACACACCGGGGCAGCCGCCTCGGTGTGTTTAGTTTTTAGTTAAACTTCAAATTAGCCAAGTCTATTTTCCCGCAACCAGTCTCTTCCTACTCTTTCACAGGTGCATAAAACCATACTGTTTGCTGCCGTGAATAATGAGCCATTGGCTGTTGTCGATGCAAAGAAACCGGAAGATAGGATGCCATTGTATTTTGATCGATATGTCCTTTTAAATAATGCAATGTCCAATGCGAGTGCGAGATATCAACCCGGTAAAGCCGGTTTTCAGGTTTAGTCCATAAACAATAACGTTCCGTTAGCCAGTGCTCTATGGGGCTGGATGCAATGGGTGTAAAAGCAGGTTTATAGCTCATATCGAAAGATTCTGGGAACCGTCCCGCTTCGATTCGCCGACTGGAAAACCTCCATTTGCCGGCTTTTTTTGTCACGCTTATTTCGGCGTAGCGATAAGGCAAAAAACCTCTATAAGAAGCAGCTTTCACTGCAGGCAGGCTATTGGCATCCAAGCTAAAGAAAAACACGCCTCTCCTGTTTCCATACTTCACATAAGTCCTGACATTCAGCTCCAAAAAAGAACGTGTTCCCGGAACTGGAGGCAGAAATCGTGGACGTGTCGCTTTCGCTTGAAAAAAAACCACTCCGAGCCAAGCTTGATCGTCATATAAATCGATTTCCAGCTCATCGGGAACAAATCGGCGCAGCCATTCAGGTTTTACAGGCCAATGCAGAAAAACGACGTCTTTCCATTCCTGTTTCATGAGCCAAGGTCTTGCGGCCACTTCTTCCCCTCCTTCCCCAGCAAATGTTCTGGAAAAAAATAAAGGCTGCCCCTAAAAGCCAATAGTGGTGACTTCGGGACAGCCTGGGCTGATTATTTCAATTCATCTTCCGGCAATGAATTATGTGCTTCTGGAGGAGCTGGCTTCAACACCGGTTTTTCACTCAACGGTTCTGGTTTACCGAATGTAAATTCATGGCCATCCGGTGCTGGCTCGTTCATCCATTTCAGCTCTTTGCTGCTTTCTGAGTTCGTGTAAAGGATGTGGGAGAATTCTGTCGCTTCCCATTCTGGAGGAAGTGTTCCAGGCACAATCGGGCCTTCCTTCGCTTCCAATTCTTTTATAGCAGCTAGCCATTGGTTTTGGTGCATGGTATCACGTGCAAGCAAGAATGAGAACAGATCTTTTACGCCTCTGTCGTCTGTCATGCTGTAAAGGCGGGCTACTTGAAGACGGCCCTGTGATTCTGCATTGACGTTAGCGCGGAAATCCGCCAACAGGTTTCCGCTTGCTACGATATATCCCGCGTTCCAAGGCACACCATTGCTGTCTTTTGGAGAAGCGCCTAATCCATGGACAATGGCATGCTGCGGATTCATGCCACCCATGATTGCGCCTATAATCGGATCGCTTGCAGCTTTTTCCTGTTCATAAACAGGTGCCCCTTCAAGGAGTCTGGCCACCATTGTTGCGAGCATTTCAATATGCCCCAACTCCTGCGTTCCAGTATCCATCAGAAGATCTCTATATTTTTCGTTCCCTCTTGTGCTCCACCCTTGGAATAAGTATTGCATAGCAACTGACATTTCACCGAATTGCCCGCCGATCAGTTCCTGTACTTGTTTAGCGAAGACTGGATCTGGAGCATCCGGTTTTGCGTGGTATTGAAGTTCTCCTGTGTGAAAAAACATAAATAAAACCTCCTGTATAATTTTAGTTTTCGTCTTTAGAACCCACGTGTCCCTTACTTTCAGGCTCGACATCTCCTGGATGCCCACCGTCGTAATCAGAGTCGTTTCCACCTGAATTATAGGAAGTACCGGTTTTATATTCTTGCTGTTCTTTCTTTTGTTCTTCATTCAAGGCATCTCCTGGATGCCCACCATCATAATCAGAGTCATTACCACCTGCATTAAACTGATTCGCCGATTCATTTGAATCTTGGTCAGTAACTTTGCTGTCTTCTGAAGTCTGCTGCTTTCTCTGTTCTTTATCCATTCCCTCCATCATCCTCTATTTTCGTTATGACTCTGCATTATCTTTCTACCCCGCTCTATTTTTTTAAAACCATATTCTGTATTTCCCACTGCAACTACTTCAGTTTTTCACCATAAAAAAAAGCCGGAAAGTGAAGCTTTCCGGCTTTTTCTAATTTTTATACGATTTTCAATTCTACGTCGACATTGCCTCTTGTTGCTTTGGAGTATGGGCAGAACGCATGTGCTTTTTCTACAAGGTCTTTCGCTGTTGCTTCATCCACACCTTCTAAATGAGCATTTAAAGTAACACCGATTTTAAAACCGTCATTTCCTTCATCTTTCAGGAAGTGAACATCCGCTTTAATGGAAGTGCTGGAGACATCTGCTTTTTCTCTTTTGATGATTAAGTTCAATGCTCCGTCAAAACAAGCGGAGTAACCTGCTGCAAATAATTGTTCAGGGTTTGTGCCTTCTCCTCCGGGACCGCCCAATTCTTTCGGCGAAACCAATTGAAGATCCAATACATTGTCTTCGGAAATGACTCTTCCTTCACGGCCACCAGTGGCTGTTACAGATGTTGTGAATAATGCTGACATTTTTCCAACCTCTTTCCTGATTTGTATTTGAGAACACTTAAAACTTACCTCTTATGGCAATCCTTAGTCAACTGAAATGGTTTTCTCCAGTGGTTTTTTGAGTAATGAAACTCAAAGCTCTTTCAATTGTGGAAAAAGTAATCAGCTGGCTGTTCCGATCTAAGTCGTCGGCAAATTGCTGTGCAGCGGCCGGAGAGATTCCGGTTACATAGAGATTGCTTCCCATAATCCGAAGCGCTTCGTAAATCTGCTGGAACCAATAAAGCGGTGATTTTTCATTCCAGGACAAGCCTGTAATATCAATGATGGCGTGCTCAATTCGATGTTCTTGCACATACTCGCAGATTTTTACCTTCAAGGTTTCAAAACGTTGAAGATTCATCGTACCGACCAGCGCGACAGTAGCTACATTCTCTTGTATGGATAGAATAGGAAGCATCAACTTTTCGATTTCATCTTCATTGGCCATAATCGCCTGTTGCTGGGAACGTTCCAGCGTGATATCTGTCTGCGTACCGATGAAATACAGTTTATCCTCTATTTGGACGGGTTCAATGGCCAAACGGTTCCAAAACGGCGAACCGTCTTTCCGGTAATTCCGCAACGTCAATGTAATTGCTTCCTCAGCAGCAATAGCTTTCCTCATTTTCTCTATATCTTCTTTATCGGTTTCTGGCCCCTGCAAAAATCGACAGTTCTTTCCGATTACTTCTTGTTGTGTATATCCTGTCATTTCAATAAACGTTCGATTGGTGTAGATGATCGGATTATCCTGTTGCGACGGATCCGTTACGATCGTCCCCACTTTACTGCCATCGAGCATGGCTTCCAGCAAGGTTACTTGCGTTTCTTGTGTGAGTTCTTTCAAGTGGTCCACCTCTTCTTTCAATTCATGCAATAATCGTAGCATAATTCCCCTGACCAAATCCACGAACTGCTCATTTGCCACGTTTCAGGATTCCTTTACAGGGTAAATGAAGAAACAAGGACTTTTTAAAGTAGGAGGAAGATACCATGGCAAAAGTATTGGCAGTGTTATCCAATGGTTATACAGATGAAGAGCATAATTATGTAACAGGTTGGTGGGCAGAAGAACTTTTCGCACCTGCATTGGAACTTGAAAAAGAAGGCCATACCGTAGGACTCGCTTCTATTGATGGCGGAAAACCCGTCGTCGATCCATTAAGCCTCAGCAAAGATTATGATCCAGATGGAATTTATAAAAAACAATATGAATCAGGTATGGCAGATAAAACAACTCCGATTGTGGACGTCAAAGCCAGTGACTACGATGCCATCATGATTGTTGGTGGACATGGAGCCATGTTCGATTTGGCGCATAATGAAGATTTGCATGCTGTCATTAATATTATGTATGAATTGGGTGGCATCGTTTCTGCAGTTTGCCACGGGCCGGCACCACTCATCTATACGAAAACCAGAGAAGGCCGCGGAATTCTTGAAGGGCTGAAAGTAACCGGCTATCCCAATGCAAATGAGCCTGAAGAAGTGGTGGATTTGCTGCCTTTCAGCTTAGAGGATGAATTGAGCAGAATCGCAGATTACCATGAAGAAAAAGAACAGGATGCCTATGTTGTTTGGGGCAGCAAACAAATCCTGACAGGTCGAGATCCGCAATCTTCACAGCTTTTTGGCCGTGAACTGGCACAAAAATTGACACAGCGCGAACTGAAAACAGAAGAAAAATTAGTGGATTGAACCCTTATTTTTAAGGGTAAAGACTATTAACGGTAAGTCCAAGGAGGCATTCAAATGAGCAATAATGAAAAAGACGATTACATGAAAGAAACCGAAGAAGAAGCGAAGCGCCGTCCGAACGAAGAAAAAGAAGGTTTGCAAGAACCTAGAACCACAGGCTACAAGCCTTTGCAGCTGGGCATCATTATTTTTGTTGTGCTCGTTCTCATCCTTGTCGGTTTTGGAATTGCAACAGATTGGTTCGGAATTTTCAACTGATCCCTTTCTTACATGAGCCATTTAGAAATTCCCACACAAAAAGCTTCCCACGCAATTGGGAAGCTTTTATGCTGTTCAAAAACTCGCAGCCTTTATTTCAATGCCAAATCCTTTCTCTTTTCCACTTACATGCTTTCCGTCAATTCCAATTCGAAACTCATGAGTTCGCCGCCTCTATAAGCCTTCACTTCCAACGTATCCCCAACTTCCGTTTCGTTGTAAAGGTATTGGCGAAGCTCGAGAATTGATTTCACCGGCTTGCCGTCCAGTTCAACAATGACATCATATGCTTCCATTCCGGCTGTTGCCGCTCCGGATCCTTCGACCACGGATTGGACGACAATGCCGCCTTCCACTTCTGCGGGCAACCCTAATTGGCCAGTGCGATACTGTGCTGGCACTTCAGCTAAATCCAATATAGCGACACCCATCGAAGGGCGCTCAACTGCGCCTTCGGTCTCCAGATCTGCAATGATCGGGATAGCGGTATTGATTGGGATGGCCAAACCAATTCCTTCTACTGCTGCTTGCGCAATTTTCATGGAGTTGATGCCGATCAATTGACCCTTAGCATTGATCAGCGCGCCCCCACTATTGCCCGGGTTGATGGCAGCATCAGTTTGAAGAACTTCCGACTGCCAATCTTCTGTGCCGTCCTGGTTTACATCAATCGGAATCAAGCGCTCGGTTCCCGAAATGACCCCTGTGGTCACCGATCCCGAGAATTGAAGGCCTAACGGGTTACCAATTGTAATTACCGGTTCTCCGGCTTTCAAGACTGAAGAATCTCCAAATTCAGCAACTGTTTCAATACTTTTACTTGGAACTTTCAAAACAGCCAAATCAGTCCATACATCCGTCCCAAGCACTTCTGCATCCAATTCAGTTCCATCTGACAAGGTGACCATGACGTCTTCGGCACCTTCTACAACATGGTTATTGGTGACAATATATGCAGTGTCTCCGTCTTTCTTGTAGATCACCCCAGATCCGGCACCGGCCTCCTGCGCTTCATTGTCTGTGGCAGTTGGGGCAGAAAATGGATTTTGCTGTGCCATCTGCAAATTTGAAACGCCAACGACCGCATCGTTGGTCTGTTCTACAATTTCCGTCACATCCGAAGTGACCACTGTGGAAGTTGTCTGCACGCCACTGACCGACTCGGTTGTTGTTGCTCCTACAGCCGTTTCCGGTTCTGCGTCTGTTACGCCAGGCAAAATGACTCCCACCAATAACGCCCCTGCAATCAATCCTGTAAAGCTCGAAGCGAAATAGCCTCGTTTGCCCGTTTTCTTGTCATTCGAATTATAATATCCCATCATATGTCCTCCTTATTCTGCCAACGTATTAACGATGTCGTATGACTCCGTTTTTTCGGCCAGCCATTCTGCGTATTTCGTATTCAACGCTTCATCAAATAAAGTTTCTTTGATTTGCTCTTTGCTGTCTTCCAAGTTCGCCTCGACTGCAGCGGTTTTTCCTGTCACCTGAATAATATGGAATCCATAATCTGTTTGGACAGGTTCACTGATTTCATCTACTTCCATACTGAATGCAGCTTCCTCGAATTCAGGGGCCATCTCACCGGCACCAAAAGCTCCCAATGCACCGCCATTTTCAGCATTGCTTGTATCTGTCGAATATTCCGCCGCCATTTCAGCGAAGTCGCCGCCGTCATCCAACTTGGCTTTGACTTCGTCGGCTTCTTCCTGAGTAGCTACCAATATATGGTTCGCTTCCACCTGTGATGGCTGATTGAATGCATCCTTATTTTCTTCGAAATAGGTTTTGATCTGTTCATCGCTTATCTTAATATCAGGCCCGACGATTTTCTCGACCTTCAAGTAAATTTCCATCTCCTCTTTCAAATCCGTTATCGCCATGCCGCTGGCAGCAAGAGCTTGTTCAAGCGCTTCTGTCCCGCCATAGCTTTCTTCGTAAACTGCCATTTCCGCATCCAGCTCTTCCTGCGTCACTTTGACTCCCGCTTTATCCGCTTCCTGATTGACCACTTCATTGGAAATCAAAACATCCAGTGCCGCAGGCCCCGAAGAAGCCAACATTTTTTCATATAGTGCATCTTTTGTAATTTTCGTGTCTCCTACTGAAGCCACTGTTTCATCTTCTGAAAATGCAACCAGCATAAAGATAACCGCTGCCGCTGCCGCACCAATGGCGATATAGTAAACTTTCTTCATCTCTGTTCCCTCTTTTCTTAAGCCGTTATACAAAGCTTATCAAGCAGTTATGAATAAACTATGACCAGAGTTTTAACAGAAAGAGAAAGTTCGGCACAAAAAATAACCCGAGGGAAAATCCCAGGGTTACTTTTTGTAGGGGAGGCGGATAATAAATTTCGTCCCTTTCCCTTTTTCGCTTTCAACGCGAACTTCTCCGTCATGCAGCGTCACCAATTGCTTGACGATTGACAAACCAAGCCCAAATTGCCCGCTGCCGCGTGACAAATCCGCTTTGTAGAAACGACGCCAAATCATATCGATTTCTTTGACATCGATTCCTGACCCGTCGTCTTCCACGGTGATCACCATGTCATCACCCTCTGAGAAAGTAGAAAGCGAAATCGTGCCGTTTTCGGTAAACTGGATCGCATTTTTAGTGATGTTCATCAGAATTTGAATCAGGCGGTCCATATCGCCATAGATGACATCACCTGGCTGGGTATTGACCACAATCAGATTCCCTTTCTGCTTTGCCTGCAGATACAACTGTTCCTGGATAATTTCCAGAAGTTCGTCCGCTTCGATTTCTTCTTTAGTCAGCTCCACCTGATTGGATCTGATTTTCTCATAATCCAGGTTTTCGTTGACCAGGCGCATCAGCCTCTTCGTTTCTTCACTTGCCAATCGAATGCCTTTTTCCCTTTGCCCTTCTTCAATCATATTGTTGCGCAGCCCTTCAATGATGCCGGCAATCGTCGTCAAAGGCGTCCGCATTTCATGCGAGACGTCCGCCATAAACTGGCGCCTCCGGTTTTCAAGGCGGTCGATTTCTTCATTGGATTGCTGAAGCTTGGCCGCCATCTTGTTGAAGTCATGGGCCAAATCGCCAAACTCATCGAAATTCGATTCCGGCAGATTGACGTCATAATGCCCTTCACTGATCATGGAAGTCGCTTTTCGCATCCGCTGGATCCGGCTGACATGCATTTTCGACAGCCATAAGCTGAACAGCAGGGCAATTGCAAAAGCGATCAAAATCGTTGTAATCAAGGTTTTATTCAACTCGGCAATCATTTCGCTGACGCCGCTGACGGGCGAAGCAAGCAGGACACCGCCTGCCAACTGATTATTTTCAAAGTAAGGCATAGCCACAAACGTCACTGTGAGTTCAAATCGTTCGACATCCCGATTGACAACCAGTGTTTCTCCCTGTTCGATGACACTCCATTCTTCCTGTGTCAGTTCTACGGGCGGGAACGAACCTGAGACTGGATACAAAATCCGACTCTGCTGATCAAAAACGATGAAACTGATGTTCTGCGCTTCCAGGATCGATACATAAGCCTGCAGATTAGTGCCTGGGCGTGCCCGTTCAAGTTCAGCGATGATCTGTTCCCCGTAATTCTCGAGTTCTTCCGCTTTTTCATCATAGGCAAAATCATCCACATAGCGGACGAATAAAATACTCAATATCAAAAATGCGATCAGCAAAATGCTCATATGGCTGGCAATCAGCTGATAGAAATACTTAATTCGCGTGTTCTTCAAATTTATAGCCAACTCCCCATACCGTATGGAACAGCTTGTCTCCGCCATCGATTTTCTTGCGCAACCGTTTGATGTGAACGTCTACTGTCCGCTCGTCGCCGTAAAACTGATAGCCCCATACCTGTTCCAATAATTGTTCACGGCTGAACACCTGCTTCGGATGCTGCAGGAAAAACAGCAATAAATCGAATTCCTTCGGGGTCAAGCTGTCTACCGCCTGCCCATCCTTCAGTACATCCCGCGTCTCTTTGTTGACGATGAAATGGACGGTTTGGATGGAGTCCGATACAGGCTCGACTTTCTGTGTTCGGCGTGTAACCGCTTTGATTCGCGCCATCAACGTTAGCGGACTGAATGGTTTCGTGACATAATCGTCTGCTCCCATTTCAAAACCGATGACCTGGTCGGATTCACTGTCTTTTGCCGTCAGCATGATGATCGGCACCGTGTTTCCTTCCTCCCGGATTTTGCGGCATAGTGCAATGCCATCCATCCCGGGAAGCATCCAGTCCAAGATCAGCAGGTCGTATATTCCGTCTTTGTATTTACGGTATCCTTCCAGTCCATCAGCTGCGAATTCACCTTGTATGCCTTCTTTTGAAAAGAACAGCTCCAGCATGGAACTGACGCTTGGGTTATCTTCCACCACCAATATCTTCATCCTGCACCTCCGTCGTTCTTTCTCCTAAAGGTAAATGACAAATCCAAATGACGCAAGCAACTTGAAAACCGCCCTTCAACGTTCGAAGAGCGGTTCAGCAAGCGATCAGGCTTTTTTTTCACGGTTTTTAAGCTTCTCAAAGATATCGCCGATCATGTCGTAATCAATGGCGATATTGTTTTCATACGCATATTTGACACCATAACCCAGTGCCAAGGTCATGGATGAAGCAACAGTCCCTCCAATAATGGATCCTGCTCCAGGAATGAATTTCAAGGCTTGGCGGTAAATTGTATGGCCGATGGTTTGAGTAGCCGTAATGACAATCATGTCTTTTGCCGCTTTTTTGGTTAATGGCTTATCGTAAAGGTTCGATAATTTGATGATCAACCCAACTTGCAAGGTAGTCAACGGCAACACGTCAGATCCTGGAATCGGCGATGCACCGATCACACCAGCTGAAACGCCAGCCCCAATGATCCAGCGTGTGGCAGCTGAAGACTTTTCTTTCATGCTTTTGGCGAAGAGCAGGTCTTTACCTTTCTTTTCGAGCAAAAAAAGGATTTCCTTCTTTAAGGTTTCCAGATTTTCTTCTGTTTTCGAAGAAATCGGAATGACTTTGTATTTATGGGCGGTATGCTCTTTGACGAACTGGACAATGGACGGAATATTCTCTGCTGCATCGATTTTATTCAAGACAATTAAAATATCTTTATTGTGTTTTTCAATTTCATTGAATTTCTCTTTTTCGCTTTCAGAGAATACCGTTCCTGCTGCATTCAGGAAGAACAGCACGACGTCGGATTTCTGGACGAACTCCAGTGTTTTCTTGGGATTTTCATCATTCGGATCGTTTAAGCCCGGTGTATCCATAAATTTGATATTTTCCAGGCCATGAATATTATAGGGATCCACACTGACCGTTTCCCCTGGCATCGGGTTGGTGCTGGCAATATCTTCACCGATGATTTTATTGACGGTGGATGATTTGCCCGCGTTCACTTCTCCGATTAAGGAAATCAGAAGATCTTGATCCAGTGCATCATTGACTTTTTTCATTTCATTTTCAAACATCTTGTCCATTGCCTGCATGACTTCTTTTTCAAATTCTTTTACCATAGACCGGTTTCCCCCTCATTTCATACTTACTGTCTATTATAACGACTTCCCTATACCGGATGGAATTATTCCTCGATATAGTCTTTTAATAACGTATCCGCATAGTTCATCAAGCTTTCCGTATCCCGGATATGTTTTTTAGCTTCGCTGTTTTTACTGCGCTTTTCCATGCTCTTTAAATCGTACAGCACTTCAGGCAGTTTGGCTCCAGGCGCTTTATAGAATTGTTCCGACTGGATGTAGGACCCTCCAGGCATATAATAGCGCATGCCCAGCAGATTTTTTTTGTAATGGAACAGATTGTGCCCCATCATCGGCTCGTCGTGCTCAACCCCAAGCAGCGCCAATAATGTCGGCATAATGTCGGCCTGGCCGCCGAGACGTGTCATTTCAGCTTCTTCAAACAGATTTCCACCTGTAAAAATCAGCGGAATGGTAAATTGATCTTTTAAAGAATACGTATGCCCCAAGAAGTTGCTTAATAGCTGCCGGTCTTCTTCCGTCACTAAAGTGCCGTGCATACCGGAGTGGTCTCCAAAAATGGCAATTAAGGATTCATCATAAATTCCCCGGTCCTTCAGTTCCTGTATAAATAAGCCGATTTGTTCGTCTGCATAGCGGATGGATTGCAGATAGTTCCCAATGTACATGCCTTCGTATTCTGCTGGGAGGTTAAGATACTCCATAGCACCCGGCATTTCAAATGGAGTATGGCTGGTGACTGTAACGATGTTGGCATAAATACGCTCGTAAGTGTCGAGCTGGCGCGGCAGCTCTCCTGCTACAAAATCAAACAGCACTTCATCTGCCGGACCGAAGCCGACAGTTTTGATATTTGGGAGGTCATCGATCGAGAAGACCTCTTCGTAACCAAGAACCGGATAAAGCACATCCCGGTTCCAAAATGTCACATCGTCCGCATGGTAGGTGGCAGATCCATAACCTTCGTCTTTTAATGTACGGGCCAGGGAAGGCACTTCTTTTCCGGTGAGGCTGTTGGCCGTCGGAATCATGCCTTGCGGATACAGTCCGGTATTGGCCATCCATTCTGCATCAGAAGTTGTCCCCGCGCCCACCTGTTGGAAGACATTGGAGAAGTAGGCACTTTCACTCAACAGCTTATTGAGGTTTGGTGTGATTTCCTGGCCGTGCAAGGTTCGGCCAATCACGAAATTCTGCAGTGATTCTACTTGGATGACGAATAAATGCCGCCCTTCCGCGATTCCAAAATTGTCGTGTTTACTGACTTCCACATACTTATTGCCTTTCAACTCTTCCAATTCTTTAGCTGACAGCTTGCTGGAAGAGGCATGTGCGGTTTCTGTGGAACGATTATACAATTGAGCCAGCTGAGACTGCAAAAATCCATTTTCTTTCGCAAAATAAGAAACATCAATGATCGGTTGTTGCAGCGCATACACAATGGTAATCGCACAAATCGCGGCCATAGTGACTGCCGTATATTTCATGGCAACAATTTTCACCGGTTTTTCGAAGCGGCGGGCAATGAACACCAGCAAAATAACATCTAGAAAGAACAGGAAATCCCAAGGATTTGCAAGCATCGAAATGGTATTGCTGACAGAACTCGACTGCGTCAGCTGCTGTAAATCGTAGTAAGAAGGGATGGTGGAATAATAGCGTATATACAACGTGACAGTAAAGAAAATGACGGAAGTCAGCAGATTAAAAATAAAAACAGCCAACCATATCCGTTTTTTTGCCAGCAGCAAAACAGCAGATAACAGAAGGGCCCACATTGGAAATTCAATCAAAACAATATGCAAAATCGATTTTGTATCAAAAATAAGCACACGAAAAGCACTCACTTTAATTAGCAACAAGAGGAAAATCAGTATATAGGGCAGGGCATCATTTTTTTTCATTTGAAACACCTCTTTTCTTCAGACGATTGCTCGAATCGATTGTTGCATATATTCCTGGTAAAAGGGAAAACAAGGACTAAACAGAAACGAAAATATAAAAGGAGCGATAAAATGCAACCCTTAAAAGCACTTTTCCTTAACACTTCGTTGAAAAATTCCAAAGAACCTTCTCATACAGAAGGGTTTATCAAGGATGTTCAATACCATTATAATCAATTGGGAGTAGAATCTGAAACCTTGCGTTTGGCTGATTACTCCATCGCCTATGGCGTCCAGGAAGACATGGGCGACGGTGATGAATGGCCCCAAATCCTTGAGAAAGTATTGGCTGCAGATATTGTCATTATCGGCACCCCCATTTGGCTAGGCGAAAAAAGTTCCTTGGCGACGCAAGCCATTGAACGCCTTTATGGAAGCAGCAGCGTCACCAACGACAAAGGGCAAGCCGTTTTCTACAATAAAGTTGGCGGCGTGGTTGTAACCGGCAACGAAGATGGAGCAAAACATTCAGCGGCTTCCATTCTATACGGGCTTTCCCATATCGGTTTTGTTATCCCGCCGAATGTTGATGCTTATTGGGTCGGTGAAGCAGGACCCGGCGATTCTTATATGGATGCCGGGCGCAACAATGAATTCACCAAATCCGCAATTCAGCGGCTTGCTTATAATACCTATCATTTAGCTGGACTGCTCAAGAATAATCCCATTCCAAATGAAGGAAATACGCTGGAATGACATTCCGCTAAACAGCCAACAGCCTCCTCAGCTGTTGGCCTTTTTAAATTGTCATTTCCATATCCGCGCCACTGAGGAATGGCCATTTTCCACTTCCACTTTATAGACATCCGGATTCGTCAGCTTTTGCCATTCTGAAAACCCATAGCCTGAATCGATTTTTTTCAAGAGCAGACCTAATAAGTTTCCATGTGTCACCGCTGCCGTCCCATCTTTCATTTCACTCATCACTTCCATTGCGCGGTCAGCCGCTTCTTTTCCCGATTCGCCTCCCGCAAGCTTCAGCTCTTCATCACCGAACGATTCCTCCAGTTTTTCCATCCAGTCCGGCAAGTCCTGCGTGCTCAACACGCGTTCAGCCAATCGGTCATCCACTTCAATCGGCAAACCTAATCGATCCGCCACCGGTTCAATGGATTGGATGGCCCGGGTAAATGGACTGGCGACAAGATGGGCCACTCTCTGATTTCCCAAAAAATCCGCCAATATATGCGCTTGCTGCCTGCCTGTTTCCGTTAACTCTGCATCCGGTGCCTGGCCAGTTGCTTGGCAATGCCTGATCAAGTAAATTGTTTTTTTCATACTCTCCACCCTAGTTCACTTTTTTGATGTTCTCTTTACTTTTATCGTATCCCTTAATGTAGAATCCATTTGTTTCTGACCATTCCGCATACAACACTTCCTTGAGGTTTGGATAACCTTCCTCGGCAAGGGAGTCATACAGCCATTGTTTTGATTTCCCAACATATTCTAAAATCCCTTCATTTATTTTACCCTCGTCCACAAACAAAAAGTTTATCGATTCATTTTTTGCCTGCAGATTCAGCATGTCAGGCGTTACCTCTTTATACTTGGCATATTTTTTTAAACTAATTGTTCCACCTGATTCTAAAAACAGATCACAAACTTCGCTCAATGAAAAAACACCTTGTTGGCGAAGCATCACGCGAAGCTGTTCCATCTCCAGGTGATTCTTATTTAATTCGTCTATATTGAATTCGCCGTCTTGAATTAAAATGGAGGTCTCGCCTTTTAAAAGTTTCCTTATTTTATCATTCTTTTGAGTCGTTTTTTCGATAATATACAGCATGATTCCCCATACAGCAACCGCAAACCAGACATGCAAAGGGTTTACTTTATCATCATATATGCTTTCCTCCAAAATCCCGCCTAGCACAATGGAATAAATAAAGTCAAAGGGAGTTAACTGAGACATTTCTTTTTTCCCCAAGATACGAGTAATCAGCAATAATGCAATTAAGCCAAAAAATAGTTTTGAAGCTATTTCTATATACATCATCCTACTGATCCTCCAGTCCTAAGGTCGTTATACATCCCTTTCCCCTAAACTTCATCTTTTAATCAAAAAAACACCCGGACAAAAGCCCAGGTGCCAGTAGATTATAATTTTTTCATAAGATTGGCCATTTCAATGGCGCCTGCGGCAGATTCCCAGCCTTTGTTGCCGGCTTTTGTGCCAGCACGTTCAATGGCCTGTTCAATGGAATCCGTGGTCAAAACCCCGAAAATGACCGGGATATTGGCTTGGTCGCTGGCCCGTGAAACGCCTTTTGCCACTTCACTGCAGACATAGTCGAAATGAGGCGTCGCACCTCTGATGACTGTGCCAAGAGTAATGACGGCGTCATAGTTCCCGCTCATCGCCATCTTTTTGGCCACCAGGGGAATTTCAAAAGCTCCCGGTACCCAGGCGATCGAGACGTCATCTTCTCCAACGCCATGGCGTTTTAATGCGTCTTCTGCTCCACTCAATAGTTTGCTGGTGATAAATTCATTAAAGCGTCCGACCACGATGCCGATCCGCAACCCTTCACCGTTTAAATATCCTTCAAAATGAACAGTCATTTTTCCATCTCCTCTATTGAATTAATACGCTGATGTATGCTGGTTTTTCTGCTGATACACAACCAAATCCTTGATTGTCAACACCCCAAGGTTGAGCCGCTCTGCCACTTTCTCCAAATCATCCACACGGGCCATCGTGCCGTCTGGGTTCATGATTTCGCAGATGACCCCTGCCGGAGCAGATCCCGCAAGCTTCGCCAAATCGACAGCCGCTTCCGTATGGCCTGCCCGTTCAAGCACGCCGCCATCTTTCGCAATCAATGGAAAAATATGGCCCGGACGTTTAAAGTCTGCAGCCTTCGCTTCTTGCTTGATCAGGCTGGTGATGGTGTGGGAACGCTCAAAAGCGCTGATACCCGTGGTTGTATCTCTATGGTCAATGCTGATGGTGAAGGCGGTGCCGAATTCATCTGTATTTTGATCAGTCATCAAGCCAAACTCCAATCGCTGTGCGATGGAACCGGCAATCGGGACACAAATTAATCCTCGCCCTTCCGTCGCCATCAAATTGACAATCTCAGGTGAAGCAAACTCTGCCAATGCGATAAAATCGCCTTCGTTTTCTCTGTCTTCATCATCGATTACAATAACTGCTTTTCCAGCCTTTAAATCTTCGACGGCTTTTTCTACAGTGTAGAACATCATTTCAGCATCTCCCTTTAAAATCCATTTTCCGCAAGCCAGCTTCTGCTGATTTTCGGTTCTGCGGTTTGAACTCGTTCGGTATACTTCGCCAAGAGATCACACTCAATATTGACCTTATCGCCAATCCCTTTTTCGCCTAATAACGAATCCTCCCGTGTGGTCGGGATGAGGGAAATGGCAACCGTATTGTGGCCAAGTTTAAAAATCGTCAATGAAGTCCCATCAACTGCTATCGAACCCTTCAGCATCATGTATTTCATCAGCTGAGGATCGAGTTCAATTGTTTTGGTGACAGCATTGGCTTCTTTCTTCACTGAACGGATCACGCCGACGCCATCGATATGGCCGCTGACGAAATGGCCGCCAAAGCGGCCGGTGGCTGGCATGGCACGCTCGAGATTTACGCGCGCTCCTGTTTTTAATTCCTTCATTGTTGAAGACTTGACCGTTTCTGGAATGACATCGACTGTGAACGTTTGAGCATCGAAGGAAGAAACAGTCAAACACACTCCGTTTATGGAAATACTGTCTCCACGCTTCATGTCCTCCAAAATCAGCACACAGGAAATCGTCAGTTCCATAGCCTGCGGTTTTGCGCGGACTTGCGCAACGCGGCCGACTTCTTCGACTATACCTGTAAACATTTAGGCACACTCCTCCATTCCGGTCGCCGGAGCAGATTTAATTCGTTTTCGTACAAGTAGTTGGGTGCTTTCCACCATGGGGCGTATGGGTGGTGAGGAAAGGATGGCGCTGAAGGTTGTTTGCATGTGCCTTGCTTCTTTAACAAGCTGGCCGGTTTCCCGACAATTTTGGGTACCTTTAAAAAGCCCGGTTTCCGCGGAGGAAAAGAGCAGCATTAAAGATCGGTGTGTTGCATTTCCAGAGACGGGTCCCTGTTCAGGTATTTTGGTCATACAAATTCCTCCTTTCAATTTCAAACGATTGAAAAGAAGAGGCACATAACGAAACCGATCTCTGAATTCTTCTCCCATCCAGACTGTAACTGTCGGTGCCGGAATTTCACCAGCTCCACCGCTTAAGCGCTTTAAACATAGTGGCCTATGCCTGCATTCGCTTAACCGGGTCACGGACTTGCAGTTCCCTGCTCACCGCCGGTAAGGAATTTCACCTTGCCCCGAAGAATTAGATTCGTAGTTTCGTCCCTTTCATAGTAGCATAGAAAGAAACTGAGTTATATAAAGAAAAACTTCAATCAGCATGGAGTTCTTCATCCCCCGCTAAAGAAAAGCAGAGCATAGGCTAAAAACGCTGCGTCCTGCGGCAACGCCTATGTAACCGATACCCTTCCAATCGGACTTTACGGTCAGTAGACGATGTACCGTTTTATGAAGCCTTATCAGGCCAAACTCATACTGCAGAAAGGATGTTTTGAATATGGCTCATCATCAAATCGTTAAGGGCATTAAAGTCGATGCTGAAACACGTTGTGCACATTACCATTCTCCAATCGACCGGATCGCCATTAAGTTTTTTTGCTGCCAGGAATACTTTCCCTGCTTTGAATGCCACCAAGCGGAAGGCTGCGGCAAGCATGAAGTTTGGCCCAAAGACCAGTTCGATGAAAAGGCGGTACTATGCGGAACGTGCGGACACGAACTGTCGGTCAAAGACTATTTAGCCTGCGCTTCAACCTGTCCTTCCTGTTCATCTCTATTCAACCCGGGGTGCAGCTTGCATAAACACCTATATTTTGAATGTTCAGGTACAAAATAAAAGGAGTGGGAGCATTTCTGCTCTCACTCCTTTTCATCCAAGTATAGGGACATTACATACTGTTCGCCTTTAGTGCGCATAATCCGTCTTCCTGTATCTTTGAATCCGGCTTTCTGGTAAAGGCGTTGAGCTGGAAAATTGCGGGCATTGACGCCCAACACCACTTCATCAAAATCCGGAAATTCCGTTTTCATAAATTCAGGAAGCGCATAAATGGAGCCAGTTGCGATGCCTCTTCCTTGAAATTTGGGGTTCACCGAAAATCCTCTCAGCAATAAGGCCTTTGGATTATCTGAATACTTTTTTCTGTCCTCTGATTCATCCAGTTCAAAGAAACCGGCATCTTCGCCGCGCGCTTTTATGATGATGAAATGTTTCGATCGGTCTTTTGCATCTTTTTCAACAATTTCCTTGGGCAAACGGGTAAATTCCAATTGATCCGACGGCAAATCGTAATCAATCGATACTCCTGAGGAATAGCGGTGCAATGTAACTTCTCTTTTCTTAATCACATGAAGCTGCCTCCTTATTTACATTCACTTTTAATTCGTCCACTATTTAAATTCAGCTGCGGAAAAATGGCTGGATAACTAGCGCGCCAAATACCCTATTCCGACTTTAGCCTTTTTCCAGCGTCACCACGACAATTTCCGGCAAGTTGAAAATCCGCACAGGAAAGGTGCTATTGCCAAGTCCCCGGCTTACAACCATTTGCGATTGGTTCACTTCGAAGATGCCTTCAGTCACTTTTGGAAACCAGCCTTGCCCAGGTGCAATCAAGCCGCCAATTCCCGGTATACGGACCTGGCCGCCATGGGCATGTCCAGAAAAGACTACATCCACGCCGTAATCGGCATAAATCGGAAAGTACTCCGGCCGGTGTGCCAGCAGAAGCGTGAAATCTTCTGTCATCTGAGCATTTGCAAGGCTTTGCTGTGTAGCTTCTCCTTCATGGATATCCGGCTCCATCAATGGATCATCGATTCCTGCAATTTGAACCGACTCCCCTTCTTTCGCCCACTCAACCGAATCATTTTCCAAGACTGTCACACCACGTTCCCGCAGAGCTCCCAAGATTTCTTCAACTTTATTGGATGCCACTTCATGGTTTCCGGTAACGTAATAGACTTCGCTCATTTCTACAAGGGCGTCTACCAGGACCAAACTGGAATCCAAATCATAGCGGTTGCTGTCAACAAGATCTCCAGTCAAAAAGATGGCATCCGGACTGGCTGCTTCCACCTTTTCAATCAATGAAGATTGGTTTCTGCCAAATGTAGCATTGTGCAGATCCGAGACCTGTACAATTCTTGCCCCATCAAAGGCTTGCGGCAGTTCTTCAGACGCTACTGTATATTCTGTGGTTTGCACCCAGTTGTTGCTGCCCCAAATTCCGCCCCATACTAATAGTACGAGCAGTATGAATACTGCGAGTTTCTTCATAAAACTTAACCTCTATTCGATTCTGTTTAAGTCGATTGTGTCTGTAAAGCCCACTAATCTTTTCTTTCTTTATGGTTCACCTACCGGCGACCCTGATATACAGCGCTTTAAACTTGCCTACACTATGCGGTTTCTCTAAGTGTAGAAACTTTAATTTTCAAGCAATGAGGATCTTTTGTAAAAACCGCTTAGTAATAAAGGCCTCCTGCATAAAGAGGGTTTCTCCATAAAAGATGCGCGCTCCCCATTGTCGCACTTTTTTACTCACGGCGTCCACTTGCGCGCGCGACGCCGCATAGAACGCCAAGTGATTTAGTGCTGTTTCTTTTCGGTGAAAAGCAATATGTAAAGACGTTTAAAGCGTTCAGTTCGATATGAAGCAATACCTATCCACGCTTTCACTTTTAACAGGCCTGAAAGAAATGAAGCATTGGAAACTTAAAGATTCCCGTGTTCGTTCATCTGCACTTGATTAGATTTTGGTTTTCGCTTTGTTTTTCCGGGCTGCCCAACTGCCTAATCCCATCAACCCTAAAATGGCCAGGGCAGCAAGCCCAATCGCCCCGCCGAAATCACCAAGATTTGGACTTCCAGTTAGCCAGGCTGCTGCATATTCGGGCAGCTTAACTGGAGAAAACGCCCAATTCGTTCCAAACAAACCATCAGCTGACTGCACGAGCACATATACGCCGAATGCCGCAGCCGCTGCAAGTCCACCATTTGGTAAAATGGCGCTGGCAGCCAGTGTAAGTGTAAGAATCAGTACAATCCAAACACTATAGGATCCCATCATTTGCAGAAGACCCCTAAATTCAAGTGTTTCAAAAAACAATGACGTATAGTAATACCCTGCCAAAAACCCAATCCACAAACTGATTAGAGAAATCGCGGCCGCCATTGTCCATTTACTTAAAAAGTAGGAAAGGAAAGACAGCGGACGCACATACAGCAAAGTGGCTGTTCCGCTTTTCCGCTCTCCAGCGATTGTTCCCATGTAAGCCAAAATCAGCACAACTATACCGATTGTTTGAAATTGCCCCATGACCGCCATTAAAATCTGTTCAGGTGATGGTGTTGGAAATTCAAACACCGCCCCTTCCGGCAAACCACCGGATGCCTCTAAAATCTGAGGCATAAAGTAGTTTACAACAGGTTCAGTGATTCCCAATAGAATAAAAACACAAGGAATCCAGAAGATTTTATAATTCCGTATATTTTCTCGCCATTCTTTTTGCAATAGAATACTAAATTGCTTCATTGGCCAGCAACCACCTTCAAAAAGATTTCTTCCAAAGAAGCTGTTTGAAATTCCACTCCTAAGATGTCCTGCTTTTCTGAAGATAAGGTATGGAGCACTTGCTGCATGCTGGAGCCTTCTTTATCGACAGAGAGATAAACAGAATCTGTTAACACTTGCATTTTCCATGAATGTTCCTCAGCAAACTTCACCGCTTCGGCAGGTTTATGGAATCGGATGCGGATACGGGGATTGGCATGCCTGCTTTTGACTTCTTCCAAAGATCCATGTTCGATCAAGTGCCCATCCTTCATAAATAGCAGCTGATCTGTCATTTCTTCTGCATCGTTTAAAATGTGGGTGGAATATAAAATTGTTGTGTCTTGCTGCAGCGATTTCAGTAAATCCATGATTTCCCGGCGACCGGTGGGATCAAGTGCTGAAATCGGTTCATCCAGCAAAAGAAGTTTAGGCTGATGGACAATAGCTTGCGCAAGACCCAATCGCTGTTTCATCCCGCCAGAAAAAGCACCAGTTTTTTTGTACAAGGCTCCCTCAAGCCCGACAAATTCCAATGTACGGATTGCCTGCAGCTTTGCTTTCTTTGCGCCGACTCCACTTAATTTGGCAGCCATCTCAGTGAATTCCAGTGCGGTCAGCCAAGGGAAAAATTGCGGATACTGCGGCAGGAAGCCGACTGTCAAGCCATCAGCCAAACTGATTTCACCGCTCGAAGGAGACAATAAATCAGCCAACATGGACAGAGTTGTCGTTTTTCCTGCACCATTCGGCCCTATTAAAGCTGTCGCTGTTCCTTTTTCCAATCTGAAAGTAAGATTTTCAACTGCCAGTTCCTGTCCATACTGCTTCGTTAGGTTGTTGACTTCGACTAAGCTCAATAATTTCTCCTCCCGACAACAAAATAAAGAATGGGGCCAATAATATTAACGACGACAATGATGATGCCCCACATCCATTTTGGCCCGTTTGGATTTGGATTTTTGATTAGATCTACTATAGCGAAAATCATTAAGCCAATTTGAATGAGAAATATTGGCAATAAAGCCAGAAGCATTGTTGTTTGATCCATGTTTTTCTCCTCGCCATCGTATTTATAAAAATAACTTCCCGCGTTGAAACTTTTTGCTGCTGTCAGTGTTTATTGAAAACACGAAAAAACCGAAGCTGGTAGTCGTTCGGCCTTTTCCTTTTATTTTACATCATGATCTTCGTTACTCCATCAATTTCCTGCAATTTCTTGACTAAATTGATTTCATTGCTGATTTTACTCTCGCTGACTGTGAAATTATAGGTAGAAAAGCTTTCACCGCCATAGGATACTGCATTTTCAATCTGGAATTCATGGATATCCATTTCCGATTCTTCAAAAACAGCAACCAGCTCTGAAAACAGGTTTTCCCGGTCTGCAGCTGTTACCGAAATATTTTTTTGCAACCGATTTTTAAAAAACTTATTTTCGATATGATACAGCACATACAAAGTCAGCAGGACGATAATCGTAGCCAGTACTGCCGAATAGTACATTCCTGCTCCAATGGTCAACCCAATGCCTGCCGCTACCCAGACAGATGCAGCAGTCGTCAGGCCTCTGACAGATCCCCGATGGACAATGATGGTACCCGCTCCTAAAAAACCGATGCCACTGATGACATAGGAAGGAATACGTGCAGGATCATACCGGATTGAACTATTGTCGCTGTTGATAAAGGAATCAAAGCCGGTTATCGATAAAATCATCATCAGACACGAACCTATCCCTACCAGTAGATGCGTCCGGAGTCCCGCTGGCTGGTTTTTCGCTTCCCTTTCGATACCGATCAGCCCACTGAAAAAAGCCGCAGCCAGCAAACGGGTCACAATCTCCACATAATCTGTCGGCAGCAAGTCCATTGTATCCCTCCTGACTTGTCAGACAGAGCTGGAGCAGAAACTCCCTTTTCGCTTTACCACTTCATCTTTGAAAAGAGATCGATTAAAAACAGCTTTTCTGCTTTTCCGATGCTCCATTGTTCCAGCTCATCGATTATCCCTTTTTTTGTTCCGTAGCCTTTCACAAAGCCATTCAGCCGTGCTGCAAAAGTTGAATCTGCCAGCAGCTCTTGATGCGGATACAGCTCTGACAATTGCTCCAATGCCTTGGGATAGCGCTTCAAGTAATATTTTTGATGGCGGCCTTCTGCTATGGTGAAATCGATGAAAGGTGAAATTTCCGTTTCAATCTCCTCTCCCAATTGAGTTTCCATTTCTTTTTTGACCTTGGCAATAAGTTCGTGCTGCTGTTCTGTATGGTAATGAAGCAATGAAATATACTGTCTTCCTTTATAATTATCGCGATTTGTATAATGGTTCTGCCAAAATTCTTTAAGCACCTCTGTATAACTGATGATGGAGGGATCAAATTCAATCTGGATGGTTTCCGTATGGTCCCCCATTTTTCGATATGTAGGCGCTGCTGTCTGGCCGCCGGCAAAACCGACACGAGTGCGCATAACTCCGGGCAGGCTGCCGAATCGTGCTTCCGGCCCCCAGAAACAACCCATTCCAAAAGTGGCCAGCTCCAGCTGTCCCCCATTTTGATAAAGACCTTTCTCGATTGTTTCAATATCCATCGGCTGAGCTTCCACCTTTCTTATTTTTTGCTGCTGCGAAAGAAAGCGCAGAGCAAATACTATACAGTCTCCGGTTACTTCCTTTAAAATTAATGTAACAAGCCCCACTCGGAAATGCATGGCATAGGCACTCAAATAAGAGAACAAAAGCAAAAGAAAGCGGGGATGCATGATGAAAAGCCAAAGAAAGGAAATCATTTCTTACTTTAAGCAAATGGACCGCAGTTTTTTCATGGACTCCAATAAAGACCTGGCCGTATTTGACCAAGCCCTGCCTATCGGATTTGAACAAACGATTTCACAGCCTTCCCTGGTTCTCGAAATGACTCTGGCTCTTGACCTTCAGCCAGAACAAAAAGTATTGGAACTGGGCACAGGTTCAGGTTTTCAGACTGCTTTGCTTGCTGCCTTCTCAGAATCCGTCTATACCATCGAACGAATCGAAGAACTGCATGCTCGTGCAAAAGAACGGTTAGCTCAATTGAATTTCAAAAATGTTCATTTTAAATTAGGGGATGGCAGTGAAGGGTGGAAAGAGTCCGCTCCATATGACCGGATCATGGTGACAGCCGCTGCCGCAGAAGTGCCAACAGAGCTTCTCGAACAATTAGAGACTGGCGGAAAAATGGTCATTCCGGTCGGAAGTTCTTTCAGCCAGGAATTACGGTTGATTGAAAAGGATGACCAGGGCAAAATCCATACGACTTTGCTGAATGAAGTGCTATTCGTCCCTTTAAAAGGCAAGTATGAAGGATGAAAATATACTTCTCCAGATCCTAGATTCATTGTCTCGACTCTATTCTCTGTTTCCATTCGACTTTACTGGTGTATTGGGCGTTTTATATAGCAGGAATATCCCCAAAGCCAGTATCACAGCTGCTGTTATATTCCATATAAGATCATAGGGCAGCAGCTCTACTCCATAGCGAATTTGATGGAGCTCCAAAAGTTTATGTTGGACAAGGCCGTCATAAAGCTGAAAAGCTCCTGCGCCGATCAGCATTCCTCCCAGCCAGCGCTTGGGCCACCAGGCTTTGCGGCGCTGAAGATCAGCAAGGAGAAATAAGGAAGCTACGGTCGCAAACCAGCTGAAGGCGTGAAAAAAACCATCTGATACCAATCCTGCATCGCTTGTAGACTTATCGTAAAAATGATGCCAATGCAGTAATTGATGAAAGACCGTTTCATCAATGAAAGCCACCAACCCGACTCCAAACAGGAAGCCTGACCAAACGTTTCTTTTGGCATGGACTCTCCGGTTTTTTTCCTTTGTGTAGTCAGTGGTTTTGACTGTAGTTGAAGGCATGGAATCCTCCTTTCTGATTAAATCGGCTTTTTGAGAACTCATAAGCATAGATTTCAGCTTTTTCCAAATAATACCCTTATTCTGTAGGCCTAAAACAATCACCGCAATAAGAAAACCAAAATCATGAGCCAATAAGACCAAAAAATCTACACTCTTTATATCAGCTTGTCACACAATCAAATTCAGCGTAATTCCGCTATTGCTATCCGATTTCTTTAATAAATCTGATGAATCCCGTATAATGAAGCCAATTAGCCGCCAGTGGCCAACTCGGCCTACTTACGAATAAAAGGAGAGCAGATTATGCCCAATGAAAAAACAATCCACACTGAAGTCGGCAGTTATATTTCCACTTTACTGCGTGACCATTTCGGAAAAGGCCCAACATCGGTCTTCGTAACAGTCAAGCCTCCTTTTATTACCATACATCTTCGTGGATTTTTGGCTCCCACTGAAAAAATCCTAATGAAGCAGCAAGAGCACCGAAGAGTGTTGGAAACACGTGACCTTCTGATGAATCAACTGGTCTCCGATATCAAATTGGAATTATGGAAGATCGGCAAAATCGATATTGAAGATGTCTATGCAGACTGGAATTTAGATGATCAAACAGGCATGATTTTGGCGATTATGCCTGATAAGACGCCTGCAGCTGATTTTGAATGGGATTCGGACATTCAAGTGGAGAATATTCGTGAGGAAGTCATGGAAGCCAGCCGTAAAGCACAAAAAACACCGGAGTCCACTGAACTGTATTGGTTGAATAACCGAACATTATTAATTGAGCGCTCGGGAATTTTTGTGGAAATCGAAAAAGAGCTGATCAAAGGCGGCTTTATTGAAGAATTGAAATTGGTTAAGCGGCCGTTGGAACGCCGATTGATTTTGCAGACCCAGATTGAAGCCATCTTAGGGCAACCCATTATGGAGGTATTCCTTGACTGGAATTTCATAACGGATAAAGGGTATATTGTGCTGTTGCTGGAAACGCCTAAATAAAAAAAGCCAGCTGTCCAGCCGGCTTTGCTGACTAGAGACAAACTCGAAGAGTTCGAGCTGTCTATAGTCTTTTTTTATAAGGAGCCTGATCAGCTGGCACAGCAACTTTGGCTCTCTAAAAATTATTTCTAGCTGCTGATGGTTTGAGCTGATTGGCAATAGGGGCAAAATTCATAAGAGTTTTTTTCTTCCAGCTGCTCAATATATTCGACCTCATCCGTAAATTCTCTTTTTTCCACAGGTGTTTCTACGAAACCACAACGATCGCCGGCAAATTGCCGTTGGTGAATTTTCTTTTTCTTATGGTCAATGAAATAATACATACCATTCATTCCTTTCTTTTTCAGAAATAGAAAAAACCGAAAAGAACCCCCTTTTTCAAAGGATTCTTTTCGGCTTTTATGTCAGCTCTATTGTCTGAAATATTTAACCATCGTATGAAATTACCAAATGTGTAAGTAAGCAATAGAATGGGCAGAGAAATTGTGTGCAAAGTCGGAAACACTATTTGTTTTCCAAGTGTTTTTATTATACTAGGCTTCTTATCCAAGGTAAAGTTATCAGCATATTCAATTGAGTGTAAATTCAGAAATCCGTTTTATTTGTTGCCTTTTCCGGATAGGTCTTCGAATTCTTTAGCGATTCTTTCCAATGCTTCTTGAATGAGCGGCCGAGGGGAAGGCGTACAGATTCGTTGATAGAATTCCCCTTCTTCACCAAACATACTGCCGTCTTCCAATAAAACATTGGCTTTATTGTAGATGCGGTCGTGAATTTCTTTCGCTGAAATGCCATAGCCGCTGAAATCCAGCCACATGATGTACGTGCCTTCCGGAATGGCCACTTTCACTTCAGGCATCTTTTCAGCTAAAAACTCCTTGATATATGCCATTGTCCCATCGACATAGTCTTTCAACTGCTCAAGCCAATCTTCACCTTCGTTGTAAACCGCAATCAAAGCGGAGATGGCGAATGGAGACGCCAATTGCATACCCATTTCAGTAGCGAATTTAGTCCGCAGCTCTTCATCGGAAATAATGACGTTGGTGCAGTGCAGTCCCGCTACATTGAATGTTTTATTGATGGCGGTACAGGTGATGATATGGTCCGTATGGTCAGCTATTTTTGCCATCGGAATAAATTCCTTGCCACGGCGCAGCAAGTCTCCGTGGATTTCATCCGCTACAATCAATACATTGTTTTCATGGCAGATGGCCGCCATTTTTTTCAACTCTTCTTCATTAAACAGTCTGCCCGTAGGATTATGTGGATTGCAGAGAATGAACATTGTCGTATGGTCATCCTTTGCTTTGGCTTCAAAATCCTCGAAATCGATGGAATAATAGCCATCAGCTTCTTGTTTCAATGCGTTATTGACTACTTTCCGGCCGTTTCCTTCAATCACTGAAGTGAACGGAGGATAAACAGGACGTTGGATGATGATGCCGTCTTCCACATTTGTAAATGCCTTAACCGCAATATTCAACGCGTGCACAGTTCCCGGACTATAGACGATTTGTTCTTTTTCGACTTTCCAGCCATGCCGTTTCTTCAGCCAGGATTGGATGGCCTCAAAGTATTCATCCGGAAAGACAGAGTAACCGTAGATTCGATGATCTACTGTTTTATGCAATGCCTCCACCAATGGCTGGGGAACCGGCAAATCCATATCAGCGGTGAACAACGGAATGGTGTCTTCGTCATATCTTTCTGTAAGCCCGAATTGTTTGATCAGCTCTCCTCCATCCCACTTCATGGAATAAGTGCCTCTTCTGTTGACGATTTCATCAAAATTATACTTCATGCGAAACTCCCTTTCCTCTGGACATTGTGCTTTATCTTCACTTTCATTATCAAAGAAAGACTAGAACCATTGCAACCAATCAGGCTTTTGGCCCTTTCGCAAATCCGCTTGCCTGCTTAAAACTCCATTTTCAATTTACCGTCTTCCAACACCAGCTTGGCGTTGAACTTTTTGCCATTTTTTGAAACAAAACCTTTAATGACCGGCGTCTTGCCTTTCGTGCATAGATATTCAATCTGTTTAGCGGTCAATCGTTTCTTCAGGAAAATTGCTGGAAACGATTGCTTGCATCCATTGGCGTGTTCCGTGCAGTTGTAAGAGCCTCTTCTCGAGACGATCATGCCTGTTTTGCATCTTGGGCAAGGGGCAATTTCGTCTTTGGCGTTCGGCATCGCCAGCTGTGCCGGCAACCCGTTTTTCTGCATTTGCCCTGGCACTTCATCAAGCAGTTTCTGGATAAATTTGCCGATGGTGGCCAGAAAAACTTCAGCTGACCCTTCGCCTCTGCCGATTTTCTTTAAATACGTCTCCCATTTCGCAGTCATCGACGGACTGGACAATAAATTTCCTTCAATAGACTGGCATAGGATTCGACCTTTTTCCGTAATTGAAACGATATTTTTAGAGACCGAAATATATTCATGCCGCTTGATCGTTTCAATGATTCCGCTTCTTGTCGCTTCCGTTCCCAACCCTTCAATTTCTTTAAGGATCTCCGTATCTTCGACATCCTCTACAAATTTTCCGCAAGTTTTCATCATGGCAATCAATTGGCCTTCTGTATAAGGCTTTGGCGGCATTGTCATGCCTTCTTTTATATCAACTTTGCTTTTCACCCGTTCCTGTTCCCTCAGTTCGGGCAAAGACGGTTCTGCCTTTGCTTCTTTGGCAGGAGGGAAAAGCTCTTTCCACCCTTTTTCGAGTTCGGTTTTGCCGGTTGTGAAAAATGCCAGCCCTTTAACATCCGTTGTCACTTTTGTTTCAGCATAGCGGTAATCTTTATGGAACATCGCTAACGTCGTCCGCAGAACTTCTTCATACAGATTGCGTTCGTCTTTCGCCAATCCTTCCAGTTTTCTGGCTGTCGGTATGGTTTTCGTTGGAATGATGGCATAATGCTCCTGGACTTTGGAGCTGTCCACAAAACGCTTTTTCGGTGCTTTGGAGGCGATCGGAAAAGGCATATCAATCAGCTTCTGATACTTTTCAACTTGCCCTGCCAAATAGCTGAACTCGCCCGGCGTAATATGCTGGGTATCGGTTCTTGGGTAACTGACAAGTTTTTTTTCGTATAGGCCCTGCATGACAGACAATACCTTCGCCGGACTGTATTTCCACTTCCGGTTGGCTGCTGCCTGCAACGTTGATAAAGAATGGAGCTGTGGCGGCGGTGTACGCTTTTCCGTGGTTTTCACCTGTGTGACAACGCCTTCTTCTTTTGCAGCAATCGTATGTTTAGCCAAAAGCTCTTCCGCTTCTTTCCGTTCTTTGGCCCGCAACTTCGCCTTGCCTTTGTAGCGGCCTTTTTCGGCATCGAATACACCTTCAATTTCATAGAAAGGCTCCGGCACAAATGCTTCAATTTCTTTTTCCCGCTGATAGATCAGAAATACAGTCGGCGTCTGGACACGCCCAATCGCAAATACTTCACGTATTCCTTTTTCCTGAAGCAATAAGGAATACAGGCGGGATCCGTTCATCCCCACCAGCCAATCACTGATCTGACGCGCTTTGGCTTCCTGGTACAATAGCAGGTCCTGCTGGTTATCGCGCAATTCCTGGAAACCTTTCCGTACTTCATCAGCTTCCAGCGAGTTGATCCACAATCGTTTAATCTTTTTATTTTTTGCACCCGTCTGGTAGTAGATGCTATAGAATATATTGGATCCTTCCCGGTCAACATCACAAGCGTTGATGACCGTATCGGTTTGAAAAATTAATTTTTTGATGATGCCAAATTGCTGGGCTTTGCCTCTTGCCACTTGAAACTGGTAGGTATCCGGCAAAATCGGCAACGCAGCCAGCGACCATCTGGCCCATTTCGGATCATAGGCCTTCGGTTCTTTCAGTTCCACAAGGTGTCCGATTCCCCAAGTGATATAGGCGCCTTCCGGAAAAATCGCATCGGGAGCGACTTCAATATAGCCATCGCGTTTCACGCTCTTGAACGCTTCGGCATAGGCTTTGGCCTGGCTTGGTTTTTCAGCGACTATCACTGGTTTCATGCACTTCTTCCTCCCCTTCGGTCTTATTCTTATTGTACTGCTTCAGCCAAAGAATAAAAGCAAAAAGACAATTCCATGCAAATTGGGGTATAGTAGGTTCTAACAGAAAGAACACATTGAAAAAGGAGTCGTTCACTATGACTAACAAAACTGCTTTACTGGCAGGTGCAAGCGGACTGGTCGGTAACGAATTGCTCCATATCCTTTTAGACAGCCCTCATTACAAAGAAGTGAAAATTCTGGTTCGCCGTCCACTGGACATAACCCATGAAAAATTAGAACAAGTGGCCACAGATTTTGATAGCCTGGACGACTATGCCCATCACTTTGATGTGGATGATGTCTATTGCTGCCTTGGCACCACCATTAAAAAAGCAGGTTCACAGGATGCATTCAAAAAAGTCGATTATGAGTATCCATTGAAGATGGCTGAATTGGCAAAGTCACAGCAGGTGAAGAACTTTCTGATCATTACGGCTTTAGGAGCGGATGCGGAGTCAAAAGTCTTCTACAGCCGCACCAAGGGACAACTTCAAGTGCGTTTGAAGAAAATCGGTTTGACTGCTCTTCATATTTTCCAGCCTTCTTTATTGCTCGGCGATCGCCAGGAATTCCGCTTAGGCGAAAAAGCCGCAACTGTCTTAAGCCCCGCCATCAGCAAATTGTTGAAAGGGAAAATGAAGAAATACAAACCTGTCGAAGCAAGGGACGTCGCGCTCGCTATGTATGAAGTGGCTCAAATCGAACGGACCGGCAATTATACCTATCCATCGGACCGAATCGAGAAAATAAGTTCCAAAAGCATCGACTGATCGAAAAAGAGAGGACGCCTTTAAAGGGCGCCCTCTCTTTTGCATTACAGGATATCTGTCCAAATTTTAATGGCTGTGCCTAAAATCAGCAAGGCCAAAATCCACTGTAGATACTTGGTGTTCATTTTTTGTCCCAGCTTCGCTCCAAGGGGTGCTGCGAGTATGCTTGCAACAATCATGACAGCTGCCGGTCCATAAAGGATCTGATCCGTAACGATTTTGCCGACTGTCGAACCAATGGATGACAAAAACGTAATCGCAAGCGACGTCGCAATTGTCATTCGAGTTGGAATTTTTAAGACAACAAGCATGATAGGCACAAGGATGAAGGCCCCAGCCGCCCCCACAATTCCAGCGGCAATACCGACGATAAACGCCAATCCTGCTGCCAGCCATTTATTGAAAGACACTTGGTCAAGCGGGATGTCATCGACGCCTTTTTTCGGCATGAACATCATCACGACTGCAATG
Source organism: Planococcus sp. APC 3900 (assembly GCF_030407735.1). Classification (NCBI taxonomy): domain Bacteria; kingdom Bacillati; phylum Bacillota; class Bacilli; order Caryophanales; family Caryophanaceae; genus Planococcus; species Planococcus sp. APC 3900. The sequence goes on along the minus strand of NZ_JASDCT010000001.1, from coordinate 523,851 downwards.
GTGGCCAATCCTGCATAGACAATATTGATGGCCTGCTCAGACAGCAAAGTCGAACCATAGCCGCCGATGAAACTGCCCACTAAAATGGCGCCCCCCATATAAGCGATTAAGGTTTTATTTAAATAACCGCTGCCACGGTAGGCCCAAACCCCCGCAATGGTCGCGAAAAAGACTTGGATGGCACTGATGCCCGAAACTTCGTGTGCGCTGAATGCAGTAAAGCCCAGCATCACCGGTATATAGAGCAGCATCGGATACTTGATGATCGAACCGCCGATTCCTACCATTCCGGAGATGAAGGAACCTACAAAACCAATGAGAAAAATGACAATCATAAAGTCCAGACTCATTTCTTTTCACCTCTCTAAAAGGGAAAAGGACATCATGGCGATGCCCTTTAATCCGGCTCTTAGCCTTTCTTGATCCAGAATGTAAAGACATCGCCATTTTCCTGCGAATCCAGCAGCTCATGTCCACCTGATTTTGCCCATGCAACCAGATCCGCCTTTGCGCCTTTGTCGGTTGCCAGGATTTCAAGAACCTGCCCACTTTCCATTTCCTTCATTTCTTTTCTTGTTTTTACGATCGGCATCGGGCATGCCAGCCCTTTTGCGTCTAATACTTTATCTGCGTTCATCAAAATCTCTCCTTTTGGGTTTTATTTAATGTTAAGTTTCTTTTTCTATAAGATTCGGTGCTTAGCTGCCACTTGAATATGAAGCAAAGCAACACAGGCCACCAGGCAAGCCAGCTGTTTTGCGGAATATCGATTGCCATAAATCGTTGCTTAACGAACTGCACAACGGTTTGGCCCGATTTCCATTTCACGCTGTACTTCTTCGTCAGGAGTAATCTTTCCCATATTCGTTTTGCGGATGTCCTGATAAGCATTTGGTTGCGGCGGCAAGTTCAAGGTAACCATATCTCGAAATTCTTGCTCATCTGCGATATTCAAGCCGTGGTTTTCCTTGAACAGATCGCCCAGTTTTTTAGCGACACTGCCATCTTCGTTCAATTCTTCGATGATCATGAAATGAGCAGGCAATACAATGAGCTCATCCGCCAATTTCTGATAACGTGTGTATAATGATTCCCTTAAATCTCCAACCCAGTCGTCAGCCAAGCCGGCAAGGTCCGGTCTGCCGATAGAGTCGATGAATAAAATATCACCTGTCATCAAATATTGTTGGTCTACGATGAATGATGTAGATCCAATCGTGTGCCCCGGTGAATACAACGCTTCAATTTCAATTTTCGAGCTTCCGATTGCCACTTCCAAGCCATTCTCCAAAGCTGTGTAGTCGAACACTACTTCTTCTGCATCTTTAGGCGGCAAATAATAGCTTGCCCCTGTTGCTGCTGCAATTGCACGGCCACCGGAAATATGATCCGCATGCAAATGTGTATCGAATACATGTTTGATCGTTGCGCCTTTTTCCTGCGCGAAGTCCAAGAAGATATTTGCCATGCGGGTTGCATCAATAACAGCGGCTTCCCCTTCAGAGATGGCCATGTACGACAGGCATCCCTTGCCAAGACGAACAAATTGATACAATTCGCCGCCGCCTTGCAATTCACCGACTTTCACTGGTTCCAGGTGCTCACTCCAAGCTTTCATGCCGCCTTCAAGATAGGCCACGTCAACGCCTTCCTCTGACAGCATTTCTGCCACCATGACGGAAGAGCCTTCTTTTGCACAGACTACCAGGATATCTCTATCTGTCGGCAATTCTGAAACCACTTCTTCGACGCCGTCCAATAAATCGAAATAAGGTGTATTTATATACTGGATATTCCCGCCTTCGATTTTCCAATCAGCAAAGGCATCTCCATTTCGTACATCCAGAATGAACAATGGCTGATTGTTCACTACTTTCTTTGCTACTTCACTTGCTTTCATCGCTTTTACAGTCATATTAGAATTACCTCCAGGGGTATATATTTTTCTAAATTTTTTTACTCTGTCTTCCCTGTCCAGTTGCTCATACCAGGTACTACATTGTATAAAGTGCCAAAACCATTTTTGGCCATCATATCTCCTGCAATGCCGCTTCTTCTGCCTGAATGGCAAATGATATAAATTGCATCTTCTTTGGCTAATTCATCCATTCGTGCTTCGACTTCGCCTAGAGGGATATGGATTGCTCCCGGAATATGGGCTTCTTCAAATTCATCTTTTTCACGGACATCCAAAATTGTCATGTGTTCATCAGCTTCCACCTTTTGAGTGAAATCAGCCAGTGAAATTTCTGGAATAGTGATGGTTTCTTCCGGAGCTCCTGCTCCATCCTTGCGAAGGAAATGATGTAAGACGTCCCCTTCGGTTTCAGTGCCGATATATTGATGGCCTGAACTCTTTGCCCATGCTTGCAGATCAGCTGTTGAACCTTTATCTGTTGCAAGGATTTCCAATACTTTTCCTGAATCCATCGTCTTCATCATCTTTTTTGTTTTCACAATCGGCATTGGGCATGCAAGCCCTTTTGCATCTAATGTTACGTCAGTCTGTACCATTTAAGTTCCCCCTATAAAATTCATCTGTTTTCGGCAGTTCTTTAGTTGGTTTCGCCATTCCAATCCAGCATTCCACCATCCATGTTCGTCACCTTATACCCTTGATTTTCAAGAAAGCTGGTGGCTTGTCCGCTGCGTCCGCCTGAACGGCAAACCATGATGTATTCTTTCGATTTATCGAGCTCATTCATCCGAAATTCCAGTAAGCCCAAAGGAATATTGATAGCGCCTGGAATCTTCCCGGCTGCAACTTCATTGGTTTCCCGAACATCAATCAAATTGATTGTTTGTTTGCTTTCCACTAATTCCCGAACTTGCTGAGTTGTCATTGTTTTCATTATAATTTCTCCTTTATGCGCGGTAGCTGCTCATACCGCCTCTAATATTTGTGATGGTGGTGAATCCGTTCTTCTTCAATAATTGGCTGGCTTTGCTGCTGCGCATACCGCTTTGGCAAATGACCAGTACTTCTTTTTCTTTTGACAGTTCATTCATCCGTTTTGGCAACTCATTTAATGGGATGTTCTTAAAACCCTTAATGTGGTTCCCTTTGAACTCTCCCGGTGTCCGAACATCGATATACTGCTTATCTTTCTTGCCAAGCTGCGTTTTCATTTCTTCTGTAGATATCGACTGAATTCCTTTAGCCGGTGAAGTAAATCGGTAAGCTATCCAAAGAGCTGCCGCTCCAATTAGAACCCATAGTATCCATTCCATGCTGCACCTTTCCCTTCTGCTGTAAATGCGATTAGATGAATAGGTTGACGTTGCCGTCTTCGGCATCTCCAAGATAAGCAGCGACTCCTGCATACTCGACTCCATCCAATAGTTCTTCTTTCTGCAAACCAAGAAGGTCCATCGTCATCGTACAAGCGATCATTTTTACGTCCTGTTCTTCTGCCATTTCAATTAATTGAGGCAAGGTCAGTGCATTGTGCTTTTTCATGACTTGCTTGATCATTTTAGGTCCCATTCCGCCGAACTGCATATTCGATAAACCAAGTTTATCTGCACCTCTTGGCATCATTTTCGCAAACATCGTTTCCAGACGCCCTTTTTTCAACGCTGGCGGATTTTCTTTCCGTAATGCATTCAATCCCCAAAATGTATGGAAGATTGTCACTTCGTGATCGTATGCAGCAGCACCGTTGGCGATAATGTAAGCTGCCATTGCCTTATCGTAATCCCCGCTGAATAATACGATTGTCGTCTTCTTTTGTTCTTGTGCCATTTTATTGCCTCCATTCTTAATTACCCGTGGGGGTATATTTTATTTCGAAAAAAAATGACGTTTTATAGTGGCGCCGCACTTCTTTCATACCCTATAGGGTATATTAAATCATGTCTTTCTGAAAGTCAAACAAGAATTTCTTTATCTGCTTTTCACTAGCAAGTCGACAGCTTCTTTTACCATGCCTTCAGTGCTTTCGCCTTTTTCGATGCTTTCGCGTACACATGTCTCCAGGTTATCGCTGACAATAACACCAATGGCGCGATCAACTGCGCTTCTTACCGCGGACAGTTGCATGACTACGTCTCTGCATTCTCCATCATTTTCAACCATTTTGATGACACCGCGAAGTTGGCCTTCTATTCTTTTCAATCGATTCTCAACAAGTTTGTCGTATTTCATCTTAACTATGCCTCCCATAAATAATATAAGGATGTTTAACTAACCCCTATATTATACCCCTAAGGGTATTAAGTCAACCTATTAGCTCGCAATAAAATCGATTTAAGAAACATGGTTAAATCAACTGTCCGCAGACCGCGCAGCAAGTTATGCAGATTGATCGATGCACTTGATCAATCGCTCTTCAATATCTTCAGCAATCGATTTGATGTTCTCGTCTTCCACCATGCTGATTAGGGCAGTAGGCTTCGGCATTCCGATTTTCACTCCATCGCTTTCTTTATAGACAACGATTTTGCATGGCAGGAAATAGCCGATCATCAAGTTTTCGGATAACACACGGTTCGCTTCTTTCGGGTTGCAGACCTCCAGAATAGTGTAGGGGGTATCAAAATCTTCTCCTTTTTCCTGGAGCTTGGCAGTTAAATCAAAGTTCCAGAGAATCCCGAATTTCTCTGCTTTTAAATTCTCTTCTAAAGCTTCAACCGCCTCATTGACTGTCTTTGATGTATCCACTGTGTAATTGAACATAATCCTATTCCTCCTTTTTAGTATCACTCTCTAAGTACCCTACCCGGTATATATTCTTATAAACATGGGAGCAAAAGGCAGCCAAAACAAAATCCTTCATCTATAAAGGATGAAGGATTTCTCGAAATTCAGTTGCCTGTTGTAATCTGAGCCTGCAATTCAATTTCTACATTGCCTTTGATGGCCCGTGTAATCATGCAGGAGCTTTCAGCTTTTTCGGCCAGTTTCTGTGCCAAAGCCAAATCTTTTTCGGAAGCATCGGCTTTTAGGACCACAAGTGGTTTATGGATGATGCGTTTGTACGTGATGACGCCTTTCTCCACCTCAACAATCCCTTCCGATTCCATCGTCAGAGACTGCTTTTCCAATTTGCTGCGTTCCATCATTGCGGCAAGTGTAATAATGTAACAAGTGGCGGCAGCGCCCAACAGCATTTCATCTGGATTTGTACCAATTCCCGGTCCATCCATTTCAGGCGGAATGGATATTTGGGTTTTTAGCCCCCCGACTTCAATGTCTCCCACATCATTGCGGAGACCTGGCCAATCTGCTTTTAAATGAAAGCTATGCAATGTCATAACGCTCCACTCCCTTGATTAGTGATTTTTGCTATTTCTTCAATGCGCGGCATCGCCGTCAACGCACCGGCCTTTGTCGCACAAAGCGCTCCCAATTTGTTGCCGAAATCAGCACAGGCAATGACCTCCTGCTCCGTACCAGGCAAGCCTTGCAAATGGACGTGGCGGATGACACCTGCCATAAAAGCATCTCCTGCTCCCGTAGTGTCCACTGGCTGTACCGGAACAACCGGCACATGATGAACTTTATTCTGGAAAACAGCATGCGTCCCATTTTCACCATCCGTTACAAAAACCAAAGGAATAGCAAAACCGGACAACCGTTCAAGCCCTTCCTCCATAGACTCAGTTTCCATTAAGAAATCCAATTCTGCTGTCGTCAGTTTGACGATATCTGCTGATGGCAGAAATTCGAGAACTGTTTCACGGCAAAGCTCTTCACTTTCCCAGCGCAATGGACGAATATTGACATCATATGAACATAGGACACCATGTTCTTTTGACAGTTCCAGAGCTTTCCGGGTCGTCTCCCTCGCTTCGGGATGGAATAGGGTTCCCGAACAAAAATGAAAAATGCTGGCCTTTTCAAAAGCCTTTTTCTCCAGTTCGTGTCCTCCAACTTGAAGATCGGGCGTTTCATTGACATAATCTGCAAACACACGGTCAAATTCAGGTGTCAGGTGGATATAAACACCGCTTACCCGCTTTTCAGGCACCTGAATAGCGTGCGATAAATCCACGCCTTCTTTCAATAGTTCGTTGCGTACAAAAGCCGATGTCTCATCATCCCCTGTTATGGTGATAAACCTCGAGGACAGGCCTAACCGGCTGATGCCTGCAGCCACGTTCACTGTCGCTCCACCCAAATGGCGGTTGAACGAAGAATTATCAGTATCCGCTGCGATATAATCCACAAATGCATCTCCGTATGTCAGGACGTGCTTTGTTTTTACCATCTGTTGACCTCCTTCATGTTAAATGGCTTCTTCCTTGCTATAATTTAATTGTTGAGTAAGAAAAGGAGGAATACCGTATGAATGTCATTATACGACAAGCACGGCCAGAAGACGCAGAAAACGTAGCGCCGCTCATTATTAATGCCATCGGTGAAATCGCCGATCATATGACGGCACAAAAAGAGCCAGGGGCCGTATTGGAAAAAGTTGCGGAGATGGTACGCGGGGAACATACACGCCATAGCTATCACTATACCTACACCGCTTTAGTCAATGGCACTATTGCGGGCGCCTTGGTGCTCTATCACGGCAATCAAGCTGAAGCCCTGGACCGCTATTTAATTGATCAACTGAAAAAGCAAGGCCATGATCGTTCCATTGAACCGGAAGCCCATCTTGACGAATGGTATATCGATACTGTCTCAGTCGATCCAGCCTACCAGGGGCAAGGAATCGGCTCGAAGCTATTTGAATTCGCAGAAGAACGCGTGTTGGCTGAAGGAGGCGGCAAACTCTCGTTGAATGTGGATATTGGTAAAGAAGGAGCGATCCGCCTCTACAAACGCCTGGGCTATTCCATAACGGAGCCTTGGACCATTATCGGTGAGCCTTTCCATCATATGGTCAAGACCATTTCCTGACATTGTTCAACATAAAAAAGCCGCTCCAGATTTTTTCGCTGGAGCGGCTTTCTGTATCGAAATTTTTATTCAGCCATCCATTCCGGCTTGCCGAATCCTTCAAATTCTTCATCAATGACTGCTTCAAATTCAGCCGATTCCACAATTTCCACTAAATCCTTTGCTAATTCGCTGTCTTCATTTTCTGCATTGACCGCCACTACATTGCGGTATTGATCCGGCATGTTTTCAAGTGCCAATGCATCCAATAGATCCATTTCAGCAGCTATTGCAAAGTTTCCGGGTACAGCCGCCAAGTCAGAACCATCAACTGCCCGCGGCAATTGGCCTGCTTCGATCGGCTGAAATTCCAAGTTTTTCTCATTTGTAATAACATCTCTTTCGGACGCCTGCAGCACTTCAGCTTCCGGATCCAACTCGACTAAGCCTTCATCCTGCAGCATCAGCAAAGCACGTGCACCGTTGACCGGATCGTTCGGAATCGCAATGGTTGCTCCATCCTCAATTGCTTCCAAAGAATCGTATTGGTTCGAGTAGAGGCCCATAGGCGCTGTTGGCACCGTAATCAGTGCGGATAGGTCCATGCCATTCTCTTTTTCGAAGTTTTCCAGGTAAATCGTGTGCTGGAACAGGTTGGCATCAATATCGCCACCATCGAGTGCTACGTTCGGCTGAATGTAATCGCTGAACTCCACCAATTCCACTGTGTAACCCTTTTCTTCAAGTCCAGGCACAATCGCCTTGCTCAGCATGTCGCTGTATGGACCTGCAGTAGCCCCTAGTTTAATGTCCTTCGAAGCTTCTCCTCCAGTTCCTTCAGAGCCGCTTTCTTCTCCACTGCCGCATGCTGCCAAAGCCAATGCGCTTGCTGCTAAAATAAATCCTAATTTTTTCATGTCATTCTCCCCTTATCGTTTATCGATGGCTTTCGCCGTATAGTCGCCAGCTTGTTGAATCAATTGGACCAACACAATCAAAATGACAACAGTAACAATCATGATCGTATTATCGTAGCGGTAATAGCCGAAGCGGATGGCCAAATCTCCAATGCCTCCGCCGCCTACTACGCCTGCCATCGCAGAATAGGCGACCAGGCTGATGATGGTCAATGTCACCCCCTGGATAATGCTTGCTTTCGCTTCCGGCAGCAGAACGTCTTTGATGATCATCCATGGTGTCGCACCCACGGCAATCGCTGCCTCAATGACGCCTTTATCGATTTCACGCAGTGAGTTTTCCACAATACGTGCGAAAAACGGAATCGCCGCAACCGATAGGGACACACTCGCCGCAATCGGGCCAATGGTTGTTCCTGTAATAAGTTTCGTCAGTGGAATAAGTGCCACCAACAAAATGATAAACGGAATAGAGCGTACAATATTGACGATAAAACCAATCACAGCATTGACCGGCCGGTTTTCAAGAAATAAGCCGCGGTCTGTAATGAACAGCAAGATTCCCAAAGGCAGGCCGACAATCAAAGCCACTGCCAAGGAAATCCCGATCATTGTCAGTGTCTGAAAAAAAGCAGTCTGTATTTCGGGCCATAATTCAATAATTCGTCCCCATTCAACGCCCATTCGGAATCACCTCCACAATTGCCGATCTGCTTTCCATATACTTCAATGCATCCATGACGTCAGAAGAAGTCCCTTTCAACTCCATGATAAAAACGCCAAGCGGCCTTTCCTGAATGTACTCAATTGCTCCATGCAAAAAGTTTCCTTTGACCGGATAATTCTGCAGCATATCGGAAATTACGCCTTCTCCGGCCACTCCCCCTTTGAACAACACTTTCACTACTGTACCCGTAAATTCGCTCAACAGATGTTCCGGAACATTGAAAGAGACGACGCTGGAGATGAATTCCTTAGTCAATTCCTTTTGAGGATCTGCAAAAATGTCGTAGACCTGACCTTCTTCAATGACACGGCCACCTTGCATGACGGCCATGCGGTCACAGATTTCCTTGACGACATTCATTTCATGCGTAATCAGTACAATTGTGATGTTCAATTTAAGATTGATGTCTTTCAATAAACGCAAAATGGACAATGTGGTATTCGGATCCAGTGCCGATGTTGCTTCATCACATAACAAAACGGCCGGATTGTTGGCTAATGCCCGTGCGATGCCGACACGCTGTTTCTGTCCACCGCTCAATTGAGCTGGATAAACATCGCGTTTATCTGATAAACCGACCATTTCCAACAATTCCTCCACGCGGCCTTTCAGATTTTTAGATGGAGTGCCTGCAGCCCGAAGCGCAAAAGCGATATTTTCGTACACCGTCTTTTGGCTGATCAGGTAGAAATGCTGAAAAATCATGCCGATTTTCAAACGGGCTTTTCTCAATTTTTCACTGTGTAGTTTGGTCAAATCATTGCCATCTACTGTGACGCTGCCGGAAGTCGGCCGTTCAAGCAAGTTGATGCAACGGATCAGCGAACTTTTGCCGGCACCTGAATAGCCGACGATGCCGAAAATTTCACCTTTTCCGATTTCCAATGAAACATTATCCACTCCAGTGACGGTGCCATGCTTAGTTGTGTAAGTTTTCGTCAATTTCTCAATCTGTATCATAGCTTCCTCCCGCCAATAAAAAGATGCCTCTTTCATCAAGAAAGAAGCATCGAAAAATTTAGTTTCTCGACTTATCTTTCGGAACATTGGGTTCCGTTGGATTTGGCACCTTCCCAATCGGGGGTTGCCGGACGTCACAGGGCCTGTCCCTCAGTCTCTCTTGATAAGTTTAAGTTATTTAATTGAATTTTATGTTACAGGCATCCCCAGCGAGTGTCAATCTACTTTTTGAATTTTTCGTACAATTGCTCACGGCGATCGGCGAATACCGGAATGCGCTTCCGGACTTCCTCTACTTCATCCAAATCGATTTCTGCATAACCAATGCCTTCCTCTTTCTTCATATCCAAACGAACTTCTCCCCAGGGAGCGATCACCATCGTGCTGCCGCCGAATTCATTGTTTGGATCACTGCCGATACGGTTCGAGGCGACAATAAAAATTTGGTTTTCGATGGCGCGTGCCTGCAACAAGATGCGCCAATGATCAATCCGCGCTTCGGGCCATTCCGCTGATACAAATACAAGTTTTGCACCGTTCAGCGCCTGGGCACGGATCCATTCAGGAAAACGGATATCGTAACAAATGACGCCTCCGTATGTCTGATTATCCAATTCGAATGTGCCAAGTGTATCGCCTTCTTCAAGATGGATATGTTCATCCATTAAACAAAAACGGTGAGCTTTATCGTATTCCGAAACCAGCCCGCCGTCTTTGTCGACAACGTACATCGTATTATAGAATCCTCCGTTTTTTTCAGTCGAAACAGAGCCACCCACAATATTGACTTTATGCTCTTTCGCAAAACTTTTGAGCAATTCCACTGTCCGGTTTGTGCTGTCTGCCAATGTATCCAGTTCGGTCAATGCATATCCTGTATTCCACATTTCAGGCAAGACGATCGTCTCCGCTCCATTGCTTGCCGCTTCCGTTAAATAATCCAGGACCTTCCGATAATTCAATTCCGGCTGACCAAAAGCGATATCCATTTGAACGCATGCAATTTTCATTCGTTTCTCCTCCACTAGACAAGTTACCTTCAACTCTATAAGATTTGAAGTAGAAGTGCAATTATTTCGAAAATAAGGAGAATCACATGGACTTTTCAAAACGGCTCCAAAACTTGCCCACGCAGTTTTTCGCTTCACTGGTGGCCAAAACAAGCAAAGCAATCGCTGAAGGACGCGATGTCATCAATCTTGGCCAAGGCAATCCCGACCAGCCGACGCCCGATCATATTATCAAAGCCCTGCAAACCGCTGCAGCCGATCCAAAAACGCATAAATATTCACCTTTTCGCGGCATAGCGGAACTGCGTCAAGCCGCTGTGAATTTTTACAAACGCGAGTATGGTGTGGATATCGATCCTGACCTCGAAGTTGCAATCTTGGCAGGAACGAAAATCGGACTTGTTGAGCTGCCCTTGGCTCTGTTGGATCCGGATGATCTATTACTTCTGCCGAATCCCGGTTATCCGGATTACCTGTCGGGAGCCCCGCTTGCAGATATCGGGTATGAGCTGATGAGGCTGAATCCGGAAAATGGCTATTTGCCGGATTATGCCGAGTTGACTGGAAGCATCCGCTCACGCGCCAAACTGATGTATTTGAACTACCCGAACAATCCGACCGGTGCAGTAGCGACTAAAGAATTCTTTGATGAGACAGTCAAATTCGCCAAGGACAACAGCATTGCGGTTGTCCATGATTTCGCTTATGGAGCTGTCGGGTTTGACGGAAAAAAACCGGTCAGTTTCCTTCAATCTGAAGGGGCTAAAGAAGTTGGCATCGAAATGTACACTTTATCGAAGACTTACAACATGGCAGGTTGGCGCATCGGATTTGCTGTCGGCAATTCCAAAATGATTGAAGCCTTGAACTTGATCCAGGACCATTTTTTCGCCGGTTTGTTCCCTGCCGTCCAATTGGCTGCGGCAGAGGCGTTGAATGCCGACCAGCAATGCGTAGATGAATTGGTCGGCCTTTATGAAAAACGCCGCAACGTCCTGGTGGCTGAATGCGCGCGGATCGGTTGGAACATCAAAGCACCACAAGGCTCTTTCTTTGCCTGGCTGCCGGTTCCAGAAGGTTTCACCAGCGTGGAATTTGCCGACTTCCTTCTTGAGAAAGCAGATATTTCAGTTGCGGCAGGCAGTGGTTTCGGCGATGTTGGAGAAGGTTTTGTCCGTGTCGGATTACTGGTTGATGAAACCCGCATCATTGAAGCGGTCAATCGCATCGAAGCTTTGAAATTATTTTAGAGTGCATAAAGGACAGCGTCCCAATACGGGGCTGCTGTCCTTTTAAAAATTGAGAAGATTGTCCACATCTGATTCATTTCACAAAACCGATATGCTCGAAAGGCGACAACCTGATTTTCACTTCACCAAGGACTGAGTCTTTAGAAACAAAACCCAAAACCCTGGAATCCATGCTATTTAAGCGGTTATCCCCTAATACATAATAAGATTCGGCAGGTACGACAAATTCCTGGAAATCTTCAGTCAGCTGCATCAATCCTTCTTGCTCCGCCGCTTTCCGGTTCTTATCCAAATAAGGTTCCGCTTGGGGAGTGCCGTTCACATACAGCTGATCGTCTTTCATTGAAATGCGGTCTCCTGGAACACCGATTACCCGTTTGATGAAATTGACGCCATTGGGTGCTTTGAAGACGATCATGTCAAAATTTTCTATCGTATGAATCTTAAAAAGCATGACTTTGTCATTTTCTTCGAACGTGGGCATCATGGATTCTCCATGGACAGCTACCGGTTCAAACAGAAAATACCGTGATCCCAAGACGATAAGCACAGTCAAAAAGATGACCCGCATCCAGGAAATAAACTCTTTTACCGGATCTTCAAACACATCGTCCCCTCCTGCTCCTGCTTATTCTTTCTTAATTATAATACGCATGCCAATTTGTGCATACTTTCGATTCTCTAATACCTAATGAATCCCAAAAGTGTTTAAGATTTTTCCAGTCCGAATTGTCTGTTGCCCAACTCCTTATTCGGTACAGCATCAGCAGCCTTACACCCTTTTTCATACGGCCGATTCCCGTCTGAATCGTCAGACTTTTGAGCGTATCGCAATTTTATGTTACACTCAATAAAAAATGTAGGTGATTAGAATGGTAGGAAGAAATGATCCATGCCCATGTGGCAGCGGCAAAAAATACAAAAAATGTCACGGAAAACAGCAAACTGTATCCATCAATGATTTGGTGAATGATGAACTGTTCAAAGTACGCCAACAGTTCTTCTCGGAAAATCCAAACCAGGAACAACTTGCAGAATTCCGTGAACTTCAGCAAGAATGGCAGCCACGCTTGATGCAATCAATGGCTGAAAACGATGCACAGGCTTTCGTAATCGAAAACTTCCTGTTCATGAAAAAACCTGAACTATGGGAAGAATTCTTAGCGAAACAAATCGAACTTGCCCAGCGTCCTTCGACCAAAGAAGTGCTGGAAGACTGGAAAGACGTGAAAGTGTTCCTTGGCCAATATGTTAAGGGCGATGCGGAAAAAGCACAGTTCACCGATGTCTTTACAAACGAAACACTTGAAATGGCCGATCAGCCTCCAACAGATATGGAAAACGGGCAAGGCTTATTGGCCATCCTGCTTCCGGACTCTCGCGTGGGAGAAAAAGGTGTACTATTCCTCAACGGTTATTTGACGGTTGTCGGTGAATTCGCACCGTTCTTCGAGCAGTTGAAAGCTCAAATCGCTTCTGAAAATGCTTCGCAGGATGAAAGCTACCTGCGTGACAACTACTTAGCAGTTGTCGAACAAATCGTTAAGTATTCAACTGGAAGTGTAGAAGAAAGCATTCAGCTTTCTCCTGAACACGATTCTGTTATGGCAGAACTGGATAAGCATATTGAGCAGGCGGATTTTGATGAAGAGACCGTCAGCAATGTTACAAGCATCTTGAACAGCTATCTTGTCAGCCAGCAGCCGACTGTCCAAAAACCGGAAGCTCTTGTAGCCGGATATTGGAGATTCCTGCAGGACCATGAGCTGATCAAAGGCCCTATGCTATCTGCAAAAGATTTAAGCGAAAAATTCGGCGTGTCTTCAAGCACAATCTTGAAGCGTTCAAAAGAATTCGGAGCTTATTTCGAAGAATTGCTAGCAAAAAAATAAGCTTTAACCAGCTTGAGGGATTTTTCCTTCATGACTGCTAAAGCAGCAAAAAGGAGTAGCTTCGGCTACTCCTTTTTTTCATCGTCTTTTCTTCGGAATGTAATGAGGATGTACAACAGAATACCGGAAACTGCCAAAAATAAATAAAAGCGTATGAAGTAGATACGCAGCCATAAACCGTCGGTAAAGCCGAAAACAAAATTGGCCAGCGTCAGCAAAGACAGACCGAGTCCTGCAGCAAAAATCACCAGACCCAAAAGGCGAAGTACATTCAAAACCGATGCCATCCTCAATCACTCCCAACTGAAATTCAAGTGATGTATGTCTTCCCTTCCAAAATAGGAAGGAGTTCAGCAATTTAGGTTTTTGGCGTTTGTTGATAACTTACAGGGAATCATAACGAGTAACAGCAGAATTGTCCACAATCCTGCATTTTTGCATAAAAAACTCCATATTTTTATGCTTATACACAATAAACCAACAAAAAATGTGTGCTATGTGGATAAGATGTTTGAATTTTGTTGATATTTAAGAATAAATAAAACTTATCAACATGTGGATAAAATTATCAAAATCCTTTTCAGAAGGGGGGATAAAATGTTCGAAATTACTCTCGACAGCTTTATTCGGATCGTCACAGTCGGATTTCTTGCTTATATCGGCTTAATCATTTTTCTACGCATTTCCGGTAAACGCACGTTGACTAAATTAAACGCTTTTGATTTAGTCGTAACGGTGGCTTTAGGCTCAACATTGGCCACTATTCTACTGGACAGCAGCATCAGCCTGCTTGAAGGGCTGACTGCATTCGCTTTACTGATTCTATTGCAGTATGTCATCACTTTTCTTTCGGTCCATTCCAACTGGTTCAACAACGTCATTAAGTCGGAGCCACGCCTATTGTTTCTGAACGGCCAATTTTTAAGAAGCGCTATGAAAAAAGAACGCATCAAAGAAATTGAAATTTTGCAGGCTATCCGCAACTCTGGCTCAGGTTCTACTGAAAAAGTGGCAGCTGTCGTTTTGGAAACAGACGGCAGCCTGTCGGTCATAAGCAACGAACCGGGCAATGCGCTGGAAAACGTCAATTCCAAGGAATCAGTCGGAAGATAGAAAAGGTGCATGGACAAACATCCAGGCACCTTTTTATCATCTTGGTGTTTTCACTCGATTTTTCCGGTGTTCACGTCTTGCGGGCGCTGTTTCAAAAAACAGCTTTTCCCCTTCGGATTCCGGCACAACAGCCGGCACAGGAGTTGGTTTCCCGTCGTCCCCCATTGCTACCATCGTCAAGAATGATTCCGTTGTCAGTTTTTCTTCCCCCGTTTGCAGGTTTTGTGATTTTACCCGAACATATACTTCCATAGATGTCCGGCCCGTTGAAGTGACGTTCGCCTCAAGCTCCAATACATCTCCGACCCGTGCCGAAGATAAAAAATCCACCGAGTCGATTGATGCTGTCACCACTACCTTGCGGCGTGCATGCTTCATCGCTGTAATTCCTGCGATCTCATCGATATAAGCCAATACTTTTCCGCCGAATATGGAGTCCATGTGGTTGGTGTCCGGAGGGAGCACCAATTTCGTTTGGATTGTTCTGGATTCTTTCATAAATCTTGCTTCCATTGCCTTCATTCCTTTCTCATTTGCCCTGTCGACAGAGGTTTCCCAAAACAACAGGCTTTCCTTTATAATATAGTGAAATCGGAGGGATACTTTATGTCAGAGTTATTGAATATTTTAAACACACCTGAATTCCAATCGAAAGAAACATTAAAACGCCAGCTTCATCAGCTTGGCATCACTTCTGGAGACGCATTGATGGTCCACTCTTCACTAAAGTCCATGGGATGGGTCGCTGGAGGCGCTCAAGCCGTCGTGGAAGCTTTAATGGAGACTGTCACTGATGCGGGCACATTAATTATGCCCGCACAGTCTGCAGACAACTCAGACCCTGTTTACTGGATGGAGCCTCCGGTCCCTGAAAATTGGCATCAGCCGATCCGTGATGAACTTCCTGCGTTCGATCCTTTTTTAAGTGGAATGCGCGGAATGGGAAAAATCGCGGAATGTTTCCATCGTCATCCGTTGACCATCCGAAGCCCGCATCCATCCCACTCCTTTATCGCATGGGGCAGACAGGCAGCCGATTGGATGAGTGAACAGCCGATTGACGATTCCTTCGGCAAACGCTCCCCACTCGCAAAAATGATGCAGGCACATGTAAAAATTCTGTTGATCGGCGTCGGTTTCGATTCATGCACCGCTCTCCATTATGCTGAATTTGTTCAGGAACACCGCGTCACTTCTCCACAAGGCGCCGCTATTTTGCTCGACGGAAAAAGGGTCTGGCAGACCTATGACTGCGTAGAAATGGATTCGGATCGTTTTCCGGAAATTGCGAAAGCCTTTCCTGGCAACATTGTCGAAGGATCGCTCGGACAAGCCCAAATCCGTCTTGCGGAAATGAAACCTCTGGTCGAATTTGGAATTGACTGGCTTCGCACTCAGCCGGCACCAGAAAGCACGTAAAATGCCAGCGCTCTTTGAGCAGCTGGCATTTTTACCGCGTAATGATTTCATCCAACAGCCTTTCCAGACGGTTGTTGTCTTTATTGAATGAATCGACAAAAGCATTGATGATCTCTGCAGGTTCCAGTACTTTTTCCCAATCCAGCCGATATCCTGCATTCAAGAGCAACTGACGCGCAAATTCACGGATGCTGCGACCATTGCCTTCCCGAAAAGGATGAAGGGCATTCAACTCAGACAGAAAATAGGCAAGCCGGGAAACCAGCCCATTTCGCGGCAAGTCTTTTAAGTAATTTTCTGCTTTCAGTTCTTCAAAAATTTTCATGAGATGCGTCTCAATGTGTTTCGGATGCGCAAAAGATGAAGAACCTTTTGAAATCATCTCTTGGCGCAACTCTCCAGCAAATGGATAGACATCCTGGAGCAAGTATCGATGAATGGCCAAAAATGCCTTTGCATCCACAGGATCTGCCGGTTTCTGCAACTGGAGTTCCGAAAGGCGGAACAGTGTATAGACTTTCTCCAGCTCCTTCAGTTTTTCTTCGTCCTGTACATCAAACAAATTAATCAATACATCAGTTCCAGGATAGCAATACATTGAAGTATGCTGATACTTAGACATCGAACTTCCTTTTGATGGCCTGATGGAATTGTGCCTCCGTCCGTTCACCAGTCAATACCGACCGAACGAAATTCTCATCCTCATTTGTTACATCAAACCCCTCCGTAACAAGAGAATGTGAAGCGCAGGAAATCGCGTGATTGGCTTGTTCATGGGAAACTCGGTTCACTAATTTCGTCAACTGTACGACCACCTTTCATGCTGCAATTATACCATTTCCCCAGCATAAATTCTATCTTCACCCCTTGATTTATCTAGGTTTTCTATACTTTTTCAATATGTATCGGCATTAAAAAACCGGATGCATCAGCATCCGGTTTCCTTTAAACCTGTTCCTGCAGTTCCTTGGCCTCTTCAGGAGTGAAAGCTCGTGACCTTGTCAGGAATCGCTTGCCTTCGACTCCTTCTAAAGAGAACATTCCGCCTCGCCCTGGCACGACATCAATGATCAATTGCGTGTGGCTCCAGTAGTCGAATTGGTTCTTGTGCATATAGAATTTGCTGTCCCCGATGACGCCCATCAGAATGTCCTGATCTCCGATAAACAAGTCGCCTTCAGGATAACACATCGGAGAACTGCCATCACAGCAGCCCCCCGATTGGTGAAACATGACCGGACCGTGCTTTTCCTTGAGCAATTGAATCAATTCAATAGCAGCATCTGTCGCAATTACGCGTTCGACCATTGCTATCCCTACTTTCCGGTAATCTTCGAAATTCCTGTGGGTTGGTTATTCCTTGGGATCAGAAGAAACCTTGCTTGTCTTCGCTGTAGCTGACGAGCATATTCTTTGTCTGCTGGTAATGGTTCAGCATCATGAGATGGTTTTCACGGCCGAATCCGGACATTTTGTAACCGCCGAACGCGGCGTGGGCCGGATACTGGTGGTAACAGTTCGTCCATACGCGCCCTGCCTGGATGCCGCGGCCAAAACGGTAAGCCGTATTGGTGTCGCGCGTCCAAATTCCGGCGCCCAAACCATATAAAGTATCGTTTGCCAGTTCAAGTGCTTCTTCTTTTGTTTTAAACGTTGTCACAGATACGACCGGACCAAAGATCTCTTCCTGGAAAATGCGCATCTTGTTATGCCCTTCAAATACAGTCGGTTGGATGTAGAAGCCTTCGGAAAGCTCTCCATCCAACATGTTGCGGTCGCCGCCTGCAAGCACTTTGGCGCCTTCTTGTTTGCCGATGTCCAAATAGGACTGGATTTTTTCCATCTGTTCCGTGGAAGCCTGCGCACCCATCATCGTTTCCGGATCAAGCGGGTTCCCGGTTTTGATGGCCGCTACGCGTTTTAGTGCACGTTCTATGAATTCGTCATAAATGTCCTCTTGAATCAGTACACGGGACGGGCAGGTACAGACTTCCCCTTGGTTCAAGGCGAACATGACAAATCCTTCAATGGCTTTATCCAGAAACGCATCGTCCTGGTCCATGATGTCTTTGAAGAAAATGTTCGGTGATTTGCCTCCCAGTTCCAACGTGACCGGAATCAGGTTCTGGGAAGCGTATTGCATGATCATACGCCCAGTCGTCGTCTCACCGGTAAATGCGACTTTGCTGATGCGTGGACTCGAAGCAAGCGGCTTGCCGGTTTCAAGGCCAAAACCGTTGACGATGTTCAGTACGCCCGGCGGCAGAATATCGCCGATCAATTCAGCCAGCACCAAAATGCTTGCCGGTGTCTGTTCTGCGGGTTTCAATACCACACAGTTGCCGGCAGCTAAAGCCGGGGCCAATTTCCAGACCGCCATCAAGATCGGGAAGTTCCACGGGATGATCTGTCCGACCACACCAAGCGGCTCGTGGAAATGATACGCGACGGTATCGTTATCGATTTGGCTCAGTGACCCTTCCTGCGCACGGATCGCGCCGGCGAAATAACGGAAATGGTCAATGGCCAATGGCAGATCGGCATTCAAGGTTTCGCGCACGGCTTTGCCGTTATCCCACGTTTCCGCAACGGCCAGCATTTCCAGGTTCTGTTCCATCCGGTCCGCAATCTTCAACAGGGCATTGGCCCGTTCCGTGACCGACGTTTTCCCCCAGGCATCTTTGGCTGCATGCGCTGCGTCCAACGCCAACTCCACGTCTTCAGCAGTCGAACGGGCGATTTCCGTAAACTTCTTGCCCGTGACCGGTGACACGTTTTCAAAGTATTGGCCTTTTACCGGCGCTTTCCATTCCCCATTTATAAAGTTTTCGTACTTATCTTTAAACGTAACTTTCGAACCTTCCGTGTTTGGCATTGCATAGACCATTCTCATCTCTCCCTTTTTCTTTTTACCATTATGTACGCGCTTACATTTAATCAATACCCCTTGGCGCATCAATAACAGCTTCCCCTCTATATTGTCAAACTAATCTAAAAATTGCAACTGTAGAACACCGAAATTTTTTATTCATCCTATAGTTCATGTATAATGAGAACGAGAACAGGAAATACGGAATTGAAAGGAATTTATTATGCGAATCAATAAGTTTTTAAGCGAAACAGGCATCACTTCCCGTCGCGGAGCCGATAAGTTCATCGAAGCGGGACGTGTGGCCATCAATGGAAAGCCTGCCGAACTCGGCAGTAAAGTCGAAGCTGGAGATACAGTCCAGGTAGATGGAAAAGTTATTGAACAGCCGAAACAGCAATATGTTTATTTGGCTTTGAATAAGCCAGTTGGCATCACTAGTACGACCGAACGCCATATCGAAGGAAATATTGTCGACTTCGTCAACCACTCCGAACGCATTTTTCATATCGGCCGCCTCGATAAAGATTCAGAAGGCCTGATCTTATTAACCAACGACGGCGACATCGTCAACGAAATTCTTCGTGCTGAAAATGAGCATGAAAAAGAATATATCGTCAAAGTCGATATGCCGATCACTGAATCGTTTTTGGCAAAAATGGAGGAAGGGGTGGAAATTCTCGATACAAAGACCCTTCCGGCGAAAGCCGAAAAGCTCTCCACTTATACCTTTAAACTGACGATACGGCAGGGATTGAACCGGCAGATTCGCCGCATGTGCACAGCACTCGGCTATGAAGTCCGAGCTTTACAACGGGTCCGCATCATGAACATACTGCTCGGAGATCTTGCTGTGGGTGAATGGCGCGATTTAACCGATGCTGAACGCACCGAGTTGTTTGCTGAACTCGATTACACACCAAAACGCTGAGGAGGACATTGCCATGTTGACCATGAAAAGCACGCCAAACCATACAGGTGTTAAAATCAGCGGTGACTATTTCGATTTGGATGAACTGAACCAGGCGATCTACAGAGTCATCGGGCAAGAAGACCAGTATTACGGTTATGAGGGATCCCGGATGCGGATTCTAGGCATTTCCTATGAAATCCGCCATGCAGCTCAAGGCGACCGCAATGTTGACTTCGTTTTCAATGGTCTTCACGATCATACGATGAAACAGCATGGCTTTATCGCTCCTGATAAGAATATTTACTTTTCAACCGAAATTCTTTGGCCGGAATTAATATATGCGGTTATTGCCTTGAAGGATTTTGTTAAGTTCTACCAGGAAGAAAAACAATTTCCGCTGTGGGACATCCATTTACCGGTCATTTCCCGCTTCCAGTCTTTGGTACTCGACTGCCTGCAAGGGCACGTTCCTCAAGAGGAGTTCGCTATGATCCTGAAATCCTTTAACCAGCCGGTTACTGTAAATGACTACGCCATCCAATACGTAGACTTTTTAAACCTGAAATACATCGGCATGACCAAACAGCAGCGGGAACAAAGCCTGTCTGCCATTGCCATGAAAATTGCAGTGCAGGACCAGGACTATACTGCCTTCCGCAACCAGGTTCTAGCTGCCGCTGCCCCCCATAAAAAGTCGATACATGAAATCACTGTCCAAGCGGAGTATCCAGAAGACTTTGAATGGTGACAAGAAAAGCGAAAGCAGCCGTTTAGCTCCGACAAGCGTTGGAGCTGGACAACCAGAAAAGCGAAAGCGCCCATGTAGATTCGACGGGCATAAGACGCACGGGCGAAGCGGCGCTCGTTGCCGCACAGCCTGAGTGGCTTATGACCCTAGAATCTGGGCGCTGGAGCTGGACAATCAGAAAAGCGAAAGCAGCCAATTGCAGAAGCTGACCTTAGTGTAGGAATTCCTGCCGCAACGGTTAGCTGATTCGCCTCCTGTGGACTTCACATAAAAAGCTCACGCAAATGCGTGAGCTTTTTTCATGGAGTGATTTGCAGGACCAGTAAATCACTGGGTTCCATTGCTGCCAGGCTGTGTTTTTCTTTCGGATTCAGATGCAGAATGGTATCAGGTGTTACTTCCACCGTTTGTCCTTCCACATTAAACGAGACTTTTCCGCTCCGTACAATAATGACCACATCAGCTGCTGAATCGTGCTCTGCAATCTTTTCGCCTGTCTGCAATTGCATGTTCACGACTTTGGTTTTGCCGAAACTTAACGCTTTATGAATATGTTTGTTTTTCTCTTCCAGCAGATTGGGTGTTTCAATCAATTCCATCTCTTCACCTCACCCCTTTTCCACACCATACACTGAACACGGGGAAATGAAAAGAAAACCGCAACTTCGCCGGCCGTGTTAGGAAGCATTCGGTAAAGGGTAAAGTCAATTAACCGTATTTATTAAGGAGTGTGAGTTTATGTACAAAGTTCTAATTCCAGTGAGTCTGGTCTTTTTATTAACTGCTTGCGGAGGGACAGCACCCGATGTTACAGAAGAAACCCAGACAGAAGTGACTGCTCCAAAAGGAGAGTTGGATCCTACGGCCCCAGCAGAAGCTGAGAATGCAGAATTTGTAAGCTTTGATGAACTGTCTTCCGGAAACGTTGAAGAAGGCGCAGGCGTATCGATTCAAGGAACAGTTGAAGAACTGGCAGATGACATCGCTTTTCCTTCCTTCATTGTAGGAGATGGCGAAAGCCAGGTTTATGTTCGGAATATGGCGGAAACTCCCGTTGAAGTCGGAGACCGCATTACAGCAGATGGCATTTTTGAAGGCAAGGCCGAAGAAGAGATGCCTATGATTTCTGCTTCTCTTATCGAAAAAGCTGAATAAACTCCCTCAAAAAGCCGATTCACTGCGAATCGGCTTTTTTGATTATTATTATTCCACTTCCGAGATTTCAATAATGGTATTCTCTGCATAATGGTTTGCTGAAACGTCCCTTATTGCCAAGTCCCCCAATGAAACAATGCCGATTACTTGTTCTCCTGTCACGATAGGCAATCTGCGGATCTTATGCGTGGCCATCATCTCAGCCGCTTCTTCAACAGTCAAGTCTACAGTTCCCGTAACGACTTCCGCTGACAGAATTTCCGAAATAGGCGCCTCACTAGGGATTTGTTCAGCCAAGCCGCGGACAACAATATCTCGGTCAGTAACAATTCCAACCAAACGACCATCCTCACAAATCGGAATAGACCCCACGTTGATTTCCCGCATTTTTAAGGCAACTTCCTGGAGCGTTGATTCGGGCATACACGTTTCGACATCGGTCGTCATGATCTCTTTGATTTTCATCCCTTCTGCCTCCTCAAGTTTTCCCATTACTATATAACTTAACCAAATTCCTCCTCAGC
Source organism: Planococcus sp. APC 3900 (assembly GCF_030407735.1). Classification (NCBI taxonomy): domain Bacteria; kingdom Bacillati; phylum Bacillota; class Bacilli; order Caryophanales; family Caryophanaceae; genus Planococcus; species Planococcus sp. APC 3900. The sequence continues at coordinate 501,522 of NZ_JASDCT010000001.1, read as the reverse complement.
AAACGTTAAATACCACAAGAAAGAAGGAATCAGTTCCTTTGAACCGATTCCTTCCTTTTCACCTAGTATTTTCATCCCGCATGGCGACTGATTATTCGACCAGCTGAATAAATTGCTTGGTTCGCTCATTTTGCGGATTTTCAAAGAAATTCTTCGGATCTGCCGATTCAATGATCTTGCCTTCATCAATCATAATGATGCGATCCGCCACTTCTTTGGCGAACTTCATTTCATGGGTGACGACGACCATGGTCATTCCTTCTTCAGCCAACTGCTTCATAACCTGCAGCACTTCTCCGACAAGTTCGGGATCGAGTGCAGAAGTCGGTTCATCAAACAGCATAACTTTTGGCTGCATGGCAAGCGAACGTGCTATCGCAACGCGCTGCTTTTGCCCACCAGAAAGTTTGCTCGGGTAGACATTGGCTTTATCACCCAGGCCTACTTTTTCCAGCAATTCTGTTCCCAGCTTCTTAGCCGCTTCTTTCTTCATCTTTTTGACGGTGATTGGAGCTTCTATGACGTTCTCCAGTACCGTTTTATGAGGAAACAAGTTGAAATGCTGGAATACCATGCCGACTTCGGCACGTATTTTCGTTAAATTATCCTTTTTCGGATTGACCGTATGGCCATCAATCGTAATTTTTCCGTCATTGATCATTTCCAGGAAATTAAAGCATCTGAGAAGCGTACTTTTTCCGGAGCCGCTGACTCCGACAAGTACAACCACTTCCTGGGGTTTGACATGAAGGTCTACACCTTTCAGTACCTCGAGGTCACCAAAGGATTTATGAATGTTTTCACCAATAATCATGTTAGTCCCTCCTTAGGCTCTGTCGACATCGAGTTTGTTTTCATACAAACGCAATAGGAATGTGAAAATCATTACGAGCACCAGGTAGTAGAGCGCAACAACCAAAAACGATTCAAATGGCTGGTAAGATTGTGCGGCTTCACGGTTTCCAAGTGAGAAGATTTCCGCTACCCCGATGATGTAAACAAGTGATGAATCTTTCAATGTAATGATGAACTGGTTGCCAAGCGGCGGAATCGAACGGCGTAAAGCCTGTGGAAAAACGATTCGACTCATTGTCTGGCGGCGGTCCATACCCAGCGACATACTGGCTTCCCGCTGTCCCGGATCAATACCCTGGATTGAGCCCCGGAAAATTTCCGCGATATAAGCACCGTTATGGACACCGAGCGCTATAGCGCCGGCCCAGAAATTCGACATTGTATAAAGTTCAACAATCCCGAAGTATAGGAACATAATCTGTACGATCAGCGGAGTACCGCGAATAATTGTGATGTAAATGTTGGCAATGGCCTGTAAAATTTTAGAGCCTGAGATTTTCATCAGCGCGAAAACAAGTCCGATAACCGTTCCCAAAATGACACCAATAGCTGTCAATTGCAAAGTAACGACGGTCGCTTCTAAAAATCCAGGATACGTGCGCATAAATACGTCGTAAACTGTTGTAATTATCTCTGGCATACCTTCCACTCCTCTTTATCTCAAAAAATTATTCGAGAACTTCAACGCCTTCAAGATCTATGTCGAGGAGATTGCGGCCGAACCATTTTTGTGAAATCTCATCATAAGTTCCATTTTCGATGATAGTATCCAAGGCTTTATTAATTTCCTCAAGCAATGCCTCATCATCTTTGCGAACAGCGATTGATGGTTGTTCGACCCATAGCGGATCGCCGATCATTTCGACTGCCAGTCCTTCATTTTGCGCTTCAAACCCTACCACGTCTGCTGTAATAACAGCATCTAAGCGGCCTTCAATTGCTAAATCCTGCAGAGCAACAACGTCACTTGAATAGTATTGGATGTCTTCTGTGTATTCTTGAGCAACCGTATCATATGTAGTCTGACCAACTACACCGATTTTCTTATCCGTCAAATCTTCTACAGATTGGATATCTGTAGTTCCTTCACGCACGAAAATGGCTCCACCTGAATAATAGTATGGATCAGAAAAGCTGACTTGTTCCGCACGTTCAGCGGTTTTAGACATTGATCCGATAATTGCATCAAAGCGGTTTGTATTCAACCCTTGAATGATGGTTTCGAATGGTGTAGTGACCGGATTTGGCTCAAGCCCCATTTCTTCTGCAATGGCATTGCCGATATCGATATCAAATCCATCCAGATTTCCGCCTTCTTCAAAACTGAACGGTTTGTATAAACCACTTGATGCAGTCGTGAATTTACCTTCTTCAAGCAAATTCAGATCGCTGCCTCCGCCCTCAGTACTTGATCCTTCTTCCGAACTGGATGAGTCATCCCCTCCACAAGCTGCCAATAACATTCCCGCGGAAAAAACTACACTTAAAAATGATAATTTCTTTTTCATCTTTTTCTCCCCTTTTCGTTTTTATTTGACCAAATCGCCGAGGCGTTTCGGAATTTCCCAATACATTGGCTTGCTTAAATAAAAAGATTCCGCTCTTTGTATACTTCTTCTGCTTTTGCCCAATTGCCATTTACTTTTTCTTGATCTTTGACATAAATGAATCGCATGATCGATGTCAAAAGTGCATGGACGGAGGTGTAGGAATCAATATTCAAACTTGAATTCACGGACACTGCAAGAGCACAATCCGCATAGGCAAGAGCTGGAGATTCTGTTGAATCAGTCAAAACAACCACATCCGCACCTTGTGCTTTGGCACTTTTTAATGCATCGATGATTAGGTTTGTGTAACGGGGAAATACGAAAGCAATGACTAAATCCCCTTTGCCCATTTTGGAGAGCTGTGTGTAATATTCTCCAGTTGAAGGGTAAAGCATTTCTGAGTGACCAAGCGCAAGATTCAGCCAGTTGGAAAACCAATGGGCGATTCCGTAATCGAAGAAATTGCCGGTAACGAAAATCCGGTTAGCCTGACTGATTTTATCGACAACCTGCAGAAGTTCCTTTTCGTTGATCGATTCTTTCAGTTTTTCAATCGTTGAAATATCGGCATCCAGCAAATTCATCAAAAAAGATTGTTGGGCAGCAGGCTCAACTATTTTCTGTTCTGCTTTTTCCAGTCGTTCTTCCGCCAGTTTCCGCTGTACGACATGCTGAAATTCAGCATATCCTTTATAACCCAGCTTTTGTGTCCAGCGTATGACTGTCGATTCACTGACGTTGACGCGTCTGCCGACTTCAAGTGCAGAAGAGAAAGCTAAGAAAATAGGTTCTTTGAAAAACAAATCTCCGACTTTTTTCTGGCCTGAACTAAATTCCGGATATGAATCTGACACACTGCGCAGTAAATCCTGCATATTAACGCCTCCACTTGAAGAACACACTTAAATACTCTTCCTAAAGTATACAAGCATGCAGGAAACCCTGCAATAGTTTACCGAAAATTCAATATTAACCGGATTCTTTGAATACTTAAAAAACCATTCAAAAGCCTTCTAACAAAGGGTTTAAGAAAAAATAAAGCTGGAGATAAATTTAACATTTTTTTAAAATTTACTCTAAGTAACTAGCCTATTCGTCTGAAACTATTGGTTTTATTATTAATTATTTTCTACTATGCAGACTTATGGACATAAGAATTTATCCCCTTATTTTGTAAATTCGAAACTTTACATTTCTTTATAGTTGCCTGCAGCTGACTATCTTTGTGAAGCTGCGTCTCATGTTTTCATATTTCGACGCAACTCCTGTATAATCTTTGTATAAGAAAATTATCTAAGGGGCTGTTTTTTGTGTGGGAAAATCGGATATTCAAACTTTTCATCTTTTGGTATGTTTGCGGAATTATCCTAGTCGGCTTTGACCTTCTGCCTTCCTGGCTGGAGTGGGCAAACGCATTCTTCCTCATACTCGCCGGAACGCTCGGCTTTCTATACTTCCTGAAACGTTTCGGTGCAATTCCCGGGGCGTCAATCGGTGTCCTTATCTTCTTCTCAACATTCATTGTCGAGTGGGCAGGAGCAGACAGCGGCTTTCTGTTCGGCTCGTATGACTACACAGACCGTTTTGCGCCAAACGTATTTGGGGTTCCTATTGCCATCGGTTTCGCTTGGCTTATGGTCATGGCCACCACCCATGTGGTGGCACGTTGGATTGTTCCAGGCGGTGGCTTACTTTACGCTATCGTGGGGGGGATAGGTGCAGTGATCATTGATCTGATCATCGATCCGGTCGCCTATCAAGTAAAACAGTATTGGATTTGGGAGGATACCGGACTTTACTATAATATTCCCTGGACTAATTTTTTCGGTTGGTTCGTTGTGGCATTTGTCCTGCATTTGGTGATTGACCTAACGATGAAGAAAAAATCGTTGACGATTACTTCAAACCTTCCAGAAAAGCGGATGCTTCTTTTATACGTATTGATGATCGCTATGTTTATCATGCTGGGAGCAATCGGCGGATTATGGCTGGCTGTGCTATTGACGACTGCTTTAACTGTCTTGATTGTCGCTCTGGCCTGGAAGAGGCAACCTGTATGATCGATGCGAAAAAATCCAGTTTATTCGAATTCGGCTTTAATCTATACTTAACGCCGCTCATCCGTTCTTCTTTTTCTCGAATACTTGGCCAGGGAGTAAAAATCATTCCAGAGAAACCGGTGCTGTTTATCGCAAACCACAGCTCTTGGTGGGACGGCCTTGTGTTTTTCTATTTGAACCGCACGGTCTGGCGGCACGATATACACATGATGATGCATGAAGAGGGACTGAAAAAACATTCCTATTTTCGTTACCTTGGCGCATTTTCCATCAACCGAAAAAAACCAAAAGAAATTCTGACTTCACTTCAGTACGCTGAAGCTTTATTGAAACAAGGAAAGTCCGTGGTTCTGTTTCCCCAAGGGGATGAATTCCACCTTGAAACGCGCCCTCTCGATTTCCAGACGGGAGTGGCTTACTTGATGGAACATTGTCCGGAAGTGCCTGTGGTGCCTCTTAGTTTCTATTATTCATTTGGCCATCAGCAAAAACCTGAACTGTGGATTCAGCAACATCCACAGGTAGCGACAAAAACACTGGAACATCTGAACCGTAAAGAAAAGACCCTCTACCTGCAAGAGCTTTGTACGGAACAGCTAGATTCATTGAAGAGTACCGTAATCAGCGAAAACAGTGAAGCGTTTCAATCGCTCGGAAAAAGGGGGAAATAATTATGGCCCTTTATATCGCAATTCATCTGGCATTTTTAGGCTGGATCATCATCAATCGCCTGTTTCTTCCGGCATTGCCGAAGCAACCGGAGCTTTCTGGAAGACCCCTGGTATCCGTTCTCGTGCCGATGCGGAATGAAGAGCGAAATGTCGAAGTCCTGATAAAATCCTTAAAGAATTCATCCTATGACCAGATGGAATTTATCCTTTTAAATGACCAATCGACAGATGGCACACAAAAAGAGCTGGAGCGCACAATCGAAGGGGATTCCCGGTTCACAATCCTGCAGGGCAAAGAACTTCCCGAAGGATGGGTCGGTAAAGTCCATGCCTGCCATCAGCTTCAGCAAGCCGCTTCCGGCGATTATTTATTGTTTGTCGATGCTGACGTCCGCTTCCGGCCGAAAGCGATTGAACAGTCCTTGGCATTAATGGAGCGAAAAAAAGCACACTTATTGACTGGTTTCCCCGCTTTTGATGTGGCTCCTTTTCTCAGCAAACTGCTCGTGCCGATGCTCCATTTTGTTATTTTATTTCATTTGCCGATCGCTTTGGCCAACTATACGAAATTTAAAGCCGCGACAGCCGCCAATGGCATGTGGATGATGTTTGAAAGAAACAGCTATCAAAAAATCGGCGGCCACGCGGCCGTCTATAACTCACTGGTCGAGGATGTCCATATTGCCCGGGAAATAAAAGCACATGGCTATAAGGTCGTATTGGCGAATATCACCATGTCAGTAAAATGCCGGATGTACGACACCAACACTGAAGTATGGGAAGGGTTTTTGAAGAACAGTTACGCCGGCATCGGACGGTCACCTTTTCTTGCAGGTGTGCTCATCCTTTTTTATTCAACCTTTTACATCCTTCCTCCTTTTTTGGCCCTTTACGGAGTATTTAATGGTTTATACTCATGGATGATCCCTTACGTGCTGACAGTAATACAACGCTGGTATGTGGATATGGTGACCAACCAACGCTGGTACTTGTCGTTCCTGATTCCTCTCCAGGCAGCAGCGATGCTCGGAGTTTTGGTTGAATCGATGCGGAAATCCTTTAAAAAACAGCCTTATTCATGGAAAGGAAGGCATTATTCATGAAAAAAATTGTCATAGTCGGTGGCGGGTTAGGCGGACTTGCCTCCGCGGTCACGCTTGCCCACGCAGGGTTTGAAGTAGAGCTTTTTGAAAAGAATGATCATCTCGGCGGCAAACTGATGCCTGTGGAACTTGGGAGCTATACTTTTGATTTCGGTCCGAACACGATTACGATGCCGGCTGTCTTTGAAAAAGTCATTGCCCAAACCGGTGAAAACCCACAGGATTATTTGGACTTTATGCCTTTGGAAGTTCATACCCGAAATCATTTTCCGAATGGCAGTTCATTCGATTTCACCGTCGACCAGAAAAAAATGATTCAGCAGCTTCACGTTTTCGATACCCATGCTGCCAATAAATACCCCGCATTCATCAAGGAAATCAGCCGCCTTTATAATTTCTCTGAACGTTATTTTTTCCCAGTAACCTTTCAATCCTGGCGCGATTATTTGTCTCCTTCTCTCGGCTTTGCTCTGCTGCAGGTGCGTCCCGCAGAATCGATGCACCATTTTTTCAAGCGGTATTTCAAGAACCCTTTGCTGGTCCAGGCATTTGACCGGTACGCCACATACATCGGCTCTTCCCCTTACCGGGCACCTGCCACTTTTTCCATGATCGCTTACCTGGAATTGGTGGAAGGCGTCTATTACAAAAAAGGAGGAAATACAGGTATTGCCCAAGCTTTCTCAGCTGTTGCCAGAAATTCCGGTGCTGTTCTGCAAACCGGAAAAGAAGTGACAAGAATACTTACTGATGACGGTCAGGCAAAAGGCATCGAGCTTAAAGATGGTACACGGGTCGACGCTGACCTGGTCATTTTAAACGGCGATTTGCTGTCGGCCTTTCCCGCTTTGGTCGAAGAAAAACATCGGCCATCGTTGTCTGATGCCAAAGTGGCAGCCTTTGAACCATCTATTTCGGCCTTTGTCATTACGGTCGGATTAACAGAACGTCTTGATGCCCTGAAGCATCATAACGTCTTTTTCTCTTCAGACTACCAGAAGGAATTCAGCGATTTATTCGATGCTTCCGCATACAGCGATGAGCCCACCGTCTATATCAGCAACTCTTCCTATACAGATCCAAGCGTATCACCTGATGGCGACAACCTGTTTATTCTGGTCAATGCACCTGCACTGACTAAAGAAGGACAGCTGCAGATTGATCCAGAAACATATAAAGAACGCATTTATGACTTTCTTCTAAGTTACGGAATCGATGTACGCAGTTATATCGCTGAAGAGAAAATCTTCACTCCAGCTTTTATTCGGGATAAGTTCGGCGCTTTCCGGGGAGCTTTATATGGCCCTTCTTCCAACCGCCCGAAAGATGCCTTTCTTCGTCCGCCCAATGCCAGCCGCGATATTCAAAATCTTTATTTCGTCGGCGGCAGCAGCCACCCCGGCGGCGGTTCGCCAATGGTAGTCTTGAGCGGTTTGAATGTAGCAAATAAGATAATCGCTAAATACAAAAAGACAGCTTCATCGAAATGATGAAGCTGTCTTTTTGTATTTAGAGAAGACAATAGGCGATGACGCTTTTCTCTATTGTCCAGCTCCAGCGCCCAGGTCCGACGGGCACTTCTGCTTTTTTCTTTACAAACAAGCCAATATGGCTTGTTTCGACTCTTCGGGCACATAATGTTTTTCGCGGAAGACATTGTATTGCTTCGAACGGATTGTGAAAAGAATTTCACGGTAGACAAGTGCGGCTCCTTTAACAGGGACTCTTGAAGACAAAGGATAATCCTGAATCGTTTCAAATGCTTTTTTGTAATGGAATTCGGCTTTTTCCGCCAATTCTTCCCAAACCGCAATGAATTGAGGACTGACAATTCCGGAACGGAGCTCATCTTCACACAATTCATACTTGCCCATAATCTCTTCAGGCAAATAGATGCGGCCTAATTCCAGATCTTCGCCGATATCACGCAGAATATTTGTGATCTGCATGGCATAGCCAAGTGAAATAGCGCCTTCTTTCAGGATACCTGTTTTACCGGGAGCCAATATCGGCAACAGCATGAGGCCAACTGTACTGGCCACATGATAGCTGTAGTTCAGCAACTCTTCCATTGTCCGATAGCGATGGATGGTCAAATCCATTTCTTGCCCTCTAATCAACCCGAAAAACGCATCCACGTCCATCTCGTAATTTTCAAAGACATGTCCCAGTGCTACCCACATTGGATTATCATTGTCGTAGGCTCCTGTTAAAAATTCTTCGAAATCCACTTTGAATTGTTCAAGTTCTTCTTCTGAATTCAATCCTTCATCCACAATATCGTCTACAGTCCGGCAAAATGTGTAAACAGCCCAAACAGCTTTTCGTTTTTCCTTAGGGAGCAAGGAGAATGCTTTATAGAAACTTTTAGAATGCATAGCAATGACTTGTTCACAGGAAGCATAAGCATCTTTTAAATTCATCATACACTGCCCCTTTCCTTTGCAAAATCGCCTTGGATTTGCTCTGCCAGTAGCTTTGCCCCTTGCATGACGATTGGAATGCCTCCGCCAGGATGGACAGATGCACCTACTGCATACAAGCGATCGGTTTTGAACGGCTTGACTTGAGGACGGAAAACACCGGATTGGAACAATGTAGGGCCAATTCCGAAACTTCCTCCTTTGAACAGACCGAATGCTTCTGCCTCTGTAGGTGTCCGGACTTCCATCCATTCTACCGCTTCCCGGAAATTAGGAAAAGCTAAATCTTCCATACGATCGATGATTTTTTCGATCCAGGCTGAATCATTTGCCCAATCGATATCCGTTCCTGAAGGAACCGGAACCAATACATAAAGGACACCCTTTCCTTCAGGAGCCAATGAATCATCTATCTTTGATGGATGAAAAGTATAAATTGCCGGATTTTCAGTTTTCCGTTTTTTCACAAACACATCATCCATATGGTCTTCGTAACTGTCACCGATGAAAAACTGATGGACATTTCCTTCTTCGTACACTTTGTTCAAGCCAAAATACAGCAATACACATCCTGAAGAGGCGGTATAACTTTTCTTTTTCTGCTCAGGCAATACTTTTTCAATACCTGGAAAATCGCCATTATAGACAATGCCATCAAACGCTTCATAGCCTTCTGCCGTTTCAATCCCTTTAGCTTTACCTTCTTCTGTAACAATTTGTTGAACTGCCGTATTTGTTTTGATGGTCAGATTATTACGTGACCGAAGTGCTTTTTCCAACGTTGGAATCAGGCTTCCATAACCGCCTTTCAAATAATATACCCCATGTTCGTGTTCACTGAAAGGGACAAGCGAGTACATGGCCGGTGCACGGAACGGGTCTCCACCGATATACAAAGATTGCAGCGAATAAGCCAACTGCAGCCGTTCGTCCCGAAAATAATTGGATGTCAGTTTTTTGACAGACTGCTGAGGTTTGAGCTTCAACAATTTCTTGACGTTTCCAGCGGTAAAGAAATCGGCTTTATTGACGAATGAATGCTCTAAGAATGAAGATTTGCCGATCTCAAACCGCTTGCGGCCTTCTGAAATATACCGAAGAAATCCTTCTTTTTCAGCCGGAAAAACATTTTCAATTTCTTCCAACTGGCGATTGATATCAGGATACTTAGTATAAACAGTGCCATCCGAAAAGCGAATTGAATAAAGCGGATCACATAATAATAATTCGATATCTTCAGCAGGAATCCCTGCTTGCTGAAGCAGATCCTGAAACATCTCAGGCAATAATACAATGGTGGGCCCCTGATCTACTTTAAAGCCATCTCGCTCAACAAACGTTAAACGGCCTCCAAGCTTTTCCTCTTTTTCAAAAATCGTGACATCAAAGCCCATATTCGTTAAATACAAAGCGCCCATCATCCCGCCGACGCCTCCGCCAATCATTGCAATCTTCATGCAAAGCCCTCCAATGCAGGAAGCGGCAACACCGGGATCCCTTTTTTGCCATGCTGTTCAAGAATGCCATTGGCTGTGATGCGTGCCGATTCCAAAATGGTTGGCAAGCCGCTTCCTGGATGCGTGCCTCCACCAACCAACCAGCAGTTTTTCAGTTCTTCAAATTTATTGTGGGGACGGAAGACCATCATTTGAGATAATTGATGGCCCAGATTGAACGTCGCTCCTTGATAGACTGAGTAATCTTCCTGCCAGCCCATCGGCGTCAACATTTTTTCGACTTCGATATGGTCGCGCAAATTCTTGAACTCTGTCTTTTCCTCAATAATATCCAACACCAGTTCACGGAAAGCATGTTGCTCGTTTTCCCAGCCGATGTCACTGAAGTTATTCGGCACCGGGGCTAGAATGTACAAGGCTGATTTCCCTTCAGGCGCTAACGTAGGGTCGGTAACGCTGGCATTTTGGACATAAATGGATGGATCTGCAGAAAGAATTTGCGTTTTTGTCATTTCTTCCACATTTTTCTTGTAATCTTTTGAAAAGACAATCGTATGGTGGGAAAGATCGTATTTTTTATCAAGCCCTAAATAAAGCATAAACGTGGAACAGGAATATTTCTTCTTCGCCAATTTTTCAGGAGTGTACTTTTTCAAAATCCCTGGTTCGACCAAATGGTTCATGGCATGAGCGAAGTCACCGTTAATAATTACTTCATCCGCTTCCTTGCGTTGTCCATTTTCAAGGTCTACGCCTTTCACTTCACGATTTTCAATCCACAACTTTTTGACTCCTGTGCTGGTGTGGATTCGGCCGCCCAGTTCTTCCACTACTTTTGCCATAGCCTGCGACAATTGATTTACCCCGCCGATCGGGTGATAAATGCCATACGCATGTTCCATGTAGGAAAGAATGGAAAAAGCCCCAGGGCATTCCCATGGCGACATACCGAGGTATTTGGATTGGAAAGCAAAGGCCATTTTCAGCCGTTCATCTTTAAAATACCGGGACAATACATCGTATAATGTTTTATTCACTTCGAGTTCAGGCAAAGCCTTCAATACTTTCGGCTGGACCATTCTGAAATAACTATCCATCTTGGTTTGCAGAATGGGAGACAGAGCTTCCAATTTCTTGCCGGTATCTTTCATGAACCGCTCGTATCCTTCGCCATCGCCTTTGAAGTTTTCATTGATTTGTTTTTTCATTTCTTGGTTATTTCGGGTCATAACCAAATTTTGATCTTCAAAAATCAATTCGTACATGGGATCCAATTCAACGGCATCCATATAGTCTTTTAAGTTTCTGCCTGTTGCTTCAAACAACTCTTCCACTAAATGCAGCATGCTCAAAAAGGTAGGGCCTGTGTCAAAAGTAAAATCGCCAAGACGCAGTTCTGCATTTCGCCCTCCTACCCATGGCTGTTTTTCGTAGACATCCACTTGGTATCCTTTGCTGGCCAACAACATAGCTGCAGCTAATCCACCAGGCCCTGCCCCTATCACAATCATTCTCTCTGACATAAAGATGCCTCCATTTCAAATTGCCTTATATATTCTACATTAATTATACAAATATTATACCGCCTAACCTTAAAAAAGACTATTCATTTGAATTTACCCTATTTCCAATTTTTTTAAATCTTTCTGTGAAGTTACTTACCCGCAATTCCCCAGTAGTCAATTGCTGAACGCAAAAAAATCCGGCTCATTTTCATGAGCCGGATTTCACTTATTTCAATACTTTTAATTTAACATTTTTGCGTCCCCACTTAAGCGCTTTGCTTTGGGTCGGAATGAAGACATCGATTTTTTTCCCTTTGATAGCACCGCCGGTATCACCTGCAACAGCATATCCATAGCCTTCCACGTGAACTTTCGTCCCTAGAGGTATAACTTTTGGATCCACTGCAATGACTTTCAGCCCTGGATTCTTTTTCAAGTTAATCCCTGTGCGTGTAATGCCTGAACATCCTTTACACGAAGCTGTATATGCAGTGGCGCTCACTGTGAATTCCTTTGCGACTGTTCCGCTTGTTGAACGTGAAGGAGTCGTTTTTTTCGAAACTGTTTTAGCAGCCGGTTTTTTCAATTTAAGTTGCTGTTTTGGATGAATCGTATTGGACTTTAAATTGTTCCAGATTTTCAAATTGCTGACTGATACTTTTTGAGATTTTGAAATTTTATATAATGTGTCCCCGCTTTTTACTGTATATACATTTGATGCCGCTGAACTTTGAATCGAAGTTGCTAGGAATAAAATCAGTGCAAAACTTAAGACTGCCAATAGTTTTTTCAATCTGCTATCCCCTTTGCTTTTTCTAAGTACAATTAAAATAGCACGGGAATATTACAGGCATGTAACAATAAAGGGCATGTTTCATTACAATACCGCTTCATTTTGTGACATATGAATTATGATGTCCTTATTTTAAACCTAAATTATGTAAAAAAACAAGACTCTTTATACCATACCATATGGTACATCGCTTTTTTATTTCTTTGGAAATAAAAAAACTGCGAGCCTTTTTGGCTCGCAGTCCCAGCTTATTTATTGGCTTTATGCACTTTTAGTGTTTTACCTTTAACGGTTTTATCTTTCATCGCCTTCAAGACCATCGGACCCTTGCCATTCAGAATATCAATGTATGTCACCGAATCCTGTATTTTAATAATCCCGATATCTTCAGCTGTCACTCCCGGAATGCTTGTTAATGTACCCACAAAGTCAAAAGCACGAAGTTTCTTTTTCTTGCCGCCATTGAAATACAACTTGAGGATATCTTTATTGACTTGCTCATTTTTGTTTTTCTTCAGCTTTGGACGGCTTTCAAGTTTCTCAGTGAAGTCCAGCATAGCTCCGTCCACTTCAGTCGGTGAAGGTGCCGTTCTGCGCGGAATTTCAAAGCCGATGTACTCTTCTATCTCAGCCAGGAATTTGTCTTCATGTGGTGTCACAAATGAAATTGCTTTCCCTGTTTTTCCGGCACGTCCTGTGCGGCCTGCACGGTGTACATAGCTTTCTTTTTCCATCGGCAAGTCATAGTTGATGACGTGCGTAATGCTGTCGATATCAATCCCACGGGCAGCAACATCAGTCGCCACCAAATAACGGAATTCACCTCGTTTAAAATCGTTCATAACAGCAGTACGGTCTTCCTGCATCATGCCGCCGTGCAATTTATCGCACGTGTAATAATGTTTTTCCAACTGTTCCATGACAAAATCGACATTGTCTTTGGTCCGGCAGAAAATGATGCAGCTGTCCGGATTCTCAACAATGGTCACATCCCGCAACAATGAAAATTTCTTTTGTTCCGCTACAACAAACAAGGAGTGATCGATTCGAGCGGTTAAAGTTTCCGTTGAAGCAATTTCAATATGCTTCGGATCAATCATGTATTTTTTTTGCAGATTTTCTACGTTTTCAGGCAATGTTGCTGAAAACAGCATAGTCATGCGCTGTTTCGGCAATTTGTTGATGATTGCTTCCACTTGTTCCACAAAGCCCATATTCAACATTTCGTCCGCTTCATCAAGAACCAGGTACTCGATGCGTTCCAAGTTCAACGTACCACGTTCAATATGATCCAGCACACGACCCGGCGTCCCAACAACCACATGGCATTTCTGCTTGAGTTCAGCCTGTTGGTAAGCAAAAGGCTGTTTGCCATAAACCGCCGCTGCTTTGATGCGTTTGAATCGGCCGATGTTCGTTATATCCTCTTTCACTTGATCCGCCAATTCCCGTGTCGGTGTCAAAATTAAGGCCTGGGGTTTGTTTTCTTCCCAATCGACCAATTCGCAGATCGGAATTCCGAATGCAGCTGTCTTCCCGCTTCCTGTTTGAGACTTCACCGTTATATCAGTTTTTGAAAATGCGACAGGAAGGACTTTTCTTTGTACTTCTGTCGGTTCGGTATATCCAAGCCCCTCAAGGGCCTTCACGATCGGTTCACTTATGCCGTATTCTTTAAATTGCTTCGTATTCATGTTTGCTCTCCATCTCCGTTCAAAAATTTCAGGTTCTCCTATTATCGCACGGATTAGAAAATTCTGCTGTTAAACGATTATTAAGTTTTATCCCGCTCTAAAAATCGATGGTGCTGAAGAAAATTCCCATGTCTACGGTTTCCAGTTATTGATCCATCAGGCTCACTGAAACTTTAACATCCAAGGACTGGCTGCCGCCGCGATAAACCCCTTGCACCGGGCTGACATCATTATAATCCCGCCCTACGCCAACACGAATATGATTTTCCAGAGCTTCTACATTATTCGTTGGATCCAAACCTACCCAACCAATGCCAGGGACCATCACTTCCACCCATGCATGGCTCGCAGCATCCCCGACAAGTGCCGAATTTTCCCCCACATACAAATAGCCGCTGACATAACGGGCCGGTATGTACTTGCTGCGAAGAATGCCGAGCATGACATGCGTGATGTCCTGGCAAACCCCTTTTCTTAATTCAAAAGATTCTTCCGCTTTTGTATTGACCGTCGTTGATTCACCGTCATAAGTGAAATGCTGGTGAATATACTCCATCACGTCGATCGCATATTGCACTGGATTTTTCATAATGCCCAGCTCACGGTCGATTTGGCTCATTTGCTCCATTGATAAATACGTATACGCTGTATTACTCAAAAAGGCCAGGTAATGTTCTCCGAATAATTGCGAATGAAAAATGGCACTCATTTCTGGCGAATAATCAATCCGATGAATAAAGGGACTTTTTTGGATGCTGACGATGGATGTCGTCTTCACTTCTAAATGCTGGTGATGCTCAGCGATAAAAAAAGTTTCTACATGGTTGCCCCAAATATCGATATGCTCTTTGGTGAGGGAAGCCGGTGTAATCTCCGCCCGGTAGGACAATAAGCGTTGGCATTCATCCGTTCTCGGCTTTAGCCGGATCGAGTTCATGCTTTGGTCTACAATTGTTTCGTATTGAAAGATATTAGTATGCTCAACTTTATATTTCATAGATGTTATTCCTTTCGCGCCCATGCTCTGTGATTGGCTGGACTCCATCGGTTTGGTCTCGGAATCGCTTAAATAATAGGTTTTTGAAAAAATCTGGCCAACTTCATTGCAGCCATTCTGAAAATCATTCAGAAAATCCATAATTTCATCTGAGTTCAGTTCATCAATATTGATGGCTTCAAATTCTTCCTGGAGCTGGTCCAGTTTCGCATAAAGCTGCCATGAATAATGAGAAATTTTCCCGCCTTCCAACTCATCGATTGCTCTGCGGACATGCGTAAGGCAATAGCGGATCGAACGCGGAAAATTCGTATCGGCAATCAGGAAAGTCAATACTTTCTTCGGGTTCATCTGCGGGGGATTCACTTTTAAGTAAGCATTGTAGCCATTGGTCATCCGTAACGCAGCCAGCCAATAATAATAATCCTCGGATTGCGCTTCCAAAACCCGCTCTCTCGTACGTTCACAAACGACGTTTAAAATTCGGGCTGTCTTTTCTGCGCGTTCCAGCCATTTGGCGATTTTGATAATCTGGTAAGCGACTCCCCTCGACATGGAGGATTCCACGATTCCTTGTGTGGTCAGCGAGGTTAGCTTGACATGTTGAAGAAATTCACGCATTTCTTTGACAGTGCAGCTTTGCTGATCCATTTCCTGCAAAATCAAGTAACAGCCATTCCAGGCTTCCCAATAATCATCCGGAATGTGGTCCCTGCTGATTCTGGCGTTTTCACGGACGACTCTCACACAACTCGCTACTGAATTAAAATTAGCTTCTTCCATAGCCAAGTAGTGGACAAGCTGGTCTTCCTGATAGCTTGGCAGAGACTTAATCTTTTCCATCGTTGCTGTCGAAGCGCATATTTCGTAAATCAACTTCCAATCGCTATCCCGAATCAACTCTTCGTCTGCCGCTTCAATCATCTGAAGCAATTGTACATCCAAAATACGGGCGTTGTTCTCTGCCCTCTCTACGTTTCTCGACATCCAATACAAAGAATTTGCCACGCGGCTAAGCATTAGGCGTCCCCCTCTTCTTCTCTTTTCTTAAACACCCATGTGTCTTTCCCGCCGCCACCCTGCGAAGAATTCACAACCAGGGACCCTTCTTTTAAGGCAACACGTGAAAGCCCGCCTGGCATAACATGCGTATCTACTCCCCGAACGACAAAAACCCTTAAGTCGACATGGCAAGGATAAAAATCTTCTCCTTGATACGCAGGGGCCCTGGACAGTTTAATGGTCGGCTGGGCAATATACTGATGAGGGGCTTCAATGATTTTCTCACGGAACTTTTCAATCAATTCTTCTGATGCATGCGGTCCGACCAACATATCGTAGCCACCCGAAGCACCGACATTTTTCACCACCAATTCATGCAAGTGATCGAGCACCCACTCCCGCTCTTCCGGTTTATCCAATAGATAGGTTTTGACATTATCGATGATCGGTTCTTCATTCAAGTAATACCGGATCATCTCCGGCACATAGGCATAGATGGCTTTGTCATCTGCCACTCCATTTCCAATGCCATTTAAAATCGCTACATTGCCTTTTCTATAAGCCAGCAGCAAACCAGGAACCCCTAACGCAGATTCAGCGAGAAACGCTTCGGGGTCCAGGTAATCGTCGTCTATCCGGCGGTAGATGATATCGACTCGTTTCAACCCCCGGATTGACTTCATGTAGACAATGTTCTTTTTAACGATCAGGTCTCGGCCCTCCACCAAATCGATGCCCATCTGCTGCGCTAGAAAGACATGATCATAATATGCGGAATTGTACATCCCAGGAGTCAGCAGAACAGCAAAGGCCTTGTCTTTTCTGGATTCCGGCGCATGGTCCAATATCGCCTGATGGAGATGGGAAAGCTGATGCTCGAGGGTATGAACCGATTGGCTGGCGAAAAACTCGGGGTAAACCTGACGCATGACGTACCGGTTTTGATACACATAAGACAACCCTGATGGATTACGCAAATTATCTTCAAGCACATGATATTTCCCGTTTTCATCACGGATCAAATCAATACCGGCTAGAAAAATATGATTTTTCAGCGGAATGTCGATGTCTTTTACCTGTTCGTCGTAATAATATGGATTCGCTTCAACTAAATGTCTGGGAACAATCCCATCCTTCAGGATGCGCTTATCGTGATAGACATCCTCCAAAAACTGATTGAGCGCTTCCGCGCGCTGGACCATTCCTTTTTCCACCACTTCCCACTCTTCAGATGGAATGATGATGGGCACAAAGTCAAAAGGCATGGTTCTTTCCGTTCCGACATTGTTGTTATAAACAGTGAAAGTGATGCCTTGCCTCAGAAAAGACAGTTGAGCTGTTTCATGTTTTTCACGCAGCTCATCTTTCGAAAACTTCTGAAGTACATCGAAAAACTTTTGATAATGAGACTTCGGCTTTCCATTCGGTGTAAACATTTCATCAAAAAACGCCCCTGTAGAATACATCTTAAACAAATAAACAACCCCCTAATACGTAGAATATTCAGACAAAAATAAATGAAGAAAAAGCTATGCCGCTTCTGGAAACGCGCATAGCTAACTTTGTTCCATTATACCTAATTTACTTCCCGAATGTGGAATCATTTGAAGAAGAATCGTCTTTTTTCTTCGACTGGTTCGATAAGTCTTTTTTCAAAGAATCCGCATACTCCGTGCTTCCGCCATATGGTTTATTGGCTTCAGAAGAAGTATTGCCGGTAGATCCAGTGCTGCCGAATGTAGAACTGTCCGTACTCGACGAATCATCAACATCTTTTTTCAAGGATTCTGTATACTCCGTGCTTCCTCCATAAACGCCGCCTGTCGGCTTATTGGTGTTAGGGGAAACATTGCCGGTAGAGCTCGTCTTTGACTGATCAGTTGATGAACTGCTCGATTTGTCGACATTGCCGCCAACATCATCCTGTAATGTTTTATTCGCTTTATCCAAAGCATCTTTTTCTTTGTTCATCATATCCTGCTGTGCATCAATTGCCGTTTTCACTTTTTCCACCGCTTTATTGACTGTCGGCTTCACTTTGTCCACCATACCGCCTGATTGCTCATTTAAGCGATCAAGCCCTTTTTTAATGTTCGCTTTCATATCTGCTTTGCTGGTTTGAGAGGTTTCGCCTGTTTGCGTTTTCTGCTGAGTCATTGCTGCACCGATTACAGCACCAAGGCCGATCAATACAAGTTTTCCAAACATACCACCTGATGAATTTCTGGCCATTTGAATCTCTCCTCTTCGTTTTTGTATAATCACTGTGTATAAAGTATTGACTAAATCACTGATTTTTAAACATTTTAGGCAAAATAAAAGACACCTCGAAAAGTCTGGGTGTCTGGTTCCAGCATCTATGAACTTAGCTTTCCTTCTTCTTTCAAAACTTGTTCGAAAGCCTTGACGACTGTTTCATCATATTGAACCCCAACCAGATTGTTGATTTCGGCCATCGCGTATTCTGGAGAAAATGCGGTTCGGTAAGCTCTGTCTTCGGTCATCGCATCGAACGTATCGCACACGCCGATAATTTTAGCTTCCACTAAAATCTCATCGCCTTTCAAGCCAAAAGGATAGCCTCTTCCGTTCACGCGCTCGTGATGCTGTTCGACGATATCTGCGATGTCTGCATAAGGAGTGTCCCGGATCATGGCAGCGCCATCGCCTGGATGCTTTTTCACCAACTCGAATTCTTCGTCCGTCAATTTGCTTGGCTTTTTCAATACTTCTTCAGGAATGTTGATTTTGCCGATGTCGTGAAGGATGGAAGCTAACAATAAATTTTCCATCTGTTCTTTTCTCAATTTCATTTTAGAAGCAGTCTTAACCGCATAGTTAGCGACACGAGAGCTGTGATTAAATGTATAACGATCTTTTTTCTCGACAGCTTCTCCAATACTCTTTAACTTACTTACTATATTGCTTAAATAATGGAATACAGGAACAGTAGAAACTGACAGAAAAGTTAAATCAGTCAGAGTTTTAAATTGCACTGTACCTTCTAAGTTCTTAGCAGAGAGAAAGGTATCTGGCCCCAACCTTTTAACTTCACCGTTTATATCAGCTTCAATTTCACCAGACAGTATATAAAAAAACTCTTGCGAATCCTCATCTTGGCTGGGAAAAAGAATAAATATACTATCTGATAAAACTGTCTGTTTCATTAATTCAATTCCGTTTCCACGTCCCAAAAGACTCAGTGTCGTTGCACCATTATTCACTTTTTCAAGATAACCGTCTGTTAATATGTCCAAGCCTTTCACAGACACACATCCTCTGCAGAAAAATACGAGAGTATAGAAAACTCTCTATACTCTAATATTACTTCATGTATTGTTGTATGAACAAGATAATTACCAACCAACTACTAGAATAGGATCAATCGATTCTGGCCCCTTAGGAAATGAAACTTCTACGAATTCTATCTCAACGACCAACCCGGCTTTCTCAGCCTTTTCAATTCCTTTAAGCGTCATTTTTTCAGCCTTTGTTTTTAAATCAGCAATGAGTTTTTCGTACTTCTTATCGTAGTCTGCTTTCAACTTAGCTTGTTTAGCTGGATCAGTTTGTTTTGCTTGCTGTTCAAGAAATTTAGTATGCATCTTTTCAGATTTAGCTACTGCTTTATCAATTTCAGTGTGAATTTTTGCATTTGTCAATTCTACTTCCAGCAATGCCGAAGCAATTTCCGGAGTCATTTCTGTTGTAACGTCGGCTTTGAGAACTTCACCATTATTCACTGCAAACGCACTAGTACCTAATACTATTGCCATAATGAATGAAAATAATACAGCGATTAAACTCTTTTTAAACATCCGTATTCCTCCTATTTCCAATTTGTAAGCAGGTAGTGAGATTTAAATACTTTAGAAGCAAAAATTAACTATCTTTTCACTTTAAATTAACTTAAAATACCATCCCTGACCTAATATAGTATATCCTTCATAGGTCTTTTGCACAATCAAATATTGTATTATTTAGATAAAAGACTTATAGGTTACAGTGATAAAGTATTACTGTAATGAAGGATTATCAAATAGCTGTTACAAGGCTGCTATGGTCCATAAATTATACCTCATTTTTCTACTTTAAACGAAAATAGCGACGGCCATTCATCGACGACCCTCCCCTTAAAATTTCTCTTCGTTCGCGTCCATCCTTTCCACAGAAAAAGCTGCAGTTGAACTCGAAGATGAGTTTAACTGCAGCTTTCCTTAAACCATATTATTAACCTTCTTTATTACGGCAATACAGTAGTCCCCATAAGGTAACGATCGCATTCACGCGCTGCTTCACGACCCTCATTGATGGCCCAAACAATCAGGCTTTGGCCACGGCGGACATCCCCCGCTGCAAAAACACCTTCTACGTTTGTAGTGTATTTTCCATATTCCGCTTTTACTCTTGAATTCACTTCTGTTTCTAACTCCAGCTGCTGGATCAAGTCTTGTTCTGGTCCACTGAAGCCAATGGCGATCAGCACTAAATCTGCTTTCCATACTTTTTCGGTGCCTGGAATTTCCTCGCGGATCCGATTGCCGTTTTCGTCTATCTTCAATTTCACATTGACCGTATGGACTTCTTTGACTTGGCCGTTTTCATTACCGACAAACTTCTTGGTCATAACTGCGTAAGCTCTTGGATCTTCACCAAAAGTGGCCGCTGCTTCTTTATGGCCATATTCCACGCGGTGCACTTTCGGATATTGTGGCCATGGATTGCCTTTTTCGTCGCGGATTGCACCTTTTTTGTCATAAACGTCAAATTGAACAAGGCTTTCACAACCATGGCGAACTGATGTCGCTAAGCAATCCGTTCCTGTATCTCCACCACCGATGACAATGACATTTTTGCCTTCGGCCGAAATATAATTGCCGTCTTCAAAATTTGAATCCAGAAGGCTTTTTGTACTGGCGTGAAGGAAATCCATAGCGAAATGGACACCCTCCAACTCCCGGCCTTCCACATCAATATCACGATGAACTGTTGAACCCGTACACATGACTACTGCATCGAAATCATCTTTCAGTTTCGCAGAAGGGTAATTTTTTCCGACTTCTACGTTTGTGATGAAAGTAATTCCTTCCTGCTCAAGAATATTCACACGTCTGGTTACCATATCATAGGACAACTTCATTTCTGGAATTCCGTACGTCAGCAAGCCGCCTACACGATCGCTTTTTTCAAATACCGTCACCATATGCCCGGCTTTGTTCAACTGGGCTGCAGCGGCAAGTCCGGCCGGCCCCGAGCCGATTACGGCTACTTTTTTGCCGGTACGTGTTTTGGGTGGCTCAGGCACAACCCAACCCTCCGCAAATCCACGCTCAATGATCGACCGTTCTACTGTACGAATCGCTACTGGCGGTTCATTGATGCCGAGTACACAAGCTCCTTCACAAGGTGCCGGACAAGCCGTTCCTGTAAACTCAGGGAAGTTGTTTTTCAAGTGTTCACGGTGCAAGGCTTCTTTCCACTGGCCACGATAAACAAGATCATTCCATTCTGGGATGAGATGGTTTACAGGGCAACCGGTCGTTACATTATCCAATTCCATTCCGGTATGGCATGTCGGCACTCCACAGTCCATACAACGCGCGCCTTGTTTTGCCACTTCTTCATTCGACAAAGGAATTGTGTAATCATTCCAGTCCTTTGTCCGTTCAGCCGGTTGGCGCTCTTTGACTGTTTGTCTGCCATATTCCATAAATCCTGTTGGTTTCCCCATTGTTTCCCCTCCTACTCACGATTTCTCATGTTGTAATCACAGCACTTTTGAACATGAACGGCTGCTTCCGCTTTTCTTATTTCCCGGCACCGGCCATTTTGCTTTCTTCGAAAGCGGCCATTTCCGCTTCGGACTTGGCCATGCCGCTGCTCTGTAATTTATTGATTCGTTCATTGATCTGAAGGTAAGCTTTAGGAATAACCCGGACGAATTTTGCGGAATAAATATCCCAGTGAGCCAACAAGCGCGTGCCGTTTGCACTGCTTGTGTAATGAACGTGCTTTTGAATCATTTCGCGTAATTCTTCGATTTCTGCAGGGTCGGCAAGCGGCTGCAAATGGACCATTTCGGCATTACAGCGCTCACTGAACGTACCTTCTTCATCGAGAACATAAGCTACGCCTCCTGACATACCAGCTGCAAAGTTTTTGCCGGTCTTCCCAAGAATCGCTACCCGTCCTCCCGTCATATATTCACAACCATGGTCGCCTACACCTTCGACAACGATTTTCGCTCCACTGTTTCTGACAGCAAAGCGTTCGCCAGCCACTCCATAGATATATGCTTCGCCAGCAGAGGCGCCATAGAATGATACATTTCCGATAATGATGTTTTTCTCAGGAAGGAAAGTTGAATCGAGTGCCGGATAAACCGTAATCTTACCACCCGATAATCCCTTTCCGACAAAGTCATTGGCATCGCCGATCAGGTTCATCGACATTCCTTTTGGAATGAATGCACCGAAACTTTGTCCGGCCGATCCTTGGAAATTCAAATTAACAGTGTCCTCAGGCAAGCCTTCTGCACCGTAACGTTTTGAAATGGCACTCCCAACAATCGTTCCTGTCGCACGGTGAATGTTACGGATTGCCGTTGCCACTTCAACCCGCTCGCCATTTTCAATCGCCTTACGGCAACGCGGCAACAGTTCCTGGTAATCCAATGTCTGTTCCAATTCATGGTTTTGTTTAACCGTCGCATAACGGCCTACTTTTTCAGGCAGGTCCGGCTGATACAATAAGGCGCTCAAATCAATGCCGCCGGCTTTCCAGTGATCGACAGCTTGATTGGCTTCAAGAACGTCTGTCCGTCCAATCATTTCATTGATGGTACGGAAGCCCAGTTCAGCCATCAGTTCACGTGTTTCTCTTGCGATAAAGCGCATAAAATTCGCTACATGCTCCGGATCGCCGCCGTATTTTTCACGCAGTTCGGGATTTTGAGTTGCAATGCCGACAGGGCACGTATCCAAATGGCAGACGCGCATCATGACACAGCCAAGTACAACAAGCGGTGCAGTGGAAAATCCGAATTCTTCAGCGCCAAGCAGAGCCGCTGTCACTACATCGCGGCCGGTCATCATTTTGCCGTCTGTTTCTACGACAATCCGATCACGCAGACCGTTCAACAGCAAGGTTTGATGCGTTTCAGCCAAGCCGATTTCCCATGGAAGCCCTGTATGTTTCAGGCTTGTTTTAGGAGCCGCTCCTGTACCGCCATCATAGCCGCTGATCAAGACAACGTCCGCACGGCCTTTAGCAACACCTGCAGCAATCGTACCGACACCAACAGCGGATACCAATTTAACGCTGATTCGCGCATCTGGATTTGCATTCTTCAAGTTGAAAATCAATTCAGCTAAATCTTCGATTGAGTAGATGTCATGATGCGGCGGCGGTGAAATCAATTCAACACCGGTCGTAGAGCCGCGCACTTCAGCAATCCAAGGATAAACTTTCTTGCCAGGCAAGTGTCCGCCTTCTCCCGGTTTCGCTCCCTGGGCCACTTTGATTTGGATTTCATCGGCATTCACTAGGTAATGGCTCGTTACGCCAAAGCGGCCGGATGCCACTTGTTTAATGGAGCTGCGGCGATTGTCGCCATTTTCGTCCGGAATAAAACGGGAAACTTCTTCTCCACCTTCTCCGGAATTGCTCTTTCCGCCGATGCGGTTCATTGCCACCGCTAATGCTTCGTGTGCTTCTTTGCTGATGGAACCGTACGACATGGCGCCTGTTTTGAAGCGCGCACAGATTTCTTCTATTGTTTCCACTTCTTCGATCGGCACAGGCGTCCGTTTCTTAAAGGACATCAAGCCGCGCAGCGATTGAAGATTGGCCTTTTCATCCGTCAACAAGTTCGTATACTTCTTGAAGACATCGTAGTTATTAGTCCGGCATGCATGCTGGAGTGTGTGGATTGTCTTTGGATTGTACTGATGGTTTTCTCCATTTTCACGGTATTGGAATTCATCGCCGGATTCCAGGGCCTGGTCGTCTCCTTGAGCAACCGGATAAGCTGCCGCATGTCTCATAAGAACTTCTTTAGCAATGATATCCAGACCAATTCCGCCTAATCGTGAAGAAGTTCGTGTAAAGTATTTATCGATTACATCCATATGAATACCGACAGCTTCAAAAATCTGCGCACCACGGTAACTTTGAATCGTTGAAATTCCCATTTTGGATAGAACTTTAATAATGCCGTCTGTAACAGCTTTAACATAAGTCTGTTCCGCTTCTTCGAAATTCATATTCGGAATATCTTCTATTTCAATCAAATTTTTGATTGTATCGAAAGCCAAATATGGATTTATCCCTTCTGCTCCGTAACCGAGCAACGCCGCAAAATGATGGACCTCTCGCGGTTCTGCAGATTCCAGTAAAATACTCATTTGGATTCGGGTGCCTTCACGGATCAAATGATGATGCAAACCTGAAACAGCCAATAGCGCAGGAATCGCTGCAAACTCCTCATTCACTCCCCGATCGGATAAAATGAGCAATTTCGCCCCTTCTCGTATCGCCTGATCGGCTTCCGCAAAAACAGCTTCCAACCTCTGTTCCATTGCTTGCTCCCCATCATTTTTCGGAAACAGTATAGAGATGGTTGCGGTCTTGAAATCAGGAACATGTTGCTGACGCAATTTTTCAAGTTCCATATCTGTCAAAATCGGCGTTTCCAGGCGGATATGGCGGGCACTTTCAGGAGTCGGTTGAACCAGATTCGCTTCTGCACCAATGGTTGTACGGGCTGCTGTAATAATATGTTCACGAATCGCGTCAATTGGCGGATTCGTAACTTGAGCGAACAATTGCTTGAAATAATTGTAGAGAAGCTGAGGTTTTTTAGACAAGACTGCTAAAGGCGAATCATATCCCATCGAACCAACAGGATCTTTCCCATCTGTTGCTAGCGGCTTGATAATTTTTTGAACTTCTTCCATTGTATAGCCGAAAGCGAGCTGGCGTTTAATCAAAGGTTGCGCATCGTCAGAGTTTGTAGGTTTGACCGGCTCCGGCAAATCTTCCAAATCAAACATATTTTTCTCGATGAAATCTTTGTATGGCAACTCTCCTGCAATCTGCAGCTTGATTTCTTCATCGGGAATAATTTTGCCCTCTTCTAAATCCACCAGCAGCATTTTCCCTGGGCGAAGACGGTCTTTATAAATGATGTCATCTGCAAATATATCAAGTGCGCCTACTTCTGAGCCCATGACGATCATACCGCTCTTCGTCACATAATAACGTGCAGGCCGCAGGCCGTTTCGGTCAAGGCAAGCCGCAATCTGTTTGCCATCTGTAAAGACCAATGCAGCCGGTCCGTCCCACGGTTCCATAAGCGTACTATGGTATTCATAGAAATCTCTTTTTTCCTGTTTGATGGTTGGATCATTGACCCAAGGTTCCGGCACCATCATCATGGCTGTATGGGCAAGCGATCTTCCAGACAAATGCAGGAATTCAAAGCAATTATCGAACATTGAAGAATCACTGCCGGTTTCGTCTATGACAGGCAGTACTTTTTGAAGGTCCTCTTCATTGAAAGCGGGAGATGTGCAAAGCATCTGACGAGCACGCATCCAATTGACATTTCCTCTAAGGGTATTGAATTCACCGTTGTGGATTGAGTAGCGGTTAGGGTGTGAACGTTGCCAGCTTGGGAAGGTGTTCGTACTAAAGCGAGAGTGGACGAGAGCCAATGCTGATTTGAATTCGGGATGGTTGAGGTCTATATAAAACGAATCGAGTTGTTCCGGGATAAGCATGCCTTTGTAAACAATCGTACCTGCTGAAAGGCTGCTGAAATACACATCTTTAAATTCTTCTTTGCCGACCATTTCCTGTTCAATCCGTTTGCGGATGACATATAAACGGCGCTCAAGGTCAATACGGTTTTCCAATCCATGTGCAGCACCGATAAATACCTGGCGAATCACAGGCTTGGTTTTTGAAGCGACTTTACCGACAAACGAATCGTTGACCGGAACCGGACGCCATCCAAGACAGACTTGGCCTTCTTCTTGGATAATTTGGTGGATCAATTCTTTGGTTTTCATACGCAAATCATAATCTTTTGGCATAAAGAGCATACCAATGCCGTACTTTCCTTCTTCAGGCAAAGTAATGCCTTCTTTTTCACATTGCTTCAGGAAAAAACGATGGGGAATTTGCGTCAGAATCCCTGCACCATCTCCTGTGCTCGTGTCAGATGATTGGCCGCCTCGGTGCTCCAGGTTGCACAATATGTTGATCGCATTTTGAACGATTGCATGTGATTTTTCTCCGTTAATATTGGCGATCATCCCGATTCCACACGCCTCGTGTTCCTGATCTGGATGATATAGTCCCTGTGGGATTGGATACTCTTTCTTGCTCATCAAACCGCCTCCTTCATTACACTCATGTGTCATAATGTTTTGATAGTATATCATAAGTCTGAATATATATACAATTCCCCCAAGTAAAAAAATATCAAAAATAAAAGCCGAAATCTTATATCCACATTGCAAACGCTTCCATTTTTATTGCAGGAAAAACAAACGTTTACTCCGGAATATAATGTATAAATATACAGTCTAATTAATTCACCAAATAAAAAAACCCCGTTTTATACGGGGTTTTCCAACTTATATTTATTCAGTTATTTATGGCATCAAAAGAATGAATCGCTTGTAAAAAGGCTTGTCCATACTTTTCAAGTTTGTTGGCACCTACACCGTTGACCTCCAAAAATTCCACTTCATTTTTAGGGCGTCTCGCCACCATATCCTGTAATGCTTTATCGGAGAAAATAACAAAAGGCGGCACTCCCGCTTCATCAGCCAGCTTTTTCCGAACCACTCTGAGTTCTTCAAATAACGGATCATTAGAGGAAATTTTCTTGGTGACAACCGCGCCTTTTCTCAAAACTTGGCGTTTGCCAAGCAATACATCTCTGCCACCATCAGGAACATAGATGGTCGGAAACGAACCTTGTTCAACCGCCAACAGCTCCTGCGAAATCATGAATTCAATTAAATTCGATACTTCTTTGGCATTTTGGTGCTTAAGAATTCCATAGGTCGACAATTTATCGAAACCAAAATCCAGCACTTTTTTATTGCGGGAACCGGTCAATACCTGCGCTGTCATAGCCTTGCCGAATTTCTGCCCCATCCGAATGACGCAGGACAAAACCATTTGGACATCTTTCGTAACATCCATGCTTTCACGGTCATCCAAGCAGCTTCCACAATGGCCGCATGGTTCAGCCGCCGTGTCACCGAAATAATGAATGATAAACTGCTGCAGGCAATTTTCAGTATGGCAATAATCAACCATCCCTTGCAACTTCACCAATTCCCCCGGAATTCGGCTTGGATCCTGGGCCTGATCAATTAAGAAACGCTGTGTTTGGACATCCTGGGAAGCATACAATACGATACACTCACTCGGCAGCCCATCACGGCCTGCACGGCCTGCTTCCTGATAATAGCTTTCCATGTTCTTAGGCAATTGATAATGGATAACAAATCGGATATTGGATTTATCGATTCCCATGCCGAAGGCGTTTGTCGCCACCATGACAGTCACTTCATCATTAAGAAACCGTTCTTGGCCGATCTTTCTTTCATTGTCAGGCATGCCGGCATGGTATTTTGCAGCCTTAATGCCTTTTTTTATGAGCATTTCGTATACCGAGTCCACTGTCTTTCGAGTGGCGGCGTAGATAATCCCCGCTTCTTTTTCGTTTTTTTCCACGTATTCTTTTACAAAACGTTCCCGGTCCTGGCCGCGAATGACGGAAAATGTTAGATTTGCCCGTTCAAAACCAGTCATAATGGTGTGTTCTTCTTCGATATTCAAAATCCGGCAAATGTCTTCACGCACTTGGGGCGTTGCAGTAGCAGTCAACGCCAATACAGTCGGATTGTTCGGGAACAGCTCCGTCATCCGGCTGATCAAACGGTAACTTGGACGGAAATCGTGGCCCCATTGCGAAATACAATGTGCTTCGTCAACAGCAATCAGCGGAACATGGACTCCCTGAAGTTCATTCAGGAACATTTCTGAGTCTAGACGCTCTGGCGCAATATAAAGCAGCTTAATGGCACCGCGTTGCACATCGATAAGCGTTTCCCGCACTTCATCAAAATCGAGGGAGCTATTTATATAAGCAGCTGGAATCCCAGCTGCCAAAAGTGCATCTACTTGGTCTTTCATCAATGAGATCAGAGGCGACACGACAATGGTGGTCCCTTCCATGACCAGTGCCGGAATTTGATAGCACATGGACTTGCCTCCGCCGGTCGGCATGACGCAAATTGAATTATGCCCTTCAAATACCTGGGTAATGGCTTGTTCCTGGCCGATCCGGAAGGATTCATAGCCAAAATGGGACTTCAATAATTTTTTCGCGCTTTCCAACAAAATAGAACACTCCTAATACTCGTATCGTATGAGTTAGCTTACCACATTTTTGCGCCTTTTTCTTTGACGAAATACCGAGAAAAACTATGGAGATCGAGACAAATAAAAAAACTGTCCTCAAGCATACGCTCTCAGGACAGTTTTTCATCTTGCACTTTTTCAAGCAGGAAGAAAAAGGGCTGCTGGTCTCCCTTCAGGTCCATCATGCCAAGCAGTTTCCCTTCTGCCACTTTCCGAAAGTGGTCAAGGATCGGCAAATGGTCATAGATCATCGCCGCACTCATTTTCCCGCGATACTCCACCATCCGCATACGGGCTTCACCGCCAACCGCTTTTGTTAACTTCTGTTTTCCCATAAAAGGAACTGGGTCGACTGCGATCACTTTTCCTTTTTTCACTTCAAACAGCAACGGATCCACATTTTCTGTATCATGGAATGCTTTCCCATACCAATTTAGTTTCTTTAAGACACCGTCTAACGGATGGCCAGTAAGGAATTCTTTTCCTCTCCAAGTTCCAAGAAGCGATTCCAGATCAACCGTTTCCAACGAATCAAATAATTGGCAAGCAGCATGAAGATCCGCTTCTCCTTTTTCCAGCATGGCAACCAACTCTGCTTGGCGCTCCATCTTCGCCCCTCCTTCAAATCTCCATTTTCCATCGTTTCGCCTCTTCTTCTTTCATTTGCTTTTCTGTTTCTTCAGGAAAAGCTGTACGGAATTTATGGTGATCAAGAGGTATAACTTCAATCATCTTCGCAATCATTTCAGCGGGATCATATTGACTCTCTAATGCACGATCAGCTTCTTCCATATCTTCTTTCCGCGTAAAATGAATTTCTTCATCGAACCACTTCCATTTAGCCTCTGCACTGCGATCGTTAAAACCTGTCGCAAAAGCTCCTGGATTAATGGTTGCCACTTGAACTCCGTGGCTTTCCAACTCTTTTTGCATCGTTGTGGCAATGGCTTCGATCGCATGCTTAGTTGCAGTATAAGGACCGACATAAGGAGTCGACATAATCCCTGCCATAGAAGACATGAAAATAATCTTGCCCTTTCCTTTATCCACAAATTTCCGCGCAGCAATTTGAGCTGTTTCTAAAGTACTGAAAACATTGACCTCAAATAATTCCCTGAAGTTCGCCATCGGCACTTCTGCTAGGGCACCGCCTTCATTTATAGCAGCATTGGCTACAAAAATATCAAAATCATATTCAAGCATTTGCGCCAAGTCCTGCGGATTTTTGATATCCATTTTAAATATATCCAAATCAAGTCCTTTTGCTTGGGCTTCTTCCTTTAAAGCCGTTACTTGAGGAGCTGTTTCCACTGGCGCAATCACTTTATGCCCTTGCTCTGCAAGCCCGAATGCTGTTCCTTTCGCCAACCCGCTTCCTGCTCCTGTAATAAAGATTGTTTTGCTCATAGTCTCATCCTCCATAATCCATTTTACTTTATGTCTTCCCGGAAGCATTTGGAATAAACAAGAAAACAGGGAATATCGCTTTAGGCAGTTCCTCTTGCTGGCTTAGTCGTTTCCGAAAAATCAAAACGCCTATTCCCCTTTAAGGAATAGGCGTTTTGGTTATATTGGGCCTTCAGGCAATCAGTTAGTTGCGGTTCCATAACTGCCCATACGGCGTTTAACTTGAATGAAAGATGCAGCTTCCGCAATTTCATGCTGATTAAGCGGCTGGTCATCCAACATTAGATTGTAATCGTTTAAAAAACTTGTATTTTGAAGATCCACATTGATTGTCCGTTCGCTGCGATCCAACAAACTGTCGACTGATATCTCAAAATAATCGGCAAGTCTCTCGAGATGCACTACAGACACTTGTTTCTTTCCACTTTCATAAGCCCAAACCGTGCTTTTTGCAAAGCCGATTTCTTCTGCCAATTCTTCAGTAGATAGACCCTTTGCTTCTCTTAAGTCCTTGATTCGTTTGCTTAATTGTTTCATTTATACTCCTGCTCCCTAAATAATATTCTAACTATTTTAAATATACTGCACCTTGCGCTTTTTCACAATCTTTTTTGGATAATTCTTTAAAAAAGTGTGAATAATTAGTGAACACTAACTAATGATTACTAATTATGGAAATTTAATAGGATATTTTATTTACTTAATTTATCACATTATTAATTATTTGAAATTGCAGGTAAATAGGCACGTCAAACTTGGAAAACCGCTCTAGTGCCACTTCACCTATGTCCATTCGCGAAATATCATTCTAATCAGAATTAAATAATTATTCCAATAAAACATATTTCCATTTTTTCGCGTTGATAATCCTGGATTCAGTTATCGAAAAAGGTCTATTTTACTAGATAATAAATTTATTTTGATTTTTTTAACTAAAAAAAGTATTATGTTAGAATAAACAAATGGAGGTTAGTGTAATGTCAGAAAAATATTCTCGACAAGAGATTGTCGATAGCGTTCCTCAAAAAGGCTTCTTTGGTCAACCTAAAGGACTTTTTACGCTATTCTTTACTGAGTTCTGGGAACGGTTCTCCTATTATGGGATGAGAGCCATTCTGGTTTTCTATATGTACTACGAAATTTCCGATGGCGGACTCGGCCTTGATCAAACAACCGCTTTATCTATCATGTCTATTTACGGTTCTCTTGTTTACATGTCCGGAATTATCGGCGGCTGGCTGGCAGACCGGATATTCGGAACCTCAAAAGCTGTATTTTATGGCGGTATCCTGATCATGCTTGGGCATATCGCTCTTGCAATTCCTGGAAATCTCGCTTTGTTCTTTGTTTCCATGGTCTTGATTGTCCTTGGTACCGGGTTATTGAAACCGAACGTTTCAAGTGTTGTCGGTGAAATCTATGCAGACAATGATGACCGACGTGATGCCGGCTTCAGCATTTTCTATATGGGTATTAATATGGGTGGCTTCCTGGCACCTTTAATCGTCGGTACTGTCGGCATGGATATCAACTTCCATCTGGGATTCAGTATTGCAGCAGTCGGTATGTTCCTCGGTTTAGTAATTTTTATCGCCACAAAGAAGAAAAATCTTGGATTGGCAGGAACAGTTGTACCGAACCCATTATTGCCTTCAGAACGCAAAACAACAATTCTGATCTTCACTATTGCTACTGTGATTATTGCAGCGGCAGTCGCTATCGGAATTCCAACAGGTCTATTGACTTTTAACAGCTTTGTTGCACTTGTCGGTATCTTTGGTATTTTGATTCCAATCGCTTATTTCACGGTTATGTACCGCAGCAAAAAAACAACAGAAGTGGAACGCTCACACCTGTTGGCTTATATTCCATTATTCATTGCATCCGTTATGTTCTGGGCAATCCAGGAACAGGGATCAACTATTCTTGCCGCTTACGCAGACACGCGTACGGACCTTGAATTTGCGGGAATCACTATTTCCCCTGCCTGGTTCCAATCTTTGAATCCTTTGTTCATCATTACGCTGGCTCCTGTTTTCGCTTGGCTTTGGGTTAAATTGGGAAGCAGACAGCCGTCTATTCCACAGAAGTTCTCACTCGGCCTGCTGTTTGCCGGCTTATCGTTCCTAGTTATCCTATTGCCGGCCTACTTTGGAGGACCAGCAGCATTGGTTAATCCCCTTTGGCTTGTCTTGAGTTATTTCATTGTTGTACTGGGTGAACTTTGCCTATCTCCGGTGGGACTATCAGCAACTACCAAATTGGCGCCTGCTGCTTTCTCAGCTCAGACAATGAGTTTGTGGTTCCTATCCAACGCTGCCGCTCAGGCAATCAACGCACAATTGGTTAAATTCTATACAGTGGAAAACGAAATGATGTACTTTGGAATCATCGGGGGAGCTTCTATCGCCCTCAGTATCCTATTGTTCATCTTCGCTCCACGTATTCAGCAATTCATGAAAGGTGTCCGTTAACAAGAAAAGCGCAAGCTGCCATGTAGATTCGACGGGCATAAGACGCACTGGCGTAGCGGCGTTTCTTCAGCCGCATAGCCAGAGTGGCTTATGACCCTAGAATCTGGCAGCTGGAACTGGACAATAAGAAAAGCGCAAACAAGCTCGACATCAATTAACGAACATCAATACACCAATAAAAGCTTCAAAAAAAATGCCCGGCAGCTTAAAACTGCCGGGCATTTTTTCATGTTTCTTCTATAATATTAGTTTTCTATAATCATTCCCATTTGCCGTGCAAAAGCGATCGCCTGATTTGGAGACACTTTGCACCCTTGAAGTTTTTCAATCGAAACCTGAATGCTTTCGAAGGAATTCGTGCTAAGGTCGATGCCCTTAAGACTGGTTTCCGTGAAATTGACATCATTCAATTCACACATTTGGAATTCGCTGTTTTTCAGTTCCATTTGATAAAAGTCTGCAAAACGCAGCGAGGAGGAAACGAAAGAAACGGTGTTGCATAAAGTAAAGCCGAAGGTCGCGTAATTCATCAGGCATTCTTCGAAAAGAGTGTGGCGGATTCCTGCTTCCGCAAAATTAACTCCAAGCAATTTGGAGTTTCGGAACTCAGTCCGATGGAAAACTGCACGACTCAAGTCCGCATTTGACAGATCACAGTTCAGAAACACGACATCGACAAATTCCGAGCGTGGCCAACTTGTCTCCAGAAAATTGACATTCTCAAATACCACCTTGTCGATATGAAGTGCTTCTTCAGTGGCAAAGTCGATCGTTTCCTGAGAGACCCGGCAATTGCTTATGTAATTATCATCTAGGGCTGTTGAGAAAGTACGGGTTTCCAATTCCTTTGGGATAAGCGGCGTCAATCTTTTAGATTTCTTCATCAATATTCTCCTTTTAAGCAAAGAAAAGGCTGCCTCGATGGCGAAGCAGCCTTGTTTAAGCTATTTGTTTTTCACTAATTCTTTGTCCAGGCAAGCATCAATAATTTCAGGCAAATCGATACGGTCGTCTGTCACTTCCGCTTGATATAATTTATTGTCATGCATGAATTTAAAGATCCCGTTATCAAAATCAGTACCGATTTCTTTAAAGAAAATCCCTTCAATCTGACATTTTTTCGATTGCGTAAAGTTGATTTTGTAGCTGTCCCCATCTTTCACCAGGTAGCAGCGTACGCCTTTCTCGAATTCGTCCCCTTCAACGCCTTTGACTGTGCGAGCCACTGAGACAACATGCAGATCAACAAATGGAATTTCGCGAAGCAGCATATTGAGGAATGATCCTTTTGTGATTTCTTCCCATCTGCTTCTGGCAGTTTGCCCAATGATAATTTGCGTGATGTTGAATTCATGAGCCACTTCTGCAATCACTTTTGCAGAGGGGCGTTTTTCATTATCACGAACAATAAACTCTTCAGCTTCGTATTCTTCCGCAAGCTCTTTCCATCGTTCAATATAAGAAGCCTTTTCAGCGTCAAATTCGTTAATAGATGTCGGATCCACCGTTAAAATGTACAACGGGCAATCAAGCATGCTGGCAAGTCGATGGCCACGGCTGATTAATCGTTCGCCATTAGGACCATAAAACACACATACCAGGATACTTTCATCCATTCGTCCTCTGATTTTTTTCATTTATGTTCACCCCCCTGAAAATATAATGTCTATCCTGAAATTCAAAACCATGAAATTATACTTCTTCTATTTTAAAAAATCAAGGGCTTTTGTGCACATTCAAATTACAGTTCTCAAAAAGAATTCTCTTCTTTCCACTTTGGCGCTAGCTGAGAAATGAAAAATCCCCGGATTTCCTGTATAATTTACATTGACTGCTTTGGGAGCCCTTATCATATCATATTGCAGGAAAAGCGAAACCTTTTTCCCTTATTATATACCCGCTCATTGATTTTTCCATTCATTAATGATTTTTAACTCATTTCAGGAGGTTCTGCCGTGTATTTATTGATTATCGCCATTTTAATTCCTTTCATTGCTACCGCTTTGATTCCACTTATACATAATCGCATAGGCAGTTTGCATATCGGCTGGCTCGTTCTGCTGGTACCTACTGCATTGTTCATCATTTTCGCCTTGCAAATTCCTGCTATTTCAGTTGGCGAAGTCCTTAACCAGACAGCTAATTGGATTCCCTCATTAGGCATCAACTTTACCGTTTATCTTGATGGACTCAGTTTGATTTTGGCTTTACTGATAACCGGTATGGGGAGCCTAGTCGTTCTTTACTCCATCTACTACCTTTCACCATCCGACTCCTTCCCGCATTTCTATGCTTACCTGTTGTTATTCATGGGGGCTATGCTCGGTGTCGTTCTATCTGATAACCTCCTTGTGCTCTATGTCTTCTGGGAATTGACCAGCATCTCTTCTTTCCTGCTGATTGCTTTCTGGTACCATCGTAAAAATTCGCGCTACGGCGCACAAAAATCTCTGCTGATCACTGTATTTGGCGGATTGGGGATGCTTGCTGGATTCATGATGCTGCATTCCATGACCGGCACCTTCAGCATCCGGGAAATTATCGCTGTCATCGGCCAGTACACAGACCATGCGCTGTTTTATCCGGCGATGTTCTTAGTGCTTCTTGGCGCGTTCACTAAATCAGCACAATTCCCATTCCATATCTGGCTGCCGGATGCGATGGAAGCACCGACACCGGTCAGTGCCTATCTGCATTCTGCCACGATGGTAAAGGCGGGGCTTTATCTAGTTGCCCGTTTCACACCGATTTTTGCCGGCAACGCTTCCTGGTTCTGGACCATCACTATTGTCGGGCTTATCACCTTATTCTGGGGGGCATTCTGTGCCGTCCGGCAGACGGACTTAAAGGCCCTGCTCGCTTATTCAACGATCAGCCAACTGGGTCTGATCATGAGCTTGTTAGGACTTGGCTCAGCAGCTATGTATTTCGGCGACGGTGAACAAGGGGCTTTATACGGTTTAGCCATTTTTGCAGCCTTGTTCCACCTCGTCAACCATTCCACATTTAAAGGTGCACTTTTCATGGCAGTCGGTATCATCGATCACCAGGTCGGCACACGTGATATACGGCGTCTGGGCGGCTTGATGGCCTTCTTGCCGATCACGTTCACATTTGCTGTCATCGGCAGCTTTTCAATGGCGGGGCTGCCGTTTTTCAACGGTTTCCTAAGTAAGGAAATGTTTTTCACAGCTACGGTCAATGCGGCCGGACTCCCAGCTTTCGGCGTTTCTGCATGGGGCGTGCTCATTCCTGTTATTGCCTGGATCGCTTCGGTCTTCACTTTCGTTTATTGCATGATTTTGGTATTCCGCACGTTCTTCGGTTCATCTCAGCTGAAAAAGCTGGACAAACAGCCTGTAGAACCCTCAATCGGTATGCTCATTTCACCTGCCATCCTTTGTATATTGATCATCGGTTTGTTTTTCGCCCCTAATCTATTGGGGGACTATCTGCTTCGGCCGGCATTGAACGGTGTAATCCCTGGAATTTCAGGTGCAGCACCTCAGATTTCGGCATGGCATGGTTTTAACACTGAATTGTTTATGACGTTGGGAATCGTAATTGTAGGGACGCTTCTTTTCCTTACTTTCCGCAGCTGGTTTAAAATCTACCGCCTGCAGCCTGCAGATTGGACGTTCACCGTGCTTTATAATTCTTTCTTGAAGGATTTGAAAAGAGTTGCCAATTGGATCACAACCCATTATATGACTGGCCACTTGCCAGCTTACTTTGCCTATATCTTCATTTTCTTTATTGCCACAGCCGGCGGCGCACTTCTCATCACTGGTGCGTTATCCGTGGATTTGATGGCCGATTCACCCATCAGCATTTATGAGGGCATGCTTGTAGCCGTAATGGCAGTTGCAGCAGTCAGCATCTTATTTGCCAAGTCCCGCTTGACAGCTATTTTACTGAATGGTGTGCTTGGC
Source organism: Planococcus sp. APC 3900 (assembly GCF_030407735.1). Classification (NCBI taxonomy): domain Bacteria; kingdom Bacillati; phylum Bacillota; class Bacilli; order Caryophanales; family Caryophanaceae; genus Planococcus; species Planococcus sp. APC 3900. The sequence goes on along the minus strand of NZ_JASDCT010000001.1, from coordinate 465,152 downwards.
TTCTCCATCGCCATTTTCTTTGTGTTGTTCCGCGCACCGGATCTGGCATTGACGCAATTGGTCATCGAAACGGTGACCACCACATTATTCCTGCTGTGCTTTAACTTTTTGCCTGAATGGAAAAAAGAAGATTCTCCAAAACGGACAAAAATTCGGAACGCACTTATTGCCATCGGCGGCGGAGTGACCGTTACATTGATCGGCTTGACCGTCAACAGCGGGGAATTATTCGAAAGCATCTCCGGGTACTTCGAAGATTCCTATGAACTTGCAGGAGGAGAGAATATCGTCAATGCCATTTTGGGCGATTTCCGCGCTTTTGATACTATGCTGGAATCACTTGTTCTGTTCATTGCCGGACTTGGCGTCTATACATTGATCCGCTTAAAAGTTGGAAAGGGGTCGGGAAAAGATGAACATCAATGATGTGATTTTAAAAACCGTATCGAAAGCCGTTGTTTTGATTATTTTAACTTTCGGCATTTACTTGTTCTTTTCCGGCCACAATGAACCGGGAGGAGGATTTATCGGCGGATTGGTAATTGCTTCGGCATTTGTGCTGATGTTCCTATCCTACGATTCGGAAACTGTCAGCGGAGCATTGCCCATCGATTTCAAGAAGCTCTCTGCACTTGGTGTATTGTTGGCAATGATCAGCGGAATAGCCCCGATGTTTTTCGGCGGGGCTTTCTTAAGCCAAAGCTTCGGCTATTTCGACTTGCCGATATTCGGCAAAACCGAACTTGCCACCGTCACCGTATTTGAAGCCGGCATCGCGTTGACTGTAGTCGGCGTTGTCGTGAATATTATTCTTAGCATAAGTGAGGATGAGTAGCCTGTGGAATCATTGATCATTATTTTGGTCGGCGTCCTTACCACGGTCGCCATCTATCTTGTATTATCCAAAAATATTGTACGTGTCATATTGGGGACAGCGATTCTGTCCCACGCAGTCCATCTGTTGATCTTGTCGATGGGCGGCCTTAAATTAGGAGCGGTGCCGTTGCTTGGCGAAGAAGCCGAAACCTATGTCGATGCATTGCCGCAGGCATTAATCTTAACTGCCATTGTCATCAGTTTTGCGGTGACGGCGTTTATCCTGGTGCTTGCCTACCGCGCCCATCAGGAACTGGGAACGGACAATCTAAGCGCAATGAGAGGTTCTGATGATGAATAATCTCTTAGTGCTTCCTATGCTGCTTCCGATTGTTGTGGGTGTATTGCTGATTTTCCTTCGTACGTACGGCCGAGTCCAAGCGTGGATCAGCATTGCCAGCATGCTGGTTACATCAGGCATTTCAGTTTACCTTTTGCATAAAGTCCAGACCGACGGGATTTTCCGTTTGGATTTCGGCGGTTGGGAGCCACCTTTCGGCATTCTGTTCGTTGCCGATTCCTTTTCTGTTCTGCTAGTGCTGACTTCCAGCATTGTAACGGCGATTTGCCTGAGCTATGCCTTAATCTCCACTAGCAAAGAATTGCAGACGATGTATTTTTATCCTTCCGTGCTGTTTCTTATAGCCGGTGTCAACGGTTCTTTTTTGACAGGCGATCTGTTCAATTTGTTTGTCTGCTTTGAAGTCATGCTGCTGTCTTCCTATGTACTTCTGACTTTGGGTAATTCCAAACGCCAACTGCGGGAAGCCATCAAGTATGTATCCATCAATATCGTTTCGTCCTGGTTCTTCCTGGTCGCACTGGCTTTCCTTTATGGAGCGGTCGGTACTTTGAATATGGCGCATGTGGCTGAACGGGTTGCTGAAGTAGGACAAACCCCTCTTCTGACCACTATCAGCATCGTCTTTTTGATCGTTTTCAGCTTAAAAGCCGGATTGCTTCTGTACTCCTGGCTACCGGGATCCTATAGCTCACCGCCTATTGTGACGTCCGCTCTTTTCGGCGCGTTATTGACGAAGGTTGGCATTTATGCCCTCTTCCGTACATTCTCATTGATTTTTTATCATCAGCCGGAAACTACGCATCTGCTGATTGGCATCATGGCTGCACTTACTTTAATCGGCGGCAGCCTCGGGGCCATTGCCTTTAACGACATCCGCACGATTGCGGCTTATAACGTGGTTATTGCGGTCGGTTTCATATTGGTTGGGTTGGCGATTTCCACTCCAGCATCCATTGAAGGATCCATCTACTACCTGATCCATGATATGGTCGCCAAAGCTTTGCTGTTTCTGCTTGTCGGTACCATGATCACACTAAGCGGAACTTCTAAAATGGCGGGCATGAGTGGACTCATGAAGAACTATCCATTATTGGGATGGTCTTTCTTCGTTACCATGCTGTCACTTGCAGGAATCCCGCCACTCAGCGGTTTTATCGGGAAAGTGCTGATTTCAGGCGCAGCCATCAATAGCGGTTCTTACGTATTGCTGGCACTGGCTCTCCTTTCCAGCATCTTCGTTCTTTACTCGTTGCTTCGCGTCTTCAAAAATTGCTTCTGGGGTGAAACCATCGTCAGTAAAGAAGAACAACCGCCATTGCGAAAAGGCGTTTTATGGCCGTGCCTGGCTCTTGTCCTTTTGACAATCGGCATTGGTCTGGGTACCGAAGGCATGGCGCCCTATGTCACAGATGCAGCTGAAACATTACTGAATCCTGGGATTTACATTGATGCGGTTCTAGGGCTGATTCAGTAATCTATTAATCATTGAAAGGAGTGAATCAAAGTGCCGGCTCAGTTCCTCTTAAATATCACCATTGCTTTTCTATGGACCTTGCTGATGGATGAAGACGCTTTTTATCCGACGACTTTTCTGACCGGTTATTTGATCGGTATTGGAATCCTTTTTCTGATGCACCGATTTTTCGGGACCAAGTTCTATTTACTGCGCGTCTTCTCCGCGCTTAAGTTATTGCTGATTTTCATTTCGGAACTTTCACAATCCAGCTTGCTGATCATGAAACAGATCCTCAGCCCAAAACTCAATATAAAACCCGGCATCTTTACTTATGAACATAGTATGGAAGGCGATTACGAATTGACTACGCTAGCCCTTCTGCTGACATTGACACCCGGTTCCGTGGTGATGGAAGTATCGCCGGACGGAAAAGTTTTCTATATCCATGCAATGGATGTGGAAAGTTCCCGGGATTCCGTACTGAAATCCATCAAGGTATTTGAAAAAGCGATTATGGAGGTGACGAGAAATTGATTAATACGATACTGACCATCGCCTTGTCCCTTTTCATATTGGCAATCATCCTGGCCCTCTATCGGATTATCCGCGGCCCTTCCATGCCCGACCGCGTTGTGGCCCTGGACATGATCGGCGTTAACCTGATTTCAGGAGTCGCTGTATTTTCTGTTGTCCTCAACACGCATGCATTTCTCGAAGTCATCCTGATTGTGGGAATTCTGGCATTCATCAGCACACTGGCTTTAGCGCGTTTTGTTGAAAGGGGCGATATCGTTGAACATAAACACGATCGTTGAGTACTTCGGCGTTTTTCTTATTTTGATCGGAAGCATCATGGCGGTGATCAGCGCAATCGGTATCCTTCGGTTGCCGGATGTTTATACCCGTTCACACGCAGCTACTAAAAGTTCTACTTTAGCCGTGCTATTGTCGCTGTCGGGAACATTCATCTATTTCTGGGCATCCGAAAACTTTATCAGCGTTCGGCTTATTCTGGGCATTATTTTTGTCTTTTTGACTGCACCGGTTGCGGGACATCTGATCACAAGGGCCGCTTACCGTTCAAACGTCAAATTGGCTGACTCTTCTACAGAAGACGCATTGGAAGAACTGTTTAAGAAATAACGAGAATTATGTTAGTGCTAAAAGAGCATGGCCACTCCAGAAAAGTGGGCATCGCTCTTTTTTTGTTAATAAAGCAAAAGTTTACGCCTGCTTATGGGGGGGAATAAGAGTAAAAAAACAGAAATGGGGACAGACTCTCGATGGAAAACGTAAGAGATACGTTTAAAGAAGTCGCTGCCGCCATCCTCCCGGTTACTATTGTTGTTATTCTTCTGCAGGTTGTTTTCATCAAAATGCCTTTCGAGGCAGTGATTCAATTTCTTGTCGGTGTTCTTTTTGTCAGTATCGGTTTTTTCCTGTTTTTGATCGGTGTCAACGCCGGCCTTCTGCCTATCGGTGAAATGATTGGACGAAGGCTGCCCAGCACAAAAAAAGCAGGTTTCATTATTGCAACCGGTTTCTTACTGGGCATCGCCGTTACAGTCGCGGAACCCGATGTCCGGGTATTGGCGAAGCAAATTGATGAAGTCTCTGAAGGCACTGTAAGTGCAGCAATTCTGATTCTATCCGTCTCCCTCGGACTGGCTATCTTTGTGGCGTTGGCCATGGTCCGCACCATCTTTAAAATTCCCCTCCATTATTTACTCATCGGCGGTTACGCTTTAGTCTTTCTGCTATCTTTATTTGTCCCCGAGGCCTTCATTTCCATTTCCTTCGATTCCGGAGGTGTTACAACCGGACCGATGGCAGTTCCATTTATTCTGGCACTTGGCATTGGTGTTGCTTCTGTATTGCGCTCAGAAGATGATAGTTCTGGCGAGAAATTTGGCTTGATTGGCTTGGCATCCATTGGACCGATTCTGGCTGTTATGGTGCTGGGGGTGTTGTTCAGGTGAACATTCATGTTTTCGAAGGTTTTCCAACCGTGATGCTGGAAGTCAGTTTGGCACTTCTCCCTCTTTTGTTATTTTTCGCAGCCTTCCAGGTGTTTATGCTTAAATTGCCGATGCAGCGCGTACTTCAGGTAGGAATTGGTTTTATTTTAGCTTTCTTCGGCCTTTCTTTTTTCCTTCAAGGTGTACATGTTGGATTTATGCCTGTAGGGACAATGATGGGTGAAACGCTTGGCAGTTGGTATAACAAATGGCTGCTGATTCCGATTGGTTTTGTTCTTGGATTCGCTGCCACATTTGCCGAACCGGCCGTCAGTATTATGACAGATGAAGTCGACCAAGAGACCGGCGGATACATTTCCCGTAAAATGATGCTTTATACATTATCGACAGGCGTCGGCGTATCCATCGCTTTGTCCATGCTGAGAATTCTAACGGGCTGGTCGTTATGGTACTTCATTATCCCGGGTTATTTATTGGCATTCATTCTTGTTTTTTTTTCAACGCAGACTTTTATCGGTATCGCTTTTGATTCGGGAGGCGTGGCAACCGGACCAATGACCGTCACTTTTGTCGTTGCTGTGGCAGTAGGCATTTCGACTGCCATAGAAGGCAGCGATCCTTTAACCGATGGATTTGGAATGATCGCACTTGTAGCCCTGACACCTATCATTGCAGTACTGATACTCGGGCTGATTTTCACTAAAAAAAGCGGAGGGAAAACCAATGATTCTTAATCATAGACTGATGATCGCCATTGTCAAAAGAGGCCATTCCCGCGAAGTGATTGCAGCAGCAAAAAAAGCGGGCGTTGATGGGGCGACTATTGTATATGGCGAAGGCATGGGAAGAAATGAAAAACCTACATTTTTTGGTCTTCCAGCCACCCATGAAAAAGATGTGATTTTTTTTGCACTGGATGGAGACAATGAAAAAGCCGTTGCAGAAGCGGTCACTAAAGTGGGGAAACTGGGAAAGCCAGGTTATGGATTGGGCTTTACTATTCATTTAAGTAAATTGCTTGGAGTGCCGCATTTATCCCAACGCCAGGACGACCGAAAAAGAAAGAGGGGGGCTACAGATTTGGAATCAGAACTGAAGGACTTTCAATTAATTGTCACCATTGTCAATTCTGGCGACTCTTCAAGAGTTGTTAAAGCCGCTTCGAAAGCAGGGGCAGAAGGCGGTACAATCTTAAACGGGCGTGGCACAGGAGTCAACGAACAGCAGAAGTTCATGAATTTCACCATTGACCCAGAAAAAGACGTAGTGCTGACGCTTGTTCCGAGCAGTTATGCAGAAAATGTGGTCGCGAGCATTGAACAAGCCGTCGATTTGAACGCTCCGGGTAAAGGCATCGCTTTTCTCATAGATGTCGAAAAAGTGTTTGGGGTCAACCACTCCTCTTTGAGGAACAAGAATCAGTGAAGAATAGTTCCATTTAAAAAACCGGTAAGCCACTGAGGGCTACCGGTTTTTTGATGAATTTTAATATGGTTTTGCTTCGTGGCCTTTTGCAGCTGCACCTTGTGCCACCTTATTGGCAGCAGGCTGACCATATACTTTCGGACCTGATTTTTTCATTTCTTCATTCGCTTTCATCTTCTCTTCCATATTCTCACGTACACGGCGGCCATAGTCTTCATCCGCCTGTGTGAAGTGATGGATCATCTCTTCCTGGATGCGAGGATCACAGACCGATAATGCATCACCCAAATTGTTGATCAGTTCATCGCGCTCCCAATCCTCAAAGCTGCGGTATGTTTCACCCGCTTGCCCGTAATTGTTGGTACGATCAATTGGCGCTGATACTACTTTTGCGTTATATGCTGGTTCGTGAGCAGGCGTTTCGCTCGAATCCGCTTCTTTGTATCCACCAAGAACAGATGGTTCATAGTTAATAGATGGATTTGAAGGGTTTTCATAAGGATTTTTCACATCCATCGCCCCTCGCTGCTGATTGGTTGCGACACGCTTCTTAGGAGCATTAACCGGAAGTTTCAAGTAGTTGGCTCCAACCCGATAACGCTGTGTATCGGAATAAGAGAAAGTCCGACCTTGCAGCATTTTATCGTCAGAGAAATCTAAACCGTCTACAAGAACTCCTGTACCGAACGCTGCTTGTTCAATTTCAGCATGGTAATCGACCGGATTGCGGTCCAGCACCATTTTCCCGACTGGAAGGAACGGGAATTTATCCTGCGGCCATAATTTTGTATCATCCAACGGATCAAAATCCAATTCCGGATGCTCATCGTCGCTCATAATTTGAACGAACAACTCCCATTCCGGATAATCTCCGTTTTCAATGGCTTCATAAAGGTCTTGCGTTGCATGTCCGACGTTTTCCGCCTGGATTTCAGAAGCTTCTTTCTGAGTCAAGTTGCGGATGCCTTGTTTCGGCTCCCAATGGTATTTAACCAATACAGCTTCACCTTTGTCGTTGACCCATTTGTACGTGTTTACTCCAGATCCCTGCATATGGCGGTACGTTGCCGGGATGCCCCACGGTGAAAACAGAAACGTAATCATATGCGTTGCTTCCGGAGAACGGGCAACAAAATCGAACATTCGCTGCGGATCAGCAATATTCGATGCCGGGTCAGTTTTAAAGGCATGAATCATATCCGGGAATTTCATTGCATCACGGATAAAGAATATTTTAAGGTTATTTCCGACCAAATCCCAGTTGCCATCTTCCGTATACATTTTAACGGCGAATCCACGAGGGTCGCGGTCGGTTTCCGGAGAATGTCTTGATCCAGCCACCGTTGAGAAACGCACCATTAACGGCGTCTGTTTTCCCGCACCTGAAAATACTTTAGCGCGTGTATATTTTTCTACCGGCTCATCGCCGACTTTACCATAAGTTTCAAAATAACCAAATGCACCAGCGCCACGCGCATGGACAATTCGCTCCGGAATCTCTTCACGGTCGAAATGCGAGATTTTTTCAATGAAATGATAATTTTCAAGTGTAGCAGGGCCACGGTTACCGACAGTTCGCATGTTCTGATTATCTCTAATCGGATGGCCTTGACGGTCTGTCAATGACTCTTCACTTTCGCCTGTACCCATTTTCTTCTTTAACTCTTCATTATTTTCCTTCATGAATATCCTCCTCTGCAATGTGCTATCACCTAATACTCTTCCCATTTTCCTTCAAAAATAAACACCTTATTTATAAAGTAAATTAAAATATTAGTTTATTAACTGGAGATAGACAAAACCAGCGTTGTATGAAAAACTAAAGTAATGACAACTAGTAGAAAGCAGGGCTTTTAGATGAGTGTAGAATTAAAAGAAAAAGGGCGATGGGATCCCTTGAAAGTATTTTTAAAAGTCTCAGCCGCATACCTCCTCTCTTTTTTCACAAAGAAAAAAAGCGGAAAGAAAATTGCCCTTGTCGGAGGAAACCTCGGTGAAAAATATGAAGACAATGCTGCGGTTTATCATAAGTACTTATTGAATAACCACAAAGACCAGGTAACCGCCTATTGGATGTATGATCCAAAAACCTCTTATGCAAAAGACCAAAAAATTGAAAACGCCGTTCCACTGGGCAGCTTTAAAAACTATTTGCTCTTTTTCCAGGCTGATTATACGTTTCATGGCCACTCTCTTCTTTATGACATCGTTCCTTCAGCTGACAAGTTTCTGTTTCTCAACCGAAAAACAATCATTACTCATGTCAGTCACGGAATTGAAGGGTTCAAGAAAATCCTGATCCAAAAAGAAGATGTGCCATTGTTGAAACGCACGGATTACTTCAACTGCGCTTCTCAGTATGAATATGAACTGAAACTCAACAAATGGAAGATTCCCGAAAAGAAACTGATCCTCACCGGCTTTCCGCGATTCGATCGGTATCCGCCAAATCAACCATCTAAAGAAGTGAAGAATATCCTGATGATGATGACGTGGCGTGAGTGGCTATTTGATCTGACAAAAGAAGAATTTATCGAAAGTCCTTACTTTAAGAACACCACAGGTTTATTGAAGCATCAAGGCATCCAGCAATTGCTTACCGACCATAATCTCCACTTGAATATCGCCTTGCATCCTTTTATGAAAAAGTTCGAAAGTTATTTTACTGGCCTGACAGACAATGAACACGGCATCAAATTTTTGGATTTCAATCAGGAAACCATTGAGTATTCAATCGATCATAATGATATGCTTTTGACGGATATCACCAGTGTTTCCTGGGATTTTCTCTACCTCAATAAACCAATTATCTTCTACATGTTCGACCAGCAGGAATACCTCGAAAAAAGAGGAACTTACTTGAATCTGGACAGTGATTTGTACGGTTACAAAGCGGATTCAATCGATCATGTTTATGAATACCTGAAGAAAATTATTGAAGAAAAAATAACCTACAATGAATGGTACCCTAAAGCGAGCGACTATATCGATTATTTTGACCAAGACAATTGCAAACGCCTCACAGAGCGCGTTATGGGACTTTAATAGTTTCACGTGAAACTATTCCAAATGATTTTAATTTTAAAAACACACTCGGAAACCGAGTGTGTTTTTTTATAGTTCCATCATCAATTCAACGGGACAATGATCCGATCCCCAAACATCTGCGTGGATTTTTGCACTGCATAAATTCGGCAGCAATTTTTGGGAGGCGATAAAATAATCGATTCTCCATCCGATATTTTTTTCACGGCAATTGGATCTGTAGGACCACCAAGAGTAAAAACCCGATTCTTCCGGATGGAAGTGACGGAAAGTATCTACAAAGCCACTTGCTAAAAACCGTGTCATTTTCCCACGTTCTTCAGGTGTAAATCCTGAATTTTTCTTATTGGCTTTCGGATTTTTCAAATCGATTTCTTCATGGGCCACATTCAAATCCCCACATAATATAACGGGTTTGTGAGTATCCAGGGTTTTCACAAATGACAAAATGGCATCTTCCCACAACAGACGATAATCCAATCGCAACAGACCATGCTGAGAATTCGGTGTATAGACATTCACCACATAATAGCCTTCGAATTCCAACGCAATCATTCGGCCTTCCGTATCATGTTCTTCAGACCCAAGGCCATATTGGACCGATAACGGCTTTTGTTTTGTAAAAATTGCGGTTCCGGAATAGCCTTTTTTATGTGCATAATTCCAATATGTATAATATCCCGGCAAATCCATTTCAATCTGGCCTTCCTGCAGTTTAATTTCCTGCAGGCAAAAAACATCGGCATCTGATTCAGCGAAAAAATCCATAAAGCCTTTTTTCATGACTGCACGAAGGCCGTTGACGTTCCACGAAATTAACTTCAAAACATATCCCTCTTTCTTCTTCTCTATAAGTTTAATGCAAGCTTAAGTAGGACTCAACAAATGCGATGGGGTTTCTGTTTTCAAAACAATCCGTTCGAAATGTAAAATTTCTGTATTTTCTTAAATATTCTGCATCATTTTTTATTGTCTTCTTGTACAATAAAGAGAAACTTCAATCAGTGGAGGGTCTTAATCCCCTACTGATAAAAAGCAGAACATAGGCTAAACGCGCCGCGTCCTGCGGCAGCGCCTATGTAACCGACATCCTGTCGGCCCGATCCAATTGGACTTTTACGGTCAGTGGAGCTCCTGCTTTTAGAGGCGGGAGTCTTACTGCCCGTTAAAGCGGGATAAAGTTATCTGACAGAGGAAAGTGGAGTTCATGGTTTTAGACTATTGATTGCCAAAGCGGGACAAAGGGGATAGGGCGATGAAAAAATTCTCAAAAGAAGAGAAAAGTTGGGCTTTATACGATTGGGGAAGTTCTGCTTATTCCATCATCATCACGACAGCAGTTTTTCCGATTTACTACAAAGCATCAGCCACTGAAGCCGGTGTTAGTTTATCTGATTCAACGGCTTATTTAGGATACACCATTGCGATTTTTACGTTTATTTTGGCGATGATCGGACCCATACTCGGAACTATCGCCGATTACCAGGGCATGAAGAAAAAGTTTTTCACTGCCTTTTTCCTGTTGGGCACTATTTCCACCGCCTTGTTAGCGTTCGTACCAAGCGACAATTGGCTGTTGATGCTGATCTGTTACGTTTTTGCAGCTCTTGGTGCCACTGGCGCTAATTTGTTCTACGATGCTTTCATTGTTGATGTAACGACAGAAAAACGGATGAACAGTGTTTCGGCATTCGGCTATGGACTCGGTTACATTGGATCCACCATTCCATTTATCCTGTCGATCGCCATCATTTTACTGGCTCAAAATGGAGTGCTGCCAATTTCGGCCACGGCCGCGAGCCGTATCGCTTTCCTCATTACAGCGATCTGGTGGGTTTGTTTTTCACTGCCGATGTTCCGCCATGTCAAACAGCTTCACTATATCGAACGCGAACCCAATCCTGTTCATCAGAGCTTTAAACGGCTTGGAAAAACCATAAAGGAAATCCGTCAGTACCGGGCGTTGTTCCTGTTTCTGATCGCTTATTTCTTTTACATCGATGGTGTTGGGACGATCATTTCATTATCAACGGCCTACGGCACTGACTTGGGGCTAAGTGCAACAAGTCTCCTGATTGTCTTGTTTGTCACCCAAGTGGTGGCCGCTCCCTTTGCTATTCTCTACGGCCGTTTGGCAAATCGATTTACCGGCAAAAAAATGCTGTACGTAGGAATCTGCGTGTATATCGTGGTCTGCATTTACGCCTTCTTCTTGGAAACCATTACGGATTTCTGGATTTTGGCAATGCTTGTGGCCACCAGCCAAGGCGGCATCCAGGCACTCAGCCGTTCATATTTCGGAAAACTGGTACCTAAAGAGAACTCCAATGAATTCTTCGGTTTCTATAATATCTTTGGAAAGTTTGCTGCAATCACTGGCCCCTTGCTTGTAGCGGTCACTTCACAAGTAACCGGCAACTCGAGCATGGGTGTCTTCAGCCTGGTCATTTTGTTTGTGATCGGCCTTGTCGTCCTTTCCCGCGTACCGGAACCAACGCCTCATGAACCAATAGACAAAGTTGCCCCGGAGTAAAGCTGTATGGCCGCATAGTTTTGACATAAAACAGCTATTATTCGAATGAACGCAAAAAGGTGCCCGCCAATCCATCTGGCGGACACCTTTTATATTGTTATTTTTTGTTTTTATCTTCAGCTTTTACAGTTACGCTGCCAGTGCTGTCTTTTTCGACAGATGCATCGCCTAATTCAACGACTTCGATGCCGCTTTTTTCTTTGTCGGCTTCCTTGTCAGCTTTTTTGATTTCTTTTTCTACAGCTTTTTCAGCTTTTTCATGTTCTTTTTGAGCTTTTTCCTGTTCTTTCACTTCTTTTTCAATCACTTTTTCTTGTTTCTTCAATTCTTTTTCTTCTTGCTTTTCTACACGTTTCGCTTTCAGCTCATCGGCTTTACCTTTAGCTTTTTCTGTAATTCCAGATGTTGTTTCTTTTGCTTTATCGGTAAGGCCACTTGTTTTATCTTTCAATTGGTTGGCCTTTTCTTTCACTTGATCTAATTTACCGCCTGAACTTTCAGCGTTCGGATCTTTCGAGCTGGCTGTTTTTTCTTTAACGATTTCTTGAAGCTCTTTCCCGCTTTTCGGTGCGAACAATAGCCCAGCTGCCGCTCCGATAACTGCGCCTGTTGCTGCGCCGGCTAAGAAACCACCGCCTCCGCCACTTTCCTTGCGTTCAGCTTCAGTAGGCTGTGGAGATTGGATTTTGCCGCCACGTACGAGGCGCTCTTCCACCTCTTCCACGATTTCATATAAGGTCCGTCCTTTAGCTTCAACAAGTGATACACTCATATGATAATCAGCTAAATCTTCCTGATCTCTCACAACAATGACGTCATAGTCGGTTGAATCTGATTTGTCTTCAAGCATTTCCGCCTGATATCCTTTTTTCTCCAATGCTTCACGTACTGATGTAAATGGATGTTCAACTGCAATTTTCACCATAATCTGTCCACTCCCTTTTAAAAGTCTATATTGCACTGTTTCCCCTCAATTGAGAATTTATAAACACCTGCAAGAAAATTCCGAGATTTTCACCATGCTTTTAAAGGATCAGCTTTCGCAAGGCGCATTGCCAATATGCCTCCTAAAATGGCACCGGTCAAACTGGAAATGAAAAAGGGCGGCACAAAAAACAAAGCGCCAAATTCAGTACCCAGCAAAATCCGCGCATAGGGCACCGCAACCAAAGATGCGATGATTCCAGTACCCACTACTTCCCCTAAGCCTGCTAACCAGATTTTCCCGAACTTCGCATACATCATCCCCGCCAACAACGCTCCAATCATCCCGCCTGGAAAAGCCAGCAACGATCCGGTACCGGTCAAGATTCGGACGACACCTGTCAAAAAAGCGATCAGGATCGCTGGACCCGGACCAAAAAGAACTACAGCGATGACATTGATGGCATGCTGAATGGGATATGCACGGGCAATTCCAGCGGGAAAATAAACAAAAGCGGAACCAGCCACTCCAATAGCGACAAACATCGCCATCAGAACCAGTTTTCTAGTTTTCATTTTCGAACACCTTCTTTATTGGCAGCTTGCAAGGCAGCAACCTGCCCCGCAATATCCTTCGCTTCAGTTATTGTTGAGATGACGGCAACTCCAGAAACTCCCGCCGCCCATACAAGACCTGCATTTTCAGCAGTGATGCCTCCGATGCCCACTACCGGCAATTCAGGAAATTCTTTTTTGACTGCCAGAATCCCTTTAACACCTGCCGGCTTTTTTGCATCAGCTTTTGAAGTTGTCCCAAATACCGGGCCCATCCCGACGTAATCCGCACCATCCTCCATAGCTTTTCTCGCTTCTTCTAAAGAATGGACAGAGACGCCCAAGACTTTCTCCTTGCCGATTAGTTTGCGTGCCTGGGAGGCGCTTAGATCATCCTGCCCGATGTGTACACCGTCTGCTCCAATTTGGCAGGCCAGCTCGACTGAATCATTAATAATGAAGGGAACCTTGTAAGCGTTGCATAATAGTTGGCAATGCAAAGCAAACGCCAGCAATTCAGTGCCCGATAATGCACCCTCACCTTTTTCGCGCAGCTGAAAATGTGTGATTCCACCTTCCAACGCCGCTTTCAATACCTCAAAAGGATTGCGGTCTCCTGAATTCCTGGATCCCATAATAAAATAAATGGAGGGCTTATCGGAAAACTTCAATGTTCGCAGCCTCCTTGCTTTCGGCTAACACCGTTTTATACGCAGCATGGTTAGTCGGCCCATGGCCTGAGCCGATATTCAAGGGCTCGCTGAGTGCAGCGTGAATAAATTGCTTGGCTGTATGGATTGCATCCTGCAATTCTTGCCCTCTAGCCAGCTGCGCGGTCACTGCCGCCGCAAATGTACAGCCGGTGCCATGTGTCTGTCCAGTCGCAATCCGCGCTGAGCGGTACAGCAGCGATTCCCCATTTGCCTGCAGCAAGTAATCTTCAGCATACTGCGGATCTGTTCCGTGTCCGCCTTTAATGACAACTGACTTGGCTCCCATTGCCAGAATCTCTTCAGCAGCCAGGCGGCGGCTCGAGACATCTGTAATGGGGATGCCTGTCAGCACTTCTGCTTCCGGGATGTTTGGCGTGACCAGTAAAGCCACAGGCAGCAAATGGCGGTTTAATGCTTCCACTGCTTCCTGCTGCAGTAAATTGGCTCCTCCTTTGGCGATCATCACCGGGTCCACAACCACATTCCTCCAGTTGAATCGCTGGATCGCGGCAGCAGTTTCTTTGATGATTTCCGGATTGAACAACATGCCGGTTTTTAAAGCGGTTATTTTAAAATCGCTGCCGACAGCTTCTAATTGCGTTTGCACGGCTTGGGCAGACATGGGATAAATGGCGGTGACTCCTGTCGTATTTTGGGCAGTCACGGCGGTGACCACAGACGTTCCGTAAACTCCCAGTTCCTGAAACGTTTTCAAATCTGCCTGGATGCCCGCACCTCCTCCGGAATCCGATCCGGCAATTGTTAAAGTCTGCGGAATTCTGCTCATCGTAATCCCTCCTGTAAATAGATCTGTTCTTCCACACCGCTATCCGTCAGGCTGGCCAAACGATTAATGAAAGCCGCTTGAAAATCTCCCGGAAGACTCGTTGATTTCGCAGCCAGCTGACCGGCGATTGCATAAAAACGCAATGCGTTGCTGACAGTCTTTACAGGGTCTTCTGGCCGGACTGCCATCGCAGCAGCCACAATGCTGCTAAGCAAACAACCCGTACCGGTAATCGAAGCCATGATCGGATCTCCAAAAGGAATTTCAATCACTTGTTTTCCATCAGTGACAATATCCGTTTTTCCAGTGACCGCTACCACAAAGTTAAATCTTTTTGCAGTGGTGACGGCAAGCTCCCGGACTTCCAGGAGCCCTTCTCCTGCATCCACACCTTTCGACTGCCATTGTTTCCCGGCTACCGCTGCGAGCTCTCCTGCATTGCACCGAAGGACGCTAACGTCAACCAGGTCCAAAATTTTTTTTACAGCCTTCTTCCGGAAATTGCTTGCTCCTGCCCCGACAGGATCCAGTACGACAGGAATACCCAGCCGGTTGGCCGCCTCTCCGGCTGTCAGCATGCTTTTCAGCGATTCTGCATGCAAGGTTCCGATATTCAATGACAAGGCCTGCGCCAAACGGGCAAGTTCAGCTGCTTCTTCAGGCGCTTCTCCCATGATCGGAGAAGCGCCGATCGCCAATAGGCCATTGGCTTGAAAATTCGAAACTACATGATTGGTGATGCAATGGATCAGCGGATTTTCACGTTTTATTTGGCTGAACATGTTACACACCTACTTCTTTAATAGTCTCTAATGCCCAGGATTCTTTTTTCCATGCCTGTTCCCAGAAATTCCATTCATAGTAGCTGCTTTTCCGGAAATGATTTTTCAGTTCCTGCCTCCGTATTTCCGGCAGTCCTTCCGCCAGCTTGTCCATGCGCGAAATCTGTTCGTTGACAAGTGAAGCAAACTCATCGGAACCGTATGTTTCAATCCACCGATTATAAATAGGGTGGTCCGGTTTGGCATGTTTCAAACGTTCACCGATTTCAAAGTAAAGCCAGTAGCAAGGCAAAATAGAGGCCAACACATCGGCCAGATCGCCTTCTGACGAACGATACATATGCGAAACATAGGCATATGCAGTTGGAGACGGTTCAAAAGCAGCCCACTCTTCTTTAGTGACTTCCAAAATTTCCATGAACGATTCATGCAATGCCAGCTCAGCACTGCAAGTATGTGCAGAATGGAATGCAAAACGTTGTGTCGTTTCCAGATCCTTGGCCTTTGATGCACCAAGCGCCTGCACTTTCGCAAAGTGCGATAAATAATAGGCATCCTGCATAACATAGAAACGGAATCTGTCGATCGGCAAGGTTCCATCTGCTATGCCTTTCACAAACGGATGATCGAAACTTGCCTGCCACAGGCTGTCGCATTCTTTTCTTACTTCTTTGCAAAATGTCATTTCTCCATCTCCCTTTTTCTATATCCAGTTGCAAGTGGCTAAGCACTGCAACTTTTTTCACAAAATAAAAACGCCGCTTCCCGGCAAAGGGAAGCGGCGTTTGCGATTGTAAAAGAAAATAGCAGACGGTCGCCACTTCCCTCCGCTGGTATGATCCAGATCAGGTTCGAAGGGTCCAGGCTTATGCCTGTCTCAGCCGATATCCGGCTCCCCTAGTGGTGTTTTTATTTGTGTTTTCGAAATCACTATAGCATAGATTCAGAAAATTCTACAGCTTTTATCCGATTTCCCGTTTCATCATCAAAGAAGTGGACGTGAGCCATATCGAATGCAAGCGTTGCCGTATGGCCCGGCTCGATAGTCGTGGTAGCTTCTACGCGAGCAATGAATTCCTGTTCGGCATAAACCGCATGAAGAATCGTTTCTGCTCCTGTCAGTTCAGAAACCGTGATGACTGCTTCAAACTCACTGGTTGGAATATTCGACAGATCTTCATTGTTCACATGAATATGTTCCGGCCGGATTCCCAGCGTAACTGATTTTCCTTCATAGCCTTCATTTTTCAGCATTTCCATCATCTGTGGTGGGATGTCCAGCATTTTGTCCCCCATCACGTAACGTCCCTTATCAATTCTTCCTTCAAAAAAATTCATGGCAGGAGAACCGATAAAACTGCCCACAAACCGGTTTTCAGGAAAATTGTAGACTTCTTTTGGAGAGCCGACCTGCTGAATCAGCCCATCCTTCATAATCACGATTCGAGAAGCCATCGTCATGGCCTCTGTCTGGTCATGGGTTACATATATAGTTGTGGTTTTCAACCGTCTGTGCAACTTAACGATTTCGGCACGCATCTGAACGCGCAGTTTGGCATCTAAGTTGGATAAAGGTTCATCCATCAGGAAGACCTTGGCGTCACGGACAATCGCACGCCCAAGAGCTACACGCTGCCGCTGTCCGCCTGACAATGCTTTCGGTTTTCTGTCTAAATAATCTTCCAATCCCAGAATAGCGGCGGCTTCATTGACACGCCGCTTGATTTCCGCTTTCTTGAACTTTCGCAGCTGCAATCCAAAAGCTATATTTTCATACACGGTCATATGCGGATAAAGGGCATAATTCTGGAAAACCATCGCAATGTCACGTTCTTTCGGCTGGACTTCATTCATGAGTTTGCCGTCTATAAAAAACTCACCTTCTGTTATTTCTTCCAGGCCTGCAATCATCCGGAGAGTCGTGGATTTCCCGCATCCTGACGGGCCGACAAAGACGATAAACTCTTCATCCTGGATATTCAGGTTAAAATCTGATACAGCAAGAGCACCATTATCGTATCTTTTCCCGAGCTTTTCGATTTTGATCTCTGCCATTCCGCATTCCCTTTTTGAATGTTTTTCTTAAGTATAGTTAATTGTCCGTCAATTACAAATTTTTATTATCATGTAAACGCACTCACATTGCGAGTTCTTGCTGCAAAAGCTTGTTTAGAGGGATTTTTAATCCTTTAGAAAGGGGAACGAATCTAAAAGAGCTATTGGGGCATTCCATTTAAATCTTCGGAAGTCGAAGTTAATGCATTCTATAGATACCCCAGCTTGTGCCCATCAAAACAGAAAAGGAGAGGAAGAAATGAAGAAAAAACGCTTGTTTTTAATTGGTTTAATGGGATCGGCTTTGACATTAAGCGGGTGTGCAGGCTTTCAGACCAGCAATAATGATGACAATGCGGTCAACGAAGATGGAAAAACCGTCATCGACTTTTGGACATTCTGGGGTTCTGAAATTCGCCGTCCGGTAATCGAGCAGATTATTGCCGATTTCAATGAATCGCAGGATGAGATTGAAGTAAAGCACACGTATCTTCCTTTTGGAGATATTTGGACAAAAGAGCTAGCTGCCATAGCTGCTGGGGATCCGCCTGATGTGGTAATAAACGATATCAACTCAACAGCACTTCGTGGCCAGGAAAACCAGGCAATGAATCTTTCAGAGTTTCTTGAAGAAGACGATATCTCAGACCGTTTCTATCCGGAACTGTGGAACGCTACACTTCACGAAGGAGATTCTTACGGCATCCCTTTCAATACCGACACGCGTGTCCTTTTCTATAACAAGGATGCTTTTGAAGAAGTCGGTCTAGATCCGGAGAAGCCGCCCACTACTTGGGCTGAACTCGAAGAATATGCAGAAAAGCTCGATGTTAAAAACGGCAATGATTACGAACGGATCGGTTTTTATCCGAGATGGGGCATCGATTTCGACGTTTGGATGCTGAATTCCGATGGCCAAAATTATTTTGATGAAGACAACAATGTTCAGATTGATACACCAGCCAATCTGGAAACCCTCGAATGGCTGAAAACCTGGCAGACAAGATACGGGGATAATGTCATCAACGCCTATAAAGCGCAGATCGACAGCCAACAAGGAAATCCGTTCTTCAATGGCAGTTTGGCGATGTATGCCATCACTCCTACTTTCTATACACAAATCCGTGATTACGCGGAAGACCTGAATTTCGGAGTAGCGCCTCTCCCTGAATTTGAAACCGGCAGCGGGCATACCAGCTGGGGCGGCGGTTTTGTAGCTGAAATTCCGGAAGGCGCAGCAAATCCAGAAGCTTCTTTTGAATTCATTAAATACCTGACAGATGTAGACGCACAGGAATATTGGGCTGTCCAGAATTTCGATAATGTGGCCAATATTGAAGCAGCGGAAAAAGCTGCAGAAACCGATGAATTTACAGATGACGGTTCAATGGTCTATCAAATGGCTGTCGACAATATGGAATATACGCTCTTGACTCCGGTTCCTGTTGTGGCACCTGATTTCACAAGTTACATTAATCCAAATATCGAGGAGTTTTTCCTGGGCTCGATGACAGCCAAAGAAGCATTGGCCAAATCACAGGCCGAGGTGGAAAGTCTGGTAGAAAAGAATAGTCAGTAAGGGGGGGAATCCTTTGGGGAAAAAAAGATTGACGATGCGCCGTAAGGAAAGCATTTACGGTTACCTGTTCGTTTTGCCATGGATTATCGGTTTTCTGGCCTTTACTGCCGGGCCACTGGTATTTTCATTCATGGCAAGTTTCACGAATTACAACATCACCTCCCGAATGGACTTTATCGGTGTTGAGAATTATCAGGGACTTTTTACAGCAGACAATCTTTTCTGGACTTCTTTATGGAACACCTTGTATTTTGTAGCTTTTTCGGTTCCTTTAACCACCATCGGCGCAATTTTGCTGTCCGCTTTGTTAAATCAGGACATTCCTGGCATTCGTTTTTTCCGTACGCTGTATTATTTGCCGGCTGTACTTTCTGGCGTAGGCGTCTATTTGCTATGGATGCAATTACTGGACCCTGGAACCGGCATGGTAAATCTGATTCTGGGCTGGTTTAATATCGATGGGCCGAATTGGCTTTTTGATCCGGACTGGACAAAACCGTCACTCATCTTAATGAAGATGTGGAGTGTTGGCGGCTCGATGCTGCTCTACTTGGCCAGTATGCAAGGGGTTTCCAAGTCCTTATATGAGGCAGCGGAAATTGATGGAGCGAATACCTGGAAACAATTCCGGCATATCACCCTTCCGATGATCACACCTGTCATTTTTTTCGATGTGGTTACGAGCCTGATCGGCGGCTTCCAGATTTTCCAGGAAGCATACGTCATGTCCAGCAACGGCGAAGGCGGACCTGCCAACTCGCTGTTGTTCTACAATCTTTATATGTGGCGCCAGGCATTCGAAAACTTTAACATGGGTTATGCCATGGCGATGTCCTGGATTTTATTCGTCATCGTATTCGTACTGACCTTGATCAACTTAAAACTTGCTCCGCGCTGGGTGCATTATGAAGGGGAGGAAAAATAAATGGCTAAAACCACGGATGACGCGTCTTATGTCGAAGAAGCAGAAAGCCTGAAAACCCTCTCCGGCAGAAATGAAAACCCTGGGTACTTTGAACATCGCGGAAATCGAAAAAATATGCTGAAACTCATCAATTTCGTTTTGTTGGCAGCAGGAAGCCTGCTGATTTTATCCCCTCTTTGGTGGATGATCTCGACTTCTCTTAAAACCATGGCCGAAGTCATGTCCTTTCCGCCGACATTCTTTCCGGAGTCCTGGAATTGGGCAAACTATATCCGCACATGGGAAGCCGCGCCATTTACGCAGTACACGATCAATACATTGACCATTACGACATTGGTCGTCATCGGCAATGTGCTGTCCAATTCGTTTATCGCTTATGGATTCGCAAAGATCCCTTTCCGCGGAAAAAATGTGCTGTTCGCCATTGTCCTGGCCACTATGATGATTCCAGGATTTGTCACCTTGATACCGCAGTATGTCCTGTTCGCAAAATTAAATTGGGTTAATACCTATTTTCCATTGGTCGTACCCGCATTTTTCGGAAGTGCATTCAACATCTTCCTGTTGCGGCAGTTTTACATGACCATTCCAAACGAGCTGGTCGAAGCTGCCAAAATGGAAGGCGCCAATCATTTTTATATCTGGTGGAAAATTGGATTGCCTTTGACCAAACCAGCGATTGCAACAGTAGCGATATTCTCCTTCAACGGGGCATGGAACGACTTTCTGGGACCGCTCTTGTATCTGAACGATGAAAACCTCTACACCCTGCAAATCGGGCTGCAGGTTTTCAAAGGCCAGATGAACACACAATGGAATTATTTGATGGCAGGATCCTTGCTTGTCCTCTTGCCGGTAATTTTGCTGTTCTTCTTTTTCCAAAAATACTTTATACAAGGTATCAACCTGCAATCTGGCGGGAAATAAGAAAAGCGCAAGCTGCCGTTCAGTCTCGACAAGCGCTGGAAGCTTTACCGGTAATGGCGCTCTTTGCCATTCCTGGTAAAGCTGAAGCGACTCGAGAGGCTGGCTGCTGAAGCTAGACATCAATAAAAGCGCAAGCTGCCAATTATAGACATAAAAAAGCGTTCCTGAAATTAATCAGGAACGCTTTTCATTATCGCCTTATGCAGTTACTTCTTTTTTCTCTTTTTTGATTTGCTTGCTTCGCAATTGCCCACAAGCTGCATCGATGTCGGCGCCTTGCTCATGGCGTACGCCGCAATTGATGCCTTTTTTCTTCAATGCATCATAGAAAGCAGAAATGGCTTCCGGTGTGCTCTGCTGATATTGGTCATGCTCATCAACTGAGTTATACGGAATCAAGTTGACGTATGATAGATGGCGTTTGTCTTCCAGCAGTTTCGCCAGTTGGTTCGCCTCTTCCACATGGTCATTGACATCACGCAGTAAAATATACTCGAACGTGATGCGGCGGTTGGATTTCTCCAAGTAGTAATCGATTGCCGCCATCAATTTCTCGATCGGGTACGCTTTGTTGATCTTCATGATGCGTGTACGCAATTCGTTGGTTGGCGCATGGATAGAGATCGCCAGGTTGACCTGCAAACCTTCGTCTGCATAATCGTAGATTTTTGGTACGATACCGCTTGTTGATACGGTAATATGGCGAGCACCGATAGCCAAGCCTTTTTGCGAGTTGACGATGTTCAGGAAGCCCATCAAGTTCGTGTAGTTATCGAATGGTTCTCCGATACCCATTACCACAATATGACTGACGCGCTCATCTTTTTGCTGTGCATCAAAATGCGCTTGTACTTGCATGATCTGCTCTACGATTTCGCCCGCGTTTAAGTCGCGGCTCTTTTTCAAAAGTCCGCTGGCACAGAAACTGCAGCCGATGTTACAGCCGACCTGCGTCGTTACGCAAACGGAATTTCCGTATTTGAAGCGCATCAATACCGTTTCAATCAAGTTGCCGTCCTGCATCTGGAAAAGAAACTTGATTGTACCATCCGCAGATTCCTGTTTGACTGTCTCTTTCAATGTACGGATTGTAAAATTATCTTCAAGCAATTGAATACAATCCTTCGAAAGGTTGTTCATTTCGGCGAATTCAGTGACACGTTTAATATACAACCAGTCCCATACCTGTTCAGCACGGTATTTTTTCTGGCCGTTTTCTAAAAACCATTCTTTTAACTGTTCTATCGTTAATCCATAGATGGAATTTTTCATTTCAGACCCTCATTTCAAATTTCACAATTGCTTATTATAATACTAAAAATAACGCTTGACAACAACTATTTTTATTTAGACAGAAAACTCTGTTTTAAATAACTGCTTACTTTTCCTTTTCTCTGGGTACAGAAAGATAGAAAGGAGTGGGGTTCATGAGTGCGATTACCCATGTAGGGCTTGCTGTTCCAGATTTGGATCAGGCCATCGACTGGTACAGAAAAGTATTTGATTTTTATATACTGGCAGGTCCCTTCAACTTTAATGCGGCAGATGAAGGTCCGGATGCGATGACATTGGATTTGCAGGGGGAGGAATTGAAGAAAATGCGAAATGTCCACTTGATGTCTTCTGGTGGCGTTGGCATTGAGCTGTTTGAATTTCAGGATCCTACATACTACAACGAATCTTATTCACCTCATGCCGGATTTTTTCACATTTGCCTGGTAGTCGATGATCTGGTTGGGACCATTGAAAAAGCTGTCCAGTACGGCGGCAAGCAACGCAGCAAAATATGGAATATCAATAAAGGCAAATCTCATTACCTGGTTTACGCTGAAGATCCTTTTGGCCATATCATTGAATTATACACGCGCAGTACTTCTGAAATTTATGGAAACCAATAATAAAAACCAGGCGCTTTTAAGCGTCCTGGTTTTTTGATTGATTTGGCAGCTTTCGCTTTTCTTACACCAATTGCTCTTTTTTCTGAAGCATTGTGCCGTTTTTCGCCAAGTCAGCGTGCCA
Source organism: Planococcus sp. APC 3900 (assembly GCF_030407735.1). Taxonomy (NCBI): domain Bacteria; kingdom Bacillati; phylum Bacillota; class Bacilli; order Caryophanales; family Caryophanaceae; genus Planococcus; species Planococcus sp. APC 3900. The sequence continues at coordinate 442,268 of NZ_JASDCT010000001.1, read as the reverse complement.
TGAGAAAGCTTTTTCCAACACATGCGGTGTTTGTCCGCCACGTGTTAATGCTTCGTCATAGTACTCGCGAAGTTGAGCGCGGTATGATGGATGTACACAATTTGCCAGGATGACTTCCACACGTTCACGTGGTGCCAAGCCGCGAAGATCTGCATAGCCCTGCTCTGTTACGACTACATCTACGTCATGTTCTGTGTGGTCTACGTGAGAAACAAACGGTACTACGCTTGAGATATTTCCGTCTTTAGCAACTGATTTGGTTACAAAAATCGCCAGACGTGCATTCCGTGCGAAATCACCTGAACCGCCGATGCCGTTCATCATTTTCGTACCGGATACATGTGTCGAGTTGACGTTTCCGTACATATCAAACTCCAAAGCCGTGTTGATTGAAATCAAGCCGAGTCGGCGAATCAATTCAGGGTGGTTTGAGATCTCTTGAGGACGCATCACAATTTTGTCGCGGTAGTTTTCAAAATCAGCAAAAACCTGGTTCATTTTCGGTTCCGACAAAGTCATGGAACAGCAAGAAGCAAAGCTGACTTTCCCTGCATCGATCAAATCGAAGACTGCGTCCTGAAGGACTTCCGAGTATACTTCCAAGTCTTCAAATTCAGAATCAATCATGCCGTGCAAAACAGCATTCGCTACAGATCCAACTCCGGATTGCAGAGGAGCTAATTTCTCTGTTAAACGGCCTGCACGGATTTCTGAGCGCAGGAATTCAAGCAAATGATCGGCCATGATTTTCGTTTCTTCGTCTGGAGGCAAGATGTTTGATGGTGAATCCAACTGGTCAGTGAAAACAATGCCTCTCACTTTTTCCAAATCAATCGGAATTCCGATAGTGCCGATGCGCTGATCCGCCTCTGTCAATGGAATCGGCGAGCGTTCGCCTTGTTTGCCAGTATCGTAAATGTCATGAAGGCCTTCAAATCGTTCAGGCTGTGCCATGTTGATTTCAACGATGATGTTTTTAGCATGCTTTGCAAAGATTGCGTTGTTTCCTACAGAAGTCGTCGGGATGATCATGCCGTCTGCTGTAATGGACAATGCTTCGATGATTGCAAAATCGATTGCCTCTGTAACGCCCGTACGGATCCATTCCGCTGTATGGGAAAGATGGTGATCCACGAATAGCATTTCGCCTTCGTTTATTTTTTTGCGCATTGCAGGCTCTGCCTGGAATGGCAAACGCTTGTTGACAATTCCTGCTTCTGCAAAGATATGGTCAGTGTCTGAACCTAAAGAAGCACCTGTAAAGACATTTACTTTAAAACTTTCAGTTTCTGAACGCTTAACCAATGCCTGGGGAATCGCTTTAACGTCTCCTGCGCGCGTGAATCCACTAAGTCCAAGAGTCATGCCATCCTGGATCCATGAAGCTGCCTCATCTGCTGTAACTACTCGATCCTGTAATTGTTCCGCTTTAATGCGTGAAAGTTTCTTTTCCATGCTAATCACTCTCTTTCAATTTTTAGTTTTTAATAATATTTAATTGATAAAGCGTTTTCATGAGCGGTCGCTCAGTTAAAAATCGCGATTCTTGCAAAAAGGGTATAGTTTTTCATTATCTATTAACAACTTAATTATTAGATAATTTTAACTTGTTTTGACAGGTTATTGAGCTTTGAAGATTGGAAAAGAGTTTAATGACGCGAAGCAGAGAAAGGAATGTCTGAAGCAGCATTTTATTAAAAGGTTCAAATCGGACCTTTAAAAAACGATATTTTCTTAATTATCCGTAATTTAAACATTGGTGTTCTCAAGTCTTTTACTGCACGCATAAAAAAAAGCGCCGCTAAGGGACGCCATTGCTTTTATTCATTAAAATCCAAGAAGCTTCCGGAAATAGCTGGAGTAGGATTGGCTGACGGGAATCCGCTCTCCATTATTCATCGCAAGTACGAATGTCGAATGGGTATCCGGATAAATTTCTTCTATATGATGGACATTGACGATAAATGACCGGTGGCATCGAATAAATGATTCGCGGGGCAGCAAAAATTCAAATTCCTGAAGAGAATTTTTATTGGTTCCTGAATAACCTTCAGCATGGACATGGGTTTTGCGGTCTTTCACTTCCAGGTATTTGACTTCTGTAAAAGGAATCGGCTTCCAGCCATCTGGACTTTTCACGGTAACCACTGATTTCCCCTCGGTAAATGCTGGGTAAATCGCCATGACGCATCCCTGCAGGACATCTTCATGCTCAAATGGCACTGCCATGCCGTGGTACGGGACGCCGAAAAGCTCACGGTTGATAAATTCCGAGGTTTTTTGGTTTGCCTGCAATGCTTTATGGGCAATCGTCCCTGGCTTTACAGGATCGCCTGGTTTTATTTTCAAATCGACCCGTTTGCTCGGCCTGTAATAAATGTATTCCTTTGTGTTTGTGACGGCTATTGAAATTTCATCAGAGAACAATTCCCCAATGACATCCAACAGCGCATCCAACTTAATGCTTTCCATAGTAACCCTCCTGTTTCAACTCAATATTTTGATTATACATCAAAAGTCTATCCAATATTTTAAAAACCAGTCCTGCAGGAGGACTGGTTTCGTATTATTTATTCCGATAAATGCATTGTGCCGTTGGCGGCTAAGTGATTATGCCAGGAAAAAGCTTTTTCCAATACATGAGGCGTCTGCCCACCGCGAAGAAGTGCTTCTTCGTAATATGAACGCATCTGCTCCCGATACGTTGGATGGACGCAGCGCTCAATAATCAAAGGAACCCGCTCACGCGGAGCTAGCCCACGCAAATCGGCGTACCCTTGTTCAGTCACAACGATATCGACGTCATGCTCCGTGTGGTCCACATGCGATACGAAAGGCACAACACTCGAGATGCTGCCGCCTTTGGCAGTCGACTTAGTGACAAAGATCGATAAGCGGGCATTGCGGGCAAAATCGCCCGAACCGCCGATGCCGTTCATCATTTTCGTACCGGATACGTGTGTTGAGTTAACATTGCCGTAAATATCGAATTCCAGTGCCGTGTTGATGGAAATCAACCCAAGCCTGCGAATGAGGCCTGGGTGATTGGTAATTTCCTGCGGCCTCAAAATAAGCTTGTCACGGTATGTGCCGAAATCCCCAAACACCTTCTTCATCTTTTCTTCGGACAACGTGATGGACGATGCAGAAGCAAACTTCACTTTCCCAGCATCGATCAAATCGAACACTGCATCCTGGAGCACTTCCGAATAGACTTCCAGGTTATCAAATTCGGAATCTATGAGGCCGTGAAGAACCGCGTTCGCTACTGAACCAATTCCCGATTGCAAAGGTGCAAGCCGGTTGCTCAACCGCCCCGAAGCCACTTCCTTCCGGAGAAAATCCAAAAGATGCTCGGCCATCACTTTAGATTCAGCATCCGGCTGCAGAATGGTCGAAGGCGAATCTTCCTGCGCCGTAAAGACGATGCCGCGGACCTTTTCAGGGTCGACTGGAATTCCGATTGTGCCAATTCGGTCATCGACTTTTGTCAACGGAATCGGCGATCGCTGCCCTTGCATGCCCGGCTCATAAATATCATGTATTCCTTCAAATAATTGTGGTTGTGAAAGGTTGATTTCAATTATGACGTTTTTGGCGTGCTCGACAAAAACTGATGAGTTTCCGACCGATGTCGTGGGAATGATCATACCGTCTTCTGTTATAGACAAAGCTTCAATTACTGCAAAATCAATCGGTCCAATGACGCCGGCACGGATCCATTCGGCAGTCTGGGACAAATGGTGATCGACAAACAGCATTTCACCTTCATTGATTTTTTTCCGCATGGCCGGTTCAGCCTGAAACGGTGCCCGCTTATTGACGATGCCTGCTTCCGCCAATAATTTATCGACACCCGAACCAAGTGAAGCTCCGCTGAGGACATCTACTTTAAACTGCTCCGTTTCTGCGCGGCGGACTAATGCATACGGTATGGCCTTGGCGTCGCCTGCTCGTGTAAATCCGCTCAGTCCAAGCGTCATCCCGTCCTTTATCCAAGATGCCGCCTCTTCAGCTGTGACCATGCGATTCTGTAATTCGATCGCTTTGATGCGTTGAAGTTTTTCATCCATAGCTATCACCTTCAGCAGTCTCAAATTTTGATCAATCTTTTAGTATCCCTTATTCCCTATTATCTGAAAATAAACCAATCCCCTGCTTTCACTTTCTTCAATAACTATTCTTCAGAAGATACAGCCATCATACATCGGGATAGAAAACGCTCTATTTAATGACAATGAATCATGCTGTTGAAGCTGAAGCTCCAGTCTAGAGATTCTGTTTACTTACAAGGTTATAAAGCGGTAAAAAATTCAAGTCTGTTCCTTTGACAAGAAGTGGAAGCTCAAATAATATAAAAAAGCTGAAGAAAAAAACTTCGTAACAATATATAGAAGAAAAGAGGGTACTTGTCATGTCTCCAGACCAAAAAAAGAAAATTTTTATCTTGATGATCAATATGTTCATCGCCATCGCGAGCTTTGGGATTGTCATTCCAATCCTGCCTTCTTATCTGGAATCGATTAATCAAGGCGGCATGGCTGCAGGCTTGATGATCGCCATTTTTGCGGCTGCCCAATTCGTCTTCTCGCCAATTGCCGGAAAATGGGCCGACCAATACGGACGCCGGAAAATGATCATTTACGGGCTTCTTGGTTTAACCATCTCCATGTTCGTTTTTTATGCTTCTGATGCCATTTGGGTATTGTATTTGTCACGCGTCATCGGCGGCGTGGGAGCAGCTATGCTGATTCCTGCAATTTTTGCTTATATCGCTGATATTACGACTTTTGACCAGCGTGCTAAAGGCACAAGCCTCGTTTCTGCTGCAATGTCACTGGGAATTGTGGTAGGTCCCGGAATCGGTGGCTTCCTTGCGGATTATGGCCTGAAATTGCCTTTCCTTGTTTCAGCATTGGTCTCTTTAGGCGCGGTTCTCTTTTCTGTCATCTGGCTGAAAGAACAGGATGCGACAGACGCTAATCCTGTACTGGCCGCTACTTTAACGGATGAAGAATCCATGTTCACAAAAATCGGCCGCTCTACCAAGATGCCGTACTTTATCCCATTGATCATTACGCTCGTCATGAGCTTTGGCTTGCTGGCTTACGAGTCAGTAGTTGGCCTGTACTTGGATAACCAATTCAATTCAACTGCTAAAGACATCGCCTTTATGATTACTGCAACGGGAGTCGTCAGCGTTATTGTGCAATTGTTTATCGTTGACCGCATTGTCCGCCGTTACGGTGAAGTGGCCATTCTGGTTTCTTTTCTCGGTGTCGCAGCCTTCGGTTTCCTGATGTCCTTGTTTGCGGGAAGTTACGTTATGTTCTTCGCCGTTTCATTGATCATCTTTATGGCTACTTCCATCTTGCGTCCTGTCCTCAACACCTTGATTTCGAAAATGGCTGACGGTGAAGTCGGCTTTGCCATGGGCATGAACAATGCGTATATGAGCATCGGGAATGTGATCGGGCCGTTGCTGGCCGGCGTCCTTTATGACATCAACATCATCTATCCTTTCATTCTAGGATTAATTATGCTGATCATCACCATGTTCATCACTGTGGCGTGGCAACGTTCACGTGCCGTTAAAGCTTCTGAAGCTCTTTAATGAATAATGCTGCGGGTTCTCTTAGGAGAGCCCGTTTTTTCTTTTTGTAGGATAACGGCTAGAACTTTACGCATCTGTTTATACGTTGTATAATATTTGTACAACGCCAACTACAAAATCTATAGAATGAAGGTAATGCTATGTATAACATTAAAGCAGCTGCCAAAATCTTAGATATGCCGAAAGTGACGATTCGTTCCTGGGAAACGCGCTACGAAGCGATCACTCCTGCACGAACAGAATCCGGTCATCGCTTGTACTCGGATCAAAATCTGGAAGATTTGAAATGGCTCAAAATACAAGTGCAGGAAAACGGCATGAAAATCAGCGAAGCCGTCAAACAGCTTCATGCTTCACGCAAAAAATTCATCGTCCCCAATAAAGAACTTCCGAAACGGGAAGCTTTGGAATACGACGAACAAATAGAACAACTTTTCCAGGCTGCGGCCGAGATGGATACCGAACGCTTCAATTATTTATTGGATTTGCATTTTTCCTTATTCCATCACCAAACAGTCTTTTTTTATATTATTGCCCCGTTGATGGTGCGCATCGGAGAGGCTTGGGAAGATGGTGTCATCAGCGTCGCCCACGAGCACATGATCACCCATATTGTCCAACAGCGTTTTAACCAGTTTTTCCGGATTTTCCCGATTTCACCGAATTTGCCGAAGGTGATGGCACTCAGCCCAAGCGGCGAGCAGCATCAGCTCGGACTGTTGTTATTCACGTTATTCCTGCGGGAAAATGGCTATCCTGTCATCTATATCGGACCGGATACACCGCTTGACGGTTTGGAAGAAATGGTCGCTAAACAAAACTTTAAAATGGTTTGTATGTCCATCGCTTCGCCTAAGTTGTTGAAAACAGCCAATGAATACATTGATGCGTTGGCCATCGCCAAACCTGAACTCCATTTCATTCTTGGAGGGCAAGGGGTCGATTGCGAACAAGTTGAAGGCAACCGCTGGTATTTGGGCAGCGATTTGAAAGTATGGCAGCAATGGCTGGATGAACAAAATTTTTAAGGCAGTCAAAAACGCCCTCAATTATTGAATTGAGGGCGTTTTTGTATAGTTTTTTTATAACTTTATTCCCAGTCCAGGTCCTGATAATCCTTCTGGTAAGGTCCGTTGTCCGTCACTTCTGAATGGTAAAGAGCCTTTAACGCAAAGCCTTTTTCCAATTCCATTTCCTTCATCAACACTTTCAACCGCTTTTTTAATTCCGGATGATCGCTGACCAACTGCTCCATTTTGGATTTGGTGTATTTCATTTTATCCGCTCCTTTTGGATCTTCTTCTCTTTATTGTACACCGCCGCAAGAAAAAACGCACTTGCCTCTGCAAGTGCGTTACTTGTTTAATAGCCTCAGCTTACATAATGAAACACGAAATTCGCCAGGAATAAGCCGGCAATGACAAACAGGGTCGGTGAAACTTCACGCCATCTGCCGGTTGCAATTTTCAAAATCGGATACAAGATGAATCCGAAAGCGATGCCGTCTGCAATGCTGTACGTAAACGGAATCAATGCCACAATCAGCAACGCCGGGAAACTCTCGGTCATATCCGCCAGATCCAGGTTCTTGATGTTTTGCAGCATCAGTCCGCCAATAATGATCAGAATCGGTGCAATGGCGCTGTCCGGGATCAATTTAATGACCGGAATGAAGAACGACGCGACCAGAAACAACAAACCGGCTGTAATCGTCGTCAAGCCTGTCCGGCCACCTGCAGTCATACCGGCTGCACTTTCAACCGTTGCCACGGTCGGGCTTGTGCCAAAAATACCGGAAGTCATTGCAGACACCGAAGTCGCTTGAAATGCACGGCCGAATTTCTCCGGACGCTCGATGAATGCCACTTGCCCATGGACAAGCCCGATGTTTTCAAACACCAGCACCATCGTCAGCGAGAACACCGCCACCCAAAACGTCATCGACAGGATATTGCCGAAAGACAATGCACCAAACACCTCGAAAGCTTCTGCTGCAGTGATTGAGGACTCGTTCAGGCCGCTGAAGTCGATGAGGCCGAAAAACGATGCAATCGCCGTCCCTGCCACAATTGTAATCAGGAAATTTCCCGGTACATTGCGGATGAACAGCACAATCGCAATGAGGAACGTCAGCACTGTCGCCAGCACCTGTGCTTCTGCAAGCGAACCGAGTGCCAGAATTGAACTCGTCCCGCGCTCGACAATGCCGCCTTTTTCAAGGCCGATCAGCATAAGGAATAAACCCAATCCGACCGTAATCGCTTCTTTCAGCGAATGAGGTACTGCTGCACTCAACAGCTTAGCAAACCGCGTAAACGCCACTGCTACAAAAATAATACCCGACACAAAAACGACGGCCAGCGCTTCCTGCCACGACAAGCCCATCGACTGAACCATCGTATAGGAGAACAACGCGTTGATTCCCATACCAGGCACCAGCAAAATCGGCGCGTTGCCCCAGAAGCCCATGATTAAACAGCCGAAGACCGAAGCCGCAATCGTTGCGACAATCGCCGCTTCAATCGGCATGCCCGCTTCAGACAAGATCAGCGAATTGACGGCAATAATGTACACTACCGTGAAAAAGCCGACCAGTCCTGCCGTCATTTCCCGTTTAACTGTTGTCCCACTTTCCTGTAGACCGAAATATCGGTCCATCCAATTAAACATAGTTCTAACCTTCTATTAAATTAGCCCTCTCCCTACCCGCTCTGCCTATCGAAATAGGTAAGCCAAGATAGGAGTGTAATCCAAAAAGATAGCGCTGTCAAGGGGATGTGCTTGATGAAGATCGGCTGTAGGCTAGAGCTGTTGTGCCATGGCTTCGAGCATGAACGTGCGTATTTTAGAGTGAGCGTGCGTAAGATAGCCTGACTGGGCATATTTCTGTTTGGACGTGCGTAAATTTCTTTAAGCGTGCGTATTATTCACTGAACGTGCACAAGATGAAGAACTGCTTGCCTTAATCGCTTTTCGCCTGCGAAAAGCCGGTATTCTGGTTTTTTCACCGGATTTGAGAATAAGATAGCGAGACAATACCCAGGAATGCTATACTTTTTTTAATTCAGAAAAGGAGGAGTTACTATAAGAAAACAAATTGATTTATTGCCACGGGAACAAGCATTGGAAATGTTGCTCGCGAGACTCAAAGACCAACACCCACAGCGACCGTTTCTTGAACGGGAACTCCACTGGACCACTGCCGGAATAAGAGGAGAAAGCCGCCTGCAGAAAAAGTTTTGCGAGTTCTATACGGATGAAGAATTCCAGATTCTTTGGGACGTCAGCCTGAAAATCGGTACCTGGTCCGTTCAGATGGATGGCCTGCTGCTCACTGAGCGCTGCGCAATAATCATCGAGTCCAAAAACATCAATGGCCAGCTCTATTTTGATGAAAAGACGGGCGAATTTTTCCGCATTAATCCGGCTGGAGAAAAAACCGTCATGGAAGACCCTCGAGTTCAGTTGAATAAGCATATCCGTTTTCTGAAACAGTTCTTCCAGATGAAAAAAATCAATCTGCCGGTATCCGGTCTGATTGTCTTTACCGCCAAAGATTGCGAATTCGCGTCCAAGCCGCATCGCGCCTCTATCTGCAAAACCTATCAAATGATCGAATATCTCCTGAAGATACTGCAGGCTTTCCCCCACGAAGCCGAAAATATTAAATTATCTAAGATCAAAAAAATGCTTTTGGCTAATCAAACCCCTTATAAATCATCCCCTTTATGCACCTACTATTTTATTGACCCAAAAGATTTGCAGCCTGGCGTTTATTGCCGACAATGCAAGTCCCTAACGATGCAGCGGGATAAGCGCAGCTGGATCTGCAGCAGATGCAGTTTGCGCGATCCCTCCGCCCACTATTTGGCGATCCAGGAATACTTCACTTTCGTGGAGCTAGAAATCACCAATCGAAAGTTTCGGGATTTTTGTGGATTCGGGTCTCGGGCAGTAGCCACAAGATTGCTGGGCCAGCTCAATCTAGAAAGAATTGGAGAATCAAAAGCCTGCTCGTACCATTTGCGGGAATAATGCGATAGAGCCTTTCACTGATGTGAGAGGCTCTTTTAGCTTTTTTGTTTTGATGATTCGATGCGTGCGTATTTTTCATTGAACGTGCGTAACCTTTTCCTGAGCGTGCGTAAATTTCTCCAAACGTGCATAACCACCGCCGATGCGTGCGTATTTTTGATTAAGCGTGCATAAAGATGGATGCGCCTTGTTTCAAAGCTTCTTCAGCCAGTCCCACCATTAAAACACCCAAAATGCCCGCTTTCCGCAAGCGAAAAGCACGAAAACCACATAAAAAGGACCTGCAATAGCTGCAGGCCCTTATAGTTTGAAGTTTAGACGAACATCCCGGCAATAGCTGCGCTCAATAATGATGCAAGCATACCTGCCGCAACGGCGCGAATGCCGAGGCGGGCGATATCCGGACGGCGGCTTGGCGCCATTGCACCAAGTCCGCCAAGAAGAATTGCGAGTGAACTCAAGTTAGCGAATCCACAAAGCGCAAAGCTGACAACGATAACCGTTTTTGGTGACAAGTCAGCAATTTCAGGAGCAAACGCCGTGTACGCAACGAATTCGTTGAGCACCAATTTTTGTCCGATGAAGCTACCAGCTTGGACAGCTTCTGCCCAAGGTACACCGATGGCCCAGGCAAGCGGCGCGAAGATGACACCCAAAATAGCTTGGATAGTCAAGCCTTCAAAGCCGAAGATCCCACTGATTCCGCCGAGTACTCCATTCAATAAAGCGATTAATGCGATGAATGCAAGAAGCATGGCACCAACATTCAACGCCAATTGAAGTCCGTCAGATGCACCACGTGCTGCAGCATCCACCACGTTGACCGAAGTCTGGTCTTTTTCCATAACGAAGTCTTTTTCTTCGACTTCCTCTGTTTCCGGCATCATCATTTTAGCCATGATCAAACCGGCTGGTGCAGCCATGAAGCTTGCTGCCAATAAATATTCAAGCGGTACGCCGAGTAGCGCATAACCCGCTAAGGTTGAACCGGCAACAGATGCCAGTCCACCGGTCATCACTGCGAACAACTCAGATTTAGTCATTCCCGCGATGAACGGACGTACAACAAGCGGCGCTTCCGTCTGGCCGACGAAAATGTTGGCCGCAGCTGAAATCGATTCCGCTTTACTCGTTCCAAGAAGCTTCGATAACGCGCCTCCCAGAAGTTTGATGATGATTTGCATAATACCAAGGTAATAAAGGACTGAAATTAAAGAAGAGAAGAAAATAATGATCGTCAATACTTGGAAAGCAAAAACGAAACCAAATCCTTCGGTGTCAGCTGCTGGGCCGAACACGAAGGCGATCCCTTCACCTGCATAGTTGATGACGTTCTGGACTAGATTCGAAAGACCCAATAACATTTTTCTTCCGAAATCCCATTCCAGCACCATAAATGCAAATGTGATTTGGATGGCTAATCCGCCGAGAATTGTCCGTGGCTTGATAGACTTCTTGCCGCTTGATAATAGGAAGGCGATTCCGAGAACAATGAATACGCCAAAGATGCCCCACAATAAATTCACAACTTCACCTCATCGGTATATTTTTTATCAGAAAATTAAGCAAATTATTTGTTTAACTCCACTGTCGTCAGACATCTTACCAAATCTAAAGAGAGAAGTAAATGGCTATCGTGTGACAAAATGATAACGCATTCATAGGCGGCTTTATCGCCATGCGCCTCCCCATCATTCCTGCAGTTTTTCTTCTTCTGTTCCAGCCCCGGTTTTCCGTAGAAAAAACGCTAAAAACACACCAATAGCACTTAAAATACCAACAACGATAAACGAAATATTGACACCGCGTATCAATCCTTGCACGCCATATTCTTCAGGATCCAAGGCAGTGCCGGTCATGATGGTCACTAAAAGCGCCGTCCCGATGGATCCGGACACTTGCCTCATGGTATTGCTCATGGCCGTGCCATGCGGAATCAGCCGCTCCGGCAATTGGTTTAGGCCTGCCGTCGTCACCGGCATCATCACCATGGAAACGCCGAACATGCGGATCGCGTGCATAACGGTCAAGTACAAGAAAGAAGTGGTCGCCGTCAGCACCGTGAACTGGAAAGTTGAAACAGTGACAATCGATAAGCCGACTATCGCCAACCACTTTCCACCGACTTTATCAAAGACTCTGCCGGTGATGGGATTCATCAATCCCATGATGATAGCCCCCGGCAACAGCATCAGCCCCGATTCAAGCGCTGTAAAGCCATGCATGTTCTGCATATAGATTGGCAGGATCGTGGCGCTTCCGATCATCGAAATAAAAACGATGACACTTAAAATAGTGGATAATGTGAAAATGCTGTAGGAAAATACCCGGAATTCCAGAATTGGCTGATCCAGCCGGAACTGGCGGCGGATAAAGAACAGCAGCGAAAAGAGACCCACCACAATGGAAACGCCTACTGCCGGACTCCCCCATCCAAGCGACCCCGCACTGGAGAAACCGTAAAGAATTCCGCCGAATCCCATCGTCGACAGGCCAATCGACAGGAGATCCAGCGTCGGATAGGTTTGCTTGGTGACATTTTTCAGGAAAAAATACGCCAGCAGCAAATCCAGCAGCGCAATCGGAATGACGATGTAAAACAAGGCGCGCCATGGGTATTGGCCCACAATCCATCCTGACAGCGTCGGTCCGATCGCCGGGGCAAAAGAGATGATCAAACCGAATAAGCCCATCGCCTGCCCTCGCTTTTCCACAGGAAAAACAATGAACAGGACGGTTTGCGTCAACGGCATCATAATGCCTGCGCCTGCAGCCTGGACAATCCGCCCGACCATTAGAACTGCAAAGCCAGGTGCAAACGCGCAAATAATCGTACCTGCCGCAAATAGGCCCATCGCGACAAAAAACAGATTGCGTGTGGAGAATTTTCCGATTAGAAAAGCGGTAATTGGGATCATGACGCCGTTGACCAGCATAAAAACAGTGGTCAGCCACTGCGCCGTGTTGGCGGAAATGCTCAAATCGTCCATGATATGCGGCAAAGCGGTCGCCAGCAAAGTTTGATTCAGTATGGCCACAAAGACACCAGCCATCAGCACTGCCAGGAAAGGCCCTTTTGCCATACCTGCTCCGGTTTTCTTTTCTTGGATTTCGGCCATCTCCCGCTCCCCCTTTACTCCTTTGCTTACCCGCTCGCTTTTCAATTATTCCCGAATAAAAATAAAACTGCGCAGCCCGAGGGCCACGCAGTCCTTAATTATTCGGTTACACCATTTCTTCTGCGGTTCACGCGATAGAACACCAAGTAAAGCGATGGAATCATCACTAAAGTGAACAAGCTTGAGAATGCCAATCCGGCAATAATCGTGACGGCCAACGGTTCAAATAGAGGATCTCCCGACAACGCGACCGGCACGAGTGCAATAATCGACGTAATCGATGTCAGAAGAATCGGCTTGATGCGGGCATATCCTGATTCGATAATGGCTTCTTTGATGTCGAAGTCGCCCGACAAGCGGCGCGCTTCTACAAAGTCGATCAGAACAACCGCGTTACGCACAACAATCCCCGTCAGGGAAACGATTCCCATAACTCCCAGGAAGCTGAGCGGCGTTTGTGTCAGGAACAAGCCCAGGATCGCACCCGAAATCCCTAGATACACCGCGATCAAAACAAGGAATGGCAAACTGAACGATTTGAACTGGAACGCAATGACCAGGTAAACCAGCAGGAGCACAACCAGGAACAACACGCCGATTTCAGCAAAGAAAGCTTCCTGATCCGAGTTTTCTCCGCCGGTAGACAGTTCATAACCCTCCGGCAAGGATTTACGTTCTGCATCCACGACATCCAGCATTTTGTTTTCAAAGTCGTCGACTTCGCCGAATGCACGAAGCGTAATCGAACGATCCGCCTGTTGATGCGGAATCTGTGCTAATGTTTCGGTTTCTTCAGCCGTCAACAATTGATCCATCGGAATCAATTGCGGCGGTCCCTGTTCACTAAGTGAAGGGACATCGAACTGAGACAAATCGATTGGCTCTCCATCTTCAATGCCTGACTGTTTCAGGAAAACTTCGTATGGCACTTGGCCATCATAAATCGTGTAGAGCGGTACACCCTGCGTCAAAAGCTGCAGCTGATTCGTCACTGTGCTGAGAGCTATGTTGTTGGTCTGCAGCGCATCCTGGTTCGGCACGTATTCTATAGCCGGCACCGGTTCCCCAAGGTTATCGGTAACGATGTCCGCGCCGTTTTCAAGTAGCTGTCCTTCCAGCCTGTCACGAAGCGACTCTAATTCTTCAATGTCTTCACCTTTAATATCTACAGTGACAGGAGCGCCGACTGGCGGACCCTGTACAATCGTATCCAGGAAGATTTCAGCTTCCGGGAAACGTTCACGCAGCTCCGGCTGCCATTTATTGATGAAATCAGCAGCTGTCGTATTTTCCCGGTCGATGCGGAACGCCACTTGGCCTGTGTTGCTGCCTGTATTGTCCATTGAGGCCGAGAACAAGTTCGGCAAGCCTTCACCGGCAAAGACAGCTGTTTCAGCAACATGCTCATCTTCGGCAATGACCTGTTCCGTCAAATCCGCAAGGAAGGCATCGGTTTCTTCAATGGTCGTGCCTTCTGCAAGGCGGACATCCATCGTCACTTCTTCACGGTCTGCGGCCGGGAAAAATTCAAACGGCGTAAAGAGCGCAAGCGACAACAGGCCTGTTGCAACCAGCAAGCCGCCGAGGCCTACCAGAAGCGGGCGTTTTAATACGCCACGCAGAACTTTATTCGAATAAAACAACGCAATTTTCTCAAGCGGCTTTCCTAAAAATCCGGGAGTATCCGAAATTTTCTTCGCTTTTCGTTTCGTCTTCAAGTATTGCATCATCGGCACCAATGTGATTGACAGCACCGTCGAAGCGATAATTGTCGTAATCAGAATACTCGGCAACGCTTTGATGAACGCACCATTTCCACCAGATAACAGCAGCAACGGCGAAAATGTCACAACGATTGCCAAACTGGAAGAAATGATCGATGGGTATACTTCCCGCACACCTGTTACGGCTCCATCCAGTGCAGAATCACCCAGTTTATAGCGCCGCTGGATATTGTCGTTGACCACTATGCTGTCATCCACCAAAATACCGATAGCGATAATTAGGCCGATGACCGAGATCTGATTCAAATCGACGCCCATGAACGGAATTGGAATCATGCCGATCAGCACGGAAGCAAGCACTGTCAAAGCAACGGCTAATGCGCCGTACAAGGTAAGGCCTGCCGTTGTGACAATCAAAACAGCCAATACAGCAATCCCCAAAGAAACATACAAGCTGTCAAAAATCGTATTGACATTATCCGCTTGGGATTCGTATTTTTCAGCCTGAACTCCAGCTGGCAGATCTTCTGCAAAAGCTTCAATGATTTCAGATACATTTTCATCTACAGAAGGAACATCCTGCTCAGTCTGCAGGAAAACGGTGTAGGAAATGGCCTGTTCCCCTTCAAATGTAACGATATCGGTAGTTTCCTGATCTACCATTTCAATCGCCGCAACATCAGCCAAAGGGACGGCGGCGGCACCCACCTGCAGCTGCTCCAGCTTTTCGATGCCTTCGCTTCGCTGCACAGTCAAGCTGACCTGTTCGTTGCCATTGTCATGTGTACCGAGCGACAGCGGCTGGTTCGCCTGCTGAAGCGATTCGAGTACTTCAAATGGCTGAAGATTGTTGGCAGCCAGTTCTTCGCTGTTCAGTTCAACAAGAACCTGTTGCGTGTCCAGGCCTTTCACTGTGGTTCCAGCAACTCCAGAGACAGCCTCCACTCTTTCCGATAAATCGGATAAAGCATTGTCCATATCAGCCAACTCTTCTTCATCCCCGTAGAACATATACGACACCAACGGGAAAGTCAGGTCCAATTTCTCAACCGATGTCTCCTGAGCGGTATCAGGGAATCCCGCTGTTGCATTGCTCGCCTGCTGCTGAATGCTGTTAATCAGCTCATCGGGATTCTCACCATCCTCCAATTCCAAAGTGATGATAGAAGCGGAATTCGAAGAAACAGACTGCATCGATGTAATGCCGTCCACTTTTTGGATTTCACGCTCCAATGGATTGGTTATCGATGTTTCCACTTCCTCCGGTCCTGCACCCGGCAGAATCGTCGAGACCAAAACCAGGCTAGGGGGTGTTTCTGGAATTTCACGTTGCGGCAAAGTCAGAAACGTGTATGCCCCTATAATAGAGAAAATCAAAATCAGAAAAATAAAAAGTTTGCTGCGTTCTAAAATATAATTCATGGGCGAGGCTCCTCTGCGTTTTGTATAACTATTGTATAACTATGTATTTGAAAAGACCAGTAAAAAGCATAGAAAAACCGGATGAGTTTCCATCCGGTTCTACAAGCTTTGTATTTTTGCTGTTTCATCAAAAAAGCGGCAATCAACAAGACCAGCGGCAGCAAAATACATAAACGGAACCAGATTCCTTCTCCACCCATAAAGATGAGCAACATGGGTGGAAGCAAAGCAATTCCGCTCCACGCGATGGCTTTCCAAGACCTTTTCCAGAGACCGATAATCACCAGCACAATCGACGCAATGACCAGAGACCACAATACAATCCCAACCAAAAAGAAGCCCACCACAACACGCCTCCCTGTCGTCATCAATCTCTCACTTTATCTATACCCCATTTTGCAGAATAAACATCTACTTTTCATAAAAAAAGACAGCCATATAGGCTGCCTTAAAATTTCTGTTATAGATTCTGGAAGAATAGGCGGATAACATCAAGTCCACCGATGACATTGCCGGCTGCAGTCCCCAAATTGGTCAGTACAACGACCAGCAGAACCCGCGTGACTTTATTATCCCAAAATCCTTTCAGAGTGAAAACATCTTTGGATAAGGTTTGAAAATCGCCGACATTCGGCCGGCGGACATAAGCCTGAGCTAATCCCGAAAACCAGCCGGCCGCCAGTAGCGGATGAAGTGCGCCAATTGGGCCACCCACAAACGCTGTCAAGATGGCAAATGGATGGCCAAATGCAGCAGCGGCGCCGATTGCCCCAAGGCATGCCGTCCACAAAATCCAGCTGACGGTTTGGTCGATTCCTGCTGCCGGGTTATTCATGAAGGTGATAGCAATCATGGCAACAAGCGCCAACGGAATGGCCCAGCCGATGACTTTTGGCCATTTTGATTTTGGAGGAACTTTCGATAATTCCGCCAAATCGTGTTCATTGTGGACTTCTTTTACAATCCCAGGAATATGGGCAGCACCAAGAACTGCCACAATTTTTTTACCCGGTGCTTCTTTGATCTTCTGCGCCAGATACTGGTCGCGTTCATCGATCAATGGCTCTTTCAGTTTAGGGAAAGACTGGGTGAAATCGTTCATGACTGCATTTAAGGTATCTTGTGACTTCATCTTCTCCAAGTCTTCTTCTGAGATGGTTTCTTTGCTGAAAATGCTGAAGAAAACCGAAGTTAATAGCTGGGCCTTGCCCATGAAGCCGATATTCCCCCAGATGCGTGAAAATGTTACTTGGATATTGCGGTCTGCCAGCACAAGTTCCGCTCCGGCTTCTTTAGCGGAAGCGATCCCCTGGATCATTTCCTGGCCAGGCTTGATGCCGAACTGATCTGCGAGGCGGTTCTGAAACGAGGAAATCGCCAAATTCATCAAGAGCAGACTGGCTTTCTTGTCTTTGATGACTTTGAAGATATCGGTCTCTTTCCACTTGCTGCCTTGCATGACCGATTCATAGCGCTGCGCATCCAATTCGATGCACACCGAATCAGGCTGCTCCGCTTCAATAACTTTTTTCACTTGTTCTGCACTCACTTTTGATACGTGTGCAGTCCCAATCAAAATCAATTCTTTTCCTTCATATTCTATGCGAGTAATATTATCTTGCGTCATGTTGTACTTCCTTTATAGAACTGAATTTCTTTCCATATATAAATGAAAAGACTGTCTATTCTTTATAATGGATTACAATAGCGAAAATATCAATGCCGCACCCTTGGATTTCCATTAAAAGAAGGTCCGGGTCATAAATCAGTGGCATTAAAAGTGTCGCCTTCTTTCAGGTTGCCGGCTTGGAAGCCTTTGTAGAACCAGCGCTTCCGTTGCTCTGAACTCCCATGCGTAAAGCTCTCCGGCACTACATAACCGCGTGAACGCTGCTGAATAGTATCATCCCCCACCGCACTCGCCGCTGTCAGCGCTTCCTCCAAGTCCCCTTCTTCCAAATAGCCCATGCCTTGCGCATGATGCGCCCAGACACCTGACAGATAATCCGCCTGCAACTCCAGGCGAACCTGTAATTTATTGTATTCTTCTTCACTCAATTGATTGCGCAGAGGCTGCACTTCTTCCATAACACCCAGCAAATTCTGGACATGGTGCCCAACTTCATGCGCCACTACATAAGCCATGGCAAAATCACCCGGCGCCTGGAACTGGGTCTGCAATTCATTATAGAAACTCAAATCAATGTAGAGCTTGTAGTCGCCCGGACAATAGAACGGACCGACTGCTGAACCTGCCGTCCCGCAAGCGGATTCAACACTTCCGGTATACAGCACCAATGTCGGTTCCACATATTCCATGCCTTCCTCGGCAAAAACTTCTGTCCAAACTTCTTCGGTATCCGCGAGGACAACTGAAACGAATTCAGCCAATTCCTCTTCTTCCTGTGTTGCTTCATAAGGCTGATTTGACGTTGTTCCACCTGAGCCTCCCAATTGGTCCAGGATGACACCCGGATCGCCACCTAAAAACGCTACAAGCAGCACAATCAGAATACCGCCGATTCCGCCGCCTGCCACCATTGCACCGCCTTTGCCTCTTCGGTCTTCTACGTTTCTACTGGCTTTTCTGCCTTTCCACTCCATAGGACTCCCTCGTTTCAAAATGCTTTTTGTTTACCCATACCCGTTGCAACGCCTGTTCTAATCCATTTCAGGCAAACGGTAAATTAAAAAACGTTCCCGTGAATCCTTATGAAAACCTGGCAGCTGAATTTCCTGTGCTAATTCAAAAACGGTGCGTGTTTCCAGGTGATCGCTGTAATCCTGTGAAGCAAAAAACAAAATTACCTCAATGGTTCGTGGATTTGTTTCGGCAGACCGCAGGATTTTATTGATAAATGCAATGAATAATTGGACCGAAAACGGATTAAAGAAATAAAATACAGTGTCCCGTGCCGTTATTGGGTACTCCTGTGCAAGGCAATTATAAAATGCCACCTTCTGCTCAGCATTTTTATGCTTTTTCACATACTGTTTTTTATTTTCAAGGGCCTCTTCATAAAATACGGGATTCATTTCGATTCCAGCGGTTTCTGCACCGAATACATGGTGAGCATAAAAATTCAACCGCCCTTTGCCACAGCCCACATCCACCAGACGGCCACCGGGAGACAGGCTGTAGTTTTCGAACAACCTGTCCAGCAATTTGTAAGGAGTCGGCTCATAGCGGTTGTGGTGAAGGGAATCCGTAAAGCCCCGCTGATTTCCACCGGTTTCGATATTCAACCGGCGGTCGTATTCCTGCTCTTCCATCCCAAATCACTCCTTCGGCATAAAATTTTACTCTGATGACCTTGCAATTAATAGTGAAATTTGTTATAGTACAGCTAATTCAATATTTCTTGCTCCAGCTTTTATGGAGTAGGATAGAGGCGCAAAAACCATCAGTACGCAAAACGAGGAGTATGGGCTCCGTTGACGTTTGCCGAAAGGGGGATTTGCCGAAGTGGCGGAAATCTCATATTTCCGTGCGCTGGGTCTGCATTCAATAAATGCAGGACTGTCATATAGGGAACTATATGGAGGGCTATCTGATGCACAGGAACGATTGGTAAACATTGTTTCTACTGCAGCAACGAGTCCCTCGTTGCTGCTTTTTTGTTTATTCCTGACTAGGCCCCTCACCTCTAAGCTACGACAAAAATTAGAAAAGGGTGTGTTCTTTATGAATTTTGGCCAAGTAATTACAGCAATGGTGACGCCATTCGATCAACATGGAGACATTGATTTTCCGGCAACACAACAATTGATAGAGCATTTGATAGCAAACGGTTCAGACGGCCTGGTCGTCGCAGGGACAACCGGAGAATCTCCGACTTTAACGGCAGAGGAAAAAGTTGAATTGTTCCAGTTTACCGTCCATACAGTAGCCGGACGGATTCCAGTCATTGCAGGAACAGGTTCCAATAATACACGCGCTTCCATCTCCTTGACAAAACAAGCAGAAGAAACGGGCGTTGATGGCATCATGCTGGTCACACCATACTATAACAAACCTTCACAGGAAGGCATGTTCCAGCATTTCCAGGCGATTGCCGCGTCTACAAGCCTGCCGGTCATGCTCTACAATATTCCAGGACGCAGCGTGGTCAATCTATCTCCGGAAACGATCATTCGCCTGTCCAAGATCGACAATATCGTTTCTGTTAAAGAAGCGAGTGGAGACTTGGACGCAGCTGCAGAAATCATCGAAAAAACAGCGGATACATTTTCTGTTTACAGTGGAGACGATAGCTTAACAATTCCAATGCTGTCAATCGGCGGCACCGGCATTGTCTCAGTTTCCGCGCATATCATCGGCAACGATATGCAGGACATGATTACCAGCTTTAAAACAGGAGATGTAAAGACCGCGGCGGCTATCCACCGCAGATTATTGCCGACAATGAAAGCATTGTTCGCTGCGCCAAACCCGTCTCCGGTCAAAGCGGCACTTACGCTGACTGGTGTTCAAGTCGGCGGCGTGCGCTTGCCGATGATTCCATTGACCGAAGAAGAAACCATCACCTTGCGTAAGGCATTGCCTGACGTCCATTCCGAAGCCGTCACTAACTGATACAAGATAAAAAACGCTGAAGCCCAGAGCTTCAGCGTTTTTTTCATCAATTGACTTTCATTTGTTCCAAAACCCGCTTCAAGCTGCCGCCGACCTCCAGCACTTTCAAGTCAACTCCGATCTCAGTTAACGTTGTAGCGATTTCGGGACGGATTCCGGTTAAAATCGAGCGGACACCAACCAATTTCAACGACTGGATGATTTTGATGATTTGTTCAGCTACCATCGCATCCACGCGCACCACTCCTGATAAATCCACAATCAGCACGCTGATTTTCAACTGATTCGCGGCCAACAGTGTTTTCTCCAGAATATAACGGGCGCGGTCAATTTCAATATTCCCCACTAAAGGCAACACTGCGATGTGGTCACTGACCGGCACGACGGGGGCTGAAAGCTCCAGAAATTCCTTCCTGGCTGATTTCAGTTTCCGCTGGTACGATGCTGTATAGGCCTGTGTATATGAGTATGCGGCATGGTCCAACAAGGAATGGAAAAATTCCATGACATCAAAGAGAAGCTGCAGCTCCATCTTTTTGTGGACCGCTTCTGTCTTGATGACGGTTCCGATATGTTTGCGGTAAAGAGACGTTTCCGCCAACGCATCTTCCAGCGATCTTCCGGTTTCAAGAAAGAAGTTTCCCGTCTCTTCTCCCCACTCTTGAATATCTGCATAGACCTTTCGAACGTCGCAGCTATTGCTGATCGACTCTCCGATCAGTTCCACAAAATGGATCCGGGTCTTAGTGACAGTTTCGATAAAGGCTTTGTTCGTTTCAAGCTGTGCTGCCGGAACATTTTTCACCACTTCTTCATGGACCAATTGAGCAATTAATTCCTTATCCTCGCTTACCCGTCCACCCAACAATCGAATATCTTTTTCCATCGGAATCCCCCAAAGACGAAGACATTTATATATGCCTATTATAGCCTTTGCTCCAAAGAATGTAAGGGTTTTATTTTATTGATTTAGCTGGATGGAAATTGGAGAGCCAAAGCAATTTTTTATTCGTCTCCAACCACACAATTTCTGCCCTTGGCTTTGGCTTTGTAAAGAAATTCGTCCGCCCGTGACAGCAAACTTTCCATTCCTTCTCCAGCCATATAAACCGCAGCTCCGATGCTGACAGTGATAGGGACATGCAGCCAGTCAGCTGTTTCCATATGCTTGCATAATGCATTGCCCATGGCCAGGCCGTCCTTCAGTCCAGCGTTTGGCATGACCACCACGAATTCTTCACCGCCGAGCCGAGCCACGATATCAGCGGATCCGGTTTCCGCTTCCAAACGCCAGGCCAGTTCCTGCAAGACCGCGTCGCCCATCTGATGGCCATGTGAATCATTGACCTTCTTGAAATGGTCAATATCTATGACCAACAAGGCCACTTCCCGGCCAGTTTCAGCCTGAAGCAAGAGTTCTTCCAATTGTTCGGTCAGGTAACGGCGATTTTTCAATCCCGTCAACGGATCTGTTGTAGCCAGTTGCTGCAGTTTGAAATTAAGGTCCATCAATTCTTGCTGTTTGCATTCCACTTCATTCATTACTGTTTTCAGCTTTTCGTATGCTTCGGCCGTCTCACGGTTGACCTTTTCAGCATTGCGCTTTGCCAGCAGCAATTCCTTTTCATACTCCCCGCGGACACTCATTTGAATCAACGCACATTCGTAGGAGCCGTCGCGTTCTATCGTATTCATCAAGACAGGCAGGGAACCCGTCTCGCTTTTCAATGTCAAAAACATTTCGTTTACAGTGCCATGCATTTTGATGGAAGGAGTAAAGTAGGTCTGGAAGTAAACCCGTGAAGCGACTGTCAATAAATCATGCATGTGCTTTGGTTGTTGCGCACCTGTCATGAGCTGCAAGGTTTTATTCATTTCCACGATGCGCAATTCATGATCCAATATCAAATATCCACATGGCGCTCGATCAAGCTGCTGTTCCACTGTCTTCTCTCCCTACTCCGCCAAATAGGCCTTGATGTGTTTCACTGTTTCATCAGAATCGCTTAAATGCGGATTATGGCCAACTGCTTCCATCACAATCAGTCGGCTCCCCTGGATGTGGTCGTGGACATACTGCCCGACTTCCGCCGGTGCAATAGCGTCGAACTTGGTCTGAAGAATCAGCGTGGGTACAGCCACTTTATCCAATTGATCGCGAAGATCCGTAGTAAACGTCACTTCAGCAAATTGCCGCGCAATCATCGGATCATTCGAGCATAAAAGATGTTCAAAGTCTTCGGCGAGCTCAGGACGCTGCTCATTCTGCATGACGACCGGCGCCAAGTATTTAGCCCACTCCATATAATTGGTTTCCATCATATCCAATAATTCGTCAATGTCTGCCCGTTCAAACCCGCCATTATAGCCAGGCTCATTCATATAGTAAGGAGAAGGTCCGATCATGACCATTTTCTCCATCAATCCAGGTTGCTCAATTGACGCCAGCATACCGATCATGGCACTGACAGAATGGCCGACAAATAGGAATCCTTCCATCTCAAGTGATGCACAAACCTCCAAAAGATCCTGTTTGTAGCCATCCAAAGTGCTGTAACGCTCTTTGGAATACGCTGTCTTGTCACTGTTTCCAGCTCCTACATAATCAAAAGTGACGACCCGATAATCCTGTTCGAAATTGGTAATCGTATTATTCCACACTTGTTGATCACAGCCAAAGCCGTGTGCGAATACTATTGTTTTTTTCCCTTGTCCAGTCACTCGGACGTTATTGCGTTGCAAAACATCAATCCCCATTGTCATCCCATCCCTTGTGAACTTGCCGCCCTAAGGCTAAATTCGAATATATAAAAGTAAAATACGCCTTAATCATAGCATTAATAGTTCAATCTTACTGTTTATAAAGTAAGGATTCCCTTAATTTTATCGATTCCATTCTTTTGTACCGCCATCTTATACAATTAAAAGAAAGCAGATAAATATCTGCTTTTCAAATGAAACCGAGAGTGCTTTATAGTCTCTTTCTATTCATTTGATAAGATTTTTATTTTATAAAATAGTTGTGTCTCCGGAATTGTTCCGGTGCCTGGCACCATGCAGTTTCCAAGCATAGTCATCCGCACAGAAAAGAAGATGTTTCAATCCCTCTCCTACTCTTTCATGGTTTATTTCAAAAAACTACGGGGTAGACAGACAGTACCTTACTTCACAGGTGATTTATCACTATTAGGAGGAATTGACAATGACAAACAATAAAAACACATTTATCCAAGCATATGACGTACAAGCAGAAGTTCTGCATAAAATAAGCGAATTAAAAGCACAAGGCTATAACGAAGAAGACATGTATGTAATCGCGAAACATGACGATCAACTGTCCATGGTCCAAGGCCAGACGGACGTGCACTTAAACACACAAGAAGACGATAACTTCATGGGCAAATTCAAATCGTTCATTTCAGGTGAAGATTCCACACGGGATGCATTCACTCAAATGGGATTAGGCAGCGGCGAAGCGGATGAATACTACCGCCAAGTCGAAAATGGCAAGCTGGTTCTTTACGTGAACAGCGACTATGGCACTTCTTATAAGCAATACTCGGGCGCGCAGACAGCAACCGGAACGGCAACTGCCGGCAGCCATGAAGAAGAGGAACATTTGCGCCTTCACGAAGAGCGTTTGAATGTCGACAAAGAACGCGTACAGACTGGCGAAGTGAATGTCGGCAAACATGTGGTCGAAGAACAGCAGACCATCGAAGTACCGGTTGAGCGCGAAGAAGTATATGTGGAACGCCGTGCGGTCAACGAGGAAGTTTCACCGGGCACAGGCGGATTGGCGGATAAAGGCGTCTATGACGATGGAGATTCTATTCATGTTCCGGTTTCCGAGGAACGCGTGGAGGTCAGCAAAAAAGACGTCGTCAGCGAAGAAATTGTCGTCGGCAAACGCAAAGTCCAAGATACCGAAGTGGTGAATGAAACCGTCCGCCGTGAAGAAGCGGATATTGACGAAAACGTAAAAGCGAAAAAAGACGGACGCACTTCCCTATAAAAAAACAGCAAAGGCGTCTCCGGATGATTTCTCCGGAGATGCCTTTTTTTCGGGACTGGACTCCCGCAGGTTTATCCAACATGCGACTAAGGGTAAATTAGCGGTAACAAGTTTTTTGGTGCAACTGACATGGGGGGAATTAACTATGGAGAAAAAAGGAAACAAACTTGTCGGGCTTTTTGATGCACAAGCGCAAGTATTGATTCAGATCGGTGAATTACGAGCAAAAGGACATGAAGAGGAAACTTTATACCTGGTAGCCAAACACGATGAACAGATTCCTTTGATCATTGAACACACCGCTGTCCATGTCGATACAGAAGACCGCGATAATTTCAAAGGCAAAGTCATCGCTTTTTTATCTGGGGAAGACATCACGAAAGACGCTTTCAACCGAATGGGTTTGGATGAATCTGAAACTGATTACTATTTCCAGCAGGTGGAAACTGGAAAGCTGCTTTTATATACGGACAGCCTGCCAGCAGCTAAGCCGGAAACGGCCATATCTGTTGATTCAAAAGATGGCCTTCCTGTAGAAGAGCAGAAACTCGCTCTGCATGAAGAGCGTCTGGATATCGAGAAAGAACGCGTGCAGACTGGCGAAGTCCAAGTCCAAAAGCAATTGGTGGAAGAAGACAAAGAAATCCAAGTACCGGTAGAGCGTGAGGAAATCGTCATTGACCGGCGACCAATTTCTGAAGGTGCAGAAGCCGCAGAAGACGGTCAGGTGCTGTCTCCGAAAGAAGCTTACGAAAAAGGAGATGCGATCTACATCCCCCTTTCTGAAGAACGTCTGGACATCGGCAAAAAGAAAGTGGTCCGCGAAGAAATCGTTATCGGCAAGCGCAAAGTCAAAGATGTGCAGGTCATCAATGAAACCGTGCGCCGGGAGACGGCGGACATTGAAGAAAACGGCACAGTCCATAAAACAGAAAAACCATAAAAAGAACAAGGCGGCCATAAGGGCAGCCTTGTTCTTTTTATTTTCCATATCTGCTTGATTAGTTGCCACCCACTGCAGGAAGAAGCATCGTAAAGAATAATGCGATCAGCCCGATAATTACACCGATGACCAGAACTGTCGGAATCATGATGACGAAAAAGCCTTTCCAGGCAGAAAACCTGTGTGCTTCTGCAACCGCCTTGCACTGGACAAAGAAAGTCCAAGCAGAGATGACCCCAAGGATGATCAGGAAGACAAGCGAAAGAAAATCAGGTTCAGCGAACAGCATGTCATCTGCTTGCAGGAAATAGGTTTCCGGCAACAGCAGCATCCATAAAAGGATTATCGGAATAAGCCAGATCTGTGGAATCAGCCCGGTCAGAATTGCCCGGAACATTTCCGTGTAGGTGCCCTTCCCTTTAAACAGCTTGCCAATCAGCAAATAGATACCGGCGCCGATGACCGTGCTTACCACCACGCCAATTGGTCCGAAGAAAAGAGCAATCAGGATCATTCCCCCGACCGGCAGGAATTGTTCTGAATCCAGGCTGCTGAGCAGGCCGGCAGCAAATCCTGCAAGGACAATCAACAGAAAAATGAATCCGGACGATTTTTCTTCAATCACATGGCGCACTGCAGCACGAGGACGGGTCCAAATGGCCGTAAACGGGTTTAGCTTTTCATATTTTTCAACATCATTCAATTCTGTCTCCACCTTTGTCTTATTGTTCTTCCTTTATTCAAACATACTGGAAGAATAATGTAAATGATAGAACAAATCTCCATTAATAATTAAAAAACCATATTTTTACTGACACATAAAAAGAAGATCCGCTCTGAGGAGTGAATCTTCTTTCATTTGAGCCTATCACTTATTCTCGTTTCATCCGCTCCCGGATTCCGCCTTCCACTTCCGTTCCTTTTTCCATCGGAATATAGAGGCTGCCGTTAGTCGGACCGGCCGGCGGTGCATCTTCAATCACTTTTTGAACAAATTTCGCATTCATTTTTTCAGTAGCACCGGGCAGAATATGGCTGGAAACGGCCGATGCTTTGGATTTCGCACCGACTGCCACAGTTTCCTGCGGTTTATCGATCAAGCTAATGATTGCCTCAATGACGATTTCCGGATCATCCATCGGCTTCATTTCAGCGGCATGCCCTGTGTAATTTCCCGTATGTTCAAACCAGGGGGTATCAGTCGCCCATGGCAGCACAGTGCAGACATGGATATCATCAAAACCTTCCAGTTTCACTTCTTCATTCAACGCAGCACTGAGCCCCAGCACAGCATGCTTGCTGGCACTGTATCCGGTGTAATAAGGAAAAGCGATTTCGCTTGTGATGGAACCGATATTAATGAGGATGCCCCGTTTCACTTCTTTGAAATGGCGTAAGGCAAAGTGGCTGCCATTGATGGTGCCTTTGACATTGACATCGACCACCCGCGCCAAGTCCTTGATCGGGATTTCAGTAAACGGACCAATTGCGCCGACTCCGGCATTGTTAATCCACACATCAATTTTCCCGAAACGTGCCAACGCCGTTTCAAAGAGATGCGCCACTTCCTCTTCCAGGCTGACATCTGTCCTCACCGCAACCGCATTCGGACCCAGTTCTTCTGCCAGCTTTTCAAGCAGGCCCACACGGCGTGCGGCAAGCACGACATTGGCTCCTTGTGCAGCCAGTTCCCTTGCGACACCTTTTCCAAATCCACTGGAAGCACCAGTGATGACCACCGTCACTCCTTCATGGGATTTCTTTTTTGCCATTTTCATTCCTCCTCAGTTCTGCATTGAGTCACGTTTTGGTTTTCAGCCGCTCACGCAAATCACCTGACACGCTTGTCCCTTCAGGACTGGATTCATACAGGCTGCCGGATGTCGGCGGAGCAGGTGGGGCTTCCTGGATCATATTAAATAGAGTGCGTCCGGTCGATCCTTTAGTCGTTTTCGGCATCAACGAACCGGCAATCGCAATACCTTTGGATTTAGCGCCAATTTCCACTGATTTTTTCGGATTATCAATGAGCCCGATGATGGTATCCACCACTTTTTGCGGATCATCTGCCGGTCCGACAAGAATTTCATGGCCGCTGTAATTGCCCGCATGCTTTGTCCAAGGGGTATCGGTTACCCATGGATCCACTGAACAGATATGGATATCGTCAAAGCCGTCCATTCTCATCTCCTGATGCAAGCCGTTGCTTAAGCCTGAAATACCGTATTTGCTGCCTGTGTACGCGGCTCCAAAAGGCAGCGGCGTTTTGCTGGCGAAAGAGGAAACGTTGATCAGCGTTCCATACTCTTGCTTCTTGAATTGTTTCAAGGCATAGTGGCTGCCATAAATAGTGCCAAGAAAATTGATTTCCACCGTCCGGTTCAAATCCCTTAGCGGTCTATCCGTGAATGAACCATATGTTCCAATCCCTGCGTTATTGATCCAGACATCAATTTTACTGAACTCTTCCATCGCTGCTTCGTACAGCTTAGCGACGTCTTCTTCCCGGCTGACATCCGCCGTCACTGCAATGGCATTCGGGCCACAGGAGTCCGCCAGTGCTTCAATTTCCTTGGTGCGGCGTGCCGCTACTACAACATTGGCTCCTTGCGCGGCCAGCTGCTGTGCCACGCCTTTGCCGATGCCACTCGAGGTGCCCGTTATGACGACCGTCAGTCCTGCACGTTTTACTTCAGTTGCCATGTCTATTCCTCCTATCCGTAAAACTGGCTTCAGTGTTGCTTTCCTTTTCGAAGCTGTTGCTTCAATCGGTTCCGCATATTTCCAGAGACCGCTATCCCTTCCGGCCGAGGTGAATGGATGCTGCCCGAAGTGTTTTTGGCGATCGGCGCTGCCTTCAGCATCTCCAGCAATAAAGCGCCATTCAATTTCTCCGTAATGTGGGGCATCATCTGCTTGGAGACAATGGCGGCTTTTGATTTGATGCCGATTTCCACACTTTCCTGCGGCCGTTCAATCAAGTCAATAACAGCGGCAATCACAGTTTCTGGATCATCGACCGGCCCCAACGTAATTTCGTGGCCGCTGTAGTTTCCGGAATGCTCAGGCCAGGGTGTGTCGGTAACCCACGGATGCACCATACAAACATGGATATCTTTCCACCCTTCCATCTCCATTTCCAGATGCAGGCCTGCAGTCAGTCCTGCAATGCCATATTTCGTTGCACAATAGACAGCGCCGAACGGCAGCGGCACGCTGCTGATAAAAGAAGACATATTAATCAGGGTTCCAGCTCTGTTCTCTTTAAAGTGGTGAAGGGCGCAGTGGCTGCCATAAATCATGCCTTTCAAGTTGATATCCACTAAACGCAACATGTCATCCAGCGGAACGTCCGTGAACGATCCCATGATGCCGAGCCCCGCATTATTGATCCAGACATCCACTTTGCCGAAACGGGATTCCGCCGCAGCCATCAGCCTGGCCATTTCCTCTGGCTCGCTGACATCCGTCGTTACAGCCAATGTGCGGTCGCCGAGCTCTGCTGCAAGTACCTCAATCAAGCCGGTCCGCCTGGCCGCCAGCACCACATTGGCGCCATCCGCTGCCAGCTGCTGGGCAATGCCCCGGCCAAAACCGCTCGAAGCTCCAGTGACAACTACAGTCAATCCGTGCCGATCCTTTTTCCGGCCCACTCCTTCTCCCCCTGTCTGGAAAATAAATTCGCTTTGTTTGCTTACTAACTACCCCTTTCACCATAACGAAAACGTATTTGCAGAGGGGTTCGGAAAGTCTTTTTGAGGGAAATGGGAGTATTAAAAAGAAAGGAGAGAAGCTATGTTGCTTGAAAATTTTCAGACCGCGACAATTAACACTGGCGAGGCGGAGATTTATGTGTGTTATGGAGGAGCTGGCCCTCCACTGCTTCTGCTCCACGGACATCCGCAAACCCATGTAATGTGGCATCTGCTTGCGCCACGGCTGGCAAAGGATTATACCGTGATAATGCCGGATTTGCGGGGATATGGTGACAGTTCCAAGCCTGCCTCTTCTCCTGATCATTCAACTTATTCCAAACGGGCGATGGCCAGAGACCAAGTAGCCGTCATGAAACAGCTCGGCTTTTCCCGTTTCTCAGTCATTGGCCATGACCGGGGAGCCCGATGCGCCTACCGTTTAGCGCTGGACTTTCCTGATGCGGTGGAAAAGCTTGTAGTCATGGACATCATTCCAACCGGAGAAGCCTTTAGAAGAGCGGATAAAGAATTCGCTATAGGCTATTGGCATTGGTTTTTCCTTGCCCAGCCTTTTGACTTTCCAGAACGGATCATCGAGGCAAATCCTCATAACTTTTACTTCCAAGGCACACGCCACCTATTTCGTCCCGAGGCGCTTGCCGAATATTGGCGGGGCATCCAAAATCCTGGAACAATCCACGCCATGTGCGAGGATTACCGCGCCGGTGCCACCGTCGATTATGAACTGGACGAAGACGACCGGGGAACAAATAAAATCATCTGTCCCGTCCTCGTCCTGTGGGGTGAGAAAGGAGCATTACCGAAGTGGTACGAGGTGCTGGATGTTTGGAGAGACTGGGCGGATGACGTCAAAGGGCGCGGCATCGATTGCGGACATTATCTTGCAGAAGAGGCTCCTGAAGAAACCGGCGAAGAAGTGCTACAGTTTTTGAAGGAGTGAAAAGTCGTCATAATAATCTCTGTAACAGCCACAGAGATTATTCCTTTTATCTTAGAGAAAGATTCTTTTTATTTGTTTTATTAGGCTCATTAGCGGCTTCCGCCAGCCGTGCTATACTGAAATCATTCAATAACGAAAGGATGATTTCTTTGTCTGAACTAACTCATTTCAATGCCCAGGGCCGCGCCAAAATGGTCGACGTCTCTGACAAACAGGACAGTGTCCGTACAGCCCGCGCCACCACTTCGGTACTGCTGAATAAAGCAATTTACCAGCAGATCAAAGAAGGCACCAATAAAAAAGGCGATGTCTTTGCCGTGGCACAAGTTGCCGGCATCATGGCTGCCAAAAATACTGCGCAAATCATTCCGATGTGCCATCCTTTGGCGCTGAGCGGTGTCGATATTGAATTTCAATGGAACGTCGATGAAGACGCCCATCATTTTGAAGTGCTGTTAACTGCCGAAGTCAAAACAAAAGGGCCAACCGGCGTCGAAATGGAAGCTCTCACGGCCGCATCAGCTGCTGCTTTAACTATCTACGATATGTGCAAAGCAGCCGGTAAGGAAATGGTCATCGGGCCGACCATGCTGCTCCAGAAAACCGGCGGAAAATCAGGCGATTACGAGCGCAGTTGACGGCATTTGATTTACTGAAAACAGCCAACTGACCACATGGTCAGCAGTAATTTCAAAGTTATCCATTAAACAAAAAAAGCCTCCGGACTTGTCATACACTGACAAATCCGGGGGCTTTACATTTTACAGATTGATGATTTTAGCACTCGTCAACCACTTAACGATCCAATTGCTGATGCTTGGTCAATTCGGAGCGGATATGCTGGATTTCCGGCAAGATCAATCGTTCCATCGCCAGTTTTACAGCTCCACGGGAACCTGGCAGGACAAAGATGGCTTTGTCGTTGGCAATACCCGCTGCAGCACGGCTTAACAGCGCTTTTGTGCCGATATCCTCTAAAAAACTGACGTAACGGAAGAGCTCGCCGAAGCCGTCAATTTCCTTTTCGAAAAACGGTTTGACCGCCTCGAGCGTGACATCGCGTTTGGCGATTCCTGTCCCTCCCGTTGTAATAATTACATCCACTTCCTCATTCTCCAACCATTCCGACAGGATGACGCGAATAGACGCGATGTCATCTTCCACGACATCGTACTCCACAAGTTCCAGCCCTTCATTTCGGGCAAGCCGCTGCACGAACTGGCCTCCCGTATCCGTTTCTTTTGTCCGTGTATCACTGATCGTCAGTACCGCGACACGAACCTGTTGATCCCCTTTGAATGATTCTGACATTTAACTTCCCCCTTTGATTAACCGAATACTTGATGATATAATTTCCGGCCGGCTGCCACATTTTGGACTCCGTGTATCAGCAACCGGCCATTTCCGAACAGCACCATGCGGTGATTGAAGACCTTCAGTTCGACGAAATAAGGCGTCCGTTTTACTCCAGCTTCCAAACGGGCTCCGACTTTTTCAGCATCGTCCAGTGTGATGGGACGGTTCGGATCGGGCAGAATCTGCACCGCGTCCCTACCGCATAGAACGGCATAGGAACTCGCACCCGTTTCATTGAGTGACGGGAACACGGCAGCCGGTCCGCAGGTTTTGCAGGAAGGATCTTTGATGCGCGACACGCCGATATCCAACTGGCTGTTGTCCCAAAGATTGAAATGATGGATCTTTTTCCGTATTGCCTCGCGGTTGCCGCTCAGCCATTTCAAGGCTTCCGTACATTGAAGTGCCGCCGTCACTTGGACAGCCGGCGAGATGATGCCGACCGTATCACAGGTTTCATTGATTGCGGGAAGCACCGGCAGCAGGCAGCGGAAACATGAACTTTCTCCCGGAATGAATGGAAAAACCACTCCTGAACTGCCGACACAGGCGCCGTAGATCCACGGCACACCAAATTTCACAGAAGCGTCGTTGATCAACAAGCGCGTTTCAAAATTATCCGTGGCATCCAGGATCAAATCGCTGACAGCCGCCAGTTTCTCCATCCCTGCCGCATCCAAATGCTCCAAATACGTGAACAACTGAAGATCGCTGCGGATCGCTTTCAGCCTTTGCTCGGCAGCCGCGACTTTCGGCAGCATCTGCTGGGCATCTGTTTCGGTGAAAAGCTGTTGGCGTTGCAAATTCGACAGCTCAACATAATCCCGGTCGACCAAGTGGATGGTCCCGATGCCCGCGCGTGTCAGTGTTTCAGCAATGGCGGAACCTAAAGCGCCACAGCCGACGATCGTGACGGTCGATGACTCCAGCTTGTGCTGGCCGGTTTGGCCGAGCGGTTTGAATAAGACCTGTCTTGAATAGCGTTCATCCACATTGGTTCCCCCTTTTCCCTCCGCTTGGCGACCCAAACGGTTTACTCGTTACTATCACTGTACCACGGCTTTTCTCAAACTGCAGCAGACATCAAACCACAGCTTCTTCAGCCATTTGCCCTTTCTCGACCCGAATAATGCGGTCTGCCAATTTTTCAGCATCCGCAATCCGATGTGTCACAAAAATGATGGGGATTTGCCATTGTTCATGAATCCGCAGTAACTCCTCTTGGCAACGGTCTCGATTGGCATCATCCAAAGCCGAAAACGGCTCGTCCAGCAACAGGATATCCGGCTGTGCAGCCAATGCCCGCGTCAACGCAACACGCTGTTTTTCGCCTCCTGAAATCTGATGCGGATATTTTCCAAGAAGCCCAGTAATGCCAAGAATTTTGGTCAGTTCGGTGATATGCGATACACCCGTTCTTCCGGGCTGTGCATAGAGAATATTTTCTTCGGCAGTGAGATGCGGAAACAGTGCATAATCCTGAAATAAATAACCGACTTTCCTCTTTTGAATTTTCAGCGGCTTTTGTCCTTCCTTATAAAAATGTCGGCCGTTTAACAGAATCGTTCCTGCATCTGGATGGACAATGCCTGCTAGGCAGTTCAATAAAGTTGTTTTGCCCGAACCGGAAGAGCCGACCAATGCCAGAATTTCTTTATCCAATTCGAATTGCATCTCCAAATTGAAATGATCCAATTGTTTTTGAAAATCCACTTTCAGCATGGACTCACTCCCTTCCGATGCGTACAGCATTCTTTTTTCGCCAATAATTGACCCATGTGATGGCAGCTACTCCAAGCGACGAAATGATCAGCACCCAAAACAGGGCTTTTTCCATATCCCCTGCTTCATAAGCGAAGTAAATCGCTAGCGGCACGGTCTCTGTAACGCCTGGAATGTAACCTGCAATCATCAATGTGGCTCCGAATTCACCGATGCCACGGGCAAATGCCAAAATCAAACCTGCCAGAATACCTGACCAGGCAAGCGGGAAGGTGATGGTCCGGAAAATCCGCCATTCGGATACGCCCATCGTCCGCGCCACATTCTCCCAGCGCGGATCCACTTTATCAAAAGCGGCCATAACGCTTTGATACATCAGCGGCAGTGACACGACGAAGGAAGCGATCGCTGCCCCGATCCAGGTAAAGACCACGCGAAATTCAAACCATTGTTCAAGCAGAATCCCAAGCGGTCCATTGGCGCCAAACAAGACGATCAAGCCGAAGCCGATGACAGTCGGCGGCAAGACCAATGGCAGCAAAATCAACGCTTCCACCAGGCTTTTGCCGAAAAATTCACGTCTGCTCATCAACCGTGCAAGCGCTAAGCTAGCCAAAAACACAAATAGAGTGGAAATAACCGCAACTCTCAGCGATAACCAAAGCGGCGACAAATCATACGGCATCATGGCGTTGCCTCATTTGCCGGCAAGAATCCATATTGTTCGAAGATAGCCTGTCCTTTGGGACCCGTTATAAAATCCAGAAAAGCTACAGCCGCCTGCTGTTTTTCTGAATCCGCTACGACCGCTCCCGGATAGACGACAGGATTTTCTTGCCCCGGCACTTCGAGCGCCCCTTTTATTTCCTGGGAAATAACCGCATCCGAGGAATAGACGATGCCAAGTCCGGCATTTCCGCTTTCGATATACGTCACCACTTGCCGTGCATCTTTTGCGTAGATAAGGCGCCCTTCAAGCGGCTGCCATAACCCTTGGCTGTCCAGCGCCTGCTTTGTGAAATTTCCAACCGGTACGCTGTCCGGCTCTCCGACCGCAATGGTTTCTTCTGCATTCATCACTATTTCTGTAAAATCTGCAGTTTCCGGAAATTCCTCCAATGAAGCAAGCACAAGACGATTTTCAGCAAAAGGCACCACAGTTTCGGCTTTCACCAGTTGCTCGGATTCCAGCTGTTCCATATCCTTTTCACTGGCCGATAAAAATAAATCTGCCGGTGCGCCTTGTTCAATTTGGCTTCGCAGCTTGCTCGATGATCCATAATTGAATGACAGCTCGATATCCGGCTCCAATTGATGAAATTCCTCTTCCATTTTTTTCATCACTTCTGTCAGGCTTGAAGCTGTTGAAACAAGCAGCTCATCGCCGTTTTCTGCTGTTGTGTTGGTGCAGCCGCTCAACAGTACGGCCATTCCTATAATGCCGATCATTTTTTTCATTTTGCAGG
This sequence comes from Planococcus sp. APC 3900, assembly GCF_030407735.1. Lineage (NCBI taxonomy): Bacteria > Bacillati > Bacillota > Bacilli > Caryophanales > Caryophanaceae > Planococcus > Planococcus sp. APC 3900. The sequence continues at coordinate 407,620 of NZ_JASDCT010000001.1, read as the reverse complement.
ACTCCTTATAAACAAAAAGTGACGCTTGCTATGCACGTGATTCTCCACGTACTATCAGTATAACGCCAGCCGGAGAGAAGCTGAATTATTTTCCGAATAATCTTGCAAGAAATAAGCGGTTTCGGTAAAATAAGTCATACCAAAAATTAAATACGCTTTATCCTTATCAAGAGAGGCAGAGGGAATGGCCCGATGACGCCCGGCAACCGCCAGTTCACAAACTGGAATGGTGCCAAATCCAACAGAACCACGATGTTCTGAAAGATGAGGAAGAGAATTTCACCAGCAGACCCAACTCTTCCCTTTTTCAGTGGAAGAGTTTTATTTATTTTAAGGAGTGATCACATGAAGCTGAGCAAAGCCGAACGAATCAAACGTACGCGGGTCCCTGTAGTGGATCCTTCTCTGGTTGAACGCCTCCCGCCTGGACAGGTGTTGACCGAGCGCTTTCCTGTCCTGCACGAAGGCGAGGTGCCGGTTTACGATATGGCCACTTGGACATTGAAAATCTTCGGCCAGGTTGATAAGGAAATCACGCTGCATTATGAAGATCTGCTGAAATTGCCGCAAACGACAATAACACGCGACATCCATTGTGTGACACGCTGGTCCCGCTTCGACAATACCTTTACCGGCGTCCGTTTTATTGACCTGATAAAAGAATTGGGCGTAACGCCGAAAAGCGGCTATGTGATGCTTCACGGTGACTACGATTACACCACCAATGTCGCATTATCCGATTTGGACCGGGAAGACGTGCTGCTTGCCCATTCACTTGACGGCGAACCGTTGACCGCCAAGCATGGTTACCCGCTGCGTTTTATCGTACCCCATCTGTATTTTTGGAAAAGTGTCAAATGGGTCCGAGGCATCGAATTCATCGATGAAAACCAGCCGGGCTTTTGGGAGCAGAACGGTTTCCACATGAACGGCGACCCGTTTCAGGAAGAGCGCTTTTCCGGCGAAGACTTGGAAATCCCTGAAGACGAATGGGAGAAAAAAGATTTTGACTGACTCTGGCCAGTCTTATGATTCCAGGATAATTGAACTGTCACTTTAAGAGATAACTTGCATCAATTTAGAACTTTATATTTCGTATTATTTCAAAGAACCCATCAATCTAATCCTTCATGTGAAGGTTGATGGGTTCTTTAAATCATATATAGAATGAATGGCAGCTTCCGATAAACCTCTCATGTGTAAACATAAATTTTTTAGCTGCTTTCTCCAAAAAAGTTAGCCCATCAGAACTGGCTTTTTTATATAGAATTTTAATTGTTCGCAAAATACCTATTTAACGAACAAATAGAGTAGGCTTATGGTAAAATGAGAATATTAGACTTACTTAAAGTTAAAATGGGTTGAAGCAAGGGTGTGATTGTATGTTTCAAAGTAGGTTTCCATACGCTTTAAAAGATGAAGTGACTAAAGTGGTTGGATTGATGGCTGATAAAACATACAATAATGTCACCATTGATGTCTCCGAGGACATTATTCAGTATCATCAAGACCATGAAGTCATCATGTTTCCGTACCGCATCTACTATATGGATAACTCAAATGATTTTACAAAAGGTTTAAGTGAACAACAAAAAATGATTTTACATTGTATCTATTCACGAAGTTGTGAAGGATTTGTTCGCCAAAAGCATATGCACTTGTTGCTTCAGATGGATTATGGAGATTGGACTATTCCTTATATCGTGAAAATTTGCGATGAATATGTCGTGGAAATCGTAGAAATGACTTATAACATTTTAAAAGACCAAGATACGGAGCGGATTAAGAACTTTTGTAGTGAAAATAGAGAGTCCTTTTGCAAAAGCTATAACCGAATGATTAGCTATTGGAACGAGTATTACAGACATGAATACACTAATTTTCACCACTATGTCGGCAGGAAGTTATTTAGAGAGTGTTTTGGTTATTCAAAATCAATGGCGCGCAAAAATAAATTCGGCTTGTGATCCATTACCTCTTCACTAACGGGACAATCATTAAAAATAAAACATTAAGAAAATCTCTTACACAGTTCTTTTTGTACTACTCAAAAATCAACCGGATCATATAACCGAACTAATTTTATCCTATGAGAAGCAGGTGCTAGTCAATGAGCTATTTTAATCGCGTGGATGTATTGAAAAATCAATTGGATCAACACCGCCCGCTTCCGCCTGCAGCGGTGAAAAACTTGCGCGACGTGTACCGGGTGGAATGGACGTACAATTCAAATGCTATCGAAGGAAACACCTTATCTTTGATTGAGACTAAGGTGGTCATGGAGGACGGCTTGACCATTGGCGGCAAGCGCCTGCAGGAGCATTTCGAAGTCATCAATCACTCAGAAGCGATCAGCTTCATTGAGGATCAAGTCAATCGGACAGAGCCGCTTGATGAACGGACGCTAAAGACAATTCATCACTTGATTCTAAAGAATATTGATGACGAAAATGCCGGTACCTACCGCTCAATCAACGTTAGGATTTCCGGTAGTCAGCATGAACCGCCACACTTTCTACAGGTGGATAATGAAATGAAAAACCTCTTCGCTTGGTATGAACAAGAGAAAGACCGTCTTCATCCCGTAGAGCTGGCCGCTTTATTTCATTTTAAATTCGTTTATATCCATCCGTTTGCTGATGGCAATGGCCGGACAGCCCGATTGTTGATGAATTTGATTCTTATGAGCCACGGATTCCCTCCTGCTATTGTAAAAGCGGAAGATGAACAGCGACTAAACTATTACGAAACACTGGAAATGGCTAGCATGAGAAACGAAGTCCAACCATTCATCCATTTAATTGCTGGTTGTGTAGAAGAAAGCTTAACCAATTACTTAAAAGCGATTTTGTAAATCGCTTTTCACATTCATTTGTTCGCTTAAATTACATTTTGCGAACATATAAAAATTAGTTACTACAAGGAGGCCCATAAAGTATGGCGTTAACACCTGAAGAACTGCAAGTCCTCCAGCGGATTGAAAACCAACTGAACGACATGCCCTTCTACGTTGTCGAGTATGTCCGTTCTAAAAAGCGGGCCGGGCTTTCGGCCGATACCTTATTGCAGTACCTTTACCGGTACCAGCATTTCTTCCAGTGGCTGCTCCGAGAAAACCTGACTGAGGCAACAGATGTGGCATCTATTCCCTTTTCCATACTGGCAGAACTGAAGAAACAGGATATTGAACTGTATATTGAATTTCTGAAGGAAGAATCCATCCCATATGAGAAGGAGTCGGTTAAGAAGCGTGGCCAGGCGGTCGTGGCCCTTTCCGTTAACGCGTTAAAGTCACTTTTTAACTACCTGACGAAAGAGACCGAGGATGAAGACGGGGAAGCGTACTTCTACCGAAATGTCATGAGCAAAATTATGTTGCACACGAAAAAAGAGACGGCCAGCCGTCGTGCCCAGAAAATCAGTTCCGTCATTTTGAATGAACATGAAATCCACGATTTTCTGCAGTTCGTCGAACATGCATACGAACCTACTTTGGAAAGTGGACTTGCACGACAACGGTTCAACCGAGACAAGGAACGGGATCTGGCCATCCTCTCCCTTTTCCTCGGCAGCGGCATTCGTCTCGGTGAAACCGCCCGCGTTCTTGTAAAGAAAATCAATTTAAAGAAACAACTCATCGACATCAAGCGGAAAGGTGCTAAGGAAGACACGGTCCGCGTCATGGACCAGGCGATCCAGCACTTGAAAGTCTACCTAGACATTCGGGAAAGTCGTTATCCTGGTTCGAAGGAAGTCCCTTTCCTTTTCGTTTCCCTTTACGGAGCTATTGCCCGTCCTTTGTCGCGGCGTGCGATTGAAAATTTGGTGACCAAGTACACTGCTGCATTCGCGCAAGGAGAAGGCATGAGTCCTCACAAGCTCCGACATAGTTTTGCGGCGGACTTCATCCGAAATGGCGGAAGCATTGTTCTCCTTAGGGATCAATTGGGCCATAGCAACATCGAAACCACTTCTCTTTATACCAACCTGTCCAATAAGGACAATGAGCAGGTGTTGACACGTATGGAAGAGAATCGACTAAAATAAACAAATACAGAGAATAGTAGTTGCTGTAAGTAAAAGAACCGGTGGCTTTAGTCAACTGAACCCCGATAGAGTCACTTTTCAAATGCTTACTTTTTGGGAGCTGTTCTGTATTCGACATCGGTATATCTAAAATTAACGAACTTTTACTTCTGTCTTCATAGTTCGAAACTTCCCTCCTGTAGATTATGCCCATTCCGGGCACAATCGAGTAGGAGGGAGCGATTAACTCCCGACCTCTCACACCACCGTACGTACCGTTCGGTATACGGCGGTTCAATTAAGATGTATGACGCAAAGTTTCATAACGTGCTATCAGACTTTTGAGCCCTTGGGAACTCCAGTAGGAGTTTCCGAGGGCTCTATGCAATACCGGACTATTTGAAATTCGCCAGTAACTCTTTCGCGAGTTGCCCCATTCATAAGCCTTCCCTTTCGGGATGCTCATTCCGATGAGTTTTCTCACTTTCGTGCTCGGCTTCTTCCAATCTTTCCACATGCACATGCGGAGCCTTCTTCGAATCCACGATTCTAGGTCTTTGAATACGCTTGGCGTATCCGCCAACGCAAAATAACCGCACCAACCCGTCAGGTACTGGTTCAGCTTTTCAATTCGCTTTTCCATTGAATACGGTTTACTTCGTGAGGTGATGTTCCGGATTTTGTCTTTCATCCGGTTTATGCTCGCTTTCGCAATCCGCACCTTCGGTTCTTTATGGGAAGTAAAGCTGAAGCCAAGGAATTTCCGCTTCCATGGTCGGTCTACAGCTGATTTGCTGGTATTCACTTTCAACTTCAGCTTTCCTTCTATAAATGAAGTCACCGACTTCATGACCCGGTTGCCTGCTTTCGGTGTTTTCACGTAGATGTTGCAGTCATCGGCGTAGCGGACAAACGAGTGACCACGCTTTTCGAGCTCCTTGTCCAGTTCATCCAGGACAATGTTCGAGAGCAGCGGGCTGAGAGGACCTCCTTGCGGAGTGCCTTCCTCACTGTTCATAACGACTCCGTTTATCAAGATGCCGGTCTTCAGATACTTGTGGATGAGCTGAAGCAGGTGCTTGTCCTCGATTCGCTTCGCCAGAAGCCCCATGAGCTTGTCATGGTTCACCCGGTCGAAGAATTTCTCCAAGTCGATATCGACTACCCAGCGGTTGCCATCTTCGATATAGCCTTTCGCTTTCTTGACCGCCCCGTGGGCACTCCGATTTGGGCGGAACCCATAACTGTGGTCAGAGAAAGTGGGGTCATAGATAGACGACAACACTTGGGCAATCGCCTGTTGAATGAAACGATCAATCACGGTAGGGATGCCAAGCAGTCGCACGCCGCCGTCAGGTTTCGGGATTTCGACCCTGCGGACCAGCTGTGGCTGATAGGTTCCCGACAGAAGTTCCATTTTCATGGTATCCCAGTGTTCGATGACATGCGCTCGCAGGTTTTGTGCAGGCATTTCATCGACACCATGGCTTCCTTTATTCCGAACCACCCGGTTCAGGGCACGTATTAAATTTTCCCGTGAGAGAATCTGTTCCATTAACATTCATTATGCCTCTTTCCGTGAACAACGGTTCTTCTTTATCCAGTTTCTGCTCCACCCTCTTGATGTCCCCAGTGGAATTCACCACGTCCTCCAGTCAAGTAAGCCCTCACGGGTTGTCTGTGTTCAACGCAGAAACTGCCTGCCAAGATGTTGTTCTCTCTTAATCGTTCAGCCCTTCCCATCCGTCTCGAGACGAGATGGTACTATGGCTTCTGCTGACTTCTGGTTGTTCAGCTGCCCATCACTGGGCAGGTTACCAAGGGTACTTGGCGTTCCAACCAGACCTCCCCGGGTAAGAACGCAATCTTTCCCTCCATCTATCTGCTTCATTTACTGCATGCGACCTTCGGCAGAAAGGGCTTTGCCTTGTTTGGCAGGCTCACCCAATCGCACATAGCCTTCTATGAAGTTCGTGTTCCTCAGACCGGAGGTTTGCCGCCCGCTTCCTTCAGATTCCACGTCACCGTGGACACCCTTGCGCTTGGCTAACTGTTACTTCTGCCTTCACAGTTCGGGACTTGCACCCTATAGATTACGCCCATGCCGGGCACACCAACAAAAGGAGCTCCTTAGATAAAGAAGCTCCTTTAACTGGATACCTATAGGTGGGCATTAGAGGTTTTTAGATTTAACGTGATTCAGGAATATCGCCAGTATTAGAATTATACCGGTGATGACGTTTTGCCAATATGACGAAACGTTTGCCAAGCTTAGTCCATTTTGCAGTACGGCGATGAACAAGACGCCTAATGCGGTTCCTGCAACTCCACCGACTCCTCCTTTGAAGCTCGTTCCTCCGAGCAATACAGCCGCTGCAACGAGCAATTCCGTGCTTGTGCCGATAGTTGGTGCAGCAGAAGCTAATCTTCCGGTTTCGATGATGCCGGCTAATGCTGCAAACATGGCGCTAATTGCGTAAACCACGGTAATCACCAAAGTGACGTTAATGCCGGACAGCTTCGCCGTATGAGGATTGCCTCCGACGATGTAGATGGAGCGACCGAAACTGGTGTATTTCAAAAACAAAAACGATGCGAGAAAAACAACCAGCATGATGATGATTGGATAAGGAATCGCACCGAGCTTTCCGTTGCCAAGTGCCATGATCAATGGATACTCAGAAACATATTTCGTTTCCCCGTTCGTCCAAACAAAGACGATACCACGAAACAGCGATAAGGTTCCAAGGGTGACCACAAAGAAATTCAATCCAACTTTCCCAATCAATAGGCCGTTGATGAGAAAACCTATTGCGGTAATAGCTGCTATGGTTACCACGATGCTCAAGATTTGTGGCATCCCGGTAGACAGTAAGGTAACGAGCATGACGCCACTTAAAGCCATCGTGGAGCCAACCGATAAATCGAAGCCCGCTGTTAATAATACCAGCGTCATTGCCATCGCCATAATCCATATTCCGGAACTTGCTGTTAACAGATTGATCCAGTTCTGAACGGTCAGGAATGCCGGGTTGATGATACTCACTGTAATGCATAGCAGAATCAATAGTGGTCCAATCCCGGAAAATTTCAATAATAACTGCTTGTAGTTCATCTTTTTCGGGCTGATTTCTTCGACGGTTTTTAAGGCAGTTTCAGTTTCCATAGTTACCTCCGTTCTAATCGTTACCTGTGGCGTAGTACATAATGTTTTCCTCGGTAACCTCATGGTTGGTTAAAATCGTTTTCAGTTCTCCCCTGAACATGACACCGACTCTGTCTGCGACTCCTACCACCTCTTGTAAATCGGAAGAGGAAATGATGACCGTTAACCCTTCATCCGAAAGTTTTCGGAGCAGGTGATAGATTTCTGATTTTGCACCGACATCGATGCCGCGTGTCGGCTCATCCAGCAGTAGCACTTGTGGCGCAATCGATAATGCTCTTCCCAAAATCACTTTTTGCTGGTTGCCTCCGGATAAATGTTCAATATGTGTATGAACGGAAGCGGTTTTCACACCCAGATCCGCTATAATCTTCTCAACGACTTTTTCTTCCTTTTTCCTGTTTACCAACCCGAACAAGGACTTTTGGGACCGGACACCTAGTACAGCATTTTCATAAACGGATAAATGGCCGATGATTCCTTCAGATTTCCTTTCAGCAGGAATAAGGGTGACACCTCTTTTCAATGCTTCTACCGCGTTTTGGCAAGGATAGTTTTTTCCATCCAGATCGATGTGCCCATCAGATTCCATATCCCCTATAAGCGCCCGCAAGATTTCACTTCTTCCGCAGCCTACCAATCCAGAGAAGGCGAATATCTCTCCTTTTCTGATATTGATGTCCAAAGATTTGTTGGCGGAATTTTTTATTATCAGGTTTTTGATGCTCAGCATGATGTTCGAGTGCTGAGCTTGCTTTTTCATCGGATAAAGATTCGATAACTCCCTACCGACCATCGACGAGATGATTTTTTCTTCTGTCCAGTGCGGTGGCAAAATCCGGGATATATAATGAGAATCCCGAAGCACAATGATTTCATCGCAGATTTTTAAATATTCCTTTAGCTTATGTGAGATGAAGATAACAATATTGTCGTTTTTCTTGAACTCCTGCAGCAACTCGAATACTAATTCTGTTTGGTCGTCTGTCAAAGAACTGGTCGCTTCATCTAAAAGCAGAATGGTCGGCTCTGTTGCCAATGCTTTCGCTATGGAAACTAATTGCTGTTGATCCGGAGACAACTTGCCGGCTTTCTTTTTCACATTGAGATCCAGTCCGAGCTTTCCCAAATAGAAGGAAGTTTTTTTCTCCTTTTCCTTCCAGTTCACGAACCACTTACCGCTTTCATTCACGATGACATTTTCGGCGATAGATAACTCATCCACCAAAGAAGGCTCTTGCGTGACCATGGCGATTTTCTGGCGACGTGCACTTTTTATGGAGGTGATAGTCTCACTCCTTACTTTGACGTCACCTTCACTTGCTTTTTCAATTCCTGTCAGAAGTTTTAGAAGAGTCGACTTCCCTGAACCGTTTTCTCCTGCCAGCCCAAGAATTGTCCCCCACTTAATCGAGAAGTTTATGCTTGAAAGTGCCTTGACTCCCGGATAGAATTTGGAAATATTATTGAATTCAACCGCGTCCTCGCCTTTTTTCATAACTCACACTCCCATTGCTCCTTAGTCTGCTGATATCGAATTCAGCTCTTCTTCCCATGAAACGAAGTCCTCTGTGTCTTTATTAACCATAGGAACCGGAATCACAATCTCTTTAGGTAGTTCTTCCAATTTTGTACCTTCGTTAAAATGCTGATTTATAAAATTGACCGCTTCAACGCCTGCTTTAATGGGATTTAAGTTGAATGTCGCATGAACATTTCCTTGTTCAAGCGCTTCGATGCCGCTTTTTTCAGCGTTCACGCCGATAATCATGATTCCTTTTTCTGGGTCTTCTTCGTATAAAGTTTTATTGGCGTTTTTTATAGCTTGGGCCGCTCCTATTGCGGTTTCATCATTGTAAGTAAAAACAGCCCGTACATCTGGGTTTTTCGTGAGGATATTGGCCATAATCGGAGCCGCTCCAGCAATATTATCAGTCGGGTTGTCCTGCTGCTCCACCCACTTTAGGTTATTATATTTTTCCGTCTCTTCTTTAAACTTGGACATGACAAAGATGTTTCCAGGCACTGGAATGGCCATGCCGATTCCTGCAACTTCCACGTCTTGGTCTTTGAACGCGTCAGCGAAAAGCTTTGCCGCTTCTGTAGCAGACGCTCCCCGATCAAAAATTATTTGGCTTGTCAGGTTATAACCGTCTCCACCTTTTGCTACATTGAAATCCACGCCGAGGACCGGAATATTTTTTGCTAGTGCTCTGTCAAGCGCTGGTTGCACGGTATTGGCATCTAAAGGCCAGACAACGAGGGCATCTACATTTTGTGTCAGCAGATTATCAATGGTTCCTACTTGTTTGCTAGGATCTCCTTGACTATCAATACCAATAACTTCAAACCCTTGTTCTTCCCCACTTGTTTTGATTGCTTCATACCAATTCTTTACCGTATTGTTTGAGCCGGCCGGAATGGATACTCCTATTTTCAATATATCTTTTCCTGACGCAGCGTTCTCGGATCCACAGGCTGACAGAATGAACATCAGAATCATACAGGTGACAACGAGAAAATAATTTTTATTCTTCATTAGCTGGCCACTCCCCGTGTTTCAATTTAGTTAGTTAAAAAAATGAGCCGGCAAACCACTGTATTCCATAAAATTCGCCGGCTCATTGTTATTCAACTAGTCAGACCGTCTGTCTCAGTTTTTCGGTTTGTTCCGTGTCCACAACGCCCCGTTTGGCATCTTTGAATGCAACTTTATATTGTTCCAAAGCGACCTGTTCCGAGACATAACCGCATCTCACATCAAATGCCACTTTCTCAACTGCCCGGTCCGCTGGATGCCCGTAGCCGCCTCCGCCGCCGGCCAATTGTTTATAGACCGTATTTTTAGGGATATCGGAAATGAGGTCTTTGACATGGGCAATATATTTTTCATTGTTCGGGTAATGCAGTTCGATGGCATTGATGCTTCCCTGCTCTCCGCCTAATATGCCGGGAGCTCTCGTATCTTCTGTTCCGCCGTCCCCGAAAACACTTGCTTGGCCTTTATCATCCAGGAAAGTGAAATTCGTTTCGACTCCCAGGCCACCGCGCCATTGACCAGCGCCAGCGGAATCTATGCAGTATTCGTATTTGGTCAGGAAAACCGGATTGACCATTTCAAACATTTCCGGGTCTTGGGCAGCCAATGCCCCACCGGAAGCAATTAATCCAATGTGATCGTAGCCGTCCGTTCCATAAGTACCACCGCTTCCGCCTTTCGTGCCATTCAGCAAAATATCCACATACGGCATTTCCCTTCTGGAATCCCAACCGTTGACTATGGAACACAATAACGTATTCCATCCTGCAGTAATCCGTTCAGGAAGCGCCTCCTCCAAGGCCAACATGATCACTGAGCAAACCTGGTCGCTCAAATGGTTTCCGAATCCTGTAGCTGCAGGAAATTTAGGGTTCAGCATGGTTCCTTCAGGGACTTTCAGCGTAATACATCGTTGAACAGCTTCGTTGTGAGCAATCTCCTGTTCGCTTAACATAAAGAATGTAATCATTACAGAAGAAAGTGTTACAGGATACGGTGCATTGACATATCCTTTCGTTTGAGGGGATGTCCCTTCAAAATCAAACGTGATGTGTTCGTCTTCCACTTGTATATCAACTTTGATCACCATTTCCGCGTCATGGTCATGGCCGTCATCTCTGACTTTCCACGACGCCTTGTAATTGCCGTTCGGCATTCCTTTGATGATTTTTTTTGCCATCTTTTCAGTGGAATTGAAAATTTCATCAACAGCCTCATAAATCACTTCTTTTGAATATTGTTCAAACAATACTTTCAATTCCCTTTCACCAACTGTACAGCCGCCTATCATCGCATGGATATCATCTCCGACTATCGGTAATCTGACATTTCCGATAATCAAGTCCCATACATCGTACCGAAGCTTCCCTTTTTCATAAATTTTTAATGGGGTGATTCGCAAGCCTTCTTGCCATAAATCCGTGGCATTGGGATTGTAGGAACCTGGAACAGCGCCTCCTACATCCGCTTGGTGGGCTGTAATGACCGTCCATGCCACACACTCCGCATTATGGAAAATAGGTTTTAATACTTTCCAGTCCGAGTTTTGGTTGCCTCCAGTAAACGGATCGTTGTGGAGAAAGACGTCCCCTTCATAAACGTCATCGCCAAAATATTTCACCACTTCTTTGACACCTGGACTCGCTGCATAACCAAGAATCGGGATGTATTCGGTCTGTTCAATCAAATTCCCCTGGAAATCGTAGATTCCTAATGAAAAGTCTCGTCCCTCTACAAGCAAAGGCGAATGCGCACTTCTTTCAATCACAACCCCCATTTGGCGTCCAATGGCTTTCAAACGGTTTGACAATATTGAAACTAGGATTTGATCCATGCTTTTTCCTCCTCTTGTGTTTGAAGTGTAAGGGCTGAATCTCTGATGATGAAATTACCATGTTTATTCAAATCGACATTGAAGCCAGTTGGCACTACGATAGTCGTCGTAGTCAACTCAATAATTGCCGGTCCCTGAAGAGCCGATCCGGCTTTCATCGCCTCGCCATCGTATACATTGGTTTCGAGCAATTGTTTCGTCACTGGATCAAACACCTTGCGTTTGTTTTTAGCTTGGACTTCTTCATGCTCCCCTGCTTCTTCAATTGTCTGAGCTTTGAATTCTGATTGCTTACCTTTGCATGTTAAACGGATATTCATGATTTCCAAGTCGCTGTTCAATAGACTGAAACCAAACAGCCTTTCATGTTCAGCATGGAACTTGCCAGCGATTTCTGCTTTGTTTTCCTTCGTCATATCTTCTTCTGCGATTTCAATGGTCACTTCATAGTGTTGACCGAGATATCTCATGTCCAAACCGTAGACCAATGCGCTTTCTTCTTTTTTGACACCTTCGTTCAACAAGGCTTTCAGTCCAAGTGTTCTGTCTTCATTCAACACGTCCATAATTTCGGACAAGTGTGCAGATTTCCAGTTTTTGTTGTAAGTCTTAACATAGTCATGTCTCAAGTTGGAAGCGAGCATGCCCACCGCACAGAGCACTGAAGAGAATTTAGGGACGACAATTTCTTTAATGTCCAGCTCTTTTGCAATCATGGCCGCATGCACCGGTCCAGCGCCTCCCGCTACCACCAACGGGAACGAACGAGGATCATGACCTTGCAGCACTGTCGCTTCCTTGATACCGTTTGCCATATTTAAATTGGAGATTTCGTAAATTCCCAGAGCTGCTTCTTCAATGCTCAACCCTAGCGGCTTGGCAACATGTTCTGACACAGCCTGACGTGCCTTTTCCAGGTTCAGCGAAATGCCTCCGCCCAGGAAAAATTCCGGATTCAGATAACCCAATACTAAATCGGCATCGGAACACGTGGGCAACTCCCCGCCACGGTCGTAACATGCCGGCCCCGGAACTGCCGTTGCGCTTTGCGGACCTACTTTCAATAAGCCTCCATCATCTATCCAGGCAATGCTTCCGCCCCCCGAGCCGATTGTGTGGATATCCGCCATAGGCAAGGAAATGAGATTGCGTTTGACTTCTCCTTCTTTTTTGATACTTATTTCTCCTTTATCGATGATAGAAGCCTCAAAAGATGTACCTCCCATATCAACAACAATGGCATCATTGAATCCGCTCGTTTTAGCAAACACACTGCCTGCTACCGGCCCCCCTGCAGGGCCTGATAAAACAGTCGTCGCCGGAATTTCAACCACATTCAATGGATTTGTCACGCCACCATTAGACTGCATGATAAGCAACTCACCTTCAAAATTGCGGCTGCGCAATTCTTCGACAAGGTGCCCAATGTAATTCTTTAGAATAGGGCCGACATATGCATTCATCGCAACTGTACTCACACGGTTATAAAGTCTTACTACAGATGCCACATCAGTGGAAATAGATACAAAGGCGCCTGGCATCAATTCTTCAACATATTTCTTCGCCAAAATTTCATTTTGAGGATTGGCATAAGAATGCATGAAACAAATGGCGACAGATGAAATTCCTTCTTCCTTGAAAAGCTCGACAGCGTTTTTTAAATCTTCTTTTGTAACTTCAGTTAAAATCGATCCATCGAGATGGGTTCTTTCTTTTGCACCATATATCAAGTGCCTTGGAACTAAAGGCTTGGGTGCCGAATATTTATTATCATAAAGATGCTCTTTGCTGCGTACACCACGGCGCATCTGCAGAACATCTCTGAAACCCTCCGTTGTGATCAATCCGGTTTTAGCTCCTTTATCAGTTAAAACCGCGTTGGTCGTTACGGTCGTTCCATGAACAATCAAATTGGTCTCCTGCAAGAGCTGTGGGGCAGTGAGATTTAATTTGGCAGCAATATTACTGATTCCAGTCAATACACCTTCCGAAGGATCATGGGGTGTCGTCAACACTTTTTCAATCAACTGCTGGTCATTTTCGGAATTCAGAAATAAAAAGTCAGTGAAGGTACCTCCAACGTCAATGCCCATTGTAAATTTCGACATAATGTAATCCCCCTTAAAGTTTGATAATATCGTATTCACCTTGGCTGAGTGATTCCGCTCCGTCTTTAGTGATGATAAAAACATCTGCAATACTGACTCCATACTTTTCTTTTTTGTCAGAGTAGTTTGGATGTACACTAATAACCATGTCTTCTTCGAACAAACTTGTATCGGAATCTGTTAAAATCGGCAAATCGTGATCTACACCAATTCCATGCCCGTGCCAGATACCTATATTGACATCCAGTTTGTCGGTATGTTTATCAATGATCTTCGCTACGGTATTGATTGGAATCCCTGGTTTCAAAGTCTGTTGAATTTCTTTGATAGCGCTTACACACGATTGTGCAAGTTCTAATTCCTCTTCCGAGACTTCCCCTACTATGAATAATCCGCCTTTTTCCACCCAATAACCATTTTCATCAATTAACTCTACATAAGCAGTTACCAAGGAGTTATTTGTGATTTTGGCAGAAGTCGGCTTTCTCAGAAAATATGGTCCTTCTTCTATAAAAATCAAAGTGTCAATTGCACCCTTTGCCCGTGCGACTTTTTCAATATCTGCAGCAATTTCTGCCGAAGTTCTGCCAGGTCTGATCGCATTTTTAAACTCTTCAAAGCTTTCAAGAGCTAAAGAGAAAGATTGTCGAATTCCCTCTTGCTCATCTGGAGACTTAATACCTTTAATTTTTTCAATGTTTTCGGTTATATCCAGTACTTCAGCATCCAATAAATTTTTCAGCATAGAACTTTGACTGCTACTCATCATGGATTCTAATCCAACAACACCAATTTTGTCTGGTTCATACGAATTAATTAAATCACCGATGTGCTTGTATAAGTCAGCTTCTGAGTGAATAACATCTCCTGTACCTAAAAATCGAGCATCATCTATAAAGCCCATCTGTTTTGCTAAGTAGCTATCTGCTCTCGTAGTGTAATATGCAATTGGCTTTTGTTCTTTTGCGTAAATAATAAAACCTGGTCTTAGAATTGGATAATATCCTCCGAAATAGTAAAGGAATCCATATTGAGTAATAATCCCTTTACCGTAAATTACGACTACATCAAGGTTTTCAGTTTCCATTAATGAATCCAATTGATTCCAACGGTATTTTACTGCTTCCTGTTCATTGTAAGTTTCAATAATTTTATTCGGCATTTTATTCTCCCCTTTTCCAATATTAAGTAAATCGACGCAAAGAATCTCATGTATCTTATTATTGAGAAAATTCTGTACATTGATTTGACTCCAATGTATGATAAGAGAAACTTAAAGTCAATAAAGTTTCATGTAAAGAAAAATTACAGAAAGTTTGAGGGGGATGTTATGGAGCTCTTTACGAAGTTAAAAGATTTTGAATTGCAATCAGTTCCTTTACAAATTGCAAGTGCAATTCAAAAGCAAATATACAAGCAAGAATTGAAACCAGGAGACCGCCTGCCAAAGCAAGAAGAATTAGCGGAGTTCTTTGTGGTAAGTAGACCTACTATCAGAGAAGCACTCGATCTGTTAGTAGAATCTCAGTTAATACAACGGGAATCTTCTAAATCAAAAAGTTATATCATCGCTAATTTCCATCCGGATAAAGCATTGAAAAGCGTACAAGACATTATATTACTATCTTTAACTTTTAATACGTTAACCAAATGGGAACTCTTTGCAATTAGAGAAATGATTGAAGTTCCTTGTGCTGCTTTAGCTGCAAATAACAGAACCGAAGAGGATCTCAAGGAATTAGAAATGCTGTTACCAAACTCAGAAGTACTTACAAGAAGTGTCCCTGAAATTTTTGAGGCAGATGCTAAATTTCATATCAAGTTAGCTGAATGCACTCATAATCCGTTAGCCAAGACACTCGTGGAATCTTTAGTATATGCATATTTTAAATTAGATATTTTTATCAGTGAAGCGGAAAAAAAATCTATATTAGAAGGCTTGCCAGAAATTTTCGAAGCAGTTAAAAGTGGAGATGAAACAAGGGCAAGAAATAGTATGGAAAGACATATGGAACATTTTAAGTACTATCACGGTAAGTAACTGTAATAATTCTATTGACTTCAATTAAGTGGTTTCCGTTGAACGCTAAGTTCGTAGTGAGGATAATTGTGAGTTCTGATTTGGCTATATCCTCCGTTAGGCCACCCTACGTTGATTTGGCTTTTGTTCACTCAGGTTTTCTCAATCAACGGACTTCTCGATGCTGTAAGAATCATAAAAACATCAAGATTGAAAAAATCCGAGTTTATTAAAGAATGTTCGTAAAAGCACACTTTTATAGAAAAAAGAGGAAGATAAGTGCCAATCGGCATTTATCATCCTCTTTTTGTTTTGCTATTAGAATACCATTACTACCGATAATCCCTCATATGTAAACAAAATTAATTAAAGCACATTTTCTTCTCAAAGAAGAGAAATTACGGAATAATCACCATCGAAATCGTACGATCTGTTCCATCTTTATCTTCTTTTCTATTATAGTATTTTTCCATTAACGTACTTAACTCCGACTGAAAATCTTCGAATGAATCATCTGTTAAGTTCAATTTCACTAAGGAAAATGTCGCTTGATCTTGAGTACCTTCGCCAACTCTGTTCTCATGATAGTCTTTGTAGTTCTGAAGAATATACATAAAAAAGTAAGTTACAAATTTTATTTTATCGCTGTATGTTGCAGACTGCCAATCTTCTTCACTGATCTTATAGGCTTGGGTATTCAGGGCATACAGCTTTTCTTCAACTTTTCCAATTCGATTTATGCCAACGACTTTCAATAGATCGTCATCCACCATTGAGTTCACATGTCTGTACAATGTCGCTTGCGATACTTCTTTCAATAGTTTATTCAGTTGCATAATCGAGTATCCTTCATCGACATCTATTAATTCCAAAGCGATTTTAAACCTGACCTGGTTTTTAAATAAATCAAATTCCATCTATTTCGATCCCCTTTTATTTATGATTAGTGAGCTGTTATATAGTCTTTCTTCGGGATTACCAACTTCTTGTCACCATTTATATCAGGATTTTCTTACAATAAAAAATGATATTACTCTTTAATGTATTTTGAGTCTGTATCTAAAATACAATAATATGGTTGACTTTTCAATTATCATTATTGATAATGATAATTGAAGGAGTGATTCAGATGAATACAGATATGTCTGCTCTACTGGAAATTGATTGGGCACAGATTCTCCCTTTCGCCTTGCCAATTATTTTCTTCAACTTATTACTGATTGGAGTTGCACTCTATGATTGGTACAAAAGAAAAGTGCTGATTGTCTCCCCCTATATTTGGCTGGTCATCATTCTATTGCTCCAATTGCTCGGACCGATACTGTATTTAGTGATTGGAAGGAGAATGATCCGAAATGATTACAGTCGAGAAGCTTCATAAGACCATCAAAAAAAGAAAAATTTTAAGCGATGTCACCTTCTCAATTGCCGAAGGCGAGTGTGTGGGCTTGTTGGGACCGAACGGAGCCGGAAAAACGACGCTCATTAAATGCATGACCGGCATTCTGCAACATGAACAAGGAGCCATCACGTTCAATTCCACACCCATCGTGCAGCACAAGAAAAGCATTGGCTATTTGTCCCAGCAGACGGACTTCAAGCCGTGGATGACCTGTGAAGAATCGCTCTTTTTCTTCGGAAAATTGTCGGGCTTGGATAAGGAGTTTTTACAGGGGAATATTTCAGCGGTTTTAAAAGAAGTCGGGCTTGAGGAAAAGGGACATTACAAAGTGGAACAATTATCCGGCGGCATGAAGCAGCGGCTAGGGATCGCCCAGGCCATTTTGCACCAGCCGCTGCTGCTGATTTTGGATGAACCGGTTTCTGCGTTGGATCCGATCGGCCGGAATGAAGTAAAAAAATTGATTGCTCGCTTAAAGAAGCGGACGACCGTCATCATTTCGACCCATATATTGGATGACGCCAGCGAATTTTGCGACCGGTTTATCATCATTAAAAATGGAAGGATTGTCGGAAACATAAATGACGATTTTCAGAAAACAGAGCGTAAACAAATCCTTGTGAAGATGGGGAATGTCCCAAAAACAAGTGAAGCTTTGAAAAGCTCTGAGGTTGAAGGCGTTGAATGCCTATCACCGAACACCTTTCTTTTAACGGGAGCTGAAGAATTGCATTTAAATAAAGTCGTAAACGACTTCGCTGCAAAAGAAATGGATATTACGTCCATTGAGTTTTATGAAAGAGGGATAGAAGAAATTTTCCTGGAGATGGTGTCGGACACATGACAAACTTTTATACATTAACGCGCACTGAACTAGTAGAAGCCGCAAAAGAATTTAAGTTCATCTGGTTAACACTGTTTTTCGTGATTTTGGGCCTTACTCAACCGCTGATCACTAAATACATGGACGTTATACTTGAAAATGTTGGCGGCGCAGATGGCATCACCATCGATCCGAACCGGCCGGTACCAAGTTCTGCTGAAGTTCTACTGTCCACCATTTCCGGCCAATTCAATCAAATCGGACTCATCATCCTGATTATTAGCTTAATGGGGCTGATTGCAGCCGACCGCAATAGCGGTATGCAAGATTTCATATTGACCCGCCCTGTTTCACTGCGCTCCTACCTAGTGTCAAAGCTGGCTGGCCATTGGATAATCAGCATGTTCAGCATCTCCATAGGGGCAGTCGTTTCCTATGTTTACACCATCTTCTTATTCGGTTCTTTCTCTTTTTCAAACTTTGTGCTGTTTCTGCTGTTGTACAGTTTGTGGATCCTTTTCGTCGTGAGTCTTGCCATCTTGATCAGTACCTTTGTGAAGAGCCCCATCCTGATCGCCGTCACAACAATCGCTGCTTCTATTTTCTTTATTCTGATCAAGGGGTTCAACCACCTCTTGTTCCAGCTATCCCCAGGCGGCATCTTAAATCTGGCGGAGAACCAGTTGCTGTCGGTCCACGACTTGAATTACTTCAGTATTGCAACTTGTTTGGCATTCATTTCACTGAATCTCTCATGGGCCAGTAGGAATCTGAAAAAGGCATAATTGAAGGAGGCTGGTTCAAATGTTATCGATTAACAACTTGACCAAGTTATACAAAGGATCTGAAAAAGGCATTAAGAACTTAACCTTAGATTTGGTTAAAGGCGATATTTGCGCTTTCATCGGCATGAACGGGGCAGGAAAAACGACTTCCATAAAATCCATCGTGGGCATTCATGGCTTCGATCAAGGAGATATTGAATTAGATGGCGTGAGTATAAAGAAAAACCCACAAGAATTTAAACAGATGGTCGGATATTCGCCCGACACTCCTGTACTCTACGGAAACATGACGGGGTATTCGTACTTGGAACTCATTGGAAGCATTTATCAAATTGATAACGCGACGATAAACGAGCAATTGAACACTTTGCTGAAAAAGCTCAATTTCGGCAGTGCTATCCATGAGTTGATTTCTACCTATTCGCATGGCATGAAACAAAGACTGGTGCTCATTTCCATCCTTATGCACAATCCAAAACTGATCATATTGGATGAACCCTTTGTCGGATTGGATCCGAACGCCACTTATTTTTTACAGGAAGAAATGAAGAAACGGGCAGCTGAAGGATCCATTGTGTTGTATTCGACTCATGTTTTAGAAGTAGCGGAAAAGCTCTGCAACAAAGTGGTCATGATCCACAACGGCGAAGTGGTCGTCAATGATACGATGATCAATCTATTGTCCGAAAGTAGCTTAAGTGAAAAATTCAGGAGCATCACAGCACATGAGTAAGCTCATCCAATTGCAAAAGTATAGCTTAGCAAATGATTTTCAGTTTTACAGATTGGGATCATCCACTAATCAGGACGACCGAAAGCATGCTGTTCTTACGTTGGCGGGCTATTGTGCCGCTGTTGTCATGGCCATTGGCTATATTGTCTATATCGCCTTTGATTTGTACATCCGCGAAGAATCCATGTTGTTTTTTCCGATTCTTTCGTCCATTTTGTTTTGGGCCTTGGGGTTCTGGACCATCTTAAGCGGCCTTAAAAAATTGATTTTTTCTTCAGATACTGAACTTATTTTCAGCCTGCCCATGCCATTGTGGCAAGCCAAGCTATTTAATGTAATCAAACTCCTGATCCTTTATTTACCCATTGCTGCAATAGCCGTTTTTGCTGGCATCTTGTTGCATATGTTCATTCTTCCCGACTTCTGGTTCGTACTATTATCCAGTCTTCTTCTTGTTGTGATCCTCCCTTTACTAGTTATCGCAACAACATTCATCATTTCATTAGCAGTAAAAGTTCTCCTTAATTTTTTAAGAATCCATAGTAATGTGATCGAAGCTTTGCTTACAATCTTTTTATTCCTTTCACCTCTTTTGTATATCACGTACACCTCTGCTTCATTGAATTACAAAGACATTTTTTCTACTAGTTCCCCACTCTACTTGTTCGGCATCATTAGCAACTCGACATCAGAATTCGGATTCTTTAACTCGGTGAGCTTACTAACAATAACCCTCGTTCTTGTTTTCATAACCGGATACCTATTTATTAAAAGGCATGCTTTCTTAGCTGCAAGCTACTCTACTTCGTCAAAAAGAAAAGCACGTGATTCCAGCACGTTTTCTTCCAATAGTTTATTTAAAAGTCTATTCTCAAAAGAGCTGAAACTATATCTATCCTCTATCACCTATGTCAGCAATACAGTCCTTACACCTGCGCTATTACTAATTGGCAGCCTGGCTTACTTGTTCAATATCTCCCCTCTTTTGTATGACACTACCTTGGAACTGTCCTTTATCACGTTATCAAGCAAGTATATCTTCATTCTATTTACGACTGTATGTACTCTTTTGACCACAACCACTTCATCAAGCCTATCTTTTGAAGGCCAAAGCATCTGGATTTTGTTGACGTCTCCGCTCTCTTTGATGGACCTTGCAAAAGCCAAGATGGCATTAAACGTGCTGCTTTTTGTACCAGGATTAGCTTGTGCTATTTTGGTCTATACTCAAAATTTCAGTTCATCGCTATTGGATTCACTGCTCTTCATTTCTTTTACACTCACTAGTTTACTGCTTATTAGCATGTTAGGCTTCTTTGTCAATTTGAAATTCCCTAATTACAACTGGTCCAGTGAGATGGAAGTAATCAAGCAGGGTAAATCCACTATAATCACCGCTATTCTCAGTACATGTCTCCTCTCTATTACCGGGATTTTAATCATACTGGATTTCAGTTTCACATTTCATCTTCTTTTATTGGTCAATGTCTCCATAATTACATTCCTAATTTATAAACTAAGGGAAAGCTCGTTAATTATGGATTAAAGCAATGAGCTCCGCCAAGTATGAATTAAACAACATCTCTTGAACAGTTGGCACCAGAAGCTTTGGCGTCGTTTTCCTGTTAATGCAGCTCTTGGAAGATGGATTTTGAATTTGTTGTTTCTTCTTTCTTCCCATTAATCGAATGGTTACAGGCATTGGTTACACTCATTGTTGGTGTGTACTAAATAGAAGGGAGACATTCAGAAATCACCAAATGTCTCCCTTCTATTTTGCAGCTTCCGATAACGCTATGATATGTTAACCTGGTGTATATACGTGATACAAACTATTTGAGTAATTGAATCGATGTCCTTTGCTATCAATTTTGTGAATTATCTGCTATTATAAAAAAGAATTATTTTTGTTCATTCTCAGATTGAGAATAAAGTTTGTTTTTCGTCTAAGGTATTTGAGCAAGGGTAGTAACACATTGTGTGGATAGCCGCACTAGGAGGCAACAATTATGGAACAAGGTAAAGTTAAGTGGTTTAATGCAGAAAAAGGTTTTGGATTTATCGAGCGTGAAGCAGGAGATGACGTATTCGTACATTTCTCAGCAATCCAAAGCGAAGGTTTCAAATCTTTAGACGAAGGTCAAAATGTAACGTTTGGAATTGAACAAGGACAACGTGGCCTACAAGCTACTAATGTTCAAAAAGCTTAATAATAGCTAAAAAAAGACCCTACAACTGTAGGGTCTTTTTTTATGGTTCTACACTAAATATTGGGGTGTTCACACAATTTAACCAAAAAAAGGCACGCGATCTCCAACTTCTTTTATACTTGAAATGTCGAGTAACAAGTAAAAAAAGAGGAGATGCGTGCACATGAATTTTACCATGAATATTCCCGGTTTAAAAGATGTGATCATCACAAAAATGGAACAAGTGGAGGACCGTGTGGCCCTGCATGTGGAGCTGGAGGTGCAGCTACACCGGTGTCCGCGCTGCCAGGAGAAGACCCGGCGCGTCCATGATTACCGAATCCAGAAGATCAAGCACCTCAAGTGGTTTGAACGCCTGACCTACCTGTTCTACAAAAAGAGACGATACGTGTGTGGGGCGTGCGGTAAGAAGTTCGCCGAACAGAACCCGTTCATCGAGCGTTACCAGCGGTTCTCCAAAGAGTGGAACCAGGCCGTCCAGGTGCGCAGCGTCAAAGCGAAAACATTCAAGGAAGTGGCCGGGCAATACGGCGCTTCCGCTTCGACCATCGTTCGGCGTTTCGACAGGGTGGCGCTGCAGGAAGTCGCGGAAACCGCAAAACTGCCGCACGTCATCGCCATTGATGAATACAAAGGCGACACGCGGGAAGGAAAATACCAGCTGATTATCGCCAATGGCGAAACGAGAGAACCGATCGATATCCTGCCCAACCGGAAAAAAGCGACCATCAAACAGTACCTCCAACAGCACGGGGCAGCGGTGAAAATCGTCATCATGGACATGAGCCCTTCCTTTAAGGCCGCGGTCCGCCAAGCACTTGGCAAACCGGTGATCATCGCTGACCGCTTCCATTTCTGCCGGTACATCTATTGGGCCCTGGATGGGGTCCGGCGGCGCGTACAGAAAAACTGGAACGACTATGATCGGAAAAAGGGCAAACGGATGCGCTATGTCTTTTACAAAAACAGCGCGAAGTTAACGGAAGAGGACCGTTGGTACTTGAAGCGATATCTCGAAATGGACGATGAGCTCAAACGAGCTTACGAACTGAAGGAAGCGTATTGCCTCTGGTTCCAGGCAAGCAAAAAAAGAGATCCCGAGGAGCTCCTCGAGACCAGAACAGGCTTACTTGAATTTTATCAGCTGGTGACGGCGTCCGGCATTCCGGAGTTCCAGAAAGCCATCGGCACGTTCCGGAATTGGCAAACCGAGATTTTGAACAGTTTTGCGTTCCCTTATTCCAACGGATTTCTGGAAGGCATCAATAACCTGACGAAAGTCATCAAACGGAACGCGTTCGGTTTTCAGAATTTCGAACGCGCGCGTGCTAAAATACTTTTGACACACAAGTACAAGAACATTGGAGTTCACGTTGGTTAGGGTGAAGAGATTTTCACCTCACCCCAACATTTGACGGAGAACCTTTTTTATGTGCTTAAATTTGGGGTTAACGACTTCCGGGAACTGATTTTATCATAGGGAATGAGAGATACTTTATAACTAATACTTAATTAACCGTTCGTAAAAGTACACGTTCACAGACAAAAAGGGAGAAAAGAGGCTGATCCCAGCATATCTTTTCTCCCATGATATTTAAATGCCTTCTGATAAGCCCTCATATGTTAACTAAAGAGAAAATATTAGCATTTAGTTTCTATCATTTACTAGTCGGTAGCTGGTGTACTTTCCAGTGTATGGCCTGTTAAGAACGACAACATTTACTAAGCCAAATAAAAACGGGCGGCAACTTCGCCACCCACTTCATTTACTTTAATTCTTGGTTTAGGAAATCGAATACTTTTTCCAAGTTTTCCTCAGAATTAAATGGCTCCCCACCGTGGACAGCGCCATCGATAAGTGTAAGTTCCACTTTTTGCTCTCCCAATACAGCGGTCAGTTTTTCGGCGAAATCAATGGATTGCTGCGTCGGCACGTTCGGATCCGCGGTTCCATGCTGGATGAAAAAGGCCGGATCATTTTCGGTAATGTACGTTGCCGGATTCGCTTTTTTCACTTCTTCCACTTTCTCGGTGATATTGCCGCCGATGTACTTGCTTTCCGGGGATTCATCTCTGTTTCGTTTACCCATTTTTGGCGTAATTCCCGATTCCTCAAACTGCTCATCCAATTTCAAAAAGTCGATCTGGCCGTACCAATCAACGACCGCTTGTACTTCAGAAGAATACTCCAGGTTTTCGGTGTGTCTGCCATTCAATGAATCCTCATCGCCACTCGTCCCAGCTAGTGCCGCCAAGTTTCCGCCTGCACTGCCTCCCCATGCCGCCACTTTCTCGGGATCCAAATTGTATTCTTCCGCATTTGCTTTCACATAACGGATTGCGGCTTTGACATCACTGATGGCTGAAGGGAAGAGCGCTTCGCCTGACAGTCGGTAATTAACCGACACGACCGCGTATCCGCGATTGACCCCTTCCAACATCGGCGCGATGTCTGGTCCCGTTTTATCCCCTCGCATGAAGCCGCCGCCATGGATGGCGACAATGACCGGGAATGGCCCTTCGCCTTCATTCGGCAAATAGATATCGAGCTTTTGCGCGCTAAACGGGCCGGCGTATTCGACATCCAAGTGCTTGTTATCAATAGATGATGCATCAATTGCTTCTGCCTCAGGGGACTGTTGCTTTGTTTCTGCGGCTTGCGTTGTTTCAGTTGTTTCTGCTTTATTTTCAGAATCACTTGTTGAACATCCGGCTAACAATGTTGCTGCAAGGGTTATGGATAAAAGAGTCGATGTTGCTTTTTTCACTTCGAATCACTCCTAATTGTTTTGTTTGTTCTTTCGACAAATTGATCATAACAAAACAATGTGGCACAAAAATGGCAGAAAAACGAGGTAAAACGCACGTTTTTCTGCCGAGTATTTCAGGCTTTTTTTAGTGTGATTGTGAAAGTGGTTCCTGAATCGCTTTGGCTGTCAACACTGATCTTTTCCCCAAGCTGTTCCATGATTTCAAGCGCAATGGAAAGCCCAAGGCCGCTTCCGGCACTCGTATGCGAAAGATCCTCCTTGTTAAACCGTCCGAAAATATGAGGAAGGACTTCCTTTGAAATTCCTGGTCCGTTGTCGGTAACCATGATTTCCGCTTTCCGTGCTGTCGTTTTGGCGTCAATTGTCACGGTCCCCTGTTCCGGCGTGAACTTAAACGCATTATCCAGCAAAATAGTCAGCACTTGTGTAATGCGGTCTTCATTTGAAAAGGTCATAGGCAAGTTTTTCGCCCGCTCCGTGATATGGAATTGGAGATCCATGTCGTCTGCTAAGATGGCAAACGGTTCTGCCACCTTCTTAATCACCTCTCGGGTGTTCATCGGTGATTTCGCGAATGCCATTTTTTTGTGCTGCAGCCTCGACAATTCCAGCAAATCGGATATCAGCTTTTCCAATCTGGCGCTTTCCCGCAAGATGATGCTGTAGTATTGGTCGATTTTTTCCGGGTCGGTCACGACATGGTCCGAAAGGGTCTCGGTCAACGCTTTGATGGAGGCTAGCGGCGTTTTCAGTTCGTGGCTGATATTGGCTACGTAGTCTTTGCGCATTTGTTCCAGCTGATTCTTCTCTTTGATGAACAATGCCAGAAAAACCAAGATGATGATCGTCCCGATAGCCAACGTTACAAAGAAGACGAGGTAGAAACCATTCAATGCCGCTTGATAAGCGCGTGCCTCTTTTAATATATAAATGCCGCCCATCACCTTGTTATCCTGGACGAGCGGTTGCCCAATCAGGATGGCTTGTGCCGAATATCCCGGCACTTCCTTAAATTCCACGACGGTTTTGCCGCTAATGACTTTTGGCAAATAGGAAGTTAATTTCTTATTTACTTTGGCATCCGCACCAGATGCGACAGAGGCATCGTGATAGACAGCGATCTCCTGGCCATAGACATCATAGGCTTTGATTAAATAATCCTCGGTTCTGCTTATTTTTTCTCCATTCGCTACTTCTTCCTCGATCAGTGAAAGGGACGGCTGTAGTTCCTCGATTTTGGATTGGGTAAAGTAATGCTTGATGGCGAAAGCCCCCAGCAGTTGTCCAGCTATAAAAATAGCTAAGATGACAATGGCAATCCAAAGCTTGCTCGAAAATAACCGCTTCATACGCCTACCTCAAACTTATAGCCGACACCGTAGACGGACCTGATGGAAAAATCGGGAGAGGCTTTAGCCACTTTTTGACGGATGCGCTTGATCAACGTATCCACTGTACGTGTATCGCCTGCATAATCATATCCCCAGACCTTGTGCAGCAGTTCTTCCCGGTTGATTACTTTCCCAGAATTTTTGACTAGGAACGCCAGTACCTCCACTTCTTTTGGGGTCAACTCGATTTCCTGGTTATTGACGAGGACTTCATATCCGTCAAGATCAATCGACAAATTTCCAGCCTTCAAGTAGTGAGCGTTTTCTTTTTTCGGTTGCACCCGTTTTAGCATCTTTTTAATTCTCACGACGACTTCCCGCGGAGAAAAAGGTTTAGTCAGATAATCATCCGCCCCAATTTCAAGGCCGATGATGCGGTCCATTTCTTCACTTCTTGCACTAAGCATAATAATGGGAATATCGCTCGTTTTGCGAATTTCCCTGCAGACGTCGGTCCCAAAGATGCCAGGCATCATGATATCAAGCACCACCAGATTGTAATGGTTTTCTTGAAGGAGTCGGAGTGCCTCTTCACCGTCGTAAGCCGATACACTCTTCATGCCCTCTGCCTCTAGATAAGCGTTGATGCTCTCATGGACAGCGATATTATCGTCACAGATTAAAACAGTTATATTTTGGTCCATAGCGGTAGTTCCCTTCATTCTCTAAAGTATATTTATTGGTTTACATACAAGAAGTATTTTTCGCCTCAATAATTTCATACATTGGATGATAAAGCAAATCGGATAGCTTCTGAGTCCAATAAAGATACGTAAGATGGAATTTATTAAAGAGGAAGTTACTTTGAATTATATATATTATTACAACTGCATTCGTCCTCTAAAAATTAAACTGCCACTCTCCGATTGAATATCGGACAATGGCAGTTTAGGTGTTTTTACTGGGCCTCATATTAACGGGGCAGTTCATTTACGGCGATCAGTTTTTAATATGATATATTTTCTTCTTATATCAATTTAAATGATTAAAGGTTTGATATCTCGTTAGTTTCTTTTAAAAAATCCTCATTTTAGATTCTTTAGTAATTGGTAATACAAGGTTTATCCAATGAGTAGAAATTAGTTTGAAGTATTTATTAGAGGAATCAATTATAACTATCTCTTACTTCTAACCCGGATACTTAAGAATACTTGAGATTTAATTATTGTTATTTTTTCTTCGTAGTATAGTTTGTCTCCATACTCAAAACTACCCATAGAGTCGAAATCAACAAAACGATTCCAAAAAATATAATTAATGTTAATGAAGTAGCCATTTTTACCTCCAAATTAAGTCTAACATGTGGTTAAGAATCTATTAAAGTATGTTCCTCAGAACTCTACTTACTATAGTTAATTTACTACATTACCTGATTAACACACCATCCACTTGTTTTAATTTTTCACCATCCAGTTAGCATTAAAAAGAAAAAGAATCAGGAATTATTCCTGATTCTAAAAAAGTCTTGAATTATCATGGATGTTAAAATAGTTGAAGGGCTTCTGCAAAACGTTTAATTCCTTCATCAATGGATTTCTCATCTTCCTTGGCAAAAGTAAAACGTACATACCCCTTTTTAGAACCCATAGTTGATCCTGGAACATAAATTATGCCTCTCTGAATGGATTCCTCTAATAATTTCATCTCATTATAGTCTTTTTTGATTTTAACCCATATGTGGATGCCACCTTGTGGAACTAGAAACTCTACCTGATCCTTTAAATAAAAGTTAAGGCTTGTAACAATTTGATTTCTCCGTTTCACTAATTCTTTTACTAAATTTTCAATGTGAGAATGGAATTTTTCTGATTCTATAAAATCATTGGCAATCCATTGTGTGAAGCTCGAATGGCCGAAGTCTATTTGTTGTTTTGCATCCGCTAATCTTTCAATAACTGATTTCGGTCCTATAATCCAGCCTATCCTTAACCCAGAAGCAGCAATTTTTGATAAGGAGCTAATATACAAAACATTTCCATGAACATCCATGGATTTTAGAGTAGGAATTTTTTCTCCTGTAAAAGAAGTCAAACTATACGGATCATCTTCCACTACAGGAATGCCATTCTCAGATGATAACTTTAAAATAGCTTTCCTTTTTTTTTCACTCATTAGAGAACCTGTCGGATTTTGATAAGTCGGATTTAAAAAAATCATTCGTATTCGATGCTTTTTATATAACAAAAGTAAATCTTCTGGATTTATACCATCTTGATTAACAGGCAAATAATATACCTTTAACCCTGCTGATTCGAAAATCGGAAGATTATAAGCATAGGAAGGATCTTCTATCGCAATTGCATCGCCGGGTTTTAATAAGCATTGAACAGTTAAATGTAAGGCTTGTTGCGCCCCTGATGTAATGAGTATTGAAGAAGAATCCGTTTCAATTCCTCTATATTCTTTTACATGTTTTGCTAGAGTATCTCGTAGTATAGTGTTCCCTTGGGGATGACCATAGCCTAAACTTCCGATAAAGGAACGTGAAGAAGTTATCTCTCGAAAGAAATTTGTTGGGAAAAGGTCTTCCGACAATTCTCCGCTTGCTAAATTAACTACTTCATGGTCAATCGATTCTTTTCTTATTCTTTGTAAAACAGGCAAATTAGGTAAGAAAGATCCCGCTTCAATATACCTGTTCCAACTTGGAATTCTTTTCTTAGTAATTCCCCAAATATCTTTACTGATGGTAGTGCCGCTCCCTCTATTTCTTTGGATGAGTCCATTTGATTCCAATTCATCATAGGCAGAAACTACCGTACTCCTATTTAAGTTCAGTTCCTTAGCCAACTGCCTTTCAGACGGCAAAAATTTATCTGGAGGAAAGGTACCATCTGCTATTCCATTTTCTATATACTCAGCAATTTGTTTATATATAGCTTTCTTTGCTTTTTTATCAGGTCTCCAATCCATATATACCAGTCCTTTTTTGATAAATTAGCAACGATGCCAAATCATTAAGTCTTAACTCTTTTAACAGCTCTTTCATACTCAAACTTACTTGGTACAGCACTGGAAAGCAAGATTTTCGCTAACGAAGTTCCAAATGTCGATGTTTCCAAACCAGTAATCCTCAATATATGGATTTTACAATTCAACAATTCTCTTCCATTCTAAGCAATTGAATTCGACTGGTTAGCTTCCTTTAGAATATCTCATTTGAGTCGAACAGCTTTATTATTAACTCAATCCTAATTTCTTATATTTAAAGTGTATACAAGATAAAAGCGTTCGTAAAAGTACACTTTTACGAACGGTTGAAAAAAGGCTGAAAAACGGCAAAGTGAACGTTCGTAAACGTGTTAGAACACATTACGAACGTTCGCGAAATTACATACATATTTACGAACGCTTTTCGGGTAAATGAGAGGAAACAATCGTTTTACGAAGGAAGTTTGTAACAGTGCAAACCTGAATACATAAGCGTTAGTAACAAAGATTAAAATAAAAGCCGACAATTAGAAGCCATGAAAACATCAGCTTCCCTCTCCCGCCAATTTTTTTCAGAAAAACATTCCCATTCAAAAAACGGACGGAGAAAAAGAATACTTTTCTCCGTCCGTTTTTTGTGGGACTTGTTGGACTGCCCTTTTTAGAAATGCGTTATTTAGCCAATCCTTCTTTTTGCATCATGCTCTCAAGTTCTCTCAGGGCGTCTTCTTCATCTGTTCCTTCGATATTTACTTTAAACTCGGTGCCATAGGCAATCCCTAATGACATGACCCCTAAAATGGATTTCAAATTCACTTTCTTCTCTTGATGGACAATGTTTACTTCTGAATCGAATTTACTTGCCAGGTTTACTAAAATTGCTGCCGGGCGGGCATGGATTCCTGCTGTATCTGTAATCGTAAATTGTTTTTCAACCATTCTGACCAGCTCCTCTATCAATTAACTAATTAACTTAGACTGAATAATCAGTCTTATAAAAGCGGATTTATTCCGTTCTTTGCTGCTGTACTTGTAACTTATACAGGCCAGCTTATTCGTGGGTGACCATAAGTTCAAGATCGCCTTCGATTCCATATGACTCCACCATGGCGGGCAAAATGAAATGGCTTCCTTTCACCAACGGAAAAGCTTTCCCATTTACTGAGATTTCTCCTGATCCGTCAATCACACTGACCAGCAGATAATCCATTTTCAATGGCGTTTCCACCTTTCCTTTGATGTCCCAGTGATAGACAGTAAAATAAGGTTCTTTGATTAATTGTGTACTGGCTAAATCCCCTCTGTTCATCGCATTTTGGGAAAGACGGACAGAATGATGAGGAAAATTGATGACATCGATCGCTGATTGAATATGGAGTTGGCGCGTCTTTCCTTCCCCGGTCTTCCGGCCATAATCATAAACACGATAGGTGATATCGGAACTTTGCTGGATTTCCAAGACCATAATCCCGTTTCCAATAGCATGGACTGTCCCGCTCGGAATGTAAAAGAAATCTCCTTTTTTAACCGGCACCGGCAACAACAGTTCATCCCATTGCTCTGCATCCACGCGTTTTCGGAAGTCTTCGCGGCTCTCTGCCCGGTGCCCCAAAATGATTCGGCTGTTCGGTTCACAATCCAATACATACCAGCATTCCGCTTTTCCATACGGAACGTTTTCCATCTCCTGAGCGTAATCAACATCCGGATGGATTTGGACCGATAAGCTTTCATTGGCATCCAATATTTTCACCAACAGCGGAAAATCTCCAGATTTCTGCTTTTTGCCGAATAGTGTCGGATTGTCATTCCAGGCTTCCAACAGATTCCTTCCTTTCAATAGACCGTTAGCGATGATGGACGGACCTTTTTCATGGGCTGATATCACCCATGCTTCCCCCGTTTTATCAGAAGGGATATCGTAGCCAAACAGGGTATGGAGTTTCTTTCCTCCCCAGATTCGGTCCTGGAAGACCGGTTCCAAAAATATAGGTTCTTCGTACATCTGAAGTTCCTCCGATTCCTGTTTATTGAAATGATCCATTGTGAAAACAGAGGGCTGCTGCTCCGATGACACCTGCATTTTGGCCAAGTTTGGCCGCAGCAATTTCTGTTTTTCTCCCAGTCGGATTCAAGGCATAGCGGCGGACGTACTGCTGAATCGATTCAAACATCGGCTCTCCGAATTCAGAAACGCCACCGCCAAAAACGATCTTTTCGGGATCGAAGGTATTGATCATACTGACAGAAGCCACCCCAAGCACGTTGAACACATCTTTCATGTAAGCTGTTATGTCGGGATGTCCTTCTTTATAAAGGTGAAAAACATCTTTCGCTGTTACCTCTCTGCCGACGATTGCTGAAGCTCTCTTCGCAATGGCCGTTCCGGAGGCGATCGATTCCAGGCAGCCCGATTGTCCGCAGACACATTCTCCAAAAGAAGGATCGATGACTGCATGGCCAATATCTCCAGCGTTCCCCTTCATCCCTTTGAGAAGCTGTCCTTCTGAAATAATTCCAGCACCGATTCCTGTACTGACCGTAATATAGATGAAGTTGTCGGTTTCGGTTGCGGCACCGATCCATTTCTCGGCAAGAGCCGCAGCATTCGCATCGTTTTCCAACAGAACCGGAACGGGGAAAACGCGCCCGATCAAGTCCCGAATCGGAATATCCACCCATGCCGGCAAATTGGGCGGGCAGGAGATGAGGCCGTTCTTGCTGTCCAGCGGACCCGGTGCGCCTATGCCGATTCCCACCACCTGGTCCATGTGAACACCTGACCTTTCGATGATTCTTCTGATTTCCTGTTGAATTTCAGCAATCATCGCTTCGGGTGCAATGTCCAGGTTTGTCGGAATGACTGACCGGCTGATGATGGTCCCTTGCTCATTCACGGCCGCAACGGCCACCTTTGTTCCGCCAATATCAACACCAATGGCATAGTTCATCTTTTCACTTCCTGACTTGAAGAGTCGGCACCTTCGTCAGATACCGGATAAATAGAGAAGTCGAACCATTCTACAAAGCAATCACTTTCATAAATTCCTCATAGGTTTTGGCTTTGGTCAGCCGTTCCACAATTGCGCTGTCGTGGATGATTCTGCCGAGCAGGTCGTACATGACCTGCAGATCTTCCTGGCTGTCTTTCATGACATTCAGCAGGCAGACAAACTGAACCGGCTTTTCTTTCCACATAATCGGCTTTTTCAGTGTGCAGACCGTTAAAAAAGTCGTTGTGGAATGCGGTGTAATGGGATGTGGAATTGCCACCAGGTTGCCAAAGGATGTCGGTGCCACTCTTTCCCGTTCGTATACAGCCTGAAGGCAGCCTTCATCCACCAGCCCGCGTTCGATCAATTTTTCATGAAGAAATTCCAGCACCTGCTCTTTTGTGCGCAGCTCCTGCCCCAGAAAGATCAGCTCTTCTTGGAAATAGGCGGAAATATGCTGCTGTTCCTTCAAGATGTATTTTTCGATTTTCCGGATATCGGGCTCTCCCAGAATGGCATTGACCACAATCACCGGCACCGCCAGTTCTTCCTGGATGGGAATGGAGCTGATGATGAAATCAATACCGGCCAGCTCACAATTCTTCAGCTTATAATATTCGGTCGTGCCGGCCACTTCCAGGCCATCGCCGAATTGGGATTTTAATTTGTAGTAAATCAATTGGGCCGTTCCCAATCCGGATGCACAAACGATCAGGCATCTTTTCGGAACGGATGTTGATTTTTTCCGTTCAATGGCAGCGGCTATATGAAGCGCCAAGTACCCAATTTCGTTTTCATCGATCACTGCGCCAATCGCTTCATTGATCGTCATCCCTGCCAGGATTCCGGCTTCAAACGCGACGGGGTAATTCACTTTGATGTCCTCAAGCATGGGATTTCTGATGTTCATTCCGTACCGGTAGCGGTTGACGGCGGGCTTTAAATGCAGGCTCAAGGCAATGATCAATTCCTGGTCATTCTGAATGCCCAGATTCAGCTTAGACTCAATCCTCTCCAATGCTTTGATCACCAATCCGGAGATCTCTTTTTGGATCACTTGCTGGACCGCTTTTTCGCCGGCTTCGGGATGCGCAGCTATTTTGGTGCCCAGCAAATGCATGGCGATGTATGCCACTTCTTCCAAAGGAAAATGAACGGCAAATTTCTCCTGTACTTTCCGGACGATATTTTGGGCTACTTTGTATTCCTTCTGCTCCAAGATTTCATCAATATCGGATGAGTGTAACGTAACGTTATAGCCTTCCTTGATTCGTTTATAGGCAATTGCCAGGTGAATCACCAAATTATTGATGGCGATGTCAGATACCAAGACCTTATTTTCCTGAATCTGCTCCATGACGACCGCCAGAATGGAATCCAGTTCCTCCTGTGACAGTGAGGAGAAATGGGGCTTGAACAATTCATTTACCGGCTCTTCGCGGACAAATATATATTCCGCCATACAAAAGCGGCGCTTTAGTTCATCGGCATTGACGCGCAATCCGTAATTCGGACGCGATTCCAGTCGGATATCATAGACCGCCAGCATTTTTTTCACCTGGTTCAAATCATTTTGGAGAGTCGATTTGCTTATATACATTTCGTCGGCCAATTCCTCAAGCTTGATATAACCGTCGCTCAATAAAAACCGTTTGACCAAATAAGCGATGCGTTCCTCGGGCATTTTCGGGATGATGGTTTCCAGTTCCGCATCTTCTGTCGACAGCTTTTTCAAATAGCTGCGGAAAAGCGGCTCTTCCATGATTCCCAGTTTATAGCCTTGCCCCATGACCGAATCGATATAAGCCCCGTGATCAATCAGCAGCGAATCCAGGGCTTTTATATCTTCACGGATGGTCCGTGAAGACACCTGATTGAGCACGGCCAGGTATTTCCCTGTAATCGGCGTTTCCGCAGCCATCAATTCACGGAAAATATTCTTCATTCGCGAGGTCAACATATCACCACTTCTCCTTACAATCGCTTTTCAATCCATTTCCCTCTGTTACTTTAAGTCTAATATACCTTACCTAATCAATTATTAATGATTCTTTTTGCTTATATTTAATTCGCACCGACATAAATTTCTGCTTTCACAAGAAATGCGCTAGGTTAAAATCATTTCCCTAAATCGCTTCAACCTGCATAAGACTTTTCAAACTGAGGCAAGTATTCTTTATGCGCTTCCAGCATTTCGTCCAGAATTTGTTTGGCGGTGCTGTCCGATGAAACAAGAGGGTTGATGGCCATTGCCAGCAAAGCGGTATGGTAGCTTCCCGTCACAGCCGCTTCAGCAGCCAGGCGCTCAAATGATTTGATTTGCTGGACCAGGCCGCTGACTGCAACCGGCATGCCGCCCATAGCGATCGGTTTTGGCCCCTCATTTGTGATGATGCAGCTGACTTCTACCGCTGAATCCGCCGGAAGACTGGAAATCGCTCCATTATTCCGGACATTGACCACCTGGATATCCTGTTTGTTGTTATAGATGGAGTTGATGAGGTTGCAGGCCGCATCGCTGTAAAATGCACCGCCCCGTTCTTCCAATTGTTTCGGTTTGACCGCCAGATTTTCATCGCTGTATAAAGTGAATAATTCTTTTTCCAGTTCCTGCACCACTTCAGCACGCGTTCCTTTGTCCTGCAGCGCCTGCTGTTCCTGCTCAAGCATTTTCTCCGTCTGGTAGTAATAACGGTGATACGGGCATGGCAGCAGGTTCAAAGCTTTGATGAAATCCTTTTCCCAACCGACATCGACAATATTTTTCATGGTCATCGACGGCCCGCTTGCCAGTTTATCCAGCACCTCGCCCATGACCGCTTTGCCGTCCAAATAGACTTCCAGGCCGAAGACCATGTGGTTCAATCCGGCAAAGTCGATGTGGATGCGGCTTTGTTCAACTTCCAGCATTTCCGCCACAGCCATGTGCATCCCAATCGGCACATTGCACAAGCCGATCGTTTTCGTAATTCCGCTGTAGCGCAGGACAGCTTCTGTCACCATTCCGGCAGGATTCGAGAAGTTGATGAACCAGGCTTCCGGGCATAGCTCTTCGATGTCCCTGCAGATTTCCAAAATGACCGGTATGGTACGCAACCCTTTGAATAAGCCGCCCGGACCATTGGTTTCCTGGCCAATCACTCCGTATTTCAATGGAATCCGTTCATCTTTGGCACGGGCCTCCAAATGGCCGACGCGAATTTGTGTGGTGACAAAATCCGCTCCCGGCAATGCTTCCCGGCGGTCAAGCGTCGTATGGATTTCAATCGGCACTCCTGCTTTCTCCACCATCCGTTTGGCAAGCGCTGAGACGATCTCGAGCTTTTCCCGTCCTTCCGGAATATCGACGAGCCATAATTCCCGGACCGGTAATTCAGGGTAGCGTTTAATGAAGCCTTCGATCAGCTCGGGCGTGTAGCTGGAGCCGCCGCCGATTGTCACTATTTTAATGCCTTCCATTTATTCACTCCTCCCGTTTCAAGTCCTGTTGAAGCCATTTTGTTCAGCTACCTCTTTGATCCAATGGGCACTTTTCTTCGGTGTCCGTTTTTTTGTTTCAATATCGACTGAAAAGAAGCCATAGCGATTTTTATAGGCATTCATCCACGACCAATTGTCCATGAACGACCATAAGTGATAGCCTTTGACATTGCAGCCTTCTTCAATCGCTTGATGCAGCCAGGTTAAATGCCCGCTGATAAATTCGATGCGGTAATCGTCCTGGATTTCACCATTTTCAATAAAACGCGACTCATCTTCGACCCCCATGCCGTTTTCAGCAATATACGACTGGATGTTTCCGTAGTTGTCCCGCAGGTTGACCATGATGTCATAGATGCCTTTTTCATAGATCTCCCAGCCCCGGTACGGGTTCATTTTCCTGCCGGGCATTTCGTAATTATCGAAATACCAGTCGGGCATGAACGGCCCGTATGGATTCGGCAGATGTTCTTTGGCTTTGACACGTCGCGGCTGATAGTAATTGACGCCCAAAATATCGACAATTCCTGATTTCACCAGCTTCTGATCGCCTTTTTCGGCATGCGGCAACTGGCCATGCTCCCTCAGCATTTCCACCAGCTCTTCCGGATACTCTCCTAAAACCGCCGGGTCCAGAAAACTTCTATTGAAAAACAGATCTGCGGCGTCGGAAGCCTTCAGATCGGCCGGATGCTGGCTCCTCGGATAGGAAGGCGTCAAGTTCAGGATGATGCCAATCTGGCCTTCTTCAATTCCGGCTGCCCGAAACACACCAACCGCTTTGGCATGGGCAATCATGGTGTGATAGGCCATTTGCACAGCGCGTCTCGCGTCGACGACATTCGGATAGTGGAAATCGTACAGGTAGCCGCCTTCGACCGGTACAATCGGTTCGTTGAACGTAAACCATTTCTTCACCCGGTCACCGAACAAGCGGAAGCATTCTCCGGCATACTTCGCATAAGCTTCTACTACTTCCCGGTTTTCCCATCCGCCTTCCTCCTGCAGTTCAAACGGCATGTCAAAATGGTACAGCGTGACGAAGGGCTCGATTTCCTGCGCAATCAATTCATTGATGACATTGTTATAGAAAGCCACCGCTTCGGGATTGATCTCCCCTCGCCCTCCTGGAATGAGGCGGGACCAGGAAATGGACAGCCGGAATGTATTGTGGCCGATTTCCTTCATTAACCCAATATCTTCTTTATATAGATGATAAAAATCAGAAGTGGATGCCGGGCCTACGCCATCAAAAAAACGATTGGGTTCATTTTCATGCCATTGATCCCATATGTTGCGGCCTTTTCCGCCTTCATCTGCAGCACCTTCTATCTGGGTGGCAGAAGTCGCGCTCCCCCACCAAAATCCTTTTGGAAACTTATACTGTAAAGCCATTCCATGACCTCCATTTGGTTCTATTTCACTTTAACGGTCCGTAAAAATCCGATTAGTTCAGTTAACACTCAGTGGATCTGAATATCCCACTGAGTGCAATTTTTTTATTTATTCCGGTAGATTTCAACGATTTCGACAGCCAGATCCCGGACAGTCATCGAAGTCATCAGATGATCTTGTGAATGAATCAGCATGACCGTAATGG
Source organism: Planococcus sp. APC 3900 (assembly GCF_030407735.1). NCBI lineage: Bacteria > Bacillati > Bacillota > Bacilli > Caryophanales > Caryophanaceae > Planococcus > Planococcus sp. APC 3900. Next base: position 370,808 of record NZ_JASDCT010000001.1, on the reverse strand, counting down.
TATTTTCTTCTCCGCTGGCTTCTTTTTGCAGTAATTGGGTCTGGTACGTATGAGCTTTGCCCAGTTCTTCGCCCGCTTCAGCCAACAGTCTGTCCGCTTCTTCAAAATCATTGGCTTTTGCAGCCTGTATCGCTTCCATTGCGGTTGATTTGCCATTTCCGGCATTCAAGATTATCTGAAAAGCAATTTCTGTTATTGTGTCCATTTGCATGTGCTGTCACCTCTACTAGTAGTTTTCAGGAAAATGATCAAGCTTCTTCCCGTTCAGTATCATAATAATTTTTGTCCAGAATCCGCAGGAACGGCCACCAGATCACCATGACGACAAGCATGTTAACTGCCTGAAGCACCCCGCCCTGCCACGCATTTCCTGTTGCCAGGAAGCCGTTGAGGATAGGAGGTGTCGTCCATGGCACGATAATGCCTGCAGGTTTTGGAACCAACCCTGTCGCCATCGAATAATAAGTGATGACTGTTACTGCAACGGGTGCCAACATCCATGGGATGATGATCAGCGGATTCATGATGATCGGCAATCCGAAGATAATCGGTTCATTGACATTGAAAACGCCTGCTGGTGCTCCGAGTTTCCCCAACTCTTTGAGCTGCCGGCTTTTTCCGATGGCAAAAATCAACACGATGACAGCAAGCGTCATTCCCGTTCCACCCATTCCGACGAGGAATGAATCGATGAATTGTTTGGTCACAATGTTCGGCAGTACTTCTCCGGCTTGGAAAGCCACCAGGTTCTGGTCATTGAGTGTAAACCAGATCGGATCGAATACCGAGTTGATGATGATTTGCCCGTGCAAACCGAAAAACCAGAAAACCTGTGTCAACAGGACGATGATAATCGTCGCCGGCAAACCGCTTCCGAGAATCGTCAACGGCTGTTGGATAATCGTGAAAATGAAGTTTTGCATCGTTTCAAATGAAGTGAAGCTGAACAGTACCCGGATGAGCAGAAAAACCGATAAGGTTAACGTGATCGGGATCAAGGCACTGAATGATTTCGATACCGCTGCAGGTACACCGGCCGGCATCTTGATGGTCCAGCCACGCTCGATGAAAAAGCGGTTAAGCTCTGCCGAAAGAAATGCTGTGAAAATCCCAAGGAACATCCCTTGTGCGCCAAGAGCTGAAGTTGGAATCACGCCTGGTACATCTTCCAAAATCTGCGGTGTCAAAATCAGGAAAGCCGCCAGGGCGACAACTCCGCCATAGATGGCGTCTTGGCCGTAATGGGCAGTCAGCTTGTAGCCGATGCCAATGATGACGAACATCCCCATGATACTGAGCGTTGCAGCAGATGCCGGACCCAACACATTTTGATAGGCTGTATAAGCTTCCGGACTTATGACACGATCCAGGAATGGCAGGTTGGCGATAACCACAAAGATGGAACCAAAAATAATTAAAGGCAAAGCAACCATGAAGCCATCACGCAAAGCCGTCAGGTAACGATTGTTGTTCAGTGCATCCGCCAATGGCAGCAAGAAGCTTTCCAGAAACTGCATGAATTTATTGTTTTCCATTTTCTTTCCTCCGCTCCTGTTAATAGGTTTCGATTAATTCCATTGCTCTATTCAATACGGATTCGCCGTCCAGTCTGCCATAAGCCATTGAGTCAATAACTTCTAACGGGATACCGACTTCTTCCGCCACTTTTGCGAATTTCTTTTTCAGAAATCTCATTTGCGGACCGATCAGCAGAACGTCCGCCTTTTCCATGTCTTTCGTTGCTTTGTCCTGTGAAACCGCCCAAATGGTCACATCAAGTCCTTTTGTTTTCGCCGCTTCCTCCATTTTGGTAACCAATAGACTGGTGGACATTCCTGCTGAACACGCCAATAAAATATTCTTCATTTGTATAACCCCTCTCCCTTTAGTTTTCTGAAATATTCGACTATAAACTCAGTTTAGATTGAAACCGCTTACAACTCTACTCATTATTTTTCCGCTTCATGGAGGAAAAGAGTAACCACTCATTTTTTGGAAATCTGCGTTAGAATAGAAGATAAGCATACAACAGTCACTAGGAGGAGTCACAATGAGATTTGGCATTATCGGAACGAATTGGATTACCGACCGCTTTATTAAAGCGGCCAATCAGCATCCTGAATTTACAATCGGCGCAGTTTATTCCCGTTCGACAGAGACCGGCAGCGCATTTGCGGAAAAATACGGCGTGGAGAAAGTTTACACGGATTTAACAGCGCTGTTCGGCAGCGGTGACATCGATGCTGTTTATATCGCATCCCCCAACGCCTTCCATGCCGAGCAAAGCATTTTGGCTATGGAACACGGCATCCACGTCCTATGTGAAAAGCCGGCGGTCACGTCCGTTGAGGAAATGGACCGCGTCATCGAAGCTTCCCGTCTGCACAACACAACCTTTATGGAAGCGATGAAATCAACGGTGACCCCTTCTTTCCTGAATTTGAAAAAGAACTTGGACAAGATCGGACCGATCCGCCGTTTCGTCTTCCATTACAATCAATACTCATCACGCTACGACAATTACAAGAACGGCATCATTGAAAATGCCTTTAAACCGGAACTCGGAAACGGCGCCAAAATGGACCTTGGTGTCTACGGCATCGCGCCGGTTGTTCATTTAGCGGGAGCACCGGAGTCGGCATGGAAAAATGATTACCTTCTGTCGACAGGTGCCGATGGACAAGGCAGTATGATCTTGAACTACAATGGCATGGAAGCCATCATTATGTACTCGAAGATTTCGGATTCGTTTTTACCAAGTGAAATACAGGGCGAGAACGGTACGATTCAAATTGACCGGATCAGTGACCCGAAAAACATCACCATCAACTACAGAGACGGCCGGACAGAGAATTTGTCTGTAGCACATGAATTCGATACGATGTATTACGAGTTGGCGGAGTTCATCAACTGTGTGAAAAACGGACTGTTGGAATCATCCATTAACACCCATGCCATTTCACGGGAAGTAATGGAACTGCTGGTGTGAACGATTAGTCCAAGGAAACGTGCCCGAAACGATAGAATCAGTATGTAAAATCAACTTGATTGCTCAACTTATCCAATTGAACAGCAAAGGAAGTGCCTATCTTATGATAAAAGGAATCATATTCGATTTTGACGGTTTGATTTTTGATACAGAAACGCATCAATACCATATTCTTCAGGAAATGTTCAGCGAACACGGCAGTGAGTTGCCGCTGGCGTTGTGGCAAAACGAAGTCGGCACCGACAGCGGCTTTTCCCCTTTCCATTACATGGAGGAACAAACCGGGAAACAGGTCGAGCACGCCCTGCTTGAGAAACAGTACGAAGAAAAATTCCTTTCGACATTGGCGCAGGAGAAAGCCCGCGACGGCGTGGAAGATTACCTGCGGATGGCACAAGAGATGGAATTGAAAATCGGTTTGGCTTCCAGTTCGAGCTACCGCTGGGTTTCGGGCCATTTGAAGAACCTTGGATTGTACGACTACTTCCAGTGCATCCGGACTTCGGACCATGTGGAAAAAGTGAAGCCTGATCCCGCATTGTATATCCAAGCGGCGCAATGTTTGGAACTGGCTCCGGAAAACTGCCTGGTTTTCGAGGACTCGGCTCACGGCGCGACGGCCGCCAAACGGGCTGGCATGGGATGCGTCATCGTACCAAACAAAATCACCAGTACGATGGATTTCTGTGAAGTCGAGCACCGGCTGGATTCGATGGCGGATATGCCTTTGACGGAGCTTCTTGAGTATGTGGCTTCAGTGAAAATAAATCGTTAAAGTGAAAAGAGGGTTCTGGCTAGATGCCAGAACCCTCTTTTTCTATTTTCATCAAAATTTCTTCTTCGCACCCAAGCAATTCGAACAGTCTGATACACTCTCCACTCTTTTAATGGGGTTGTGTCGCAGCAATTCCGAAAAAGGAACGGGGATCGTCCGAAAACACAACCCGTTCGAAATGAGCCTGGAACCCCGCTTCCCTCAGCAGCTCTTCCCATTCCGGCATGGAAAACAAGCCGCCTTTCATGCTGTCATGCTCATGGGTCACTTTTCCGTCCCTGTCCCGCATAACGTATGCATATTCCGTTTCCAGCATATGATCTTCGGGGTCGCTGTCATAGGTCCATTCCAAATACCGCATGCCCCGTCCACCCTTGTCGACTCCTCCATGATCCGTCCGGGGTTCAAACGTTTCCGTGTACTCGTCCGGCATGATGAACAACAGGCCATCCGGTTTCAGATGCTTCTTGGCGTTTTTCATGATGGCCAGCAAATCGGCCTTATCCGTAAAATACGTAATCGCATCGTGAATGAACACCAAATCAAACTGGCGGCCAACCTCGATTGTTCGCATGTCCCCTTGCATATGCGGACAATCCGGATTGAGCTCGCGGCTGACTTCCAGGATGTCCGGCGACAAGTCCGTCAACGTCATCGAAAAATACTTTTTCAGGTAAAAGGCATTGCTGCCTCCTCCCGAACCAAATTCCAACGCTTCTTTGACTGCAGGATGATACTGTCGGATGATTTTCAGAAAAAGATGGGCTTCTTCCTCGTATTCCGTATGCGGAGACAATAACGGCCACCATGTTGCCAGTTCCTTGTACAGCTTCATGCGGACTCACCCTTCCGATTTTTCTTTTATTATATAGCGGATGGGCGGAAGTTTCGCAGAAAGTGATTTATATATTTAAAAGAAAATAGCGACTATATAAGTTGAACTAATGACTTGGAGTAGCTGATATTCCGCAAAACAGCTACGCTTTCGGGCCCACAGGATGTGGGTCATGCAGCTGGCGCGACAGGACGTCGCGACGTCAGCCGCCAAGGGCTCGCGCCCAATCCTCCTCGTCCGCTGCGCTCTCTGCGGTGTATCGGTCGTCTCGCTAAGCCGCAGGAAAGACAGTAGCCGAAGCTTGCGAGGCTACGTCTTTGCGACGAAGCAGCGAAGCGATGCAGGAGCAGTACGCTCTTCTTCGCTGTTTTGCTCCATATCTTTAGAATTTTTCTCAGATTCAAAGTAGTCTATAAAATGCTATTTCTTCAGTTCAATTTTTATAGTTTGATTAGGACTTTTAAACTATAATGAATTTAACCGGAAATTGATTTGATGATACAAAAAAAGGAGCTGGAAAATGAAAAAGACTCTTCTGTGGATCACCGGTATTGCCCTAATTTTAGTCGTTATCTGGCTCGCAACCGGATACCATACCACTCCGGAAGGCGCATTCGAGGAACTGCAGCAATCAACAGATGCGACGCTTATACCGATGGTGGATGAGAGTCATGTTGTCCTGATTGATAAAAACGGCGAACTTTCCCTTGCGCTCATGATTCCCGAACGCGGCTTCTTGATCACCACCCTTTACACAGACTTTGAAATTTCGCCTACTAATCTGAATGTCTTTGATGTGGACCTTGACCAAAATATCGCTTTTCTAAACGCACCTGGGAAGTGGGAGCATGCTTACGGTCTCCTGAAAAGTGAAGAGGTAGAACATTTAACAAATTCATGGCCGTTGGAATATGAAGCTCCCTATCCAGTCCACTCTTTGGCAGATTATTTTTCCGAATCTACTTTTGAAGATCTTATTCTCTGGGACTTCCCTCAAGAGCTGGAAAAGGACACCCTTCAGTCTTCCTTCTACTTTCTGGATGAAAATGAAATGGTAATTGAGGAAATTCAAAATGATTATACGATAGAAGAATTTCATGCAAATGAAGATGTTACTACAGACAAGGAGTGAATAAAATGACTTGGATAGAGAAAGCAAAACCCATTTGGTTTTTGATGCTTGTTGGTATTTTCACCGGTAATTTCTTGTTGTACCAGACTTCCTTCGGGCTTACGATCATGCCTGAAGAAACCCAATATGTTGTGCTGGGTTCCCTGTTGGACCTCGTTATCCTGGCGCCTCTTTTCACAATGCTTTACCTCAATAAATTCACCTTAAAAACAACGATTGCGCTTTCTGCACTCGGTTGTGTGCTGCTCCGATTCCTTATCCCTTCTTCATTGCTGGAACCATTTGAAACCATCACCTGGATCGGGATTCTGGCAGAAGGCAGCCTTGTTCTCCTGGAACTGTTGCTGATTGTGGCTTTTGTCCGGTATATGCCTAAAATTACAGCTGATGTCAAGAAAAGCCCGCTTCCGGTTGTATTTTCATTTTCACAGGCCGTTGATCGATACGTGCGCACCCATCCCATTATTCAAGTGGTCTGTTCCGAATCGCTGATGTTTTATTACGCATTCGCGAGCTGGAAAAAGGCACCGCGCTCCGGAATCACCCTGTACAAGAAATCGAGCTATATCGCCTTACAGATTATGATGATCCACGCCATCGTCATCGAAACGATCGGCATTCATTATTGGCTCCATGACAAAGCACCGATCCTCTCGATTATTTTGTTGCTGCTGAATATTTACTCGGTCATTTTCTTCTTAGCCGATATCCAGGCTCTGCGATTGAACCCGATTCATTCCGATAAAGACGCAGTCTATTTGTCACTTGGTTTAATGAAACGGGCACAAATCGATTATTCGAACGTGGAATCTATCATTGAGGACGCATCGATCCTTGAACAAAAGCTTTCCAAAGACACCATCGACTTTGCCGTACGGGATTTCGAAAAAGTCTATCCGGATTTTATTTTGAAAATGAAGACACCGCAAAAAGTCGTTTTGTTTATGGGAATTGAAAAAGAATATAATTTCGTTGCAATCAAATCCGATTCGCCAAGCGAACTTAAAGAATTGTTTAAAGAGAACGGCGCGGCAGCTACCTACCACTGAAAACGAAAAAATTTAGGATAATCATTAAAAGGAGGTGGATGAAATCGGATTGGGGATACTCAAAGTGTTTCTGCAAATCGTCTCGCTGACCTCTTTCACAGTTATTCTTGTCTCTCAGAACTTCGATTTGATGATCTATGCCTTTGGAATAATGGTCCTGTTGTTTACTGTTCTGGGTTACGAAGAACTCAACGTGAAAAAGAATGTGGGAAACGGGATCGCGATACTCAGCGCGGTCCTTATCATGGGGCTGTTTTTGGCTTTTAGCCTTGTCTAGACCCCTCACTGCCTTACATAAGAACAGCCCTCCTTATCTCAAGGAGGGCTGTTTTCATTCGACTTCTTTAACGACTGTGTACGAATACAGATCGTGTGGGAATCTGTCGCCTTCGTACGCATCGTACTGGGCGCGGTCTTTCAAATAGATGAACGGGCTGACTGTGTCGCGGTGTACCATGCGCTCCAAAATTTGTTCAGGCGTCGGTTCGCCGCCCGCTTCGTTTTGAACTTCGATCCCCATCATTCTATGTCCGATGGTCTGGCCTTTCAGCCGCATTTGCGCATATTCCAAGCCCCAGAAAATCACGGTTGGGGACACTACCGTGTACACAAAGCTGCTTTTCGTTTTTCTTTTTAATAAAGGTTCAACAGCAAACGATACGGCTGTGGAAATGGCTGTGTCGATCAGGAGTGCCTTCGTGCGTTTTTTCATCAATTCATTCATCTAATTCATCCTTCCAAAATGAGTAATAAAGTAAACGCTGACAGGACGGTCAAAGATGCTGACCATTCATACCAATAGCGTTGTTCTTCCCGGTGCGCACGCCATTCCCCGATTCCCCGAAATAAGGTCTGCAGGAAAAACAACGCCGCAAAAGGGCTGAGACGGGCAGTTAAAGAAATCCCGGCACCGTCATCTTTCATGTTGATAGCGATCAAGGCACAAACAAAGCCGACAAAAAGCGCTGCCTCAAGTACAATCCCCAAAAGGTTTCTGTCCTTCAGGAAAATGCTTCCTCCCAAGCTTTTGATGCCGCGACGTTTTCTGAGGTAGATTCCGATAAAAAGGAAATAAGCCACAAAAATTACAATGAATCCGATGATTGTGACTGAGTGCATGGAACAACCTCCAGAATAGTTTACCTCTCCATTTTGGACTTATTCCCCTTCTTTAGTCAACATTGGAAATTAAGCAGAATCTTTCAACGGCCTCTATATGGAAGACCAGTAAAATCAAAAGCTTGATTACGTTCGCGTTAATAAGTTTTATGGTTTTTCAAGCAGTCAGCTGACGGTTTGCCGGTGGATCCTTCAGGGAACCCATGAGGTAATGGAATAAGTTGAAAGAGGGGGAATGACTGTGATCTTTTTTATCGTGTGGCTGCTGTTGGTTGGCTACGCCGTTTTTCTGGCACCGGGCGGCGAGACCGACCCCATCCTGTCGAACATATTCAGCGGCAATCTTGGAGCAATCGATCCGTTGGTGCTCGCCGTCTTCAATTCGCTCGGTCTGTTTCCGATGGTGTTTCTGACGTTGCTGCTGTTGAATGATCGGCAGAAATGGCCGGCCTGGCCGTTCGCGCTTCTGTCTTTCGTTGTCGGAGCTTTCTCACTGCTGCTCTATTTTGCTTTCGGCGACCGGAAGGCTGGCAGAAAACTGCGGACGCCTCACTGGCTCGTGCGTTTTCTCGGTTCGCGCTTTTGGCTGATCCTTCTGATGCTGTCGTGGGCCGTCAATGGGCTGACGCTGCTGCAGGGTTTTTCATTCGCCGCCTACCGCGAAGCTTTTTTCGCATCTGGCCTCGTATCTGTCATGACCGTCGACTGGTTTGTGCTATGGGGATTATCCGTTTATACGACCTATCGCTTTTATCCACAAGCCAAATTCAAAGCGCTCGCCTGGATTCCGATTATCGGACCGGTGCTGGTGTTGTTTGTTAACAAGAAACACCAGACTCTTTAAAAGCACTAAAAAGGCCATTACGCTGGAAATTGCGTAATGGCCTTTTTGCAATGCTTATTGAGCTGTCATTCCGCCGTCTACCACGAACTCTGAACCCGTAGAATAGCTGGCTTCATCAGACGCCAGGAACAAGACCATATTGGAAACTTCCTCCGATTGTGCAACACGCTTCATAGGGATATGTTTGGAGAATTCCTCGACTGCCGCTTTAGTATCTTCCTGAACAACCATCGGTGTGGCGATGACGCCTGGATGGACGGAATTTACCCGGATGCCGTAGTTGGCGCACTCCATTGCTGCTGCTTTTGTCATGCCGCGGACCGCAAATTTCGTATCCGTATAGCCGATTGCCCCAGCCACCAAGCCATTCATGGAAGAAATGTTGACGATTGATCCGCCACCTGCTTTTTGCATGGATGGGATGACTGTCTTCATGCCCAAAAATACCGAAACTTGATTGATGTCAACGATGCGGCGGTATTCTTCTTCCGTCGTCTGCAAGATCGATTTTGCCATCGTAATGCCCGCATTGTTGACCAGTACGTTGACCGGACCGAACTTCTCTTCAGCCTGCGCTACTACATTTGCCCAATCTTCTGCATTGGTTACATTGTGTTTGACGAATGCAGCATGTTCTCCAAGTTCTGAAGCCAGCGCCTGCCCTTTTTCTTCATTCAAATCCGTCAAAACGACCTTCGCGCCTTCATCGATGAATTTTTTCGCGTGTGATGCTCCCATGCCTTGAGCTGCCCCTGTAATGATTGCCACTTTACCTGCTAAACGTGCCATTTTCTGTTCCTCCTAAAATTCTGCCCATAAATAAACTACATATGTAAATTAACAGAAAACCATTCTGTTTGTCCATCGAAAAGGATTCATGTCATACTTAATTCACAAGCTTGTCCATATTTCGGACATACAGGAGGATATCGCGATGAAAGGCACCGAAGATCGCCGCATCTTGCGGACACAAAAAAAACTGAAAACCGCATTAGTTGATCTCTTGAAAGAAAAATCCCTGCCACAGTTGACCATCACGGAAGTCACCAAACAGGCAGATTGCAACCGCGTTACCTTTTACTCTCATTACAAAGATTTAAATGAACTATTGGCGGCTGTCGTTGAAGAACACCTGGATGGACTGGTCAGCTATTTCCGCAAAAGTTTTCAAGGCATGGAACGCTTTTCCTCAACGGACGTACAGCGTCACCTGCCTATCTTTGAATACATCCATCAGCATCAGTTCATCTTCCGATTGATTATTACAGGTGAAGTGCTGCCGGGATCGCAGAATCAATTTTGCGAAAGCCTCGCTCAAGTGGCCGCAACCGAGCTGCGACTGGAGGAAGACAGTGATATCGAAATTCCCACGCTCAATTATTTCATGACATATGGAAGCCTCGGCTTTTTCCTTTATTGGATCAAAGAAGATTTCAAGGAGTCTCCCGAAGCCATGGCCGGAAAACTGGCGACGCTTCATGGCAAAATGTATGATGGCGCTGTTGTGGTTGAAGATGGAAAATGACAAAAAAAAGCGGTCCCGCAAGTCCCCAAAAATAAAACCACTGGAGAAAAAGGATTGATTTTTCTTCAGTGGTTTTTTCTTTGTATGCGTTTTCCCTTGAAAAGCAGCTTGCAGATGCGAGCTGCTTTCGTAGGCCAATGTCTTTTTGGATTCTATTTGAAAAAAAGAATTATTTTATTCTATTAATAGAGCTTACTGTCCAAGTTGGATGAAATACAGTCCAAATACGAAAAATACTGTCCAAACTCATGAAATACAGTCCAAACTCGGCATACTACTGTCCACGAGCTAAAATGCCTCCGGAATTTCATAATGACGGTCTTTAAAAATGCCTCGATGAGATATCTTCCTGCCAGTTAACAATTTGGAAGCGAACGATGGATAGCTGATTCCAGTAAACTCTCTGAATTTCCGATTGCCGCTGGTCGTTTTGACCCAGTTCAGGCTTTGAAGACAGAATACACCGCTTATGAATGAAACCGACAGCCACTGCAGTGATGGCAAAATAGATAAGCGATGCCTGACATTTCCGGGATCCTTTCAAGTATTTCCATTCCAGAAAGACCTGTACCCCATTCACTATCAAGAAAATAATCAATAGCCAAGAGAAAAACACTTCCAGCGAGTCCGGGAACATCGAAAACAACACAATAATTCCCGCCAGCATCACCCAGCCGTTCCAGCGTTCAAATCTTCTTACATTTATGCCCGCCCGCTCTTCCTCAGCGATGCCAAACCGCTTTCTCAAGAACATCCTTAAAAATCCAAAACCAAAAATAATGGCCAGCCAAATAATTAATATTTCCATATCGCACCTCCAAAGCCTGTGTCTATTCTACGGGCATGCCAGGTGGAAGTTCCAAAAGATTATTGAAAAGGAGCCAAATCGATCGGATGGATTCAACAGGTTATCCCCTAATCATCGAAAAAAATCGACAACAACTGAAAAAGTCATCGATTTATCCCACAAGATCTTGGATATGTGGATGGTTCGGCTCCGAAACGGGGATAACTTTGCCGTTTCGTCACTCTTATTATCTTATCCACATGTGGATAAGATTTTTTTAAATTTAAATGAAAAAACATTTCCACAATGCCATAGTTTTGGAAGTGCTGGTGTGAGAAATGAACGATGAGGGTATTTTAATGGTAGAAGAAATTATGGTCTGACCGGCATTGAAGCAATTTGATATGGGGAAAGAGGTGCACGTGATGGAGCAGAACAAAAGCGCACTGAGCCATGCAGCTTCCTGGTTTGTGAAATGGGTCCTGAACAACAAGGCGGTATCCGTACTGTTCATTATTTTGTTGATTCTGCTGAATTTATTCCTGCTTCCGAAAGTCAGTTTCATCTTTCAGCCTTTTATCGCTTTTTTTAACGTCATGGGGCTGCCGCTGGTTATGGCGGGCGTCTTGTATTACCTGCTGAATCCGCTCATCGACTGGATGGAAACGAAGAACATCTCACGTGCCGGCGGCATTTCCATCGTCTTTGTGGTGATTCTCGGATTACTGGCCTGGGGCATTGCGACTCTGATTCCAATCATTCGCGAACAGTCCCTGAGTCTGCTCGACAACTGGCAAAATTATTTGACCAGCTTCATCTCGCAAATCGACAACTTTTTCCAGAGCGATATCCTGTCACAACTGCAAATGCAGCTGACCGGAGAAGAGGACAGCTTATCCACTTCCATTACCGATCAGGCAGATGACGTTGTTGATACAACCGTTACCGGCATCGGCAGTGTCTTCGGCATCCTGTCGACCACTGTGCTGGCAATCATTACGACACCATTCATTCTTTTTTACCTGTTGAAAGACGGCCATCACCTGCCTTATCACATCATGAAGCTGGTGCCTTCCAAGATGCGGGAACATACTTACCTGCTGCTGCGCGAAATGAACCTGCAGATCAGCCAGTATATCCGCGGCCAGCTGCTCGTCGCCTTTTTCGTCGGCCTGCTGTTCTGGATCGGCTTCAGTATCATCGGCCTCGAATATGCCTTGATCCTCGCCATTACAGCCGGCGCCTTGAACCTGATTCCTTTTCTGGGGACCTTTATCGCATTCTTCCCGATTGTCATTATCGCGATAGTGCTGCATCCGCCGATTATGCTCGTCAAAGTGCTGGTTGTCTTTTTTATCGAGCAGACGCTTGAAGGCCGTGTTATCCAGCCGCTCATTCTCGGCAGCAACCTGAACATCCATCCCGTCACCATCATCGCTGTCCTGTTGACGGCTGGAAATCTCTTCGGCATACCGGGTGTCATTCTCGGAATTCCCGCTTACGCTGTCGCCAAGGTTATCCTGGTGCATTTGTTCAACTGGTACCAGACCTACACCGGCCTGTACGATGATGACTTCAATCCGGCTCCGAAGCCGCTCGTTTCCGAGAAGAAAAAGAAGAAGCAGCTGAGCCTGAAGAAGAAACTGAGATGAAAACCAAAAAGCCTAATCCCCTTTCAAAATGGGATTAGGCTTTTGATGTTAAAGTTGAAAATTACTTCAGCCGTACTTAATTTGCCAATTCAACCGGCAGAAATTCTGCCATCGACTGTTCACGCTTATCGAGCATAATCTGTTCCGGCTGGATGCCCTGCTCACGCAATGCTTTAATGTTGTGCACAAGGAATTCATCACTGCCGACAATATAGAACAATCCGTCTTTGTCTGCGGCAAGATTCTTCACTTCTTCGTAATAGTCTTTGCGGTTATCGACAAACTGCGAAGTGAATTTCTTGTCAGGTGCGGATTCAAAGACATTTGTGAACAAGAACTGTTTTGATGAATCGATATTCAGGGAATGGATTTGATTGACATTGTCAGCGCGCTCCAAATAATCAAGCACTAATGGTCTGAACGTTGCCAGGCCGACACCGGATGACAGCAGGTAAACGTTTTTGTCTTCCCGTTTCAGCGGCACATTCGAATGTGTTTTAAAGATCGCCACTTCCTGGCCGACTTCCAGATTTCTCAACGTCGCTTTAAACTCCGAACATTGCTCTTTGATGCGTGTGGTGATGCCGATTGAATTTTCATGCGGCAGCGTGGAGATCGACATGTGGCGGATCAATCCGCGGTTCGGTTTTTCCCCCGCATTAAAGCCTTCCAGCGCAAAATGGGTATGGGAACCTTCCTGCCAAGTAAAATCTTCCGGTCGGTCAAGCAGGTACGTTCTGACCTCAGGTGTTTCTTCAATGATTTTATTGATTTTTGTCCAATAAATTTGCATGATTTATTTTCCCCCTCAATTATCGTTCTCTGTATTTATCTACTATACTACGAATGATAATTGTTCTCAATTAAATTCACCTTTTTGAGAGAAGGGTAATTTTTTATTTGTAACGGTTCATTATTTCTTCCGGGATGTGGCAATAATCATCCGGACATCTGGCCAGCCGATCCTGATGCTCCACTGCACTCTTCACGTAATTGGTTAGAGGCAAGACTTCCACAGCGATCCGCTCGGAATCAGTTCTTTTATCAATAAAAGCCTGCGCTTCTTTTAAGTGGACGGGATTTTCGCTGTACAGGCCTGTCCGGTATTTCTCGCCAACATCTTCCCCTTGCTTGTTCACACTGTAAGGATCGATGATTTCAAATAAGTGCCCCATCAGTTCCTGAATGCTGACAACCGACGGATCAAATTCCGTTTTGACGCATTCCGCGTATCCGTCATAATCCTCTTCCAGCGTCTGACTCGTTCCATTCGCTCTTCCTGCTTCTGTGGATTTGACTCCGGGCAAAGTCTTCACAAAAGCTTGGACACCCCATAAACATCCGCCCGCCAAGTAAACTGTTTCCATAATCGGCTCTCCTCTTTGTATAAATTGAATTAATGTAAATATACCATTTTCCGGTGTGCAGCTTATCATTTTCATGCCGTGCTAGTCAGAAAAGACAATGTCGTACAGTCTCTTTGAATTGACGGTGTCCGCTTTACAATGGTAGATTTTGTATTACAGCAGTTTCACTGCAAAATCAAGATACAGGAAGGGGCAATTATGGTGAATTCATTCAAAGCCGTCAGAGTTAAGGAACAGGAAGACCAGGTCGTCTATGGCTTGGAGGAGATCAACACCGATCAGCTTTCTGAAGGGGATGTGCTGATCAAAGTCGCCTATTCGTCGATCAACTACAAAGATATGCTGGCAGTCCAGAAAAATTCAGGCGTTATCCGGAATTACCCGATGATTCCCGGAATCGATTTGAGCGGTACCGTCGCCGAATCAAAAGACGAGCGCTTCACAGAAGGACAGGAAGTGATCGTCACCGGCTTTGCGATGGGCATGAGCCATACCGGCGGCTTTTCAGAATATGCACGCGTCCCTGCGGAATGGATCGTGCCGATGCCGGAGAACTTAAGCTTAAAGGATGCCATGGTGTTCGGCACGGCCGGTTTCACGGCGGCCCTTTCCATTCTTGCACTTGAGAAGAACGGAATGGACGTTGCAGACAACCCGGAAATCTTGGTGACAGGCTCAACCGGAGGAGTCGGCAGCATCGCTGTGCAGATCCTCTCGAAAATCGGCTATAAAAACGTCTCCGCATTGGTGCGGAAAGAGAATCAGGTGGACGTCGCCAAAACACTCGGCGCAAATACGGTCATTTTTGCGAACGAACTGGGAGACGCTAAGAAACCACTCGCCAAGACCCGCTTCGACTTTGTCTTGGACACAGTCGGCGGAGACGTCGCTTCTGCATTGATTCCGCAGATTTCCTACGGCGGCAGCATGAGCATGTGCGGCAACGCAGGCGGCCTTCCCGTGAACACTACGGTGTTGCCGTTTATCCTGAGAGCGGTCAACCTGCTCGGCATCGATTCGGTCAGCGTTCCGATCGAGAAACGCGGCAGCATCTGGGAGAAGATGGCCAAAGACTGGAACATCACCCAAACGACGCTGGTGAAAGAAATTCCGCTTGAAGAATTGGCTGAGACGATTGACGCCATCAAGAATGGGCAGCATTTAGGGCGGACGATTGTTAAGTTGTAGGTACAGGCAATAACGGTTCTAACTAAAAAATACAAAAAGCGGAAAGGCTGACGTTGGCCTTTCCGCTTTTTCACGTTTCTTTCCAATTGTGCAATCCTCGAACCTTGCCGCTAACATACGCTGTCTTCTATTTAACTTAACCTTCTTCACTGGCAATATAGCGATACAACTTTCCTTCTACCGTATTTTCCAAAGCCAAATGCATATGAACAACCGGGATGTCTCTTAAATTCTTATCCTTCATCAACGCTTGCTCCACACTTTCTTTATCTGGAAGCGCCTGTCCTAAATAATAAAAATCGCCACCTTCATCGTCGTCTTTTTTGATGAATAGATGAAGGTCAATGTTATTTTTTGCGGCGTCTATGATGGTCTTTACTTCTGCAGACGCTAACGTACGGTTACTCCGTGTCGACCATTTGAAAATTTCTGGACTCACAAAGCCTTCTGTATATGCCACACTCGACTCTACTTCATCATTTTTATGGTAGGTAACAAAGATCGGACAGGTGCCATGCTTCGTTTTATATCCATAGATTGTAGAGCTTTCATCCCTTGTCCAATTCAATAAACGGCATGCATCTTTGCGCGTATACTTTTTATAAAGCGTCAGAGCTTGATTGCATACATAGCTTTTGCTTAACTCTTTCGCGCTCACAACCAGATCAACCAGCATTGCTCTAAAGTTTGAATTCCGCTCAAGGCTTTCTTGAATTTCTTCATTCAGTTGGATCCCCGCCGCTCCAAAGACCACAAGTGGTTTAGTGCCGTATTTTTTTCGAGGTCCCTGATTGAAAAAGCTTAAGTCCATAACCCGTTGCACCGATGCCAAGGTGTCTGGATCGGTAGAGCAGTTATGAGAACTTATGTATTGTCTATAGACTTCCATCGTGACTTGTTTGTTTTCCAGCAATAGTTCGAGCAACAGGATTTCATGCAGCCGTTTGCCGTTCAGAATTTCCAATGACAGCATCGTCAGCACCTGTTCTTCATAGCCATTTACCAAGGGATCAATTTCTTTAAGCTTCAATAAAAACTGGTGGTAGGTCGTGTATTTTTGAACAATCACCAGCGGGTCGATGGAATTGTGATGGATAAAATCCTGGAGCTGCGGAATATGCCCGATTCTGTTTTTCAACTCTACATAAGCTTCGCGAAGAATTTTCATATCGTTTAAATTGCTTCGTTTTATCGCGGAGAAGACCCGATTTTTCGCGATTTCTTCAAAATTCACAGTGGAAATCCCTTTGATGTAACTCGTGTCTTTCATTCGCCGGCGGATATTGTCTTTGTTCTGCGAACGTTCCCCGGACAACGCTACGGGAATCAAGTAATTGTTTTTGTAGTTTCCGATAAAATCGATGATTGTCACAAACTCTTTAGACCCATGCTTTCGAAGTCCACGTCCAAGCTGCTGGATAAAGATAATGCTCGATTGCGTTTGTCTCAGCATGACCACTTGGTTGACGCTTGGAATATCGATGCCTTCATTGAAAATATCCACAGTCAAAATATAATCGATGACGCCATTTTCTAACCGGTCTACTTGTAAAACGCGTTCTTCCTGCGAATGTTGGCCAGTCAAGGCAACGGTTTTTAATCCGCGCTGATTCAGTTCTCCTGAAAGTTTGATCGCTTCTTCTTTTCGGCTGCAAAACATAAGGCCTCGCACTTTGTCACCCGAATGTCCATAATAATTGATTTTCTGTAAAATGTGATCCACACGTTCTTCGGTGATCAACTTCGTAAAAACCGTCGCTTCGTCAATCACACCTTCTTCATACTCAACATCTGTTACCCCGAAATAATGAAATGGGCAAAGCATGTCTTCTTCCAGTGCTTCTTGTAAGCGAATTTCATAAGCCACATTATAATCGAATAACTCGTAGATATTAAAATCATCGCTCCGTTCAGGCGTTGCCGTCATCCCCATTAGGAACTTTGGCTGAAAATGCTCAATGACTTTTTGATACGACTTGGCTCCCGCTTTATGCACTTCATCAATCAAAATATAATCAAACGCTTGTGGGTCTAATTGCTGGAGCGTTTCTTCTTTTGAAATCGTTTGGATTGTCGCAAATAAATAACGTGCATCTGTTTGGCGAAGGTTGCCCGACAAGATCCCAAAATCTTTTTCTATTCCACCCAGAATTCGAATGAAATCAGACTTCGCTTTTTGAAGAATTTGTTCTCTATGAACAATAAACAACATTCTTTTTGGCGCAAAGTTCCGCACATCAAAAGCAGATAGATAGGTTTTCCCAGTGCCTGTCGCTGAAATAACCAACCCCTTGTCCTTTCCTGATTCACGCACTGACTGGATTTCCTGCAAAGCAGCTTTTTGCATGTTATTCGGTTTGATATTAATGGCTTCTTCCAACGGATTTTCTGTATACACTTCCGGGAATTCGGCTACATTGGTTAATTCTTTTCTGTATTCCATGGGGACATAGGATTGCTCATAATTGGTAATCCATTGTTCAGTCAGCGATTGCGCGTTTTCCCACACCTCTTCGAACTGCTGATAGAAATGAGAAACTAATTCGCCATTTTCATGGGAACTCAGTTTAATATTCCATTCATAATTCACCTTTAAAGCTTGCGCTGTTAAATTGGAACTTCCCACGATCAAGGTTTGATGCGTCTCATGCGAAAAAATATAGCCTTTTGAATGAAATCCTTTCATGCTTGATAATCGGACTTCCACATTATTTATTTTCATGAGTTCTTTAAATACTTTGGGTTGATTGAAATTCAAAAAAGTCGACGTTAAAATTCTGCCTTTGATTCCTTTTTGTTCAAGGTCCGATAAATGCGTTTTTAAAGTCGCTAAGCCACTTTCAGTCACGAAAGCTACAGAAAAGAGAAATGATTGGCAGCTATCGAGTTCCTCAACAATCGAATTCAATACGGTTTCATTTGTCTTGGTGTTGTTGATCAGTAAAGTGGGTTTAAAGCGCTCACCACTTGGTTTTCTTTGATCGATGAAACCTTTGTATAAAGAGTCTTCTAAATTCTGCAGAAAGTTCATTTTCGTCCCCCGCTTTTCCTTTAACTACTCTTCCTATTTCTGAATTTGATATGTCCGTTTCAGTTTCTGTATGGCCGGAATGTCCGCTGGCGCCCATTCCAATTGTTCAAGTTCATCCGCCTTCAACCATTGAATTTCTATATGTTCTGTTAACACCGGTGTGCCTTCAACTAGTTGGCAATAAAATGTGGTCAAATGGACGATACCAAAATCGTATTCATATACGGTATGTTCCACCTGTTCGCCAATCTCTACCCGACAATGCATTTCTTCTTGAATTTCTCTTTGCAGTGCTGATTGAGGCGTTTCAGTTTCTTCGATTTTCCCACCAGGAAATTCCCACAAGCCAGGCAAGCTTTTTTCCATTCCCCGCTGCGCACACAAAATTTTGTCACCATCTATAATTACTGCTCCAACTACACGTATATTTTTCTTCATAACAACTCTTCACCTGCTTCTCAAAATTTAAAGTGATTCTTGAAAATCAAACACTCAATTTTCTTTATTCTATCATTTTCTTTCCATTATTAACTAAACTGTATTTTGCTCCAGTCAATCAATTACCTGTAATATCCAATATTTTTTGTTACACTTAATAAAAGGCAGATCTAATATGTGTTTATCGAAAGGATTTTTAGTTTGAAAATCTATTGGCTTGTTGTTGCCATCCTATTGGTTAATTTATGTACTCTTTTGGTCAATGACTATTTCCCCGGAACACTGGCTGCGCTCGGCATACCTCCGTGGATTCTATTCGCAGTCATCGCACTTATGGTGGTGCTGAGCGGCGTGACCCTTAAACCGCAGCGAAAGAAGAAACGTTACATGATGATCTTCCCTGTTCTGATGATTGTGGTTCCATTGATTGTGCTGGCCATCTTGACATTGCTGGGCGGAGAATCCCGCAACAGCATTTCGCTCACAAGCCCTTCCCTTTGGATTGCCATTGCTGTGACGCTGTGGATTTTCTGGTTGGAGTATGTACGGGCTTCCAAAAAAGAAGCAGAGGATACATAAGCATATAAAAAGTCCAAAGAAGCTGCGATCCGCTCTTTGGCCTTTTCATATGGAGTTAAGATTCCGTTTCCAACAGCCCCTGCAATTCCTTCACGACATTCTCAGGAACCCCGGTTGTCACGCCCGCAACCAAGTTCTCCGCTGCTTTCATCAGCATGGCAGCACGGGTCTGTTCTGTCGCTGACCCGATATGCGGGAGGACGACGACCTGATCCATCTGCAGGAGCGGATTGTCCGGTGAGACCGGTTCCTGCTCGAAAACGTCGAGTCCCGCTCCGGAAATCTCCCCTTTTTCCAAAGCTTCGATCAAGGCTTTTTCATCCACCACTGCCCCTCTGGCGCAATTGATCAAAATCGCGCTGTCTCTCATCGTTTCAAACTGTTTTTCTCCCATCAAATGATGCGTTTCAGGTGTCAGTGGCACAATCAGCACGACGAAATCGGATTTTTCCAAGATGTTTTCCAGATCGCTGTAGGCGATGCCATACTTCTCTTCGAGTTCAGGTTTCGGAGTCCTGCTGTTATAGAGGACCTCCATTTCAAAGCCGAGCCTTGCCCGTCTGACAATCTTTTCCCCGATGCGGCCCATGCCGACAATGCCCATCGTCGCGTGATGCACGTCGGTGCCGAAGAATTGCCGGGAATCCCTTTGCTTTCCCCATTTTCCTTGTTTGACGAAATTGTTCAGCTCCGGTACCCGCCTTGCTGTGGCAAGCACCAGGCTGAAAGCCAGATCTGCTACCGTTTCATCCAGTACGAATGGCGTATGCGTGCCGAGTACCCGGTGTTGCTTCATGGCTTCCAGATCAAAAGAATCGTAGCCGACCGCTGAATTGCTGATGACTTTTAACTTCGGCGCCTGCTCCAGCAATTCATTCGTCACGGATGCATTTTGCACGAGCACCCCTTCCGCGTCCTTTAGCTCTTCAATCAAGACATCCTGCGGGATCTTTCCTTTTCCTTCCCACTTCCGGTAATCACAATGCTTGCCTATATATGCTTCCACTTCTTTTGAGACTGGCCGTGCAAGATAAACTTTGGGTTTCATATGGATTCTCCTTCATTGAATAAAATTATTCACTTAGTTATATGAATATTATAACAATGATAGAATGGAATAAGTTACGAAAGGATGAGATCGATGGAAAAAGACAAGAAATTCAAAGTAGCCGTCGTCCAAGCCGGCTCTGAAATCATGGACAAGGAAAAAGGCGTGTTGAAGACGGTTCGGTTAATCGAAGAAGCTGGAGCGCAAGGCGCAAAGATCATTGTTTTCCCTGAAGCGTTCATCCCCGCCTATCCGCGCGGCATGTCATTCGGTGCCGTCGTCGGCAGCCGCTCCCCGGAAGGCCGCAAAGATTTCCGGCGCTATTGGGATAATTCCATTACCGTACCAGGCCCTGAAACAGAAACAATCGGCAAAGCGGCGAAGCAAGCAGATGCCTATGTTGTCATCGGCGTCATCGAAAAAGATACAGCCGGCAGCCAGGGTACTTTGTATTGCACCGCCCTGTTTTTCGGACCCGATGGCGAACTGCTCGGCAAGCACCGAAAACTCAAACCGACGGGGTCCGAACGCTTGATCTGGGGCCAGGGAGACGGCAGCACGTTGCCGGTCTTTGATACACCGTACGGACGCCTCGGTGCTTTGATCTGCTGGGAAAATTATATGCCTTTGGCGCGTGCCGCCATGTACGAAAAAGGGATTCAGATCTATGTCATGCCCACTGCCGATGCGCGTGACACATGGACAGCCACCGTTCGCCATGTGGCTGCAGAAGGCCGCTGCTTCGTGCTGTCCTGCAACCAGTATTCGACAAAATCCATGTATCCGGAAGAAATCACTTCCCGCGAGGAATTCAAAAAGCTGCCCGAAGAAATGTCCCGCGGCGGCAGCTGCATCGCCGGTCCTCTGGGTGAACTGATCGTTGAACCGGTATACGGAGAAGAAGCGATCCTATACGCGGAACTCGACCTGGATCAAATCGCTGAAAGCCAGTTCGACTTTGACGTATCCGGCCATTATTCACGTCCGGATGTTTTTCAGCTGACGGTGAATGAGAAGGAGCAGACGAATTCAATATGGAATAAATAAGATGAAGAAGGTGAGCTAATGGATATGGACAACAAGATCACCCGAAGAAATCCCGGAGGCATGCCCGATCCCGTCGGCAATTACACGCATATCACTAAAATCCCCAGAAACGCAGAGCTGTATGTGACCTCCGGACAAATCGGCACCGGATCAACCGGAGAACTGCCAGAGAGCTTCAATCTGCAGCTCACCAATACGTTCGATAACATCAAAAAAGTTTTGCAGGCAGAACAGCTCAGCGCGGAAAATATCATTAAAGTTAACATATGGGCGACAGAAAAGATTGATTGGGACTTTATGTATACCGAATGGTCGCAGTTGTTCGGCGAAGACTACCCTGCAATGACGATCGGATATCTTACGGAATTAGGCTTGCCGGAAATCAAAGTTGAAATAGAGATTTGGGCGGCTAAAATTTAGGGCTTTTCGTCTCTCATGCTACAATCTCCTGAAAAGCCCAGCTGGGACGGCGATCAACCGCTCCAGCTGGGCTTTTCCAGGTTTACGAAAATGAAGTTTTTCTGAACCAATTTGTTTAAAGAAGCACTTTCATTTCCTTCGCTTTAATGAATGATTCCAGCTTTCCCACAGTTGCCGCCTCTCTTCATTCTTCTCTCGGCAAACTAAACAGCCCCTGCATTTCGCTATAGCGGTTGGCCAGACGCCCGAGCGGCTTCAGCTTTTCCAGATCGACTTTGTAGTTGCCGAGGTAGTAATCGTCTTTGATGTGGTAATGGACAATCCTGCCAAGAATGAGGTGGTCGCTGCCGAGTTCGATAATGCGATCAAGTTCCAGTTCGAAGGAAATGGGCGCTTCCCCGACACGCGGTGGAACGACCGATACGCTGTCAGCGGCGGTCACACCGGCGGCTTCGAATTCATCCACGTCACTGGGGAAATTTTTGGCGCTTTCGTGCATTTCGTTGCCCAGTTCGGTATTGACGATGTTGATGACATACTGCTTTTGCGAGCGGATATTTTCCAGTGTGTCCTTGATGGTGCCTTCCCGTTCCCCGACACCCGGCCCGACCGAGATGCACAGCATGGGCGGATTACGGGAAGCGACGGTGAAAAAGCTGAACGGCGCAAGGTTGCGCTGCCCTTCCGCATCGATGCTCGAAACCCAGGCAATGGCACGGGGCACGACGGAACCGGACATCAATTTATAAGCTTGCTGTGTATCGATTTCCCTCAGGTCTATATTCATGCGAATTCCTCCATTTGAAGTTCGTGGGCGTTACTTTCAAGTTTCCCGGTTCTGCTTTTCTTTTTTCACGATGGCCATCGCCATAAGCAGCAGCACAATGACAGCTGCGAGCATAAGCGCCAGGAACAGCCAGCCGAATGTGAAGGTGCCGGTGACATCGACGATATAGCCGAACAATGGCGGGCCGATGACGACGCCCCATGAACCGAGCATCAGGCTGAAACCGCTGGCGATGCCTGCCTGCTGAATCGGCACCAGCTCCGTTGCAGCATTCATCCAGATGCCGTTGAAGCCGGAGATGCAGAAACCGAACACCACCGTGATCGGCACCATTACCCAAAACGAAGTTCCATGCGGCAGCTGGCTGATGACCAGTGAAGTCAGAATCGACAAGGATGCGATGATGACCAAGACGATGATCCGCTTGCCGGCAAATAAATTATCGCTGATGATCCCCCAAGCAACGCGCCCGAACGATCCGCTGACTTCGGAAATGACCAGCAGCATGCCCGCAAGCACCAAACTGATGCCCAGGTGTTCATAGGCGAACAGCACAATGTAAGTGTTCAAAATAAGCTGGCTCCCGCTCAGCCCCATCGCGGCCAGGCTGACCAGCACCAACGGCTTTTCCTTGAACATTTGAACGATCGAAGCAAGCAAACGAGCCGGTTTTTCCGTGCCGACATTCTCTGCGGCGGGAGGGTCCTGATAGAACTTCCAGGCAAGAATGCCGGTGATGATCAACAACGCGCAGGCGCCGAACAGCACCGGTCGCCAGCCCCAGGCTACCGCAGCCGGGAGCATCAAGAGGGCGGCGAGGGCGGAACCGAGCGTGACACCCATCTGCTTGATGCCCATGGCGGTTCCACGCTTTTCGGCGAACCAGTAGATGATGCCTTTATTGGACGTCGGGTGCATGGTCCCATAGCCAACTCCGCCGAGCACCACCAGGAACAGCACCACCGCATAAATCGAAGTGACGGTCATGAGGATGAAAGACAGTCCCAGACACAAAGACAAAAGAAAGAGCAGTTTTTTTGAGCCGATCCGGTCGGCCATAAAGCCGGCCGGAATCGCCACCAAAGACTGCCCCAGAAATAATGCTGCCGGAAGCATGCCGATCTGCGCTTTGGTCAGCGTCAAATCTTCTCCAATCAGCACTCCCAATGGCGCAAGGCTTCGGCCGACAAATGCCACCATAATCTGGGCAATCAGCAGCCAAGTGAGCATGCGCCACGGGTTGATATTCACGATTGCGTTATCTTGAACAAGGGTTTTATTCATGCGCAGTCATCTCTTTTTACTGGTCTCCAACAGAAAACCCTTTCCGTCAGGCCAAGTCGATTTTCTTCAAGTCTTCCGCTTCTTCCTCTGTTACAGTCACCGGCACCAGGTAAGAGCCGACCACCGCGATCAGGAAGTTGGCAGCCAGGCCAATGACGCCGCCGTGGACGCCGAATACTGTTTTATGGCCGGTCCACGTAAGGACGCCGGCAATGACTGCCCCGACAAGCATGCCCCAGAATACCGGAGACGCAGACATTCGTTTCCAGTACAACCCGAGCACAAATGCAGGGAACACCTGAACCAGCAGCTCGAATTTCAGGACGAAAATTTCATACAGCGTCGCCGGCGGATACCAGGCGATCCACAGCAGAATCCCAACAGCCAGGACACCGGTGACTTTACCGACCAGCACTTTTTTGCGTTCCGGTGCATTCGGGTTGATGAAGCGGCTGTAAATGTCGTTTGATACAATCGATGAGAAACTGAGCAGCACGGAATCGGCGGTAGAGACGATCGCTGCGACAATCGCACCGAAGAAAATGATCATGATCCAATAAAAGAAGCCATTGATGCCGGCAATTTCATTGGCCATCATACCGACGAGTTGCTCCGATCCTGCAACATCCAAATTCGGAATCAGCGCGATCCCTAAAATTCCGATGACGAAAACCAGTCCGGTCGTAATCGGCGGCATCCATGCCATACGGGAGAACGAACGCTTCAACGTCCGTTCGCTTTCAGCAGCGAAAATCCGCTGGACGGCATGCGGATAGATGGCGGCGCCAAAACCGACGAGCAGGATCATGCTCAGCCAGTTGACCGAGGTCATCATATCCGGAACACCAAGCTTGGCAGGTTCCGTTTCAGCGATGAACTGTGTGGCCCCTGCAAAGTTTCCGCCAACCAGATAAACGGCTCCGATGAGGAAAATTACGATCCCCACCATCAGCACCAGTCCCTGCATGACGTCTGTGAAAGCAACTGCCTTCATGCCGCCGAGCCATTCGTAGATCAGCATAACCAGGACAAAAGCAATCACGGCAACCTGATACGGAATGGTTCCGCCGGTCAGGCTTGAGGCCGCCTGTCCGATTGCCACCAGCTGTTCAAGCAGGTAATTGCCCAGTCCCCAGAGCATCAACAGGACAGCGAGAATGGTCACTGCCTTTGATTTGAAGCGATATGTAATCCAGTCCGCCGGTGTGATGAAGTTCAGCCGTTTGGACACCACATACAGCCTCGGTGCAAACAGTAAATACACCCCGATGATAATGGTCATGAACGTGATGGACTGCAGCCAGGCAAAACCGGTCCGGTAAGCGGTCGGGGCATAGCCGATGATGGTGTTGCCGCTGTATTGCGTCGCGTACAGTGTGAAGAACAAAGCGATAAAGCCGAGATTTTTTCCGGCCAGGTAGTAGTTGCTCATGCTGTCATGAAGCGTCTTATCGCCGCGCCCCGAGAAATACCCGATCAGCAGCATGATGACGGCATAGGCAGACAAGATCAGGACACCGTCCAAACCCGAAAAGACTAGTTCATTCATTTAGCTTCCCCCTCTTCTCCTCTTCTTCCTCGTCCTCCACGATGTTCCATTGTTTCAATGTCGCCCAGCTCAAGTAAGCGCAGAGTAAGAGAGAAAAACCGACAATAATCCACGCCCAGTAGGGAATCCCTAAAATCAGCGGCTCATAGGATCCGACCGGCATATACCATGGAACGTTGCCGAGCACGATTAAGACGAGAACAACCCAGATCCATTTTTTGCGGATCGGTTCTTTGATTGATTTATGGTTCATATGATAGCCCCTTTTCTGCGTACTTAAATTTAATGAGTGCTGCTTTTATTCGCGATTTTCTGTCACAGCGAGTAATGGATTTTATGGTTTGCTTCGAAATCTGTTATTTCCGCTTCATGTTGAATCGTTGACGAGATTTCATCCAAGCCTTTCAGCAGCATCTCGCGCCGGTATTCATCCACTTCAAATTCGCGTTCAAAGCCCTGCTCGTCAGTTAAGACGTTTTCTTCCAAATTGACCGTCAGTTGATAGCCTGGAATGGATGCGGCTTTTTCGAACAGCCGTTGCACATCTTCCGCCGGCAGCCGCAGGGGCAAAATCCCGTTTTTAAAACAGTTATTATAGAAGATGTCCGCGAATGACGGCGCAATGACGGCACGGAAGCCGAAATCCTCAATGGCCCAAGGGGCATGCTCGCGTGACGAGCCACAGCCGAAGTTTTCCCGCGTCAACAAAACCGTCGCCTTGCGATAGGGTTGCCGGTTCAGCAGGAAATCCGGGTTTTCTTCTTCATGGTCGTTATAGCGCCAGTCATAGAACAGATACTGGCCATATCCGCTTTTTTCAATGCGTTTCAGAAATTGTTTCGGGATGATGGCGTCCGTATCGATATTCGCACGGTCCAACGGCGCCACAATCCCGGTATGTGTTTTGAATGCTTCCATGATTACACCCCTTCCCCGATTTTGGCCGGCCAGTTGCGGACATCGACAAAATGGCCTTCAACTGCAGCCGCAGCTGCCATGGATGGACTGACCAAGTGCGACCGGGAATCTCTTCCCTGCCGCCCTTCAAAATTGCGGTTCGATGTAGAGGCGATCCGGTCGCCCGGCTTCGCGATGTCCGGATTCATGCCGAGGCACATGCTGCATCCGGCTTGCCGCCATTCAAAGCCGGCATCCGTAAAGATTTTATCCAACCCTTCGTCTTCCGCCTGCTGCTTGACCGACTGTGAACCCGGCACGACCAAAGCGCGGATTCCCGGAGCCACATGATGGCCATTGAGCACTTTTGCTGCTTCCCGCAGATCCTGAATGCGCCCGTTTGTACAGGATCCGATAAAGACCGTATTGACGGCGATATCTGTTATGGCCGTTCCCGGCTTCAAATCCATGTAGGCCAGCGCGCTTTCAACCATTTGCCGTTTTTCTTCCGGCACGTCCGAAGGCCCCGGCACTGTGCCGTTGACACTGGCGACCAGCCCCGGATTCGTTCCCCATGTCACCTGCGGCTCGATTTCGGAACAATCAAAGTCAACAACCCGGTCAAAACGGGCATCTTCGTCGCTTTGGAGCTGGCGCCAGTCTTCGAGTGCCGCTTCCCATTCTGCTCCCTGCGGCACGTATTCCTTTCCTTTTAAGTAGTCGAAAGTGGTGTCATCCGGCGCAATCAGCCCGGCGCGTGCCCCGATTTCAATGGACATATTGCAGACTGTCATCCGTTCTTCCATCGTCAGTCTGCGGATGGCTTCGCCGCGGTACTCAAGCACGTAGCCAGTCGCAAAATCATGGCCGTATTTTCCGATCAGCGCAAGGATCAAATCTTTGGCTGTGACACCGATCGGCAGCTCTCCGTTGAAATTCACTGCCATCGTCTTGGATTTGTACTGCTTCAGCGTCTGGGTGGCCAGGACATGCTCCACTTCGCTTGTGCCGATTCCAAACGCCAATGTCCCGAAAGCCCCATGCGTCGCTGTATGGCTGTCCCCGCAGACAATCGTCTGGCCGGGCTGCGTCAGGCCCAGTTCCGGCGCGATGATGTGGACGATTCCTTGTCTGGCACTGAACAGATCGAATAATTTGATGCCGAAATCCTTGCAGTTTTGACGCAATGCCTCCACCTGCTTTTCTGCTATTTTGTCTTCGAACGGCAGGTGGCGGTCCGTCGTCGGGATGGCATGGTCCATCGTCGCCAATGTCCGGTCGGGTCTGCGGACTTTGCGATTTGCCAGCCTGAGCCCATCGAAAGCTTGAGGTGACGTGACTTCGTGGATCAAATGAAGATCAATGTAAATGATGTCCGGCTGCGCTTCCTGCTCCACCACCACATGACGGTCCCAGATCTTTTCATAAAGCGTTTTTCCCATAGGTGCTCCCTTCTTTCGCTTAGATGATTTTTTTATCTTTTAACTCCTTCAATTTTTCCTCGTCATAGTTCAATAATTTCCCGTAGACGGCTGCGTTGTCCTTGCCGATGGACTCCGCTCCCACATGCTTCACTTTCCCAGGTGTCCGGCTGAGTTTCGGCACCACACCAGGCATCGGGAATTCGCCAAGTACCGGATGTTCGGTTTTGATGATCATGTCACGTGCGGCGTAATGCGGGTCTTCCACAATGTCCTTAGCCGAATAGATCAACCCGGATGGCACGCCTTTTTCAGCAAGCAGCTCCAGTACTTCTGTTGTTTTCTGTGTTTTCGTCCATTCTTCGATCAATTGGTCCAGTTCCGTCATATGGTCGCTTCTGGCGTGATGTGTCTGATATCGTGGATCTTCCGCAAGTTCCGGACGGCCCATCGCTTCGCACAGCCGTTTGAACACACCGTCTGCATTGGCGCCGATCACAATATAGGTGCCTTCCTGCGTCAAATAGATATTGGACGGTGCGACTCCTGGCAGAATATTGCCCATCCGCTCGCGGATATACCCCGTCAACAGGTAATCTGGCACCGTGCTTTCCATGACGGAAAATACCGATTCGTAAATTGCCGTGTCGACCATCTGGCCTTTGCCGGAATGATGGCGTTCATTCAATGCCGTCAGTGTTCCGATGGTCGCAAACAAAGCCGCCAACGTATCGCCCAGGGACACACCGATTCTTGAAGGTGCCCGGTCCGGGAATCCGGTGACGTGGCGGATGCCGCCCATCGCTTCGCCGACACTGCCGAACCCTGCACGTTTGCTGTAAGGTCCCGTCTGGCCGAAGCCGGACGTTCTTGTCATGATGATTTTCGGGTTGATCTCCGAAAGCTGTTCATAAGAAAGGTTCCACTTCTCCATGGTGCCCGGACGGAAGTTCTCGATGATGATATCCGCTTCTTTGACCAGTTCCTTGAAGATTTCCTGCCCTTCCGGTGTTCTCAAATTCAAGGTCACCGATTTCTTGTTGCGGGACTGGATCGGCCACCACAACCCTTCGCCGTCTTTCTGCTTGCCCCATTGCCTCATCGGGTCCGCTTTGTCGGGTGCTTCGATTTTGATGATCTCCGCTCCAAAGTCCCCCAGCATGCGGCCGGTGAATGGCCCCGCCAGCAATGTACCCAATTCCAGCACGCGAACGCCTTCAAGCGGCAGTCTCTCTGAAGTTTCTTGTGTATTTTTTGTATCTGTCGTCTCTGTCACTTTTGTCATTTTCCGCACCTCCACTATCTGAATGAAAGCAAGGCACTTTGCTTTTCTCCGGCAAAGCGCCCGCTTCTGTAAATGTTAGACCAACGCTTTTTCGCGGTCTCCAAAATTAAAGGATTCGCGGTCTCCCAATTGTTCTTTCATCTTCGCGCGAACCGCTTCTGTTTTCTCCATATCGACTGCCAAGTCCTCACCCAGTTGGACACCGTAAGCGTTCAGCGCTTTTTCTTTGCTGACCAGTCCACGTGCCACATCCAGTTTGACCGCTTCCGGCTCCCGTTCAATCGGATCCCCCCAACCGCCGCTTCCTCCGGTAATAAAGAGAATCTGATCGCCTTTTTCAACTTCCACGTTATCGACTTTCGAAGGCAACGGAAGTTGTGTGCCGTCTTTTTTGATCAGCAGTTTTGAAGATGACGAACCCGGTTCTCCGCCATTGATTCCCCAAGGCTGGATTTTCTCCCGGTCATCATGGATTGATACCGACCCTGATGCCAGAATCGTGTACAGTTTTTCGTTGCAGTTGCCGCCGCGATGTTTTCCGGCGCCGCCGGAATCCGTTCCTGTCTTATAGGAATTGACCATTAGCGGGTAATAGGTTTCCAGGTACTCCGTCGGAATGTTGACGAATGCCGGCCACCAGGAATGGCCATCCAATCCGTCTCCAATCGGTCTTCCAGGCAACCCTCCGTACATGACTTCCATCAAGTTGAAGGATCGGCCAGTTTCATCTTCACCGGAGAAAATGAAGTATGGGCTTGTCCCATATCCTGCAGCCGGGCTGCTTTCCGGTGAGTTGATGGCAAGCACGCCGCTCAATACGTCGAATAATCGGCTCAATGCATGGGTGCGGCACCCTAACGCTGCAGGAGACTTCGGACGCATCAATGTGCCTTCCGGTGTCTCGATATGAAGCAGGTCGTAGAAACCGTCATTGAAGTTGATGGCCGGGTCAAAGACCGAGATCAGAAACGAACCAATAAACATTTTGAACATCGGCTCACTGAGATAATAGTTGATCGGGCCCGGTGCCTGTTTATCCGTACCAGTCCAGTCAAAATAGGCATGATCGCCTTCCCGCCACATCGTCAGCTTCATCTTGAACGGACCGTTCCCGAGGCCGTCATCATCGATGTAATCTTCAAACGACACCGGCTCTGTCGGAAGGAAATTGGTGATCAGGTGGCGCATCATTTTTTCCGTGCGATCGAGCAAAGCATCGAGCGCTTCAAAATATGGATCTGCCCCAAACCGTTCACACAGTTCTTTTACGCGTTTTTCCGCTGTCCGGCAGGAAGCCACAAGTGCCATCAGGTCACTGTAATTTTCCAGCGGCGTGCGTGTATTCGCTTTGATGATTTTAATGATGGCTTCATTCAGCACGCCTTTGTCGTATAGCTTGACCGGCGGAAAGCGAATGCCTTCCCCGAAAATGCTGGTGGCCGTCACGGGCATACTTGACGGTACCGGTCCGCCGACATCGATGACATGGCCGAACATGGAGGAATAGCCGACCAGCTGTTCTTTATGGAAGATCGGCAAAATGATCATCCAGTCGTTGACGTGAGATACCGATCCGCCGCAGCTGTAGGGGTCGCTGACGAAAATGACATCCCCTTCGTGCATGCCTTCTGGAAATTGTCTCGTCACTTCCGGAATGTGGGAGCCGAAATTTCCGACCACCATTTTCCCTTCCGCATCGGTGATCATCGGAAAACAGTCATGCTGCTCGCGGATTACCGGTGACATGGCCGAACGGAACAGCGTTACATCCATTTCTTCCTTGATGTTCTTCAAAGCGTTTTCGATGATATCAACTGTAATCGAATCGATTTTCGTCATCTGCTTATTCCCCCTCTTTGATTAGAAGATTCATATACTGATCCACGATGCCTACATTGCCGGGCATCACCAAAGTCGTGCTGTCTTTTTGGATGATGATCGCCGGTCCATAAACTTTATTGTTTGGCTTGAGCAGTTCACGTGCGTATATCGGTGTGTTCAGGAATTCTTTTTCAAAATAGGCTTGATGGTCTTTGTCGACGATTGCATCCGAGGCATCTTCGCTTCCCGCTTCATTGGTCGGCAGTTTCAACGCTTTGACTTCCCCGAGCGCCACTGCACGGATGTTGACGATTTCCACTTCTGAATCCATTTTGAAGCCGTACGTTTTTTCGTGGATGCCGTCGAACCGCTCTTTGATGGAAACCAATCCTTTTTCTTCAATCTCCTCCAGATGCACTTCAATCGGAATTTCATGCCCCTGGCGGTAGTAACGGACATCAACTTCGTGCTTAATTGTCCGCTGCTCTTCTGGAACACCTTCTTCGGTTAACCACCCGTTGCAGTTGTCTCCAAGCTCTCTCAATTCATCGATCACCGTCTTTTTATCCAATGTACTCAATAGATGAATGAATGTTTTCGAGAACTCATTGCGGATGACCGACTGCAGGAAACCGAGAGCCGAAAGGACGCCAGGCATCGGCGGAATGATCACCGGGAAGCTGCCGGACAGCTTGCCGAGCGCATTGGCATGGAGCGGACCTGCTCCGCCGAGCGCAAGCAGCGAAAATTCACGCGGATCATAGCCTTTCTCCACAGACACCACGCGGGTGGCTCCGTACATGTTTTCATTGACGATGTCATAAATCCCTTTAGCGGCTGTATAGATATCGACACCCAGTTTTTCAGCGATTGTATTGACTGCGGCTTTTGATGCTTCCACATCCAACTTCATTTCGCCGCCCACCAGACTCGGTGGAAGATACCCTAGAACCACATTGGCATCCGTTACAGTCGGTTCTGTTCCGCCGCGGCTGTAGCAGGCAGGGCCTGGTGTGGAACCCGCACTTTGAGGTCCGACACGAAGGGCGCCCGTCATCGGAACATGGGCAATCGATCCTCCTCCGGCACCAATGCTTTCCACTTCAAGCGAAGGCGCTTTAACCGGAAATACACCAATTTTCGTTTCACGGGACACTTTCGGCTGTCCGGCATGTGTCAATGACACGTCCGTTGAAGTGCCGCCCATATCGAATGAAATGACATTTTCATGACCAGCTTGAACGCCGATCATCGCCGAAGCGGTCACACCGCCGGAAGGACCGGAAAGCATGGTATGGACCGGACGTGAAGAAGCGGCTGCGATGCTCATGAGTCCGCCATCCGAACGGACGATGCTGATTCGGCTCTTCACTTTTTCATTGGTCAGTTTGGCTTCGATATTGGTCAAGTAATGCTGCATCGGCGGACGGACGTAGGAATTCATGACTGTCGTCAACGTCCGCTCATACTCACGGAATTCCGGCAGGATGTCATAGGAAATCGTCACTGGGATTTTCGTATTCACCGATAAGGCGATGTCTTGAATTTTCTTTTCATGGGACGGATTGGCATAGGAATTCAACAAGCTGACCGTCAGGCTTTCCACACCCGCATCGTAGAGCTCGGTGATTTTCGCACGGACATCCTCTTCTTCCAATTCCAGATGGACTTCCCCTTGGGCCGTCATACGTTCCTGTGCCCCTTTGGTGAAAATCAGATCAGCAAGCGGATCCGGTTTATGGAAACCCATCCAGGCCGAAATCGGCGCCGGTGTCCAGGAACGGGCAACATGGAGAATCTGTTCAAATCCTTCAGTCGTGATCAGCCCGACCTTCGCTCCCTTTTCCTCCAGAACAGCATTGGTGGCGACAGTCGTTCCATGGATGATGGAACGGATCTCTTCGATGCTGACATTTCTTTCTTCGCATACCTTCTTGATCCCCGCCATCAGCCCGATGGACTGGTCTTCCGTTGTCGATGGTGTTTTTGTGCCGTAAATTTCTCCGGTCTCCTCATTCTGCAAAACGATATCCGTAAAAGTTCCTCCTACATCCACAGCAACTCTATACATGTCTTTTATCCCCTTTCAGATTCAGCAAGTAGTTTTTGACTTCTCCCACGCCTACAACATCCCCGTATTTCGTTTGTATATCGTAAAGATTGGCTTCATGCGCTTTTGTTGACCGGTCACCCACACACTCTTCCGGAACGACAACTCTGTAGCCATGCTGCAATGCGTCGACGGCCGTCGCCCGGACGCAGCCCGAAGTCGTACAGCCTGTGATAATCAGCGTATCGATTTTTTCATACACCAGCATAGAAGAAAGGCTGGTCCCGAAAAAAGCGCTTGCAAATTTTTTGACGACCAATGCTTCCCGGGCCTCATCTCTTTCCAGCGATGGATCGATTTCCACCCATTCGCTGCCTGCCGTCAACCCTTTCAATGCCGGTACTTTTTCGATGAAGTGTGCGGCATCTTTGAAATGGCTTTCATAAATAACCGTGGTGAAGATGACCGGGACGCCGGTCTCCCTCGCTCGTTCCAGCAGTTCTTTGGTCGCTTGGACTTCTTTCGAAAAATCCGCACCCAGTGGAGAGGCCGGATCGGTAAAGCCTTTCATAAAATCAATCACTACGATTGCCGGACTGTTTCCCATTCCTGTCGAATGCCCGAATCCTTCGAACTGATCAGTTCCCATCGTATCCCTCATTTTTTTGGATTCTCCCCTTTTGGCGTCTTCCTATCTGCAGCTTCTTCAGTGCGTTCCGTCACGTTGCGATGAGTTTCCCATCCTCCTTCCGCTAAAATCATACAAGCTTGGCGCACTACTCTTCCGAATAGTTTGATTAGTTAAAAAATTATCACACTGTATACATTCAGTCAACAATAAATTCACCATTTATTTAAAATCAAATTAGAACACTGTTTTAAAAGGATTTTAATTATTTATATAAATAAATTATTGATTGAATATTCTTTATTGTATACAATGAGGTTAGAGGTGAGGTTTATGAATCCATATAATTATATTAAGAACGCAATCGTCACCGGCAAATTCCCTCCCGGAAAGCGGCTGACGGAAGAAGCATTGGCCGAAACACTGCAAGTCAGCAGAACCCCGATCCGGGATGCCATCAAAATGCTCGAAACGGACGGATTGATCGTGCCCTATAAACGAAGAGGCTATATCGTCAGGGAATTTTCTACAGACGACATCCGGCAAATATACAATGTACGCGCTCTGCTCGAAAGCCACGGAACCAGCGAAGCCGCTTTAAACCGGACCGAAGAAGAAGTCGAAGCGATACGCACTAAAAATGCGGAGTATGAAAAAGCGATTTCGCAGTGGAAGCGATCGGACATCGCTACCATTAAACATATACAGCAGACCAACCAGGAATTTCACGAAGAGATTTTCAAAGCAGCCAAAAATGAACATCTGCGATTGCTGATTTCGAAAGTGGTCGTGGTTCCACTCGTCTTCCGTTCATTCTATTGGTATAACGAACGGCAGCTGCTCCGTTCTCTCGAAGTACACAAAACCATCTTGAACGCGATTGAAAACCAGGAACCTGAACGCGCTAAGATTGCGATGCAAGAACACATATACCAGGGGCGCGATGATGTGCTGATTCAATTGAACAACCCGCAAATCGAATTATGGAAAGGGGAAGCGCAATGATTGAAATCTGTGAAGTCGGCCCCCGTGACGGGCTGCAAAATGAAAAAAAACAGGTAAGCACCGAACAGAAAGTTGAAATGATCACCCGGCTGATCGACGCCGGCATCCGAAAAATTGAAGCCGTTTCTTTCGTCAATCCCAAAGTGGTGCCGCAGATGGCAGATGCTGAAGAAGTGATGAAGCAAGTCCCGAAAATCGACGGCGTTTCATATGCCGGACTGATTCTCAGCTATTCGGGTTTGAAACGGGCACTCGAAACCGCAGTCGATACCTATCATGTCGTTACAGCAACCAGCGACGCCTTCAACCTCAAAAACGCCAGAAAAACAGTAGACCAAAACGTAACGGAATTGCTCAAGGTAATTGAAGAAGCAACCGGTGCACAGAAAAATGTGGCCGCGGTGCTTGGCACCAGCTTCGGCTGTCCATTTTCAGGAGACGTACCGGCCAGCCGCGTATTGGAAATTGCCGAACGCTTCGCCCGCGCCGGCGCCACGGAAATCACGCTTGCCGATACGACCGGATTGGCCAATCCTTTGCAAGTCAAGGATCTGGTCCAGCAGTTCCAAGGCCAGTTCGGCAGCGACATCAAGTTGGGCCTTCATTTCCATAACACCAGAGGCCTCGGCCTTGCCAATGTGCTGGCGGGTTACCAGGCCGGTGTCCGCCGTTTCGATTCGTCGATCGCCGGCCTCGGCGGCTGCCCGTTCGCGCCAAAAGCTGTCGGCAATGTCTGCACGGAAGACATGGTCAATATGTTTGAAGGTATGGGCGCAGAAACCGGCACCGACCTTCAGAAGCTCGTCGAAACCGCCGAGTGGATGCAGGTTCAAATGGAACGCCCATTGGACGGCATGCTGATGAAGCTGTAAATTCCGTCTCTTCCAGAACATAAGAAAGCCGAAATCTGTTATTCTCAGATTTCGGCTTTTTCTTATGTCATGCGATGGAAACAATGGATATTCAGAAAAACACTTAGCTCGGCTGCTGAAATCGATGCATTTCCCAAGACGCCCTGGAATTTTTCTGTCAAACTGAGAAAAAACACACTACAGTATCTCGCAAAGGAGTCCTCTCTATGAAACCGGCTATCCGCCCTCTCAGCACCTTGCTTATGGGAGGCATCTACTTGCTGTCATTCTTCATCCCCATCCCTTATGCACCTTTTTTGATCAGCCTGTTTGCGCTGGCCGTGCTCGTTTCCTATTT
This sequence comes from Planococcus sp. APC 3900, assembly GCF_030407735.1. NCBI lineage: Bacteria > Bacillati > Bacillota > Bacilli > Caryophanales > Caryophanaceae > Planococcus > Planococcus sp. APC 3900. Next base: position 335,047 of record NZ_JASDCT010000001.1, on the reverse strand, counting down.
CCCGACGCTTCCGCGGATGCCTAAAATCCTGATTTCGGTGCTGTTTGCTGTCGGATTATTGTTGGAACCAACCTCAGCAGGCATCCGGGAATTTTTCATGGCGCTTCAGACCAACATCAACTTGCTGGCGATTTTCATTTTCGTCCCTTTGCTGTCCGTTCCCATCCAGCAGGGTCAGTACCTGAAATACATAGAAGTCATTTTTGCTCATTACATCAAAAAAACGCATCATCTGTACCTGTTCTCGACTGTGGCTGCCGGCAGCATCGGCGCCGTCATGAACGTCGGGACTTTGCCGATTCTCTACGACCTGACTGATACACCGTCCTTCAAACCATTTGACGAAGTCCGTCTAAAAGCGATGAGCAGAGGATTCGTCATGGCGTTCATGTGGTCGCCGTATTTTATTTCCATGGCATTGGTGCTTTCCTATTTTGAAGTCAGCTGGCTTCAGCTTTTCCCGATTGGCCTTGCCATCACCGTAATCATGATGGTTCTCGGCTTTTGGAATGAACGGCGAAAAAGCCGTCCTATTCCAGAAGCCTCTTCCATAAAGAGCACGGTCCCATTGAAGCTTGCTAAAAGAAAAGTATTTGAACTCGCTTTGATCCTGCTGGCCGTCACTGCGATGATTCTCGTCATCGAAAATCTGACCGAGTTGTCGGTATTGACGATTGTTCCTTTAGCGGCGATCGCGGTCTCTTTCGTATGGTCATTGTTGCTGGGCACGCCGCGCGAGCTGGTTGAAAACCTGCAAGGCTATGCGACCGGAAAAGTCGCTTCTATGGGCAATGAATTATCGATTTTCATCATGGCTGGCGCATTCGGCACTGCTCTTCTAAACAACGGAGCTGATGATTGGATCCGTTACCTTCTCGAGAGCTTGAACATCACCCATGTCCTGCTGCTGCTTCCGGTCCTGGCAGTGCTGATGACCATTCCGTCGTGGATTGGCATTCATCCCATCATTACCGCTACCATCCTGGCCATCACCTTGAGCAACTCCCCGCTATTTGCGGAAGACCATCTGTATTTGGGTGTCGGCTTGTTCGCCAGCTGGATGCTGGCCATTATGACCTCACCGTTTTCGGGGTTGAACCTGCTGCTCGCCGCCATCAGCAGAAAGTCATCTGTCTATATCGCCTATAAAATGAATTTCACATTCGCCTTGCTGATCTGGCTGGTTTCGTATGCAGTGATTTCCTTGTTGTATACCATTCTTTAAATGAAGCTTAAACAAATCAAAAAGCACAGCCAAGACAGGAGTAAAACCTGTTTCGGCTGTGCTTTTTCTGTTCATCTTGCTCTGCCTTTTAGCGAGACTCTTCCAATAATCGCTCAATAATCTGTTCCATCGCTTTCGGCTTTACGGTCGGCGCAAAACGGTGGACGACATTTCCTTTGCGGTCGACCAGGAATTTAGTGAAGTTCCACTGGATATCGGAACTTTCCAGCATGTCGCGGTCTTCTTTCTGCAAAGCACCTGCTTCATCGAATTCTGCATCCGCTGGCGCTTTGCTGCGCAAGTGCTCATAAATCGGGTGAGCATTTTCGCCGTTCACTTCGATTTTTTGGGAAAGAGGGAAACTGACGCCATAGTTGACGGAACAGAATTCCGAGATTTCTTCATCTGTACCGGGCTCCTGTCCGCCGAACTGGTCACATGGGAAACCGACAATCTGCAAACCTTTTTCCTTATGGTTTTTGTACAGCTCTTCTAATTCTTCATACTGAGGAGTCAATCCGCATTTGCTTGCAGTATTGACGATCAGCAGGACATCACCTTTTAAAGTCTCGAGAGGCATTTCTTCCCCGTTCGATAATGTTGTCTGAAATGAATAAATCGACATTGAGTATCCCCCTTTTTGCAGGCTTCGTCAATTTTGCGCTTTTTTCGGCTGCCCAAAACCCGACCTGCTGCATTTTCTGCATCTAGACCCAGTATCCCGTTTTTCGAGTACAGTTACAAATTTACTGCTTCCTTGTCCAGTCAGTCTTCGTTTCAGCATTTCTACCTAACTCTCCAAAAATTGTTATTATCTGTAAGAACACTGTTCCTTTATAGAAGGAACTTGTCTATAATAGAGGAAATGTTAATAAATTCAGAATTTGATGTTCTATTCTTTTCAGACCTAATGAGGTGAAAGCGATCACTCTTTCCAAAATCCAGAAGTCGTTCATCTGTTTCAGTTTCATTTATATTTTATTTTACTATACTTGGATTTTACTTGGTTCGGACAGCAGCTTTATGCCTTTGTCGGGAGCCAGTCTTATGTCTTGGCTGATTCCCCTGGTTCCTGTGATTGCCGGAACGGTTCTATTCACGGTCTTTTTGAAATCTTCCAGCAAGAACCGCTTTTTTTGGTTATTGATATCACTCGGGTGTTACAGCTTTTCAGTCGCCGAAGGCATTTGGTTCTATAGCCGTGATATTGCACATGTGGAAGTCAGCTATCCCGGATGGGCTGACCTGTTTTTCTTCCTTCAAATCTTTTTTTACATAGCAGCTTTCGCTTACCAGCTTATACAAAGGAAGGAAAACTCCTATCAGATTAAGTTTCTTTTCGATATGGCCATCATTATCGCCGTATCCACAGCATTAAGCTGGCATTTTCTGATCCAGCCTTTAATAAAAGAAGTTTCTGTATCCCCTATTCTTTTCGTTGTATCCATCAGCTACCCGATTGGAGATCTGTTCTTATTGTTTGGTGCCGTCAGTTTCTACATCGGTTCTGCCTATTTCTTTCAGCGCAGGGTCCTGTGCTTGATTGCAGCGAGCTTAATCGTTCAAGTTCTGGCAGATACCGCTTATCTTTTTTCAACTGCTAACGGCGGGTATAACAGCGGCAGTATTTACGATCCGTTATGGTCTCTCGGCCTGCTGTTGATGGCCCTTGCCGGTTTGTATGCACTGGAAGCACGTACAGAAACATCGTCCGAGAAAGTTGCCAAACGGATTGATGACGAGCGGATTTCCCTGCGCCTGCTGCTTCCTTATTTCAGTATGGTGCTGTTGTTTATCGTCATGATTTTCGAACAAAAAGGAGACATGAACGGCTTAATCGCGGGAGCCGGTGTATCGGTCATCCTCATCATCACCAGACAGGTCTTCACGTTACGGGATAACCGAAAGCTACTGGCGCGCTACCACCAATTGACCTCTGTTCTGGAGCACAAAGTGGAGCAACGGACAATGGAAGTCACTTCCAAAAATGATTTATTGGAAAAAGCCATCGATCAAATGAAACACATGGCTTATCATGACGCGTTGAGCGGCTTGCCAAATAGAAGGCTCTATCTCGAAAAGTTGGAAAGCGCCTTGAAGGCTGCTAAGCAAACTTCCCAGAAAGTCGCTGTGGTGTTCATTGATTTGGACCGTTTTAAGAACGTCAATGATACATTCGGCCATGAATTCGGCGATTTACTGCTGCAGAAATTCGCCCAAAAGCTGCAGGAAAACCTGCGCTCCAACGATACCATTTCCCGGCAGGGCGGCGACGAATTCACACTGATTTTGAATAACTTCGATTCACAGCTGGATATGGTTCCACTGATCCGCAGGCTGCAGGCTGCTTTTGAAAACCCCCTGACTATCCAAGGACAGGAATTGCATGTTTCCATGAGTATCGGCATTGCTGTTTATCCAGAAGACGGCGAAACGCCGGATGAACTGCTGAAACACGCAGACAGCGCCATGTACCATGCAAAAGAAAAAGGCAAAAACAATTTTCAGTTTTTCTCAGATGACATGGCTTTTATCGCTTCCCGAAAAATCGCACTCGAAAATGAACTGCGCCGGGCTCTCGTGAATGAAGAGTTCATCCTGCATTACCAGCCACAGATCCAAGCCGCCACAGGCGACATCATTGGCATGGAAGCTTTGATCCGCTGGCAGACTCCATCGGGCAAAACCATTTCTCCCGGAGAATTCATTCCGCTCGCGGAAGAAACCCGCCTGATTCTTCCCATGGGCGAATGGGTGCTTTCTACAGCTTGCAGGCAAGCCAGACAATGGCATGACTCCGGTTACTCTGAACTGAAACTGGCGGTGAATTTATCGCCTCTGCAGTTTCTTGACGATGATTTGATGAGCATGATTCGCCAGGCACTTGAAAAAACCGGCTTTCCGGCGTCTTCACTGGAATTGGAAATTACGGAAGGCGTCGCTGTCGATGATGCGGAAAAAGCCATTACCCGTATGCAGGAACTGAGAAGCTTGGGAGTCCGCATTGCCATCGATGATTTCGGCACCGGCTACTCGTCGCTCAACTACTTGAAGCGATTCCCGCTGAACCATTTGAAGATCGCCCAGCCATTCGTGCAGGATATGGCCTCCAACCCTTACGATAAGGCGCTTGTCGAAGCCATGATTTTCATTGCCCATAGTATGGACATGTCAGTGGTTGCTGAAGGGGTGGAAACTGCTGAACAACTGGCGCTGCTGAAAAAACTGGGTTGTGATGAAATCCAGGGGTATTACTATAGCCGGCCGCTGCCAGCCGACAAGTTCACTCACCTGCTGGCGAATGGCCTGCAGTCTGTCAGATCAATTTAAACGCAAAAAAGCAGTTGAGAAATCAACTGCTTTTTATTATTCAACTCTACTTTAATAGACGCCTGTTTCTTGAACCCAAATTGATCTGCTTATTGCCGCTATGAAATCCGCATCACTTTACGAACCGCACCAATGTCTTTTCGGGCATTTCAAGCTGGTCCACATCAAAAGCACCCAGCTGCAAAGTCATTTCTCCTTCGCGGTCGTCGTCTTCTTCCCCAATCCAGTAACTGTAAAGTTCAAAGAAGTCCCCTTCACGAAGGTAACTATCCATAACTTCACATAGCCGCAGCAATTTCACTTTGGATTCCACGCAACTTTCCCTGGGCATATCCGCAGAAATCTCGATTCCCCAATCGGTGGAAATCTCATATATAAATGGCGTCGAAAACTGATGCTTTTTTACAGCTTTCCGATTGTATTTTTCCGAAAAGCAATTGCCGATATAGAGGACGTCATCCGAATCTTCATCTGTTTCCGGTATTTCGATGTTGCAGCCGATATAACTTGCCAGACTCATCTGGTTCACCCCATTTTTATTTTGGCCGCTCCAATGAAAAGATGTCACCGATTGCCGCATAACTGGAACCGGCCAATCGGCTGACTGCATCCAGCCCTCTTGGGTCGATGCGGCCATTTTCGTAAATGGCTTCGTCCACATGGAACTGGACGATCTTGCCGATGAACAAATCGCTTCCCGGGCCGTCGCCGCCAAATGGGACAGACTCCACCAACTGGCATTCCATGCGGATTTTTGATTCTTTGACGCCTGGAACCGACACCCTAGTGCTCGGTACCTTTGTCAGTCCAGCCATGTCCACTTCACTTTCCGATGGCGGCAAGGAAGCCGCAGTTTCATTAACCTTTCCGACATTGTCCCGGTCCACAATATGCACCACAAATTCACCGTTCCCGTAAATATTGCGTGCCGTGTCTTTCCGCTCGCCTGTGGGCCGTTGAATCGATAGCGAAACCATCGGTGGATTGGAAGAGACGATGTTGAAATAACTGAACGGTGCGCCATTGACGACGCCCTCTTCGGACTGTGTGGTGACGAAGGCGATAGGGCGCGGAATGATCGAACCGACCAACAGCTTGTAATTGTCGCGTTCCTCGTTTTGTTCCGGATCAATTGAAATCATGTTTACCTGCTCCTTTGCTGATGGGATGTGTTAATAAACGCACGAAGAAATACGATAAGCCATTTTCTATTCCATTCCCTCTATTTCTCCATTGTAGCGAAAAAAACAGAATGTGCGGGTGTTTCTGCACACTCTGTGATTATATAAGTTGAATTAGACAAATAATATATAAAATGCTTTGGTACTATGAACAAAGCGCCCGCCCAGTGATGAGCCGCGCCGGCGTTGAGAGAAATCTCTAAAGATATGGAGCAAAACAGCGAAGACCATACCCGTCTCCATAGCGTAGCTTTTAAAACCGTGCTCCTTCGTGCTGCGCACTACGTCGCAAAGACATTCTCCTCGCAAGCTACGGCTAATGTCTTCGCAGCTGTTTTGCGGAATATCGACTATGTTGCATTATTACTTCAACTTATATCGTAAAAAAACTAGCGGATGGTTTTCAATGCTGTTGACCAAGGGATGACCTGGTCCAGCATTTGGTTCACTGAATCTGCTTGTACAGGCGCCGCTTTCAGTTCAGCTCCGTTTTCGAAATCCGTGAACAAGGACAATGCCGGATGGACGCGTACGTCTGCCACTGACAATTCACCCAGGATGCCGCGCAAATGTTCTGCAGCACGTGCGCCGCCGACTGAACCGTAGGATACGATCCCGGCAGCTTTGTTGTTCCATTCCACACGCAGGTAATCGAGTGCGTTTTTCAACGATCCTGTAATGGAGTGGTTGTATTCCTGTGCGATGAAGACAAAGCCATCTTGTTTTGCGACTGCTTCAGACCATGCCGCTGCACCTGATGCGTCACCGCCATTTTCGCCTAACAGCGGCAATTTATAATCTGCGATATCGATGATTGTGTAGTTCGCGTCTCCGCGTTTGTCTGCCAATTCTTTTACCCAGTTTCCTACTTGCGGGCTTAAGCGCCCTTCACGTGTCGATCCTAAAATGATGCCGATGTTCAATTTTGTCATTGTTGTTTCCTCCTGTTGGTGTTCTGTTTGTGGTTTGCCGAATAATTTACTGAAAATGCTCAAGTTTTTTTCCCCCTTTTTACAGATATTCTTTTTCGATGGTGCGCGTGCTTCGTACAGTATCAATCGGACGGACCAATTTCTCGATCTGGTCGCGTTTCGGTTCCAAAAATGGCGGCAAGGACAATTTTTCTCCTACGGTTTCGTAAGGTTCGTCGCCCATGAAGCCCGGACCGTCAGTTGCCCATTCAAATAAGATGCCTTGTGCTACGCGTGCATACAATGATTCAAAGAAGAAACGGTCGACATAGCCGGATGTGCTGAAGCCCATTTGCTGCATGCGGTCGATCCATTCCTGCAAGACGCCGGTATCAGCTACACGGAATGCGGCATGATGGACAGTACCGAAACCTTGTTGCCCTTGAGGAAGCAGCTTATTGTGCTCAACAATCACCTGCGCACCGTTTCCGCCTTCCCCCACTTCAAACAAGTAGAAGGATCCTTCTTTTGCGACTTGGCGCATCAGCATGGCTTTTTCCAATACTTCCTTGAAATAATCGAATTCCGCAATTCGGATATGGATCGGGCCGAGTCCCGTGATGGCGAACTCCAGTGGAACCGGACCGTTCTGCCACGGTGTTCCGGATGCTACGCCTTCATTGTGTTCATCTGAAATCAGCATGTACTGCTGATCATCGAAATCGACGAATGAAATGGTTTTCTTGCCGAAGACCTCTTGAATGCCTTTATGCTTCACATCGTATTTATCAAAGCGTTTAATCCAGTAAGCCAATGCTTCGTCGGTCGGTACGCGGAAAGCCGTTTTGTAGATTTCATTCGTGCCGTGAGTGCCTTTCGGGATGTTCGGGAAATCAAAGAAGGTCATATCCGTTCCGGCCGAACCTTTGTCATCGGCAAAGAATAAATGATAGGTCTGGATATCGTCCTGGTTCACAGTTTTCTTGACCAGACGCATGCCCAGGACGTAGGTGAAAAATTCGTAGTTCTTTTCTGCACTGCTGGTGATGGCGGTTACGTGGTGAATCCCTTTTAATTCGTTCATCGTAAATCTCTCCTTTTGTATAAGTATTATTATCTCGATTTCGAGATATAAGATTAAAAAAATTTAAACACGCTGTGACTGGTAGCCGATCTTTTTGACCGTCTCAATCATCTCTTCCATTTCCTGCTGTTCCATTCCCTCGAATGCCTGATTGATCACTTGTTCATGCTTCGGGAAAATTTCATCCATCAATTGCCGGCCTTGATCGGTCAGTTCCGCAAAAGTCACGCGCCGGTCTTCTGGGCATGCTTGCCGGACGACGTATTGTTTCGTTTCCAGTTTATCGATGACATACGTGATGCTGCTGCTGGCAATCAACACTTTTTTGCCGATCAGCTGAATCGGCTGTCTGCCGCGGTGGTAAAGCAATTCCAATACCGAGAATTCAGTCGGGTTCAATCCGTATTGCGCAACGTCCTTTTTGATCAATTCATGAAGAGCGTCAGCGGCTCGAACCAATACAGTCAATGCTTTCAAGTTGAGATTTGGCATATTCATGCGTTTCACCTCATTTACTCTTAATTAATATATCTTTAATTCGAGATAATCATAACATGTGTATTTTGGGACGTCAACCATTTCGGCTGAATTAACTTTTTTGTTCTTCGAACAAGCTTCCTATCTACATTTACGTTTCTCAATCCATATAAAAAGGAAGTGAGCACATTTTTCTCACTTCCTTCTATCGGCGGCTTACTAAAAGCCTTCCAATTGTCTTTGGTCATTCTGCTTTGTCCGTGTAATTGAGCCGGTCCAATATCGTGATGGTTTCCGATAGCTGATTGTTGAAAATCCTTTTGGCCACATCCAGCAATTCGATGATCATCGGATCCCGTAATGAATAAATGACCCGGTTTCCTTCCTTGCTGCCTGTGACGATGTTCTTCGACCTTAAGACTGTCAGCTGTTGGGAGACGGTCGATCCTTCGCTTTCCGCCAGCTGTTGGATTTCATTGACACTTTTAGCCCCTTCCGCCAAAATCTCCAGAATTCGAATACGAAGCGGGTGTGCCAGTGCTTTAAAAAATTCAGATTTGAACTGCTGCATTTCCATATCCAAACTCTATCCCTTCCTTTCTATAGCTATTTCAGGTTTTCTTCAACTCCGGCTGTTTCTATTTTACGGAACTCCAATCCAGCCGAAAGAGCCGTACATTCCTTAAAGGCAAAATGTTGGCAGCCCAGACATTTGTTTCTGTCGAGTTTGTTTAATGAAAAATCGATGGCTTCGCCGGTATGTCCAAAGAAATGCTCTTCTCCAGTATAGTCATACAATCCTGTTTTTTTCATTACACTAATGGGATGCGGTTTTATGCCGGTGATTACAACCGTTCCATGTTTTGAAAAATCCTTAATGATGCTCGATAAATAGGATTCCCCGGTTGTATCCATATAAGGCACTTTTCCCATTCTGAGCATCAGCACATTGGGTCTGTAATTGATTGTATTCATAATGGATTGTTCGAAAGCTTGGGCAGAACCGAAAAAGAGAGGCCCTTCCACATTATAAATGCTAATCTGCGGACAATCATGGATATCCGTCACCATATGGGTCGCCATTTTTTCATCTTTATGGTCGGGGTCCGGCAACGCTTTGGCCGTGACCAACAACTCGCTCATTTGTTTGGTGAATAAGATGACAGCGAATAATAAACCGATTTGGACAGCAACGGTCAGGCTGACAAAGACGGTCAATAAAAAAGTGGCAGCCAAAACCAGGGAATCCGCGGTTTTCATTTTCAGAAGATCGATGAATGTATGCCTTTCACTCATATTCCAGGCGACGATCATCAGTACCGGCGCCATACTGGCCAGTGGAATCACTGAAGCATAAGGCGCAAAAAGCAACAGAACCAACAGAACAACCACGCCATGGATAACACCCGAAAAAGGAGAAACAGCGCCATTTTTAATATTGGTGGCTGTCCGGGCGATGGCACCGGTAGCTGGGATCCCCCCGAATAAAGGAGTGATCATGTTCGCGATTCCTTGTCCGACCAGTTCCCGGTTGCTGTTGTGTTTGCTGCCGGTCATGCCATCCGCCACGACAGCGGACAGCAAGGACTCGATTCCTCCCAGCATGGCAATGACGAAGGCTGGGCCGATCAGAAGCTGAATCCGTTCAAAAGTGATCTCTGGAAACTGGAATTTCGGTAGGGAGTTTGAGATTTCTCCGAAAGTTGAACCGATTGTAGCCACTTCACCTGCGAAAAAAACACTCGCTGCTACCGTGGAAACCAATAAACCGATTAAAGGGCCTGGAACTTTCGGGATAAATTTGGGCGTCAGCAACATAGTGGCAAGGCAGACAGCGGCAATTATAACGCTGTAGACGTTAATCGTGCCGATATGCATGAAGATTTCTCTTGTGTTTGCCAAAAAGGATTCATGCTTTTCCACACCGGTCAATCCCAGGAAGTTCGCAATCTGCCCGACGAAAATAATGACGGCAATCCCCGAGGTGAAACCGATTGTGACCGGCCGGGGAATGTATTGGATCAACGAACCCAGTTTAAAGATCCCCATGAAGAGCAGGATGATGCCGGCCATAAATCCCGCCAGCAGCAGGCTTTCATAACCGTAGGCAATAACGATGGCAAACAGCACCGGGATAAAGGCTCCGGTAGGTCCGCCGATTTGAAATTTCGATCCGCCGAGCAGCGATATCAAAATTCCAGCAATGATGGTGGTGTAGATCCCGTATTCCGGATTCACTCCGGAAGCGATGGCAAAAGCCATGCCTAACGGAATCGCGATTACCCCTACCACAACGCCCGACAAAAAGTCTTTTTTAAAGCTTTGGAATGAATAGCCCGCGTATCTTCCAGTAAACATCGACTTTTTCTCCATATGAAGACCTTCTTTTCTCCTTTATAGTATATCTGATTATTTGAATATTTATTAATCCGAATATACTCCTTGAAAAACTGCTTGTCAACCTGCCACAAGTTCGACTAACCGGAACCGGCTACTGATTCATCAAAAAAAGAGCGATCCGCATGTTTCGGATCGCTCTTTCATCTATAAAGGTACGTTATCGATTTATCCCGCTTTAACGGTCAGTGGGGGATGAAGAAAACCCCCACTGATTGAAGTTTCTCTTTATTTGTTCCGAAGAGGTTCAAACGCATTCGTCCAGGCGTTGACCTGATCGAGCAGTGTCGTGACCGAACCTTCGTGGACGTCCGCCGGTTTGAATTCGTTCATATTGACGAAATCCGTGAACAGGGACATCGCCGGATGGGCTCTGACTGTAGCCACTTGCAGTTCCGCCATGATAATGCGGAGAGCTTCGGCTGCCCGTACTCCCCCTGAAGAACCGTAGCTGACAATGCCTGCCGCTTTATTGTTCCATTCCACATACAGGTAATCGATGGCATTTTTCAAAGCTGATGTTACGCCATGATTGTATTCAGGGCAAATGAAGACATAACCATCGAGTTCCGCGATTTTTTGAGACCACGGAATCGCTTCAGGTGTTTGATAATCCTGGCTATAAGCTGCTGAAATCGGCTCTGCATACATCGGCAAGTTAAAGTCCTTCAAATCCACGATTTCGTATTCAGCATCTCCGCGTTTGTCCGCAATGCTTTTGACCCATTCTGCAACCTGGATGCTATTGCGTCCAGGGCGTGTGCTTCCTGTAATAATACCAATCTTCGTCATGGATAAATTCCTCCTCAATTTGTGATGCTGCCTTAGCTCTGTGAACTTTCACTCATTGATGCCCCTTCATCATAAGATAAATTTCTCTCGGCTTCAAACAAAATGTCCGAATATTCCTTTAAAACATCCAAGCCTTAAACCTTGTCTTAAAATGGAGCAGTTGAACAGTGACAGTATACTTTTTGTCAGTATGTGCGATTAAAGTGCGTACTTCACAGTATTGACAGCAAGGATTACACTGAGCAGGCACCGAAAATCAAAAATCGAGGAGATTCATATATATGAAATTACAATTGGCATTAGACTTGGTAGACATTCCACAGGCACTTGAATTAGTAAAAGAAGTAGAGGCTTTTATCGACATCGTTGAAATCGGAACACCGGTCATCAACAAAGAAGGCCTGAAAGCCGTTTCGGAAATGAAAACAGCCTTCCCGAACCTGGAAGTTCTTGCAGATGTGAAAATCATGGACGCTGCAGCTTATGAAGTGTCGAATGCGGTTGCTGCAGGAGCGGACATCGTGACGATCCTTGCACAAGCAGAAGATTCATCCATTAAAGGCGCAGTTGAAGAAGCGAAAAAACAAGGCAAGAAAATCCTGATCGATATGATCGCTGTTAAAGACATCCAAACACGTGCTGCTGAGCTTGATTTGCTTGGAGCTGATTATATCTGTGTCCACACTGGCTACGATTTGCAGGCAGAAGGCAAAGATTCATTTGCAGATTTGCGCACCATCAAGAGCGTCGTGAAAAATACCCAAACAGCCATTGCAGGCGGCATCAAACTGGAAACATTGCCAGAAGTGATCAAAGCACAACCCGACTTGATCATCGTCGGCGGCGGCATCACTGGCAAAGAAGACAAAGGCGCAGCAGCTGAGAAAATCCAACAGTTGATCAAAGAAAGCGTGACAGCATAACATGAACACCAAAGGCTTTACAGAAGAAATTCTGGCTGAACTGCAACAGACTCTTGCGCATATTGATGATGAGCAGGCTGAAAAACTGGTGGCCGGCATCCTGCAGGCAAAGAAAGTATTTGTGGCAGGCGGCGGCCGTTCCGGCTTCATGGCGAAAGCTTTCGTCATGCGCATGATGCATGTCGGTCTGGATGCATATGTCGTAGGAGAGACAGTGACCCCGAACTTGGAACCGGATGATCTATTCATCGTCGGTTCCGGTTCCGGTGAAACCCAGAGCCTTGCAGCGATGACGAAAAAAGCAAAAGACATCGGCGCGACAGTAGTGGCCATCACCACCAATCCCGATTCGACCATCGGCCTTCTTGGAGACATTCACATTGAAATTCCTGCGCAAGCCAAAGCAGACGGTGACAGCGGAAAATCCATCCAGCCGATGGGTTCCCTGTTCGAGCAGTCGCTCCTTCTGTTCTACGATGCCGTGATTCTGCGGTTTATGGACAAAAAAGGGTTGAAGTCCGGCACCATGTACGGCAGGCACGCGAATTTAGAATAACAACGAACACGCCTGAGCTGGGAATTTAGATGCTCAGGCGTGTTTTTATTGTCCTTTGATGCGGAACCGGAATTCATTCAAGCATTGTCACTGGACAGACGACTGAAAAGCATGCCAAGCTGAACAGACCACTGAAAAAATACCAGTAACGAAAGGGTTGATCAGATGAAAATGCATGATGTGACAGGCACAATCTTTGAAGGCATGGCTGTCTATAAAGACAAGCCGGAAAAACAGCCGAAAATGAATCCGCAGACGACCGGCGAAGTCACTGAAACGCAATTGGAGATGAATGTCCATACCGGGACCCATATCGACGCTCCTCGCCATATGATGATGGACGGAGAGACCTTCGAGTCGATCTCATTGGACAAGCTTGTGGGACCATGCAAAGTGCTGGATTTGACAGCTGCCGAGAATGGCATTTCAAAAGCGGACCTGAAAAGATTTGATATTCAGCAGGACGATTTTATTTTATTGAAAACGAAAAACTCTTTTGAGGAAAACTTCAACTTTGATTTTGTCTACCTTGCCGAAGACGGGGCCGCCTATCTTTCAGAGCTTGGGATTCGCGGAGTCGGGACCGATGCGCTCGGCATTGAACGCAGCCAGGAAGGCCACCCGACACATAAAGCGCTGTTTGCCGGCGGAATCATCATTATCGAGGGGTTGCGTTTGAAAGAAGTGGAACAAGGTGACTATTTTATGGTGGCGGCGCCCTTGAAGCTGACCGGCACGGATGCCTCGCCTGCCAGGGTACTGCTGTTTGATGAACTGCATTTTTAATTGTTTTACAAAAAGAATCGGCAAGGAGAGAACTTATGTATAAAATGATTGCGATTGATTTGGATGGGACGCTTTTAACAGACCAGCTGACCATTTCACCAAACACCATTACAGCCATCCGGAAGGCGATCAGCCTTGGAACCGTGGTGACGATCGCGACGGGGAGAATGTATTCCTCCGCCAAACAGATTGCCGAACAGCTCGGCATCGATGTTCCACTGATCACTTACCAGGGCGCCATGATCCGAACGGCGGGCGAAGAAGAAGCACTGTATGAACGCGCCGTCTCCCCTGACATTGCACAAAAATTGGTCAGCATCGCACGGGACCAAAACATCCATCTGCAAGTGTACCAGGACGACATTCTCTATGGTGCCGCAGAAACGGATAAGCTCATCGCTTATGCGAAAGCCGTCCAGGTTCCGTATACGGTGGAACCTGACTTGATGGGACTGGCCCAAAAAGGCTTTACGAAATTGCTCTTTATCGACGAACCCGATGTGTTGGCGCTGCTGCAAAAGCAGTTGCAGGTATTGTTCGGCGCATCCGCCTATATCGAAAAATCCAAAAAGAACTACCTGGAAGTGACGCATCCGGAAGCCAATAAAGGCAGTGCGCTGTTATTCCTGGCAAACAAGCTGGGCATCGACCGTTCGGAAATCATCGGCATCGGCGACAACCACAACGATGCCGAACTGTTGAAGGCAGCGGGCCTCGGCATCGCCATGGGAAATGCTGTTCAGGAAGTAAAAGACATGGCCGATTTCGTTTCCCACTCGAACAATGACGATGGTGTAATGTACGCCATCGATAAATTTATATTGGAACCCGCAAACGCTGGCATAACGCAGGAAGGAAGCGAAGAGCATGCCCAACTTGGGAGAAAAAAGCTTTAATTGCGAAAAAGAACTGACCCTTTCCATCATCGGTGGCAAGTGGAAGATGTTGATCTTGTGGCATTTAGGCAAAGAAGGAACAAAACGGTTCGGTGAACTGAAGAACCTGATGCCCGGCATTACACAGCGCATGCTGGTGACTCAATTGCGCGAACTGGAAGAACACCTGATTGTGCACCGGGAAATCTATCCGGTCGTTCCGCCGAAAGTGGAATACTCCCTCACCGACCAAGGAAGAACCCTCATTCCCATTCTTGACTCGATGTATGAATGGGGCAAGGATTACATGGAGCATAATCTAGGTACGCCAGTGGAAGACAAACACAACGTATAAATGAAAAAAGCTGTCCTTTTGTCATTCACGAATGACAAAAGGACAGCTTCTTTTTTTGAAAGATTCCATGCCGTTTCTTCCGCTTCAACCGGACGCTTTCCTAATATTTCTTCCATCCCAGGAGTAGAAGCAGCTGCAGCTTTTCTTAGATCCTCCTGAATCCCTTCACTTAGCGAGGTGCGTCCAAGGGCTGGGCGAAGCAGGAAGATGAGCGGTCTGTGCTCAGCTTTCGGCGGGAGCCATGCCCAAAGCGTCCGAGTGGCTTCTCCAATCGGCAACCGGCACTTCTATCCAAAATTCAGCTATGAAAAAAAGAGAAGCTATCCTGAAAGTCAGCAAAACTAACTTTCGAGACAGCTTCTTGTTTTGTTGGTTTCAATGAGTCTCCTCAATTATTAAAAGAATTGCAGGAATTCCCTTGACCTGAGAACGATATCATACCGTATGCTGAAAACAAGAAGCAGCTTTCGTTGATTCGTGGCAGTTGGAGATGTCTTTTGTGAGTGTAACCCTTTCCGGGGGCATGATCGCACCAGACTTTTTGCCCTTACTGTTTAACGACCACGCTGCTTTTTGTCGTATACAAAAGCTCTTCAAACAGTCCGCCTTTCAATCAAGCGGACGGCAACTTCTTCGTGTGATACCTCTTTTGACAAGGTCTGGCCGAACAGAAGCTGGCCGATGGAATTCAAGGGGATGCCGATGGTGGTGATATCCATCGCTTTGGCGATCGGGTGATTATCGAATCCGATGATCGCCAAATCTTTCGGAATGGAGATGCCGTATTTGGAGCTGGCAATCACAATGCCAGCCGCCACTTGATCACTCGTTGCCAGCAGAGCTGTCGGACGGCGCTGAAGTTGTGAAAACCGCTGTAATATGCGTTCACCGTCTTCCAGATACAGGCAATCCCTCACCATATATTCTTCATGATAAGGCAAGCCCTTCATTTTCAGAAAATCCTGGTACGCCTGTTCCCGGTATCTGCTGTTTGTGCCATCGGATCGATTGATGGAGAATCCGATCTCCCGGTGCCCCTTGTCATACAGGTAAGCCAGTGCGTTCATAAAACAGGCGTAATGATCAACGAAGGTATAACTCAACGGCGTAGTTCCGCCATTTTCGAATAACACGATCGTGCCGTATTGGCGATAGCGCTCGATGGTCTCCAGCGAAACTTTTCTCGAACAAATGATCAGGCTGTCGATTTGCTTAAGCTTCAACATCTCCAATGCTTCCATTTCCTGGCCTTCATGATAACCGGTCTGGTAAAGAACCAGCTTATAGTGCTGATCTGCCGCTGATTGGGAAATCCCTTGTATCAATTGCGAAAAATACGGATGATCCACGATGGGCAGCACCACACCCACCAGGTTTGTTTTGCCTTTTTTCAAATTGATGGCATTGATATTTTGGATATATCCTGTTTCTGCAATAGCCTTTTCCACTGCTTCCACTTTTTCCTTTTTCACATATGGATGATTGTTCAATACACGCGAAACAGTCGCAACAGAGACGCCTGCTATTCTGGCAACGTCCTGGATGCTTGCCATCCCATCGCCTCCCCACTTTTCATTCCTTACTTATTAAAATGAATGCCATGCTCGATATAAGGGACAGCCGCTTTGATGAATTCTTCCGGAGAGGCTTGGCTGTTCCTTTTCCATTCCACCGATGCCCCGTAGATTCCCCAACTGAGCATGACCGCAGTAGTTTTAAGGGCTCCTTCTTGCCCGATTCCCTTTTGCTTCACCAATAGTTTATGGAACAGGACTTCGAGCTGCTCCCGTATAATCCGGGCGATGGTATCTTCGTATCCCCGGTGGCACCGGTTCGAGAGGGAGGTTTGAAAATTGGTGACCGCTTCGAAGATTTTGACGAACGTTTCTTCGTTCAGTTCATCGTGCCGGTAAGTGTCTGAATCCAGATTCACCAATAAAACTTCCGATAAGGCCTTCTCCAATAAATCGTATATATCCTCGAAATGGTAATAGAACGTCGCCCGGTTAATCATGGCTTCGGCTGTGATGTCTTTTACCGTAATATCCTTAAACTCTTTTCCTTCTGAAAGCGTGATGAAGGAATCCATAATCAATTTACGGGTTCGGATCACGCGTGGGTCCGTCTTGGTTTGCGTCATTCGCCTTTCACTCCTTTTCCGACAATTTCCGGAATGTGTTGCATAAGCGACAAATCACCGGAACTATTGGTGTTGATTGCTTTCATTATGGCTTAAGATCGAATTGTAAAGCAAATAAGCTAACCGAAAACACTCAGTCATAGCCAATTCAAGAGGAGGAAATAAAAATGAAAAATAACAATCTGATGTGCGATATCGAAACAGGCATTTGCGGCGTTGCAGAAGAAGAGGAAACCGGACTCATTGATTTCAGCAAGCCTCAAAAATCAGTTACCCTTTATTATGTAACAGATCCAATCTGTTCCCATTGCTGGGCCATCGAACCGGTGTTGCGCCGATTCACAGAACAGTACGGTGAACATTTCAACTCCCAGACCGTTATGGGCGGCTTGCTAGAGAAGTGGCATGACGGGCCCATTGATCCTGCAAATGGCATCTATAAGCCAGCCGACGTCGCAGGCCATTGGAGAGAAGTCGGCGACCATTCAAGAATGCCGATTGACGGAACATTGATGATCGACAATCCTGTCCAGTCGTCTTATCCTCCTTCCCGCGTCTTCAAGGTGATTCAGGATGTCCATAGCGAAGAAAAGGCGAATGAATACTTGCGGCGCGCAAGAGAAGCCCTTTTCGCATTCAACCAAAACATTTCAGAGGCTTCCGTTATGATCGACATCGTCAATCAGATGGGCCTTGATGGTCAAACCATTGTGCAGCAGGCGGAACAACCAGCCGGACAGCAGGCATTGAATGAAGATTTTGCACTGGCCAGAAGTTTGGGTGCCCGCGGCTTCCCTTCCATCATCATGGTCAATGAAGACAACAAAGGCGTCAAACTTGTCGGCGGTCGGCCGTTCGAATCCTATGTGGACGGCTTGAAGCAAGTGCTGAATCAGGAAGACCTGCAAGCCAAACCGCAACCTGCACTTTCTCAGCTGCTGGAAAAAGAACAACTGCTGTTTTCCAAGGAAATTGAAGTGATGTACGATGTGGAATCAGCAGAGATAAATGCATTTATTGAAAAAGAACTCGCCCCTGGCCATTATCAGGCCCATGAAATTTTAGGGGAATCGTATTTCACACCAGCTACAAAATAAGGAGGAAACACCATGGCATATATTCTTCAAGTAGATTTTAAGATGGATGGCCCTTTCGGAGATGAAATGGCAGAGTCGTTCACAGAACTGGCGAAAAGCATCAACGAGGAAAAGGGCTTTCTGTGGAAGATTTGGACTGAAAACCCGAAAACAAAGGAAGCCGGCGGTATATATCTTTTCCAAACAAAAGAGACCGCTGAAAAATACGTAGATATGCATACTAAGCGCTTAGCCGGGTTTGGCATTTCACCGGTCCATGCCAAGATTTTCGAAGTCAATTCTGCACTGACGGAAATCAATAAAGGTCCAGTCAATCAGTAAACAATACAGTTCCAACTTCAAAAGAACAGGAGACGCGATTGGATACGCGTTGCCTGTTCTTTTTATGTTTACATCCATTTTTTCTATACGTGAACGCGTTTTGCTCTCCATAGCTGAAATGTGATGGCACCCGCGGTCATCAATACCGGGAAAGTAAGCACCACAAAGCTGAGAAACAGCACATGAAAAACAGTTTGAACGAGATCCGGACCCATTTGGGACAGTACATAACTGATGATTGTGATCAATACACAAACGATGGAAATGGAAATTAAGGGCTTTTGCTGGCGGACCAGATTATCGACAGACGATTCTTTGTCACTGTAGATCGGCTTTGTGCCCGGCAAGGCTTTAAACAAATGGATGCCGGCATTTGAACTGACATGATTCCAACCAGCCATTTCAAACATCTCGAAGTATTCCTCTTCTTCGCCTTTTTTAAAATCACGATAATCGATGCTGAAAATCACGTCTTCCTGTGCGCCTTTTTCCAGTTGGTATCCCATAAATTTAAAGCGTTTAACATTCCAGCCCTGCGCCGCCTTTTCCCGCAATTTTTCCAAATCACTTTGTTCTGAAAATGCTAATCCACCGGACATCATGTATTTTTTGTTTCTCATCAGGCTTCTCCTCCTTGTAATCCTGTTTCCGCAAATTGGACCATCGTTTTTCTTCGTTCAATATCCTGCTTTAAGACTTCTCTTCCCAAAGCTGTCAGCATATAGACTTTGCGCCTGGAATCCGCATCTTCGTAAAGCTCGATATACGCTTCATTTGTCAGCTTTTTAATGATCGTATACAGGGATGCCGGTCCGATCACTACCGCTCCATCCGTTATCTCCTCCACTATATTCATTACTGCGTAGCCGTGCCTCGGTGTTGTGAAAGCGGCCATAATGTAAAAAACGGAATCCGTCAGCTGCTCTAATGATTTCATATTCCCACTCCTTTATATCACTTTGTGATATGTCTGAAAATAATATATCATTAAGTGATATAACTGTCTATAAAAAAGGGAAAACTTTTGAAAAAGTTTTCCCTTTTTAAATGGCTTTTCTTTTTTATCATCAGCTGTTTCATTACTTATAAAAGCTCTAATTCCCACTCCATATATCCTCAAAAACCAGGTTTTTTAACGAACGTCTTTTTTCCCATCCCGCTGCTTCCAGAATTGGCTTATCAGGATAATCTTCCGTATAACCGAGCGACAGAAGGGCGATCGGATCGATATGCGGCGGAATGTCCAGGATGTCCCGGACGTCGTTTTTCTTATAGAAGCTTACCCAGCCCATCGCTAAGCCTTCTGCACAGGCAGCCAACCACATATTTTGGATGGCACAGGCCGTGGATAAGGCGTCTGTTTCAGGAATGGAATTGCGCCCCAGGACATGAGAGCCGCCTCTTGTCGGATCACAAGTTACACAAATCGTTACGGGCGCCTGCTTTATGCCTTCTACTTTCAATCCGAGAAACTTGTTTTCTTTCTCCCCTTCGTAATGAATGGCCAGTGCCCGCCGCTCCTTATCTGCGGCCCAGGCCAGCTTTTCTTTTGTTTCAGATGAAGATACGATAATGAAATTCCAGGGTTGCATGAATCCTACGGACGGCGCATGGTGTGCAGCCTCCAGAATAGTGGTGATCAGTTCTTCCGGGACAGGCGTCGGCAAAAAGCTGCGAATATCTCTTCTAGTGTAAATTGCTTTATATACACCTCTTTTTTCTTCTTCAGTAAACATCTTTTTCTCCTCTCTTCATCAAATCTTAAGGCCAACTTCCGAAAACGTGGCCATTTCTTTCATTATCCGGCAGGCCGCATCTACAAGTGGGAATGCTAAAGCGGCGCCCGACCCTTCACCTAAACACATCTCCATATGCAGCACCGGCTGGATGCCCAGCAATTCACTTGCTTTTTTCCCGCCCGGTTCAGCGCTTGCATGCGAAGCAATCAGGTAATGTTTCACTTTCGGTTCGATCGACACCGCTATCAGCGCCGCAATGGTGGAGATGTACCCATCCAGTACAACCGGCACGCGGTTTGCTGCCGCTCCGATCATGACACCTGCCATGCCGCCGATTTCCAGTCCACCGACTTTGGCCAAAACGTCGATGGCATTGTCTTTATCCGGCCGGTTCGTTTCAATCGCTTTCTTAATGACTTGGGCTTTATGCGAGATTCCTCCACTGCCGACTCCTGCACCTTTGCCGGTAATCTCTTCAGATGGAATGTTTCCAAGCACCGATAAAATGGCGGTGCTTGGCGTGGTGTTGCCGATGCCCATTTCGCCGGTCCCCAGCAGATTGGCGCCTTTTTGGATTTCCGCTTCTGCAATGGCAATCCCCGTTTCCAGCGAGCGGATCGCTTCTTCTATCGTCATCGCCGGCCCTGTCGCAATATTGCCTGCGCCTTGCCTGATTTTCCGGCCGATCACCCCTGCATCATTCGGAAAGTCTCCTTTAACGCCGATGTCGACGGTGACCACTTCCGCTCCCGCTGTTTTCGCCAAAACTCCGACTCCGGTGATGCCTTTTGCGATGAACATCGTTTGCGCATATGTCACTTCCTGCGGGTTGGAAGAAATCCCTTCCTCATAAACGCCGTGGTCGGCAGCCATCACGATAATCGCTTTTCGATCAAACTCTGGATACAATTCTCCCGAAATTCCAGCCAATTGCACAGCGAGCTCTTCCAGCTTGCCGAGACTGTGCGGCGGCTTGATCAGGCTGTCCACACGCTCCCGCGCTTTTCCCACCATTTCCTGGTCCAACCCTTGAATACGCTCCATTGTTTGCTGCAATAAATTCATCTTTCTCTTCCCCTTTCTGAATTAAAAAGAAAAAGCCTCCAGTTTATTTGCGTGAACAAATAAACTAAAGACTTTTCCATGATCTATCAGCAGAACGTAAGCAGGCAGGTCTCCTGGCTCCGGATCACCGTTTTACAGGCCTTCCCGGACCAATCTCCAGTGGCAAATCTGTAAAACTCCCCGTTACAGTGGCGGGACCGCTGAAGATTTTCACTTCATTCCCTATTCTCCCCGAAGGGCACCTGTTACGGTTATTCAATTATTCTTTCATTTAGCTTACCGCAAAAGCGCGTTTTTGCAAACACAACCAGAGAAGCAATTTATGACTTCCTCATAATAAGCTGACGCAGTTTCAAATTTTCTCCGAAGTGAAGGATGCCTTTCGGATAGACTTTTGCTGCAAAATAACCGAATGCAAAGGTGGTGATCACCAGCAAGCCGATGGATAGAGCGATTTCCCCAAATGATGCAGCGTCTTTCATGATCAGAATAATCATATTGAATGGTGAGGTAAACGGAAATGTTGCCATGAACTTGGATAGCGTTGATGCAGGGTCATCCATGACAAAAAGGATTCCCGAGAAAGCACTGACCATCAAGAGAATAGAAATTGGCATCGTCGTTCCGTTCAGTTCTTCAGGACGGCTGACCATGGAACCGAACACCGCATATAGAGAAGCATATAATAAATACCCCAATAAAAAGAAGATGAAGAAGTACACGCAATGCTCGGCTGTCAGCGCCGATAGATTCAAGTCAAAATTCCCTAAACTTTGTGCGGGTTCCACAAGCCCTGATTTCAAGTACAACGCAACAGATCCAAAGAAAGCGGCGAACTGCATGAGGCTTGCTAAAGCGATTCCGAATATTTTACCGAAAATCATCGCCAGCGGGTTTACTTTTGTCACCATTACTTCCATGACCCGTGAAGCTTTTTCTGAGGCGACGCCGGTTGCAATCGTTGTGCCATACATCATAACTGCCATCAAAATGAACATCAGCATCAAGTAAATCACAAACACCGATACTTCATTCTCTGAAGTGAATTGTCCTTTTTCCATGGCAACCGGAACGAACAAGGACTGTTGATCCGCTTCCGACATACCGTTGCTATCGGCAATTCTTTGCGTATTCTTCGCCTGAAGATACTGGGACAGAGACGAATTTAAAGCGACGTCATTCGATTTGGAAAAATAGGTCACAGAATAATTGCTGGCATTGTCATCAATTAGGTATAAGCCAGCAATTTTTCCTTCCTGCGCTTCTTTTTTCAAAGATTCTATCTGCTGTTGTGCCCCTTCTTTCCACTCCCAATCGGTCAATTGCTTTTCCAGTTCCGAGACAGTTATATCGGCGGCATTGGATACAACCACCATTTCTTCTTTCGGATCCGCAAAATTCTCCAAGATGCTGGGCAATGAAATGGCGAATATGGAAATCAGAATCAACGCAAACGTTGTCGTAAGGTAGGACTTCGAAGTCACTCTTTCCCGAAAAGATTGTTTAAAGACCAGATAAAAATTTCTCAATCTCAATCCCCTGCCTTTTCAATAAAGATTTGGTTTAATGATGGATCGGCGATGCCGATTTTCCGAATCGGAACCAAGCTTTTTATTTTTTCGATGAGGTATAACCCTTGATCCATGGTTTTTACCTGTAATTGATATTCTTTCCCCTTTTTTATAAACTCAGTTTGCAAGCCCATCAAATATTCTTCCAGGGGCTGGGTAGATTCGATATTTACATACTTAAATCCGTATTGGGTCTTGATATCCGAGATGGATCCTGAAAGCACGACCTCGCCTTGCTTCATCAAATAGACCCGATCGCAAAATGATTCAACGCTCTCCATTCGATGGCTTGAGAAGATTAAGGTTTTTTTCTCTTGAATCAGACTTTCTATCACCTGCTCCAACATTTGGGCATTAACAGGATCAAGTCCGCTGAAAGGTTCATCCAAAATAATCAAATCCGGATCATGCATAAGCGCAGCGATCAATTGAATTTTTTGCTGGTTTCCTTTCGATAAATCTCCTGTGTCTTTTTTGATATACTGGCTTATTTCCAATCGTTCAATCCATTTCATCGCCTCCTGCTTTGCAGCACGCTTGCTCATGCCTTCCAATTGGCCAAAATAAACCAGTTGGTCCATCATGTTCATCTTCGGATAAAGCCCTCTTTCCTCAGGCAAATAGCCCAGTTTGACTTCTTTCCGTGAGAATGACTTTCCTCCCCATTCGATGCTTCCGCTTTCCTGCTGCAATAACCCGAGAATCATCCGGATCGTCGTCGTTTTTCCTGCGCCGTTTCGTCCCAGCAGTCCCACGGCTTCGCCTTGGCTTACTGATAAAGACAAGTTCTTTACTGCATGATACGGTCCGAAATGCTTGTTCACATCGTTTATTGTCAGGTTCATCATCTATCTTCCTCTCTTTAGAAAAATGTTTTATACACTACGACTACCAGTACACCCGCAATCGCTAAGAGTCCATATTGCAATAGCTTGTTCATGAAATCATCTCCTTAGTCTGTAATCCATTGAATGGCTGTTTCTTTTGAATCCAGTTGTTTGCTTTCGCGGACAATTGTTAATTCTCCGTGCAGAAGAACCGCCTTTTCGTAGCTTTCAATCACTTGTTCTTCTTCGGCATTCTTTTCATACAAAAGGCCCAATCGAAATCTTTTTTCTTTTGCAAGCTCTGAACTGATTTCCCCTACTTTTTTAAAGTAATTGTGATCAAAATCCATCTCGAATCGACCCGACTGGCTAACCCCTTCTACAGCTTTATCATCGAGAATGACAATTTCAGGCTTTGGCAGACCCGATGCCTGGGAAAAAGCGCGGAAACAGATTTGGGCCAGTGTATTCAAGTGGATCAGCGGCTTGTTGTTCGATAAGTGCATGTCAGTTTCCGTGTCTGTGTAAATGGTAAATGGAAAGGCAATCTCCATTGCGCATCCTCCTTCCTTAAGTTTTTTTAGCATTTTGCTCATTGCGTCAGTTACTTAACAGTTTTCGGGTAAAAAAACCTGTTTAAATCCAAGATTTCATCAAGAATAAAAGAGCGAATTTTACCAATTTTTTTCAACCAGTCTCCCGCCTTATGATGGATATAAGAAAAAAATATCCAACAAAAAGGAGATTATCATTCATGAAAAAATTACTCGTTTCCCTTACACTTTTTGCTTCTCTTGTCACAGCCACTGATTCTGCATCTGCTTTTCAAGCCTCTGATGCACCGCAAACCGAGTCGCCTAAAGTTGCCATCAAAGTAGATGTGAAGGAGATTATCGGGTTATTCGACCGAGAACCTGAAGGTTACTAATATCTCTATTGATCAGAAGTCATTCAGTTTAATTGCTGAATGACTTCTTTTATTTAAAATGCTTTTTGATAAATGGGATCCAATACACCTTTCACTTTATCCTGTTCGTAAAAATGTTCTAAATAGGCACTAGAAGCTCCTTCAACTCCCATCATTTCCTTTTCCGAAAGTTCAGCTGCATGATAATTGGTTTTTGATGCACTTTCTTTTTTGGGCAAAAAGCCAAAGAATTTTTTTCTCATCTTGGTCCCTCCTTTTATTTTTTCTTCTGGCCGATTAATTGGAGTGAATCATGCGCATTCACAATTCCAGCTCCAAACTTTTTGGAGTCTCCCTTCACCGCGCCTTTTTCCAGGATTTTTTCAACTTCACGTACTTTGGGCTTTTTCCCATGTACTTCTTCGTATTCCGCAATTACCAGGGCGGCGGTTGCGGACACTTTAGGCGCCGCCAAGCTCGTACCTGTCATGAATTCATAACCTTTTTCAAACCCGGCGTACTGGCTAGTCACTGACTGCGCCAGATTAGTCGGATAGGTGGTGAGGGTCATATGCCTCACATCATAAAGTCCCTGATCCGCAAGAGGCCCGTAGTCCCCCCCTGGTGCTCCGATTGAGACGTTCTTTCCATAATTGGAGTAGAAAGTTAAAGCATTCTCTTTGTTTGTTGCAGCTACTGTATAGGCATGGCCTAATCCTCCAGGCATATGGAGCTGGGCATCTTTCGAGAAGCCACGGGCAACTGCCAATTTTTTCGCATTAAAAATATCAAATCCTGCATTTTCTGTACCGGAAGAAGCGACTACGAAGCTGTTTTCTTTTTCTGCATATTTCAATGCCCGTTTATAAGCTTCATACACAGCTTTTTCCTCCTTGTTTTTCAAGGACTTATAAACGCCTAAACTTAAGTTGATGACATCCATGTCGTCGTTCGCTGCGGCTACGATCGCTTCGATGACATCGCTGGAATCGGCATTTCCGGTGTGGAACACTTTATAAGGCACGATTCCGATGTCCGGGGCAATTCCTTTTATATGGCCGTTGGCAGCAATCGATCCGGCCACCATCGTGCCATGTCCCATGTAATCCTGCGTATCTGCCACTCCCTCAATAAAAGAGCGGCCTTTCGACACAATATTGGCTTTTAAATCCGGATGATTGAAATCCAGGCCGCTATCTACAATTCCGATTTTCACGCTGTGATTTCCACTTTGCATGGCCCGGCTTGCCCCGTTTCGGGTGACTAAATCAATATCCCATAACCATTTCTGGTACGCGGAGCTTTCCCCGCCCTCCGGGTCCTGATTTGCGGAAGCTGCAGCTTGGCGGCTTACTAGCATCGGTGCCAATGGCGAAATCAGCGGCACGCCATCCGGTTGGACATCGCCGGCATTAACCGTCTGGTCTTCCCCTTTTTCTGCAACGAGTGATCCGTATTTACGCTGGACAAGTTCCACAATCTCCTCACTTTGGGCATGCCCGGAAGCTTGGACGGTCAGGGTGTCAATTTCGTTCATCAGTGCTACGGATGCCTTGGCGTCAACTTCCTGAATATCTTCGGCAACCGCGTCCAGATCAGTCCCTTCCTGAAACAAGTAAATCATGGAGGACTCCCTTTCTTCTGCTTGCCTGAATGGTGCAGAAGGTTCGGAAGCTTGTACAGCCGGCCCTAAGCAGCTCATGCTGACGGCTAAAGAAGCAATCACTAAAAAAGTTTTTGGTGCGTTACGCTGAACGTTCATTTTTCAACTCTCCTATCAAGGTTTGTGCTTTGCATAAATTGTAGTAATAGCCTTTGGCTTTTGTTAATTCTTCATGATTGCCGATTTCCACGATTTGCCCTTCATCCATCACGATGATTTTATCGGCGTTCTGGACTGTGCTTAATCGATGGGCAATAACAACACGCGTACACGACATATAGTTAAGCTCATTATCGATGATGCTTTCTGATAAGGTATCCAAGGCACTGGTCGCTTCATCGAGAACAAGGATAGGCGGATCTGCGACTAACCCCCGCGCGATCAATAACCGCTGCCTTTGCCCTCCGGAAAAGTTTGCGCCAAATTCAGAGACAGTGGTATCAAAGTTCAATGGAAGCTCCATAATCTCTTTATGGATATTGGCTTTTTTGGCAGCCTTGATGATGCTTTCCTTCTCAATGGCTGTTCTTTGGGCAGTGATATTTTCAGCTATCGTTTTATTGAAGAGCCGTGCTTCCTGGAATACGACTCCCATGGATTTGCGCAGCGCTGCGAGATTGATCATCGAACTCTCTCGCCCATCAAATTTGATTTTTCCCGCTGTAGGGGAATAGAGGCCCAAAAGCAGTTTGACGATCGTACTTTTTCCGGATCCGGAAGATCCAACGATAGCCACTTTCTCTCCAGCCGCTATTTTGAAAGACACATCCTTGATAGCCATTTCGCTGAAATGATTATGCCGGAAAAACACATTTTCAAATTCAATGTCTCCCTTGAACGCCAAATTTTGTATTTTCAATGCTTCGCTTTCCGGATCTGCGACTTCTGATTTTGCCTGCATGACATCATATAAGCGTTGGAGATACGAACCTAGGTAAGTCAACTCTCCGTAGCCGCTGCCAATAGAAATGATGGGTGTGATGAAAGCCATCGCCAAAGCATTAAATCCTAGTACAGTGCCTAAAGTCATTGAACCGCTCAAAATGGCGGAGCTGCTGTACCATAAAAGAAAAACCGGCAGGATGAATTGGACAGAGGAAGCGACCGTGTTGACCGACGACACCCAAATCGAGCGCTTTTCTGCAGTTTTCAATTGGTCATGGAAAAGTCCGTTCCATTCAGAGAACACTATATTCTCAAGCCCCATCACTTTAATATCGCTGATGCCATTGATGCTTTCCGATAAGATCCTTTGGACTTTTGATTGCGCTGATACATCTTGATCCGATAACTTTTTCGAAACTTTTGTGCTGGCCACCAGCAAGGTAAAGACGGTAATGCCAATCAGCAGCACTGTTGTGGTCATCCGGACAGAATAGTGGAACATGATGGCTAAATAAGTGAATACCAAAATGCCGTCTATCAGAAAGGAAATAACCTTTGTGGATAGGATTTGCCTAATGTATACATTGGAATTGGCCCGAAACAATAATTCACCGACCGAACGATTTTCGAAAAAATTGTACGGCAATGTCAATAACTTCCCGATGAACGTCTCCATCAATGATTGATCGATGGTCGTCTGAAGTTTAGCGACGAGAAAGCCTCTAAACCACGAAAGAATCTGGAAACTGATGAATAATACAAAGAGGCCAATTCCGATGGAACTCATCGCATTCCCATTCTTCGGTACGATGATATTGTCCGTTATCCAAGTGGTCATCCATGGCACCACCAGAGTGAAAAGCTGCAGCACCAAAGAGCCAAACAGGATCAGAAAAATCAATTTCGGCTTTCCGAGTGCAAACGATAAAAAGAATTTAATGTGCGAAGGCCCTTTGCTTTTCACAAATCGTTCCGTTGGAGTTAAACAAAGGACAAAGCCGGTAAATTTTTCATCAAACTCTTCGTGGCGGATTTTTCTTCTGCCCAAAGCCGGATCCACAACCACAATATGCTTTTTAGAAATGGATTCCAACACAACATAATGCTTGTTTTCCCAATGGATGATGGCCGGGAGTGCCATGTCTTTAAAAGCCTCTTTTTCCACTTTAAACCCTTTTACATTCATGTCGTAATGCTTTCCGATGAGCATCAACTGATACAGCGATGTCCCTCCTTTGGGCACCCCGAAGCTTTCCCGCAATTCGGCCAATGAAACGTATTTCCCATGGAAGGCAAATACCATAGCCAAGCTCGCCAGTCCACACTCACTGTGTTCCATTTGCTCAATGAAGGGTACTTTACTAGCCATACAACCCTCCCCTTTCTAAATTCGGACTTCCCTATAATGATCTGTTGCGTAAAACGGAATGGGGGCAGCGTGTTCCATCGAACGCTCTTCCTGGGAGTGCAGCCAACCGAAATGATACACACCGATCCCGATTTCCACTCGGGACGTAATCTCCCACTTTTCTTTAATATTAAAAATCAATTCCCCTACTCTTCTTCGGCTGATGAATAACAGAGTTGCTATTTCCACATCTTTTTTCCCTTTAGCGACTAAGACAGCAACTTCACGTTCTCTGGTGCTTAATTTCCTGACCACCATACGTTTTATCCCTCCATTAGTAACTTAATTTTTTTGTTAAGTTAACTATAAAGAATCGGGAAAGGTGAATAGAACAGGTAAAAAAACAGTAAGTAAGGCGTGAAAAAACGCCGTCTAACCCTGCTCCTTTTAACCAAATTCCCTTTATATGGTTTTTATGAAGAATCAATAATAAAAAGCAGTTCAATCGATAAGGGCAATGGACGGATCCCCCTTGACTGAACTGCTTTTTCTATTCTTTCTGTACTAGTTAACCCAATAACAAGACGGACGGTACCTCTTTCGGATTCGATAACCTCAGCAACTGCAGGCCAACTCCGGCAAGGCCGGTAAATAAGCCGGGCTGGATAAACCCTTTCGGCCCGTCTACCTGATAAAAGCCGCGCGCTTCTTTTTGCAGCACACAATTATATCCTCTTTGTTTCGCTTCTTCTGACAAGCTGGAATCCTGGAAGTGCATGCCGGCTTGCAAGAATAGTTCCGTGTCTCCAAAGTTTCCGTGGCATAAAGAGTCCGAGCTCTTATAGCCGTGATTCCGAAGATTTTGGAGCGCTTGGTTTATCTCCGTCCCAACTGTGGAATTGGCGGTATAATCGGACATCATGATTCTGCTTAACCCAACCCCCATTGACCCATGGCACCAGTGATGGGCATATTGGCCTTCAGAGCGCCGGTTGTCTTTCCAAGCCCCTTTTTCACTATCAAACAGCGATTGATCAAAGCGCAAAGCTTTCTCTGCAACTTCTTGATACTTCTGGTCTTTTGTCAGATAGAATAGTCTGAAAAGACTTTGGGCAATGCCGCTTGTGCCATGTGAAAAGCCGCCTAAATAATTGCCGGATTCTCCTGATGCCCAAGCTGCTTGGCCAGGAGCCGGAGAATGGCGGTTTGCCAACAAATGCTCGCCATACAGTTCCGCTATTTCTAAATACTCGCGGTCACCTGTCCATTCAAAAGAATTCATCAATACGTGGCAAACCCCTGCAGCTCCGCCAAGGAAATCAAAAACTTCATCCTTTTGAACGTTCTGCTTTAGTTTTTGTTTGATTTCGTCGACTTTCCACTCATATTCATTGCTGCCGAAGTTTTTATGGAAATGCAAGATCGGATACAAAAGAGAAGCGGATCCAGTGAATGAAGAAACCAGTCCCTGGTTTTCAACCATCGGCGCAGCAGCTGATTGCAGCGTGGCTTCAGCAGCCAGTTTATAACGCTCATCCCCCGTTTCTTTCCATAAGTATTGGAAAAAGAGGGAAATGCCGCCCAGCCCATCGTAAAGGCCTTGCAAGGCAGGCGCTACCGACCAGGTTCCTTCGCTATTCGGCGACAAGCACAAGAGAGAAGCTTTGTCTTTCGCCTTTGAATAGCGGAGCTTGCTCAAAATTTCCTCTCCAATGGATTTCGCTTCATGCAAAAAAAGCAAATCAACATCACTCGGCACTTTTTCGTCGGCCCACTTTTCTTCTTGAACGTCCGCTTCCTCTTTTTTTGATCCGACAAGCGAGGTTCGGATCCATCCAAGCTGGGTTTGAAGTTCATCAAGGTCGTATTTCCGGATTCTGTCGACCACTATTTCATACCCGCTTTGGGCGAACACATTGTCAATTTTCACTCCAGTACTCGAATAAAGATCCCTTGAATCAGCCAGCGAGTTAAAGAACGGAATATCGCCTGCCATCAGATCCAAAATTTCATGGGGGATGATGCGCTTGTCATGATAAGGATAAAACCATAAACGATCGTACAGATTTTCCAAATACAGCGCATCTCTCATATAATCCGGGTGGCTGGATTCATTGAGAAAGTTGAAGTACTGCTGAGTAGCCCTCGCTACAACACGGATTTTCTCATTGCGAAATGATTCAATCGGCCCTTTGGAGTCCAGCAGTTCATCTTTATAATCGATAAAGAAATTAAAAATATTTTCAAATCCGATTAAAATGTCCTCCAAATACTCTTCTGCATCGACACCTTCCCCATTCAAAGTGGGAAGATTATTGGCGCCGCGGAAGCGTTCAGACTGCATGGAAAATTTCATATCATCGGTCATGGCATTTTCAAGCTTCAATACCTTAAAAGGCAGCTCTTGCTCTTTTCCGTTGAGCGCACTGAGATCAATCCCTTTTCCTTCCGCATTCTTAAACATGGCAATCGGAAGCAGCCCGGTGCCCACTACAGAATTGGCCTGTTCATACTTCAAGTCAACTTCAACGGAATCCGGGAAATCCAGTTTCGGGCTTTGGTGAAATAAAGTTTCATGATCAATAATATACGGCGTGTTGCCGCCTGCTATAATATTTTCCAAGTGGAAATCAGCGCCTTTGATCGAATGCATCATCCCCAAGAGAACACCGAATCGCTGGTAGTAATGCTTCACTTCCTGCTGCGTAAGACAGCTGCTGTATAATACGCATTCCTCCCAGCCATGTGTTCCAAAATCCAGAATTTTATAAGGAGACAATGTCGGGAATTCCGCTCTTTCTGCAATCCAATCCAATAAATCGTGGTATTTTAAGGAGATGGAAAGCCCTTTCGGTTTGTAGATGATTGTTTTTCCGTTTTTATACACAAATTTACCGACTGTCTTGCCTTTCTGATGGGTATCTCCCAGTCCAAATTCAATGGAATCCAGCTCGTCGTTGTCTAAACCGAACGCATTTGACATGGAATCGAAATCATCCATATATCTTGCTAAGGTAAGATTGATATTTTCAACAAAAAATTCACTCCGGAGAATAAGGATTCGGGTCAACACGGCATATTCCTCATAAAACTTCATCAATTCTGAAGGATTTAAAGCTTTTTCTCTGATGAACGACTGGAATCTTTCTTCTGCTGTCGAACCGTAAAGTTCATCTTTCAACTTGGAAACATGCATTTCCAAAACGATCGATCGGGACGCCTGAGTGATCAATTGGGTGCCAATGGCAAACATCAGCGTTTCTTTGATCTTTTCGATATTGGCAGGTTGGGTGCGCGAAAGCTCTTCCAATGCCAAATCAAGCCGATTGGAGATATAAGAAAGGAACGGGCGGATAAACAATCCCAAATCGAGTTGTTCTTTCATTTTTTCATTTTGCTCAGATAGATTCAACCCTTCTATCACAAGGTCTAAGTTCATCTCTGATTTTAAGAAGGCTGCCAGTTCTTGAAGTTGCTTTTCGTCCAGGTTCTTTTCACTAAGCGGCGTAATCATTTCCGCAAATTGTTGTTCAGAAAGGCCTGCCACAGCTAGTTTAGATTGAAAAATGGCATCCGAAGTCATGGAAAGGCGTTTTCTCCATTTATTAATAGCTGGAGCCGGATCAATTCCTTCCTCCTTTAAAAAACGGCTTCTCTCGTAACTAAACAGGGCATGGATGTAATCACTATGGTTTGTTCGGGTTGATACTTTCTCCATCTCTTCCACTCCTTTTCATGATAAATTTGAGAATGCATACGACTGGTCATAGACATTCTCAAATTCATTATTTTTAAAAAGTAATAGTGGAGGAATATCCTCCACTATTAAAAGTTGATCAGCAAAATTTGATTGAGAAAAGCAAGCCCGTCGCAAATGCTGCCACACAAGCTGGAGTAGTTTCAGGCGCTACGTCTGAGGCGCCCTGCACTTCTGCAAGCTCGTCCAACGTCAATTCGTTAAATGCTTTTCCAGATGGATGAGGCGTTACTTTTTCAACACCATCACGAATTTCAGGGTTTTTCCACGCATTGATAATTTGTTGTTTAGTCATTTTTAATTCCTCCAATTTTTTTAGTTTAGGTTAGATTAGCAATTTCTCATTGAAAAGATAATAGTTGCGCCAATAGATGCTGCGATGCACAATGGAGTTGTTTCTGCATTCACATCAGAAGCTCCTTGGATTCCAGCTAACTCATCGCTTGATAGCTCATTCATTGTTTTCCCTACCGGATTTTCAATTTCATGATTACGGATTTCAGGGTTTTTCAAAGCATTGATTTTTTCTTTTCTTGACATGGAAGTCATCTCCTCTTTTTGGTTGGTGTGGTCTTGCTACATTCATATTATTACGTACCTGAATTTTCTAACACTACGCAATATTGCAAAATATTGTATAATAAAAAATAAACAACTAAATTTGTAAATTTATTTTCTTTACAATGATTGATTTTGTAAGCTGTCAAACAGAGAGAGAATGACATTAGATTGAAACGAAAAGGGTGAAGAAATGGAAATAGGAGAAAGAATACGCCAGGTCAGGATACATAAAGGAATGACTCAAACAGAGTTGATCAAAGGAATTTGTTCCAATACATACATAAGCAAAATCGAGAGCGGCAAAGCCAAGCCTTCCTACTCGTTCATCACGAAAATTGCCAAGGTACTGGAAGTGGACGCCGAGTTTCTGCTTGATATGAATATGAAGAATGTAGAGCCGGACGTCCACCGGATTTACGAAAGTTATATCAGTTTCAGAAAAATCAATTCCCAGGACCTCGCTTTATTAAAACTCCATTCGAAGGAAAACCATTCGAATTTCACTTTGATTAAAATCTACTATGTGTTGATCTCGTATTACACCGCAAATGATATGGAAGAAGCCCATCCCATAGTCGAACAAGCCAAGAACATTATTTCACCTGCCCAACCCACTTTCGAGAATGAAACTTCTTATTACTTCCATAGCCTTTACAAATATTTCAACACGAATAAGAATTATTCAGAAGCTTTGTTTTACGCGAATCTTCATCTTGAATCCTTACAACACGAAGAAACATCGTTGCGGGCAGCAAAAGCTTATTTGAACTTGGCTCAAGTCCGAACAAAAATGGATGAAGATTTAGAACTGGCAAGACTGTATACGAAAAAGGCCTTGCAAATCTTCAAAGACCAGGATTTTAAAGGGGGAATCGCAAATTCTTTGGCCCAATTAGCCATCCAATACCATCGAAACGATTTATATGATGACGCATTGAAGACTTTGGATGAACTTTTCCAGTTCTCGGAGGGGTTTAATAAAGATTATTATGCACCCATTTTGGCTTATAATTATGGACGCGTTTATCAAAAACAGAAGCAATTCGATCAAGCGGCCGCATACATGCTCCAGAGCATTGAATATGACATAAACGCAGATAAAGAAGAAGAAACCATTCATGCCCTTGAAGTTCTAAGTGATATCAGCATTCAAAGAAAGAATTGGGAAGAAGCTGATGACTATTTAAAGAAAGGCTTTCGCCTGACCACTTTGTATAACCTGCCCAATTCCTATATTCAGCTTTTGCACTTGAGATCCCAGATCTACAAAGCACGCTTTGATTTTCCTTCCTATGAGAAAGAACTGCAGCAGGCGGTTCAGTTGGCACAAAAAGGCAAGTATTCATTGCTGGCCAAAGAAATCAGTACCGAACTAGCAGAACATTATAACGAAGTTCGCGCTTATAAGATGGCCGCTAAGTATTATCAAATTGCGCTTTTATGCTGATTAACAAGAAGGAACTCGCCACGGAGTTCTTTTTTTGTCAGCCGGTATGGAAACTCAGACTCTTTGCGGGGTGGATTGGAAATTCCGAGAACATTTTAACTGGTATCTTTTTATAGAAAACGAAACTTTATCCGAAACAAATCGGTATAGTACATACAGGCCATTTTTCTTCAGGAGGTGATTATGATGGAAATGCTTATTCCACTGGTTGGAATGATATTGCTCTTGATTCTGGGTATTGCGCTGCTGCAAGGAAAAGGGGCTTGGCTAATCGCCGGGTACAATACACTTTCAGATGAGGAAAAGGCAAAATACGACGAAAAGGCTTTATGCAAAGCGACCGGAAAAATGATGTTCGGTATTACGTTTTCCACGGTTTTCATCTTTTTAGGGGAGTTATTCCAAGTGGAAGGGCTCATCATTGCCGGGGTTGTCTTGATGGTCGTCATCATCTTGGTTGGCATCATTTATATCAATACAGGCAATCGTTACTTGAAAAAAGAAGAATAGAACACCGGGAAAACCCTAAAGAAATGAGTGAGGAAAATGAAAATCAGTCGCCCCTATTTTTATTTACTGTCATTTATAGGCGTGTTTTCTATTCTCATGGCCTTCGATTATTTTAAAATTGGTTCATTCGAATGGTTGGATAACTTTATGCAATCGCTGCTCATCACTATTTTCTATTTTATTTTCACAGACAAATCGCGAAGAAAAACTTCTAAAAAAACCTCCCAGTCTGATTAAGATTGGGAGGTTTTGATGAAAACTTGTTAGTCTAATATTTTTTTAAAAATTAGTTTTTTCCTTGATGATCCATCTTACCAATAAAATGGCTGAAAGAATGATGACAGACCAATTATGATTAAAATGATCATTAATAAAGAAACTCTTATTTTCTGATTTCGTCATCGTAGGTACTAATTACTGTTTAACTGACTTCTTTAAAGAAATTCAAATCCATAAAATTGGAGGCATAAACCATGATCAGTTTTTTGAAGGATTTGACCGGTGCCCTTATAGACAATTCGAGATTAAGCCTCTACTTTTTAGCTGGAGTAGTAATTGTGACTGTTTTTATGTTTCTCCTCAAGTGGTTCATTGAGTGGATACTTGTTCCTCTTTTAACTTAGTCTCAATTCTTCGCAGTGGAGGTGATGCGCTTGAACGCGGTTCTCATTCTATACTTTTGCAAAATCAGAATACCTGATACGGAATCTGTTCATCAACAGCTCTTCCAATTCAGATAAATATTGGTCTACTGCCCCCAGCAATACATTAAGAGAGACAGTATCTTTGTGTTCAAACTCCTGCCAAATGGAAAAGAGTTGCCACTCGTCTTCGCCTTTCTTGATGAAGGCTAAAATGGGGCCTTCTCTTTCATCATGTTCCATCGTGAAATACTCAAAACGCTGTGCCGCTCCCGGATCTCTTGTCCTCCACGTTTTCAAACTGATTCCCAGCTCGAGAAGCGCCAGAGATGGCTCGTGAAAGAAGCATGACTCCTCAAGCATAATCTTTAATTCTCCCTGAACATCGGTCAAAAGTTTTCCGTTCTTTTGACGAACCAGCTTCTTATCTAAGGTTAAGATTGGGTCCAACGCAAAATGCATTGCTAAACTTTTCATGTACTTACTCCCTTCTGATTTTCCCTAGAGAAAAGCCTTCGAATAAACGTCCCCCATGGGGCTCCAACACTTCATCAACGAGTTGGATAATCTTTTGCTTGTCTTCGTTCTTATAAAATTCGTCAAAAGCTTCGACAAATTGATTGGTAAACTCAACATCGTAGTATCTTAATGACCGTATGATCCATTTAGAAGTACCAACCCATCGTTTGTTAATTCTCAATACAAATTCACTTACTGATTCTGCCAGGCTACTGGCTATAAAAATCGCCTCTGCTCGATTAGTGCACCCAATGAAGTCATCCAATGCATCCGTAATAAAATAGCGCTTTGTATTTATTAGTTCTGTTGACCATTCTTTAGGCCCTTTATCCAGCAATTCTTTAGCTTCCTCTTTAATCGGACCAATGACTCCCTCATCTTTTAAAATTATGCCTTCTGCTACCATTCTCGGCATTGAAGGCTGAGCTCTCTCATAATCACTGAAAAAATATTCTTTATAAGAAGTTAAATTATGTACAAATGCTTCGATTCTCCATCCAAAAGCGACCATTGATTCCCTATAAGAAGTATGAAATTGTTTATCGAATACAACAATATCAAGATCAGATGTTTCCGTTGCTTCCCCTCGAATAACACTGCCAGCCAATAAAGCTCCTTCACAATGCGGAAATACTTGTTTACAAAGAGCCTTGCTGCTTCAACTGGGTTTAACTTGTTTCCATCTCCCACTATCCCATTCACCTCTTCCTATTGAATTTAATTTCCATCTTCCAAGTCCCACTGCCTAATCATTCCTCACCTAAACACCTGGTCAATCTCATCTCTGTCATAATCCAATATCCAATCGTTATGCGTATTGTAAATATGGCGAATGTCTTCCTTTGATGCCGCCACCAAGTCACAGCCCCTGTCATCATATACATGGAAAATGGTTTTATTTTTAAGGCTGATAAAGAAAACATCATGATGGATAGCCGGCTTGTATCCCATATCGGTATTACAGATTGCTTTTAACAAAGGCATGTACCTGAGGTCCGACACTTTGCATTTCAGGACAAATCGATGGGTCCGGTAATTTCCATCTTCATCGTCTTCCGGAATGATATAAGGCAGTGTCAGGTGCTTCAATTTGTTCAAAGCCGATTGATTTTTTGTGTACTTGGAGAAAATATTCAGTTTGCGTCTTAAGCTCGTGTTCTTCCCGAAATCATGTACGTTTACGACCAGAAAAATTTCATCCTCTTGAAGATGCAGGGAATTGAACAGCGTGATAGCCCTGTGGTAAACACCTTTAAGATATGCACTGTTCGGGGAACACTCGCCCCGTTTGTAATCCACCCCTAATTCGAAGCGGATGCCAACATCCCAGTTGTAAAACAAAGGTGGCGTGAGTTCTAAATCCGGAAAATTCTCTTGCATAAAATCTGTAAATTCCACTTGTTCACCTCATTCTTTTCATTAAACAACCGAAGCCGCTTTTTTCTTCTTGCCGCATCTTTCACATGTGTAGACGTACATGGCCGGCACTTCGCTATCTCGTTGGCCCCGTTTGTACTTATGCAAACCAATCCGGCACAACAAACTGCTTTCCTTGTTGGTGGCCAGCAAAGAAAAAATCAGGCCAATCACACCGGCAGCTATCAGAATGGAAGGCGCGTTATAAAGATTGAAGGTTTGATCGACTTTCGCCAACAACAGCACTGCGCCAAATAAAATAAAAAACGAGAAAATAATTTTCAATTTCGCCGACAAAGTATGGCCTCCTTAAACTTCTAAGCTCGATATACCCGGTTTCCATCGCTTTGCAGAACACAGCAAAACTAATCAACTGAAACCGAAATCCGGAAAAACTATTTCCAGTCAATTGGAAACTTTTTAGGAATCCATCCGTATTCTCCAGTAATACCATTTCGGAAATATAAAATAAGGAGGGATGTCCGATGAGGAAAATTTTTTTAGTGGGATTAGCAGCCTTGTTATTGGCCGGTTGTTCATTTGAAGTGCGTGATGCAGATCCGGAGCAAGAAGACGGATTCACGATTGATCTCAAAGACAATAAAGATGAGAAACAAGAAGAGGAAGAATAACCAAGCTGCAGAGAAGGGTCTTTCCTTCTCTGCTTTTTCAGGTATACGACCAATCGATCTCTTTACTTTTTATCGTAGCAGCCTTCGCAGATAAACTGGCCTTCATTCTTTAAATACGCTTTAACTTCCGTAAAGCCTTTTCTTTTCGGGTAGCGCATTTTGATGAAGACCACTTCATCCCCTTCAATTTCCTTGCCGCATACAGAGCATTTTGGACTTTCATTGAACATCGTCGTCACCTCCCATAGATTTCGGCCGCAAGTTTCCGTTACACTAATTAAAGCCGGTGCATTCTGACCGCCATTTTTGTTTTAAGGAGTTGTTTACGTGTGATTGAATTTTTGCTGTCAAAAAAATTTATACCCGTCTATTTCATTACAGGGATTTTAGCTGTTGTATGGTTTCGTGCGATAGGTTCTTCATGGCCTGAAGTTTTCATGTCAACGTTTCTATGCTTTACAATGGGTGTCATTTCTTTTGTACGAAACTTCATCACCGGGAAAGAGACGCATTAAATCCATTTTTGGATGTGCACCGCCATTTAATCGATGCGTCTCCTTTCGGTCTTTCTTAACCCATTAACCGCGATGGCCGAAGCTAGCGTGACCGTAACCAGCAAAAAAGGAAGCTGCAGCAAGAATTGCGCGTTGTCAGCCAACGGATTGCTGTAGACATAGATACCGATTCCGATGCTCACTAAAGATGCAGACAGCCCCAGAATCACCAAAAACCATTTCAAAACTTTCCTATTCACCTTGCATCACCTCGACATTTTCCTTTTCACCAAATTAAAAATAAAAACGACCGCGATGAAAAATAAGACGGTGTAAATGATATCTCCTATGTTAAGCAATTTATTCTCCCCTTCCATTTATCGCTATCCTGTTTATGTATCTTCTAAAAAACGCAGTAACAGAGGGCGAACACCCCTTCTTTTACTTACGGTTGAATTCGCATTAAGTTGCAGTCAGGCTTTGATTTTTCTGATTTTCACATTTGCGCAATGGATGATGATCGTTGTCCGGGAAAACAACAGAATCTCATGCTGGAGTTTTCTTTTGCTTAAGGGAAGAAGTTCATCATAGCCCCATTCATCGAGACCTCGTCTCCCGCCAAAAGCGATTTTATGAGGTGCATTGCCGTATACATTTCGGGTAATATCATAATCCATAAAGAACTTCCGGACATGGGTCCAATGAATTTCATAAATTCCTCCACTGTAATGCTCAATCACCATCTTGATGGATGTCGGATCTTTCATCTCTCCATTTTCCTGATTCACGATATCAATCGAAACAACCTTGCCGTCATGAAATGAATCATTCTTCAAAAAGGCCGCTGTTTCTTGATTGAATCTGCTCAGAATTTTTTCTCTCTGTTCTGCATAACCCACTAAATCCCAGTGGTCTTCGTTCACCAGATATTTCATCCGCTTCTTCCTTTCAATATTATTTCAAACAATCATACCAAAAATATCCATAAACGTATTTTTTGATTTTCTTCTGTTCTACCCTTTTTAAAAAGAAGCAGCGTACAGCCGCTGCCTCACCTTCCTTAACCCAGTAATTCTTTTTTCACTTTCAGATAAGCAGAATTAATTGTTGCATATTCTTTTTTGTTTTCATCAATCAACTGTTGCTGGAACGATTTTAAGTCTGTGGATTTGCCTTCTGATATTCTTTGCATAACGCATACCCTGAATTGTTCTTCGTAAAAAGCACTTGATTGTGACGACATATTTTATTCCTCCTCTTTCTTTTTACATAACCCA
Organism: Planococcus sp. APC 3900; assembly: GCF_030407735.1. Lineage (NCBI taxonomy): Bacteria > Bacillati > Bacillota > Bacilli > Caryophanales > Caryophanaceae > Planococcus > Planococcus sp. APC 3900. Next base: position 295,338 of record NZ_JASDCT010000001.1, on the reverse strand, counting down.
AATAAAAAAGGCCATTTCTGTTTTCCAGAAATAGCCTTCCACTTTTTATGCATAAGAAAAAAACGTTAAAATCTCAATAAACGTCAGATTCGCACAAAGCACCACCTATTTCCACGCAGGTATTTGGTGTGTACTGGAATAAGGCAGGTCTCCTGACTTTTCATCTACGCTCATCATGCCTTCCCATTTTCACAGTGGCTTGTTATGACTCGCTCCGAATTTACAGTTGCGGGACAGTGTTGGATTTTCACCAAGCTTCCCTTTTAAGCTTATTTGCATAAGCACCTATTCCTACACGTTATGTAATTAGTGTTACTATACCACAAAATCAATAACTCGCTTAAGTTCATAATTACGTAAATCAGTGAGGCAATGAATGATTTCAGTTCCCTCAACTTTTTTCTTCTATAGTAAAAGCACTTTGTCCTGTCTTGTCAATCTGCTGCCTCTGTCTATTATGATAATATAAGCTTTACGGAATATTCCGATCCAGCGAGGTGTGGAAAAGCGATGAACATAGTCGAAAAGCTATATACAGTCATAATTCTATCTGCTGCGGTGATCGGCATTGGCGCAGGGCGCATTGAGATGATTCAGGAAAACGCGGAGCATTTCATCGTTCCCTTACTGATGGTGATGCTTTATCTCACGTTCTTGCAAATCCCGCTCCAACAAGCGAAACAGGCTTTCGGCAATGCCAAATTCGCCTCTGCTTCATTGCTGATTAATTTTTTGTGGACACCGCTTTTTGCCTGGTTCCTGGCTTCGCTGTTTTTGGGAGACCAGCTAGCCCTGTACATCGGGTTTATTATGCTGATGGTGACACCCTGTACGGACTGGTATTTGGTCTTCACTGGAATCGCCAAGGGAAACGTGGCCTTGTCCACTGCCATTCTCCCGGTGAACCTGATCCTTCAGATTATCCTGCTGCCGCTTTATTTACTACTTTTCAGCGGAACAGCCGGTGCACTCGAACTTTCTTTTTTAATGGAGAACGTGGTTGCCGTATTGGCGCTTCCGTTATTGCTGGCCATCGCTACAAAAAGGCTTTTTAGAAACAATACCTGGCTGAATGCAAGCCTGACAGCTAAATTGAGTGCATTGCCTATGATTTTTCTAGCCCTTGCCATCACAGCGATGTTTGCTTCACAAGGCAGACTGCTGCTCGGCAATTTGGATTTATTGGCTCAGCTCCTTGTCCCTATCCTGCTGTTTTTTGTGGTGAATTTCATCATTGCGCAAAACGCCGCCAACCTGCTGAAGTTTTCCTATGAAGACAAAGCCAGCCTGAGCCTTGTCGCTTTGGCAAGAAACTCACCCATCGCACTGGCGATTGCCATGACTGCATTTCCCGAGCAGCCGCTGATCGCATTGACCTTGGTCATTGGCCCTTTGCTTGAATTGCCGGTTCTCGCTGTTACTTCGCAGCTGTTGCTGGTTTTTCGAAAACGCAGCATTTCCTATAAATAAAAGCGGCTTTCACTTTTTATCTCCACTCGTTTCCCTGTATTTTCTTTATTTGACAGGTAAGCTATTGCGATTTTTTGGAAGAAAATGTGTCTGAATTTCCATATTCACTTCTGAAATCATGCGAATAGTATTGAGTTCCTGCAGGAGTTTTTGTATAGTTGCAAAGTGACTCAACGGCTTTAGTGAAAGCATTTCTTCAATAAAAGGGAATGTCCGGGAAAGCCGGCAAGTTAAAATTACATATAGATAGAAGGAAACCGATTTATGAATTCTCATGTACAAGTAAAAAAACCGAAAACGATGGCAGCTATTCTGATGCTTGGCGCGTTTATCGGCCTGTTTGGTGAAACAGCGTTAAATATGGCGCTGACCAACATTATGGAAGACTACGCCATCAGTGCCGGGACTGCACAATGGCTGACAACCGGCTATTTATTGGTGTTGGCAATTCTGGTTCCTTTATCGGCCTATTTGGTCCGCTGGTTTTCGACACGCCAGTTGGTTGTCGCCGCATTGGTCATTTCTTCACTCGGTGCTGCACTTGCCGCAGTGGCACCAAGCTTTGCCGTGCTGTTGACCGGCCGTCTGGTTCAAGCGATCGGCACAGGGATTTTCCTGCCGCTTATGTTCAGTGTCATCATGCTGATTTTCCCGATCCAAAAACGCGGAGCGGTGATGGGCATCGTCGGTCTGGTCATTACTGCCGGCCCTGCTCTCGGCCCTACGTTAAGCGGATTGATCATCAGTGCCAGCAGTTGGCATTATATCTTCTGGGTGATGGTGATTTTGAATGTGATGTTGTTGATCAGCGCCTTGAACATCGAAAATGTCTCCGATATCTCTAAACCGAAAATTGATGTCGGCTCGCTTCTGCTGTCGACGGTCGCTTTCGGCGGCCTCATCTATGCCTTATCGACACTGGCCGAAACACCTTTTGCAAATCCGGCCGTCTGGGCACCGCTTCTGGCAGGCGTTGCAGCACTTGGGCTGTTCATCTTCCGCCAGCTGAAGATGCCGGAGCCGATGGTCGACTTGCGCGTCTTCAAGTACCCGATGTTTGCACTCGGCACAGTATTGATGGTCATCACTTTGTTTGTCATCCTTTCCGTGGCGATCCTGATTCCCATCTACCTGAAGAGTGTCCTGGCCTATACATCCATCGCCGCGGGCTTGTTGATGCTGCCGGCGAACCTATTGAACATCATCATGGCGCCGATCGTCGGTTCCAACTTTGACCGAGTGGGCGCACGCATCTTTACACGCCTGGGCTTTTCCTTCATCACCGTGGGAGCCATTGTCTTCCTGTTGATTTTGTCAGCTACGACACCGGTATGGCAGGTCATTGGCGCTCTTTGTATCCTGTTCCTCGGGATCTCCATGACCATCATGCCTGCACAGACCCATGCCATGAATCAGTTGCCGCGGGATCTGTATGCAGACGGTTCAGCTGCGATGAACACACTGACGCAGGTCGCTGGAGCTGCAGGTACGGCAATCGCCATCACCTTGTTCACAGCCGGCCAAAAGAATTACATCGCGGAATTTGGCGCCGTCAACCCTGCTGAGTTTTTGGCATTCGGCACCCATCACGCGTTCTATGCGGTATTGATTGCTGCAGTTCTTGGCTTGATCGGTTCCCTGTTTATCAGAAACAACCGGGAAGTCGTTAAATAAAAGATAAAAACACACCAGTCCTTTGATAGGGCTGGTGTGTTTTTATGGAGTTTTTCAATTTATCCCACTTTAACGGTCAATGGGAAGATGAAGAAATAGCTTCTGATTAACTATATAAGTGGAACTAATGATTTATAGTAGCCGATATTCCGTAAAACAGCTACGCTTTCCAGCGGGCTCGCGCCCAATCCTCCTCGTCCGCTGCGCTCCCTGCGGTGTATCGGTCGTCTCGCTAAGCCGCAGGAGTCTCCGCTGTTTTGCTCCATATCTCAGATAGTACTGCAGAAACGGATAGCGTTTCCTTTTCTCAAAGAGCATATCCAGCACCGGCGCGTCCACGGGCTAGGCGGAGCAATGCCCAGAGCGTCCGAAGTGGTGTATGAAATGATGATTCTTATGTTCAACTTATATAGCTCAAAAAAGTTTAAGAACACCGCCCAAATAAAAAAGCAGAACCAATCGAATGGCCTGCCGGATCTTCCTATTTTATAAAAATGATGGGAATCAGCTTGGCACCGCTTCCAATTGATCCACCCATTGAATGGTCAATAAATTCGGCAACATGGCCATTTCGCAGTCCAACTGAATGGTTTTTTTGCATTTGACCGTGGCTATACATTCAATCGTTGATGTCCAACTTTCGATCCGCACTTTATACGTGCCGACATTCGGCAGCGAATAATTGGGCAATAACCCGTTCTTCTGGCAATGCTTGGTTTGATAAAATGCCCCCAATAAACCAGGCAGTTCATTCAGTTTCCGTTCCGTTAAATGTTTCCGGATCAACGTGGAGCTGATTTTCTGTTCCTTCCACTTCAACTCTTCGACGACCGTTAATCCTGCCTGCTGGGCGTCTGCATAAACCGCCAATGTCTCGACCGTTCCTTTTGCTCTGGAACCGTACGTATAATCAAACCCGCAAACGATTTCCTCGGCGTTCAAGCCGGTGATGTAGTCCGACAGAAAATCATCCGGTTCCACTTTCGCCAGTTCCTTCGTGAATTCCACCACATAAAATATGTCCACACCAAGCTTTTCCAGCTTTTCAGCTTTTTGCTCCAACGGTTCCAGGTAAGCGACTTCCTTGTCTGGAAACAAGACCGATTTCGGATGAGGGAAAAAGGAGAGGACCGCCAAAGCCAAATCATGTGCGTCCGCTTTTTCCTTTGCCGTCTGGATGACTTTCTGATGCCCTAAATGGACACCGTCAAAATAGCCAAGAGCCATGGCTGAATCAGGTGCTGACTTCCTGATTTCCTGTAAGTTTTTCGCGTTCACATAGCGTATTTGCATGATGATCCTCTCCTTTTCTGTTATCTTGCCAGGTCTTGCGCGACCTCGTAAATCAAATCTTCTTGTCCGCCAACCGCTTTCAGCTTGCCGATTTGCTTCAGAATATCCCGTTCGTGGACACCGAATTGCTTGGCCGCTTTTTGGGCATGCAACAAGAAACTGGAATAGACGCCTGAATGTCCGAGAATCAAGCTGCCACCAGTGATTTCCTGTGGCTGCTGCATGATGGGCGCAATGACGTTATTCGCCGTATCGATCAATTCGTACAAATCAATCCCGGTTTCATAGCCCATTTTTTCAAGTACGGCAACCATCACTTCGGTCTGTGTATTGCCCGCTCCTGCACCCAGTGCGCGCAGGCTGCCGTCAATGAAAGTCGCTCCCGCTTCAACTGCAGCAACCGTATTCGCCATAGCCATGGACAAGTTATTATGGGCATGGAATCCGATTTCACATTGAAGCGTTTGTTTCAATGCACAGATCCGCTCCGTCACATCTTTCGGCAACATGGCACCGGCTGAATCTGTGACGTAGACGATTTCCGCCCCATAGCTTTCGAATAACGATGCCTGTTTCACAATTTCCTCTACAGAAGCCATATGGCTCATCATCAAGAATCCCGCGGTTTTCAAGCCCAGTTCACGGCCCAGCTGGATATGCTGGGCCGCAACGTCCGCTTCGGTAACATGAGTCGCAACCCGTACCATCTTCGCGCCAGCTTTAACAGCAGCCTGCAAATCTCCTTTTGTGCCGATGCCCGGAATCAGCAGCACGGCAACTTCCGAAGTCGTGCATTCGCCCGCAGCCGCTTCGATGAGTTTGAGTTCATCGGTTGCGGACAAGCCGTATTGCAGGGAAGAGCCGCCGAGTCCATCTCCGTGGGAAACTTCAAAATAACGAACCCCCGCTGCATTCATTCCTTTTGCTGCTTCGCGTACTTGGTCTGCTGTAAACGCGTGGCGGACCGAATGGCTTCCGTCACGCAACGATACATCCAAAATATTCACTGTCATGAGATGACCTCCTTCGCGCGTTGCAGATGGCGCGCCAGTTCATTGGCGACTTGCACCGCTGCAGCAGTCATGATATCCAAATTCCCTGCATAGGCCGGCAAGTAATCTGCAGCGCCTTCCACTTCCAGAAACACCGAAACTTTTTTGCCTTCGAATACGGTGTCGGCTTTCAACGAGTAGCCCGGTACGTACTTCTGGACGTCCTGCACCATTTCGAGAATGGAATCCCGAATCGCTTCTTCGTGTCCTTCTTCTGCCACCAGTGCATGCACTGTATCACGCATGATAATCGGCGGTTCAGCCGGATTCAGGATGATGATGGCTTTTCCTTTTTTCGCGCCGCCCACCACTTCAATGGCACGCGACGTCGTGACGGTAAATTCGTCGATGTTCGCCCGTGTTCCCGGACCGGCACTTTTACTTGAGATGGTTGCGACGATTTCTGCATAATCCACTGGTACGACACGTGAAATTGCATGGATCATCGGGATGGTCGCCTGCCCGCCGCAGGTCACCATGTTGACGTTGTTCTTTTCCAGATGCTCCGTTAAGTTTACCGGCGGAACTACAAACGGTCCGATCGCGGCAGGTGTTAGATCAATCACTTTTTTGCCTGCTCCTGTCAACAGCCTGCTGTTTTCCTCATGGGCATAGGCGCTTGTCGCATCAAACACAATGTCCACCAAGTCCAAGCGTTCCATTAAGCCATTGATGCCGGTCGCGATCGTTTCATAGCCGCGGTCTTTGGCGCGCTTCAGGCCGTCAGATGCTGCATCGATGCCGATCATGACGCTCATTTCCAGTACATCGCTGCGCTCGATTTTATACATGAGATCCGTCCCGATATTACCGGAACCGATAATTCCTGCTTTTAGCTTGGTCATTTCATCATCACTTCTTTCGCAAAGTTCGTACTGACTTTTCCTAATACGCCAAAGTCCGCTTCAAACCGGTCTCCTGCTGTAAACGGCACGGCTTTCGATAAAGCGCCGGCGAGGACAAACATGCCCGGTTCAATCGAGATGCCGTATTCATCCAACGCCTGTGCCAACCAAACCACCGCGTTCAGTGGGTTGCCCAATACTGCAGCGCTTGTCGCTTCGTCCATCCATTCGCCGTTCTTAGTAACCGTCATGGGAATGGCTGTGATGTCTTCGATTTCAGCCAGCTTTGTCCGTTGGCTGCCGAGGATAGCGCCTGCTGATGAACCGTTATCTGCCACGGTGTCTTCGAATTTGATTTTCCAGTCTGCAATGCGGCTATCGATGATTTCAACGGCAGGTACCACATAATCAACTGCATCGATGACGTCTTCGACTGTTACGCCTGCTCCGGACAATGCCTTTTTAAATACAAAAGCAATTTCAAATTCCACTTTCGGCTGAAGGAACGAGTCAGCTGTAATCGCTTCCTCTTCTCCGTAAATCATCGTGTTCAATATAAAGCCGTAATCAGGTGTATGGACATTCAACATGTCCTGCATCGCCTTGCTGGTCAATCCGATCTTCAAGCCTTTGACCGTTGCTCCATTTTTCACTTTTTCCTCAATCCCTGCAAGCTGGACATGATACGCTTGTTGGGCGGAAATTTCTTTATAGGTAGTTGTCAGCGGCGCGATTGGTGCTTTCGTGCGTTCCGCTTCCAATAGTTGCTGTGCGGCCTCTTGAATATTCATGCGTCTCCCCCTACTTCACAGTTTCAAATTGAGCTAACTCGCGGTATTTTCCAGCGAAGAACAAGAGCGGGCTCTTATCTTCAAGCTTCAAATCCAGAACCTTTCCAATCAATAACGTATGGTCTCCTTCAATATGGGAAGAGACCACTTCACATGCGATCTGCGCCAACGCGCCATCTAAAACCGGTAGACCTTCCAATGAATCAAACAGGACCGGCTCTTCTCCAGGTCTGCCGGAGAAATGGCGGGAGTATTGTTCCTGGTCTTCACTCAAAATATTGACAGCGAATTTTTTTGAAGCGCTTACTTTTTCCAAAAACTTTGCTTTATGTCCAATTGAAATCACTACCAGTTTCGGATCCAGCGATACGGACATAAACCCGTTGGCTGTCATCCCGTGCGGTACGCCTTCATTTTCAGTCGTCAACACCGTGACCCCTGTTGCGAATTTCCCCATTGCATCTCTGAATAAACGATCATCCATGCTAATTCCTCCATTCATTTTTCGAATAATTCAATCATAAAGCAGTCGTTTTAAAATTATCATGTTGGTTTTTATTGAAAATTCTGATAGAAACCATAAAAACAATAGGCTGTTGAATTTCAATTCCGCCAGAAAGATTTTTTAGAGAAAATCAGATTTACCAACCTTTCTTCGAGTGAAGAAAGAGATTTCCCAGAATGGAATTTCAATTTATTTTTCAAAGTCCTAAAATCAATTTTGTGTTCTTCGATAATTTTTCCCCTTGTAAAACTATTTCTTTTCACATAGAATTCATTTCAACGGCAAGACACCTCTTCCTTTTTATTCCATTGCACTGGTTACTTGTCAGGCAGGAAGCAGGCTGACGCCGAACTGAAGAAACTTTTAAAAAGTATATGAAAGGAGGAAGTTATTCTACTAAAATTTCGCAAGCGCTTACATTTCTTTTTCCAGGGTGGATGGGGAATAATCGAAAATCAAAAGGGGGATTTATATGCACATGCGTTGGATGGTATTGGTGTTTCTTTTCTTACTCGCTGTTTTGAATTACACGGATAAATCAGTTTTAGGGTTAGCAGCAGAACCGATCATGTCCGAACTCGGGTTGTCCTATGACGAGTTCGGTTTGGTCGGAAGCAGCTTCTTCGCTGCATATGCTGTCGGAAGTATTGTGCTGGGCACACTGACATATCGGTTTAACTCAAAATACCTATTGATGATGATTGCTGTTGGTTGGACAGTTTCATTGGCAAGTGCCTATTTTGTTGAAACACTGGCCCATCTAATTCTATTGCGGGTTGTCTTAGGTTTCTTCGAAGGTTCTACGCTCGGGTTATCCATTGTGCATTTGGCGCGCTGGTTCACCAGTTCACAACGCGGGTTCGCTGTTGCCATCATGACTTCCGGTACTACTGTCGGAACCTACTTGGCAGCACCAGCCTTGGTGGCAGGCATCACCACTGTCGGATGGCGCCACACGTTTGCTTTGCTGGGGGTAGCAAGTTTACTATGGGCGATCGCTTTCTTCTTTATGAAAGAAGAGCCGGATGAGCCGTTGATCGAAGACGTCAAATCCTTGGCTTCCAATAAAAATGTACCGTTCAAGGATATTGTGAAAGTATTTATAAACCCATACGTGCTCTCCATCGTCGTTGTCGGATTCGTTTCGATGTGGATCACCACTTGGGTGCTCACGTGGGCTCCTACCTACTTGATCCAAATTGCTGGCCTTGAACCCACGCGCATGAGCTTGATTTTCGCTGGAATGGGGATTGTCGGAACAGTATTCGCCATCTGCATCGGTAAATTCACTGATGGATTGTTCAAGAGAAAGAAAAGCCTTATCAAATCCTATGACCGTGTATTGATCACTGTATTGGTTATTGGCTCTCTATCTTTCGCCATGACCACTCTTGTCGCTTCACCAATTTTGGCTTGCGTGTTCCTGGGAATCGGTCTAATTATGAATACCAGCCTATTGCCTTTGAACACGACGATTAAATCACTGGTCATTCCGAAAAACCTGGTCGGCAGTGTCACAGGGATTTCCTTGTCGATTGCCAGTATGGCAGGCATCATCGGACCATGGGCGACCGGTTACTTGATCACACTTGCAGGCGATGATATCCGTGCCGGCTTCAATTCAGGAGTAGTGGTCATCGTTAGCTTATACGTCGTCTCGGCTACCGTGTTACTGTTGACACGCAAGTTGAAGATTACAGCTACTGAAAAAGAAGACGCGCTCCGTGCTGCTGAAGACGAAGAAGAAAGAATGAAAGTCGCTGTCGAGCAATAAAAGAACGCGTAGCAGCAGAATCCGATTGATTAGGCCCATATAAAAACGGCCAACCTACTCGAAATGAGCAGGTTGGCCGTTTTTTGTTGCTTATTACAGGTTTATTCATTGCCCGATCGCTATTTTGAAAATTCCTCGAAGCTCAGGCTATTCGTCAGAATCAGCACTTGGATGACCAATAAAATATAGGCAGCGGTTGAAGCGTTCTTCAGTGAAATCTGCATCTGTTCTTCAATCTGCTTGATGCGGTACTGGACGCCGCCGATTGATAGCGCCAGTTCATCCGTCGTTTCCTTTAGGCGTTGGCTGTTCAGCAGGTAGACGTAGAGCGTGTGCAGCAATTCCTTTTTACGCGGATCATCGAAGTTGTACAAGTCTTTCAAGGTTTTTTTCGCCATTTCCTGCAATTGGTCAATGCTCATGTTTTTGACGATGTCGCCGATCATTCCAAGCTCCTCGTAATCCGTCAGCAATTTTTCATTCGGAAAACGTTGGGCCACACGCGCTTCTTTCAGCGAGTGCTCAAAATCCTTAAAGTTGCTGAATGTTCCGCTGATCCCAAGCGAATATTCATAATTGCCGTTATGCTTCTCCATCTTCTGAAAAATTTTCGTGACTTTCTTTTTCCACTCCTGTTTGTCGCTATTGTGTGAGTTAAGGAGAGCAATCTCTTCTCCCAGCACTGCAAAAATACAAGGCAAGTCCCATTCTCTGGCCACTTTCGCCAATTGCGTCATCTGGTCATGGACATCGATCATTTCATTGGTTTTCTTTTTCTTTTTGATATGGATGATGCCTGTAGAAAACGGCGGCTGAAACTTGAACGGCAAGAATTTATAGTAGGATTCAATGTATTTGATGTTCCGGTTATGGATCAACCGTTCCAACAGCGAGCTGCGCATCCGCTGCTGCTCTTCGAATTGGGCTTCTTCATACAGAATGCATAACGCGACGACCGTCGATATGCGCCCTAAAAACAGGTGGTCGTTTTCATCCATCTGCTTCCCGTCAAAGTAAAAGAAAGAACAAGTGGCGTAATCTTTTTTATTGATCAGAACAGGCGCTGTCAATTTCCAATACTTTTCGCCTTCGTAATGCGAAACATTGTGTTTATCGCTGATATGCGATAATTTTGCCGTTGTGTTTTTAATGAGCAGTTCCTGCTCTTCCGTAAATCCAATTTGGCTCAACGGATTGCCGTGGATGTCTTCGATCAGGATGGGAATGTTCAATAGCTCATAGGCTGTCTCCACAATTTCATCCATCGAATGCTTTTCTGTCACTTTTTGTGTCAACTGTCCCTGGAACAGTGAGATTTTCTCCAGCATTTGCTTATGGTGGACAAGCGCGTCATAAGTCATTTCAAGCTCGGACAAGATATTGTCGTTTTGGTAAAGGTGGATCAAGTCCCCTTTTTCCTCAAGCCAATCACGCTCCAAACGGACTTCGAACTCGCAGGCCGAATCCCCTTTTGCGACACATTTATGCTCTACGGCAATAATCGACTCGCCAAACTCATAAGTCAACGCACCGCTCGCAAAACCGCATAGCATATGGCATACGCATTCATCCGCCAAGCCCGAATTCTTCAAATGCAATTGTGCTTCGAAAGATTCCACCCATTGGCCCCATGTATCCTTGCACTCTATAGTGCCGTCCGGATGGCGCACAATCTCCCCCATAAAAATGACATCTTTTACATGCCCCAAACGGGAATGCCTTTTGCCGACCGTTTTCTCCGTCTGCTGGTTTTGAAGATTTTTTTTGGCTGACTCAAGCCCGAATTCCTTGCCCAGCCGAAACAAGAAGCCTTTTGTTTTATAGGAACCGATATTATTAAACAAGTTATTCTTTAAAGTATGAAAGGCATTTGCTGACATTAAGATGTTTTGCGTCTCGTTGGAATCAAATAGAACCTCATTCATCACAATCCACTCCTTTGATTTCTATTCCTAATCTTACAAGAATAAAATTACTTTTCAATATTTTTTAAAGATTAAATCAATTTATTCAATAAAAATCACTATGATATTGAAATTTTCTAACAGTTATACTCAAAACAGAAATTACAAGAGCTACCCACACCACAAGGAGGTATAACAATGACAATTTTTGAAGGATTCCATAATAGCTATGTATTGGCAAACGGTGTACGCACCCATTATTCATGGGCCGGAACAGAAGGACCCGCTGTCATCCTGCTTCACGGTGCAGGACCCGGCGCTTGCGGTGCGGCAGGATGGCGCCATATGCTGCCGGCATTGGCTGAAGCTGGCTTCCGCGCATACGCAGTAGACCAACTATCGATGGGCTTCACAGATGCACGTCCTCACGCTTGGCCAGTAAACGGCCATCAGAGCTTAGTGGATCATGTCCATGATTTCATCGAAGCCTTATGCCTGGATGAAGTTTCATTGATCGGCAACTCCCAAGGTGCTTACGTGGCAGCCAAATACGCCATCGACCATCCTGAAAAAGTAGACAAAGTCGTTTACATCGGCAGCAACACCATTTATCAGGCGATGCAGGAAGTGCCTGAAAGAAAGATGCGTTCATTCCTGGACGTCATCGGCTATGACTATACAGAAGAATCATTGCGCAAGTTCATGTACCGCAACTCCACGGATGAAGTATCGATTCCAGAAGAATTGATCCAGCTTCGCCACCGCGCTGCAACCAGCCCGGGCATTAAAGAATCCAACGAGGCATTCGCTGCCTACCTGGAGAAAATGAACGAACAGCCAAAATTATGGGATCGTTATTGCATCAAAGACTCTTTGCCGAAACTAAAAATTCCAGGCATCTTCATCTGGGGCAACCAGGACGCAGTGGCGCCTGTCGAAACCGGATACAAACTTGAAAAACTATTGCCGAACATTGAATTCAAGTATATCGATAATTGCGGCCACCAGGCACAAACGGACCAGCCGGAAATCGTCAATAACCTTGTCACGGAATTCCTGGCAGCAGAAAAAAACCAAGCAGTTGCAGCACAATAAATGATTCTTGAAAGGAATGATCACATGGTTACATTAGGTGAAAATAAAGTGCTTTATGAAGAAATTATGCAAAAAGCAAAACGAATCGGTGAAGCAGCGGAATTGGAAGCGATTGAAGCAGACCATAATTCGACCATTTCCCCGCGCATCGCAGATCTGATTCGCCAAGAAGAAATTCACCGTTTGATCTTGCCGAAAGAATTCGGCCATCCGCAGCTGGACTGGCGCACATTCGTTGATATGGTAAGCACAGTCGGCTATCACAACCTATCCGCTTCCTGGCTGACGTTCTTCTTCTCTGCGCACAACGCTTGGGTTTGCTATTATCCAAAGCACATCCGCGATGAAGTCATTAACCAAGGCGGCTTTGTAGCTGACGTCTTTGCTCCCATCGGCCAAGTGGAACCGACCGAAGGCGGCTATATCGTTTCAGGTAAATACAATTTTGTAAGCGGTATCAACTATTCCGATTGGGTCGGGGTTGGCGCCATGATGAAATTTGAAGACAACGACAAGCCTGAACGTGTCGGCATCCTCTTCAAAGTTTCTGACCTGGAAGTCGTGAAAACGTGGGATTCCTTGGGCCTCCGCGGATCAGGAAGCAACACGTTGATCATCGATAATGTTTTTGTGAAGCCGGATGCCATTTTGCGCTTCAGCAAAATCATCGAAAAGAGCCAGCCCCCATATGAAGAGTTCGATCAGGACTATTTGTATTACAACACACCGTTCTACCCTGGCTTCTATGTAGGATTTGCGGCAATGGCCATCGGCGGCGCAGAACGTGTGGTATCTGAATTCGAAAAACACACAGCAGGCCGCGTACGCTTCTCTGGTGTAAACGAAAAAGAATCGCCCACAAGCCAGCGTGTCCTGTCGGAGCTCAAGCTTGATCTGATTTCAGCCAAAGGCTTGATGACTGAATACATCAACATGATGGAAACCGATAAAGACGGTGCTTACGAAGGGGCAAAATACAAAGCAATCCGCGCTAAAATCATCGATACGTGCATACAGATTGCTGTTAAAGCCTTGCTGACATTAGGCGGGCACGCTTTATTGAAAGGTCATCCGGTGGAAATGTTCACCCGTGATTTGATGGCGATCGGAACACATATCACTTCTCTATACGAAGATGGGATTTTAGGCTACGGCAGACACCTATTCGGTGTGGATACCAAAATCCAAGGGTAAAACCGGCATAAAATGCGGAAGAGCAAGATCCTGTCCGCATTTTACATAGCAATTCAAATAAAAAATAAAACTATGGGGTGAAATTAAATGGAAAAATTTCTTTATGCACCTGAAATCGCAAAACTTGGACATGTAGCTTTAGTATCGGAAGACCTTGAAAAATCTTTGGTATTCTTCCGTGATACCATCGGCCTGGAAGTGACAGAAGTTGTAGACGGTGTCCATTACCTGCGCGCCTGGGGCGATTTTGAACATCACACCCTGTCCATTGCACAAGGGGAAACTTCGTACATCGACCACATCGGCTGGCGCACCAAACGCCCTGAGGACGTAGCGACTTTCGCCCGACTATTGGAAGACGCCGGCACGGATATCCGCTGGGTACAAGCTGGCGAAGAAGTTGCACAAGGCGAAGCCGTACGTTTTGAATTGCCGAGCGGCCACCGCTTCGAGCTTTACTACGATATGGACAAAACACCAGGGGACGAATCACGGAAATCCGTGCTTAAAAACCAAACGTATAAATCATGGGCAAAAGGCGTCTCTCCACGCCGCATCGACCATGTAAACTTGCAGACTTCCCAAGACAATACAGAGATAGTAAACTATTTAAAAGAAGCACTGGGCTTTAAACTTCGGGAGTATTTCGTCAACCCGGACGATATCCCTGTTGCAAGCTGGTTATCAGTAACAAACTTGGTGCATGACGTCGCCATCATGTCGACACCACGTTCAAAAGCGCCGAACGAGATGCACCATATCGCATACTGGCTCGACAACTCACAGGATTTGCTTCGTGCAGCCGACATCTTGTGCGAAGCTGAAGTGCCATTCGTCGGTCCTGGTAAACATGGTATTTCTCAAGCGATGTACATTTATGTAAAAGATCCAGGAAGCGGACTGCGCCTGGAGATCTTCACGAACAGCTACCTGATCTTCGAACCGGACTGGGAGCCGATCAAATGGACATACGAAGAATACCTGAAAAACGGTTCTTCTTATTGGGGCGATCGCCGACGCGACGACGTCGACCGTGAAGCACAAGTGAAAGAACTAGCAAAATCATAATTGCCAACCACCAGCATTCATGAGAATGGGCGCTGGTGGTTTCTTAAATACTCAATGCAGATTGGAGAAAGGGGTGTTACGTTTGATCGCGATGTTAAGAGTATTGGCCTTGTCACTGATCGGCGGTTATCTCTTCAGCCTGCTGCACATCCCGATTCCATGGATGCTTGGTCCGATTGTTGTCGTCATGTTGACCCAATTCGTTTATAAAGGGCCGCTCAAATGGTCTGGAAAAATGCGCGACCTGGGCGTCGTCATGGTCGGAACGGTCATTGGTGTACAATTTAATATCAGTTTGTTCGGCATGATGGGCTCGATCTTGTTTTACATGATCGTTTTGAACATCATCTTAATCGGCGGCGCCATCGGCATTGCCTATTTGACAGGAAAATGGGCGAAGATTCCGCTGAGGGCTGCTGTACTGGCCGCCATCCCCGGAGGCTTGGGCCAGATCATCGTCTTTGCCGAAGAAGAAAAAGTAAAGGAAATTGGCATCATTTCTTATTTCCAGGTCATCCGGCTATTACTGGTCGTCGTATTCGTTCCATTTATCGTCGCTGGCCAGGTCATGAGCAAGCCGCCTTCGGATGCGAAGCTGACGATCAGCCTGATGCTGCTCATCGCACTTGCTTTGGGCTGTTCTCACCTGATGAAGCGCATCCAGTTGCCGGTCGCCTTTTTCATCACACCCATCATTCTCTTGATTGCGCTCCAGCTTACAACCCCCATCGCCATGCCTCCCGTACCGGGCATCGTTATGGTCGTCGCACAGCTGCTCATCGGCGCCCATATCGGGTTGATGCTCAAACCCGATATGATCAAGCTGCCCATGCGCGTCCTGTTGGGCGGTGTCTTCAGTGCATTGGCATTGATCGCGCTGACGTTCGGTTCAAGTTTCCTCATGTCCTTTGCGCTGGAGACGACATTCGCGACAAGTTTTCTGAGCACCGCTCCAGGCGGCTTGGATCAGATGGTACTGCTTGCTGATGCGGTAAAAGCAGATGTCTCACTGATTTCGATGTTCCAAACCTTCAGGCTGCTGTTCATCTTCATCATCATTATGCCGCTGATGAAAGTGTTCTACCGCTGGTGGGATAAGAAAGAAACTGTCTATAATTCGGAAGGCCATGTAATAAAATCATAAAAACAAGTAAAGACTCCGGTGGCTGAAATGAGGCCGTTGGAGTCTTTTTCATTTTGCAGTTTATATTATAGTAGAAACTCAATTTAAATCGTTCTGTTTAATAGCCTAAATTCAGTAAATCATACTGGATAGTTAAAGCCAGTGCTGTTGCAATCACCACCATCTCTCCGATCGTCAAGATCGCCTGCTTTGGATGATCCGAGTATTTCCACTCAAAAAATGCCCTAATAATATAGTCTAGTGCCATGAGCAGCACAAGTGGAATGAGATAAAAGATGATGGAATACTCTTTGAAAATAACCAGATATGAAATGGCAATCAGTACGATCGTCGACAGAATTCTGACAAACCAATCGACTTTTTGATGGTTTTTGTTGATATGATTATAAGAAAACCATTCCTTTTTTAGTTTCTCAATCTTAAAGATTTTTCTTAATGTAAATTTTACTACTGCCATTATGGCGAATAAAATCACCAGAGACAAGCCGATTTTCAACCACACCATTGCAATTCCTCCCCTAATCCTATTTCAACTAAAGAAGAGTTGGTAGATGGCATAGCCTGCAATCAAAAGAACAATCAACAGCGCCGTGCCTTTCCAGCCCATATCGCCTGCGATGTCGGTCACGTTGCCATTTCCTGCTCCACCGTCCACTCCATCACGCAAAGATCCTCCAGGATTGTTTTTCAGTTCTTTCTGCCGGTCACGTTCCCTGTTTTCTTTTGCTGTCCTTTGTGAATCCATCTGCCTCCCCCTCCTCAATTTACTAATAATTCAATTTATGTATAAAGCTATTATGACATAGATTTTAGTTATTACTTTTATTTTCTCGAAAAAGGGGAATGGATTGATAGATGAAACGTCTGATTGAACGGAGGAACTGTCTGTGAATGTAAATCTCTTATTGTCTATCGTCATGGTGGGAGTCGGAGTGGCTTTTTTGGCTTTGATGTTCCTGCTTCCAGGTGAAGTCACAATCGGCGCCTTTATTGCTTCCTTAGCCATTGCCGCATTCTTTTATATGCTCCATAAGAAACAAAGCCAACGTGTCTAGAAGACAGCAAAAACACCGCAGAAAGTTTTCTGCGGTGTTTTTTATGGATTTATTTATCAGGAGATCTTTACTGATCGCTGACCGGAATGTTTTCAAATAACGGACTTACCGGTTTCTCGTTATGAACGTGTTCGATTGCTTCCGCCAATAAAGGAGCGACGGAAAGGATTTTGATTTTCGGCGTGCGTTTTTCTTCTGGAATATGGATGGTATTGGTGACCACCAGTTCCGTCAGAGCCGACTCTTCAATCCGTTGAACCGCCTGTCCGGATAAGACGGCGTGCGTACAGCAGGCATAAATGGCTTTCGCGCCATTTTCAGCGAGCACGTTGGCAGCCAATGAGATGGTCGTTGCCGTATCAATGATGTCCACAATGATAATGACGTTTTTGCCTTTGATGTCACCGACAATATTGATCATTTCAGGTTCATCCGGCTGCATCCGGCGTTTGTCGATAAAGCCGATCGGCACATCCAGGTAATTGGCCAGTTTACGGGCTCTTCCCAGACCCCCGTTATCCGGCGCCACAACAATGGCATCTTCCAAGCCCTTGTCAGCGAAATGCTTCGACAAGACCGTTCCGCCCAATAACTGGTCAACCGGCATATCGAAGAAGCCCTGAAGTTGGGGCGCATGCAGATCCATGGTGATGACGTGGGTCGCCCCAGCCGTCTCCAGCATATTCGCTACCAGTTTGGCCGTAATCGGTTCACGTGAACTCGCTTTCCGGTCCTGGCGCGCATAGCCGTAATACGGAATAACCACGTTGATGGCTTCCGCAGACGCCCGTTTCAACGCATCGATCATGATCAAAAGCTCCATCACGTGTTCGTTTCCAGGCTGCGATGTCGACTGGACCAGATAGACTTCTGCTCCCCGGACACTTTCTTCTATGTTGATCTGGACTTCCCCATCGCTAAAGCGGGTAATGGAGCTTTTACCCATTTCGCAGCCAAGCAAGTCTGCGATTTCCTGTGCCAATTCCGGGTTTGAATTCAAAGTGAACAGCTTAAAGTTTTTTCGTAATTGATAAGGCAATTTCGAATCCCCCTCCGTGAAGATTAGTTTGTGGAACCTGACAGCTTTCTGGCTCGCTTAAAGGCCACCTGACTGGCAGATGACCTTTAGTAGTTGGTTTTATGATACCTGTTTACGGGAGAATAGCCAATAGATTAAAGGTACTGTACATAAAAACGTTGAATTTATCTTTTAATTCAGTTCGTTTTTGCAGAAATTGCTTTCCTTTCGAAATAAACATGCAGGCGGTACTCCGCTATTTCCCGAGTCCATTTATACAAGAGTTCATTTTCTTCTATAGAAGGCTGCAGCTGGAACATAAAGATTCCTTCTTCAAAAGAAACGACGCCGTCTTTCGCGCTCCCGCTCCACTTCGCCATCGGCATCTGCGCAATCAAGTCTGCCACTTTCTTTCGATCATATTTACGCAGTCGCTTACCCTGGACATCATTGAAGTCGATGTTCATACGGTATTCTTTTTCTGTTAAGTAGTTATGGAAAAAAGGTGCCGCTTCTTCCGCAGTTATCGGCTCAAGCCATCTTTCTTCACCTTTTGACAGCATATAACTCAAAACAACCATCTTATAGCTTTTGTTCATTGCTGTTTTTTCGACCTCTATAAACCACGCTTTGAATTTCAGCCACACGTCTTGTTCGCTTTCCATCAGTTCGTCTGCATAAGCAAGCAGACCAATGTAACTGCCAAATTCCTGTTTTACAGTTTTGGAGTCGAGGTTGGCGTGAAGATGAAATTCCAGATACGTTGGGCGCCTGCCCATTTCTTTTTTCAAATCACTATACGCCATAACGAGTGCTTCTTTGCGCGGCGCTCTTTTTCTGCGCATTTCCTCCAGCAAATCGATCACTTGCAGGTCCAAATTAAATCCGCATACTGCAGGCACAAGCGGATTTATCGTTTTACTTGATGCTTTGCTCTCTTCTTTATTAAATACAGCCAGCTTCAAGTCCGCGTTTCGATAATTGCCGATAAAATCGATGATGACGCAATGCGACTTCCCTTCCGCAATTCGCAGGCCGCGGCCAATTTGCTGCGTATAAACAGATAAAGATTCTGTGGGCCGGATAAAAAGGAGCGTATCCACTTTCGGAATATCGACGCCTTCATTGAACAGGTCAACTGTGAAAATAATTTCAAGTTCTCCCGAATCCAACTTGGAACGGGCAGTTCTACGCTCGCTGGGGTGAGACTCACCATGGAGTGCAATCGAACGGACATCTTTTTGCTGAAAGAAATTGTTCATGTATATCGCCTGTTTTACGGATGAGCAGAAGACGATTGTTCTTGTCTGCTTGTAACGGTTCCACTCTTTAAAGATCTTTTCTGCAAACTCTTCACGCAACTGGACCTGCAGCAATTCCTGCTCGTCATAACGGGTGCCTCTCCACGGGATAGCGGAGTAATCCGTGTTATCATATACGCCGTAATAATTGAACGGTGCAAGCCACGCCCGTTCAATGGCATCCAGGAAATGAATCGAAATCGCCACGTTTCCATCACATAACGCATAGACGTCTTTATTGTCCATGCGATCGGGCGTAGCTGTAATGCCCAATAAGAACTTGGGTTCAAAATGATTCAACAGACGTTCATAGGTCGGCGCTGCTGCATGATGAAATTCATCTACCACAATTAAATCAAAAGCGTCTTTTTCAAATTGATCTAAATGATACTGGCTCCCCAGGGTATAGATGGAAGCAAAAATAAAATCCGCATCTGTTCCTTTTTCCGAAGCTTTATAAAAAGCACTCGATCTGTCCGGGTGCAGATGCTCGAATGACTGCTTCGCCTGAGAAAGGATTTCTTCCCGGTGTGCAACGAATAATACCCGCTTGAATTTTTCTGCAAAAAAAGCGGCTAAATAGGTTTTGCCTAAGCCCGTCGCCAGTACCACCATAGCCCGGCTGTAATCTTCAGCAAGTACATTATCCAGTGCTTCCAATGCTTCACGCTGTGCAGGCCTTGGAGAAATGGGCGCACTATAAAGCGTTTGTGCTTCTGCCACTTCAGGCTGCTGCGGCAGAGCCGGGCCGACCGTCATTTCGACTTCTTCCGCTTCGGACCATATCGGACTGATCGGGTGCTTAAGATTTGCCGCTTTATGTAATGACCGATATTCTGCAAGTGTCTCTGCATTTAAAGATACTGTCTGATCGGCATAAAAGTATTTCAGAAATTGGGTAACCGCTTCTTCAAAAACTTCTGCATCAACAGAAGTCGGGGCAATCAAGCTCCATTCCACCCCTGTCGTGAGCGCAGACGATGATAAATTCGAAGATCCGACAATCAGATGGGATGTGTCTATTCCACGGAACAGATAGGATTTCGGGTGAAAGGAAGCCCCTCCGCTTTTCCATATCCGAATTTCTGCAGAAGGCAGTTTTTCCAGGAGCAACTGCAGGGCATCCGGCTGCGTCACAAACAGATAATCGCCTACCAGTAGTTTAATCGGCACTCCTCTGTCCGCTGCTTTTCGAAGGAACGGTAAAATTTTTTCGACCCCTGACTTCATCGCAAACGCAGTGATCCATTGAATCTCAACCGCCTCTTTTGATAGCCTCTCCAAATGCGAAACAAGTTGGGAAGTCACCAATTCCAGCTTAGTCATCTTCAACCTCAATCAAAAATATGCGTTTGTCAAAACCGCCACGCTTCTCGGCTTTTGCCTGGCGGATTTGCTCTAACTCTTCAATAGAAGAACCATGAATTTTCACAGCTGCATGAAGAAGTTCAAGAATATCGGCTAACTCTTCAACGGCTTCTTCGTTAGTTGCGGCTTCTTTATATTCCTCTAGTTCTTCGCCTAGTTTCTTTTTGACTTCGGTCTTATACTCGTCTTCTTCCAGAGTGCGAATTGAAAAATCTTTGCCGGTTTTTTCGATTATTTCAGGTATAGCATCGCGGACTAATTTATTATAGATGGGCATCGGTAGGCTCCTTTATGTAAATAGTTATTTAGATTATTTTAACATATAGGTTCTTTTCTTATCTTTGCTTGCTATATATCGTCTAACTTCATTCTAAGAAATATTACTCTAATTAATATTGACGAATTGCCTAAGAATAAAAAGTTATTTAAAAATAATTCTCCTTAAATATTTCTTTAAACCCCACCAAAAGTTTATATTGCATTGATATTGAAGATGTATAATATCCAAGACGAATCAAAAGAACACTTTGTCCGTGCTTGAAAAAGCTATATTCAGTTAGGTCTTACACGTATTATTTGAAGATAGTTTTTAAAGATGGATAACCTGTTTTCACATGCTTACCTTCTCTGGCGGCAGGGGAATCTAAGAGCTTGGATTCGATCTGGATCAAACAGGAGGAATATGGAATGTTTTTAGCCATAAAAGAAATGAAGCATTCAAAAACACGCTTTGCGATGATCGGCGCCATCATTATGCTGATTGCCTGGCTTGTTTTTATTTTGTCGGGACTGGGCAATGGGTTATCGACCTTGGCAGCTGCCACGATGAAAAATATTGACGGGGACTTGTTCGTTTATGAAGAAGGCTCTGAAGCAGCGATGATGAAAACGAAAGTGGCGGGCACGATTGCGGACGATATCGAAGGCAACTACGGTGTCGACAACGCTGCGAAATTTGGACAATCCACGATCATTGTCCAGAATGAAGTCGTTTCAGATTCAAAAGAAAAAAATGATGTCACTTTTATCGGGATCGAACCCGGCAAGTTTATCGAGCCGGAAGTTGTAGAAGGCCAACAACTTGATGCCAACGACCCATTCGGTGTTGTGATCGATGAATCCCTGCACGAAAAAGGCTATGAGCTCGGCGATACCATCGTCGTTACCAGCTCCGATATCAAACTTGAAGTCATCGGTTTCACAGAAGGCGAAACGTTCAACCATTTGCCGACGGTCTTCGGAAATCTTGAAACGTGGCAGTCGTATGCATTTGCCGCACCCGGGTCTGACAATGGCCTTGAAAACCCGGTAACGATGATTGCGCTTCAGGGCGAATCGATCGACGGCAATCAAATCAACGGCCATTACGATGCGATTGAAACGTTCACGAAATCCGAAGCCGTCATGGGCATGCCGGGCTATAAAGAAGAAAGCGCGACGATCTACATGATGCTTGCTTTCTTATTTGCCATCTCAGCGGTGATCATTGCCGTGTTCTTCTATGTATTCATTCTGCAGAAAACGCAGCAATTCGGTGTCATGAAAGCGATTGGCGCTTCTGACCGCTTTATCAAAAACTCCATTGTTTCCCAAGTATTTGTGCTGTCATTGGTCAGCATCATTGCCGGTATCGTGTTGACTTATTTGACGGCGCTGGTCTTCCCAGCAGGCATGCCGTTCAACCTGGACTTTAAAATGGTTTTGATCTATGGCGTGGTTCTATTGATTGTTTCTGTTCTGGGCTCCATGATTTCAGCGCGTCAAGTGACGAAAATCGATCCATTAACAGCAATTGGGAGAGTGGAATAAATGACAGGCTTAACTTTAAAAAACGTAACCAAATCCTTTAAAGAAGGCGACTCCACAGTCGATGCGCTGAAAAATGTTTCATTGACTGTCGAACCCGGCGATTTTATCGCCATTATCGGCCCATCCGGTTCAGGCAAGAGTACCTTATTGTCCATCGCCGGTGCGCTTTTGCAGCCATCAACAGGCAAAGTGCTGGTGAACGGCACCAATATCGGCGAGATGAAAGAAACCGAGCTTTCGTCATTCCGTCTGACGGACATCGGCTTTATTTTGCAGACAGCGAACTTGATCCCGTACTTGAACGTATTGGATCAACTGTTATTAGTTCGCAGAATGAAAGGCAAAGTCGCTCCCAAAGACATGGAGTTTGCGAGAACCCTATTGAATGATTTAGGGCTGGGACAGAAATTAGGGAAATTCCCGAATGAATTATCCGGTGGGGAACGCCAGCGCGTTGCAATTGCCCGGGCATTCGTCAACAATTCCAACATCATTCTTGCGGACGAGCCTACGGCAAGCCTGGACTCGAACCGCGCTTTTGAAGTCGTGAAACAAATCCGTAAAGAAGTGAAAGACCGCAACAAAGCAGCCATTATGGTGACACATGATGAGCGCATGCTTGAGTTTTGCGATAAAATCTACCGCATGGAAGACGGCGTGTTGACGCTCGAAGCTTAAGTTTTCACAAAAAACACCTGACTCGAAAAAAGTCAGGTGTTTTTTTACTGTATTTTTTCATGGAACATCCCTGCTGGTAACGGCTTATTTATCCTGATTCGCCTCTTCCGTATCCCGCACGTTCTTCTGCACAGTAACGACGGCAAACAAACTCAAGACGAACGAGATGCCGTAAAAGCCTTTCTCGCTCAAGGTGATGCTTCCGGCATTGAACAGGCCGATTGCCATCAACGCTATCGCGGCAATCAGTGCAAACCAGCTGATGCCGAAATACAGGTTGGTGACCCGGATTCCTTCGTCGCGGTCGCGGACTGCTTTTTGAAGGGAAACTGCGGCATAAAGCCCAAGAATTAGTAAAGTAATATAATAGCCTTTTTCATTCAATTCCATCAGCGCATTGTACAGTCCAATCAAATACGCCGACACCCCGATCAGCAATGAGCCCCAGGCTGCGCCTTTGAACGCCCCGGTCGGTTCCCCTAATCTGCGTTCTTCTTTCGGTTTTCTGCTGAACAAGTCTTCGTTTTCGCCCATCCGTCCCAACCCCTTTTCGCTTGTTTTTTTACCATGCTTGCCTTTGTTGAATTCAATAATCGATTGTTTGCCGGTACCAGTTCGAATCCCGGTTTTCATTTCAGGTGAATATGCCTCTCCCTATTCCAGTTTATCACAGCCAGACCTTTCAAACTGTAAATTTTCTGACACCTTCTCTTCTCTATAAAGACTCTATATTTACGTGAGAACATCTGCTATTCAACCGTCAGCGAGAAAACATAAGTAGCTGTCCCCTGCTCCCATTCCGCAATAATCTGATACACCGTTTTCCCGTTAGGCTCATCCAGCACGATGTCATCAAAAGGTCCTCTGGTAACGCCTTCCGAATCCCAGATTTGCACATAGCAGCTGTCCGGTTGCTTGTCGAAATGGAGATCGATCGTCGTTTCTTCATTTACTTTCGGCGCTTTCTGGTTCTCGGCCAATTCCAAAGGCGAAAGGGATTCCGTTTCGATTGTTGCCGATACGTTTTCCTTCTCGTCAAAGAAGCTCCAGCTATAGCCGCCCCGGATAGTCGGTTGCTCCCTTCCATCTATCGTTACGTCAAGGATTGGAAGTGCCTCTTCCAGGTCCTTTCTGCTTTCCATGACAGGATCAGCGGGTTTTGCCGCCTTTTCTTCTGAGCATGCTGCGAGTACCAGCAGGATGCCAACGACCGCAATTAACTGCTTGAATTTCATTTCCTTCCCCCTTTGCATCCAGTAGACCTTTCCCCGGATGAAAAGTTACAAAATCAAAAACGCACCGATCCAGAGCCGGTTAGTGCTCAAGATCGGTGCGTTTTCTTATTCCTCTATTCCCATTGATTTCTTATAGCCTTCCAAATATACTTTCTCGGACGAACTGCTCATGTCCAGCGAGCTCATGGCACGGTGCCAGTTCGGGTAGATCGGCACCGGACGTGCGACGGCTTCGATTTGATCGTGTTCTTCCTGCGTCAGTTTGATGTCGAAAGAAGCGATGTTTTCCTGCAGCTGTTCTTCGTTGCGCGCTGCGATGACAATTGGCCCAACGTTCGGACGGTCGCGCACCCACGCATAAGCGATCTGCGGCACGGAAGCATTGTGGTTGGCCGCGACTTCTTCTAATGCATCAATGACCTGATAAAGCCGCTCCTGGTCCTGCACCCAAGGCTCCGGCCATCCGGCGCCTTGGCGCGTGTTTTCAGGCGCCTGTTTGTTGCGCCCGATTTTGCCGTTCAAAAGACCTTCACCGAGCGGACTCCAAATCATCGAGCCGATGCCGAGCTCCTGGCCTGCCGGAAGCAGTTCGTATTCCGCTTCCCGCGCTTCCGGCGTGTAATAGATCTGTTGTGTGATCGGCGGGATGTAGCCGCCTTGCTCTGCGACAGTGAACGTCCGTGCCAGTGCCCACCCGCTGTAATTGGAAACGCCCCAATGGCGGATTTTTCCGGACTTCACGAGACTGGTCATCGTCTCGACAGTTTCTTCGACCGGTGTCTGCCCGTCCCACAGGTGAACGAAATACAAATCGAGGTAATCTGTTCCCAAACGTTCAAGCGACCCTTCGATGGAACGAAGGATGTTGCTTCTTGAAGCTCCTCTTGCGTTAGGGTTGTCTTCCATATGGAAACCGGTTTTCGATGTCAGCAATACGTCTTCACGGCGGCCTTTGATGGCTGAACCCAAGACCCGTTCCGCATCCCCTTTCGAATAGAGATTCGCCGTATCGAACATATTGATGCCCGCTTCGAGTGACATGTCGACCATGCGGCGCGCCAGTTTGTCATCGATATTGCCGGCTGCTTCAAAACCGTTTGTTCCGCTGAAAGGGACCGTCCCGAGTATGTACTTCGGAACCCGCAAACCTGAATTTCCGAGATAGATGTATTCCATGATAGCCTCCTGAAAACTGTATTTTTAAAAACAAGACAGTCTTAGGTTACCCGTTGGCCTGCTTTACAAAACAGCGGATTGGGATGGGCAGCCCTGCTGTAAAAGGATGATTTCTTATGTTATACTGGCCTTATCAAACGACAGAAAGGCTGATGGGTGGACGATGCGTAACTAATCTTGTTTTAGCGGCTGAAATTGTAGATTTCAACTCACGCGAAATAGGATTAGTCTGCCCATCTGCACCAACTGTCGAACCATTGTCCTTTTATGGTTTATTAAGTTCGGGCATAATGCGGCTAATCCTTCCAAATTTATTTGGGAGGATTTTTTGATTCTCCCTCTCCTGAAGGGATTGATTGGATGAAAGAACTGCTGAAACTGCAGAATGTACGGTATGAAATAAAGGATCTGGTGATTTTTGAAGAAGCGAATGCGAGCGTACAGCAAGGCGATGTGATCGGCATCATCGGCAAAAACGGTGCCGGCAAGTCGACCTTGCTTCGCTTGATCGCCGGAGAATTGGTTCCATCAGGCGGCCAGTTGGACTGGCTTCAGCCAAATACGGAAACTGTTTTTGTGGAACAGGAAACGGAAACCCACTCGTTCGATGAGGTGTCCGCTTCCGAAACGGTTTTATTGCACAGGTGGCAGGTGCCGGAACACGACTTTTCGCTTCTCAGCGGCGGGGAAAAACTGAAAGCCCGGCTTTCTGCAGGCTTTGCACAAAATGCCCACCTGTTGTTGCTGGACGAACCGACCAATCACCTTGATAGCGGCAGCATTGAGCTGCTGATGGACCAGATCCGCAAGTATCCCGGAACTCTCATTCTGGTGTCGCATAACCGGCATTTCCTGGACGCTGTCGCAACCAAGATCTGGTCCTTGGAAAACCGGAAGCTTATCGAGCACCGAGGCAATTACTCCAGCTATATGGAAGCGCGGCAGCAAAAACGGCTGGCCCAGCAGCGCGAATACGACCAGCAGCAGAAAATGGTCGGGCGCATCGAAGCGCAGATGGACGAGCTGACTTCCTGGTCGCACAAAGCGCATGCCGAATCGACCAAACAGGAAGGCTATAAAGAACATTACCGCCTGAAAGCGAAACGCATGGACAAGCAGGTCAAATCCAAGCAGAAGCGGCTGGAAAAAGAGTTGGAGAAAATCAACGCTGAACCGCTCGAGCCGGCATACGAAGTCAACTTCTCCATGAAAGCCACGCATAAAACCGGCAAGCGGTTTCTCGAAGCGAAGGGGTTGTCGAAATCATTTGACGGGAATCTGCTGTTCGATCAAGCGGATTTCACCATTCTCCACGGTGAAAAAGTCGCCATTGAAGGCCCAAACGGCAGCGGCAAAACGACGTTGCTGAAAATTCTGCTGGGACAGGAAACCGCAGACGGCGAAGTCTGGATGTCCCCTTCGGCGAGTGTCGGCTACTTGACGCAGGAAGTGTTTGACTTGCCGCTTGAGGAAACACCGGCAGAGCTGTTCTATAAGGAAACCTTCGAAGCGCGCGGAAAGGTCCAGAACCTCATGAGGCATCTCGGCTTCACGGCGGAGCAGTGGAACGAGCCCATCAGCGCCATGAGCATGGGCGAACGCATCAAATGCAAGTTGATGCTCTATATCCTGGAAGAACGGGATGCGCTGATTCTGGATGAGCCGACCAACCACCTTGATTTGCCGTCACGCGAGCAGCTTGAGGAAACGCTGTCCCACTATACGGGCACTTTGCTGGTTGTCTCCCATGACCAGGCGTTCCGCGAGAAAACCACCACCAGCAAATTGGTCATCGCAGATCACCGGATTGAGAAGCAGCTCGATGCTCCGGCTCCGGAGCGCGATGACACGGGCGAATTGCTGATGCGGCTTGAAACGGAGCGGCAGGAAGTGCTGGGAAAATTGAGTTTTATGGCAGCAAAAGATCCTCAGTACGGGGAGCTTGACCGGCGATTCAATGAATTGACGCAGGAAATCAAGAAGCATCGTTAATGAATTTTAGTTTTAAAAAAGCTTTTCCAAGTGGATTGGAAAAGCTTTTTTTATTTGTTGTGAGAGATTTTTCTAAGGTAGCAGGACAAGTATTCTTGACATTATGTTAATTATACTATACATTATGAATAGTATAATTAACCAATACCAAATCGAAAGGACTCCATTATGCTTAAAAATCGTGTAAAAGAATTGCGGGCACGCCACGGGTTTTCTCAGGTTGAATTGGCGAAACGTGTAGGCGTCACCCGTCAAACGATCGGCTTTATCGAAAAAGGCGGATTTTCGCCTTCTGTTGCATTGGCGCTTCGCCTAGCGGTTCATTTGGAGACAAAAGTGGATGATATCTTTTGGTTGGAAGAGGAGGAATTTGATGAATAACAACGATTTTCGTGTCCAATTCCCTTTATGGAATATCGCGTTATGGTTCATTTTCATGATTTGGACCTACGGGGTGATCTATGCCGTGGACCTTCTGCTGAACGGGCTGGAATCCCACAACTGGAACGTTGCCGCAATCACCGCTTTATTTGGCGGAACTTTCCTAATGCTCCTGTTCCTTGTTCTATATGCAGTGAAAATACATAAGCACAATAAACGGTACCCTCACCAGCAGATTGATGGCTTTTCCTTGTTTAAACCCGGTGAGTTTATCGATGACGATGAAATGCTTCAGCAAGTGACGCAAAATGCCACACGAAAAGTATATGTGTTCTATTGGCAATTCCTGCCCTTGATCATTTTGCTGATGCTCTTTCCGTTCAACCGCTACGTGTTCATCGTCGCTTTATGCCTGGTGTTCATCATCCAGAACTTGCTGTATTACCTGGAAGTCCGCAAATACTTCTCAGGCGATACCGATTATGCGGATGACACGCCTGCGCCTAAAAAGCCGGTTCAGACGAAAAAGAATCTGCGGAAGACTGCTCCTTTGGTCGTTGTAGGTATACTCGTTCTCGTAGCAGCGATTACCGCCACTGCCATTTTCCAAATGAAGAGTACCCATGAAGCCAACCTGGAGCAGGCAGAAAAATGCCTGGATAATGGTGGAACTGTTGTCAGTGAAGAAACCAATTGGTACGGACTCAATTCCGTGACCTGCAGCCAAAACTAAAAGTGGATTCAAAAAGCCCTTTCCCTGCTTGTTGAGGGAAAGGGCTTTTTCATGTCCTGACTTATTTTGCACATTCGAAGCTGTACGTGCTTCCGAATTTCCACCATGCTTTTTTAGGAGCCGAATTAATGCCGGCTGTATCCCCACTATCAAGAATCGGACGTCCGCCCGCTGCATAGCAAGTGTCCACTAAGTATTTCTTTTCCTGCCAGCTCATGTATTTACCGGTAAAGTAAATGGCTGCACCGCCTGCCAAAATGCCGGCTACTCCAATTCCTGCCCAAACAATCAATGGAATGGCCATTACTTGAACTTCGCCTTCGCCTGCTGCCTGTTCAGCCAAAGCAATCTGCTTTAACTCAAGAACGCGTTCTTCAGGGATCGCCGCTAATTGTCCGGCAATGCTTTTCAGTTCTTTTCCAGTAAATTTCTTGTACGCTTGGCGTGCTTTTTTCTCATCAATTTTCAAGCTGTTGTCGACATCAAAATAAATGCTGTTGCCTAATGCTTCTAATTTTTCCGCAGTCAGATCCGAAAGCTGTAATTCTGTTCCACCCGCAGATTGTGCAGATGCTCCTTGCACAAACGCAAAGTTCAAGCAGAATAAAGCAGTTAATGCGATCAACCATTTTTCCATTCTTTTTCTCATGTGTCTTGCCCCCATTTTTTAGTTTTGCAGTCCCTCATGAATGTTTACTCGAAATAGAATGACTACGTAAAAAATGGTATCACAAAGTTTTTTCCATTTTATTGGTTTAATTGAAAATAGTACTTTTCTTTCCAAAAATAATAATTTGGTCCTTTTGCTTTTGATGAGAGACTTCGAATCATCAATTGATTTGGTCAGGAAGCGGCAGAAAAGCCTCTCTTAAACAATTTAAAAGAAAATACCCCTTTCATAATTCCTCCTCATTTTTCATTTCCAAACATCCATGTCTTCTTTTTTTCAAATATATGATGTTTTGAATATTCTTTTAATTTGAAAGAAGAAAGAAATTATTGCCAATTTCTGTTGCGGAATCCGTTAAAACTCTCTAAGGTTAAGTTCAATAGACGTTTCTGAGAGGAGCTGCAGCATGGCTGGTCTGATGGAATTAATACTCATGCTTTTACTGGTAGGAATCGTCGGCATTTTAATCGGCATCGGTTGGATGATTGTCGGGAGCGTCACGAAAAAGCCTCATTACGGCGGACGTGTCGCCGGCATTTCCGCTTTGGTTTTTCTAATGGGGATCGGTTTGTTATACACGCAATTGCAGGAGTTGGATAAAAGCGATATGGCAGAATCGGAACCGTTGTCCGCGAGTTCGACCATTGAAGAACAAGTGGCGGAGGCCCAAAAAATTCGCCAGGAACAATACAGAGCCGATGAACTGGTCAATACGCTCACTTTGATCAATTCATCCGAAGCAAGCCTTGCTGTTAAGCAATTGGCTCAAGAGGAATGGCCTGACAACCGACGGTTACAGGACGACTTTAGCGAAAAGCAAATGACCGCTTTGTCGGAGCTGTCAGCAATGGAAATCGATGCACCGCATAAAGAAACGCTGTTGAACAACGCCATCCAGGAAATGGTGCCGAGTTTCCGCAATATGCATTCCGAGTACATGGATCAACTTGCAGCTTATGAGGAAATAAACAATAGCCGTCTTCCGCCTCTCGAAAAACGATTGATTGAGATAGCTAAAGTAGATTACCCCGACAATTACATTGTAATTCGCCATGAATATAGACGGCAGCTTCAAGCTTACCAGTGGATTGAAGCCCAAACACTTGATACCGAAGCCAAGCGGCTGGCAATGGCTGACGCCAAAGCTGAATGGGACGAAGATTATGCCATGGTCCAGTTTATTTATGAAAAGCAGTTTCCTGAAACTGATGAATGAAACAAGAAAAAAGCCGTTCCTGTTGATTCAGGAACGGCTTTTTCTAAAGAAGAGTTTGTGATTTATCTTCGCTGGCGAGTTTCATGGTAAATGGATAGATAGCCAAAAACACAAGCAGCAGCCCCGCCGCACTCAACAAGACCTGCCATACATTAATGTCAAAAACCATTCCGATCATGATGATGATAAAAGTGGGCAAAAAGCTGAAAAAACCGGTGAGGACTCTGGACTTCGGTACGATGTATTGGGGTTTTCCGCAATATGGACAAGTTACTTTATTGGTGAGTTTCAATGTTTTTGAGACAATCGTCTTCCATTGCCATTTCCGGCCGCAGTTTTCACAGTTTGGCATTGTTCCACTTCCTTTCATCCGGCAGATATCGTGTAAAGTATGCTCCGGCCGCCAACAGCAGGATTGTCAGGAACAGTGAGATGATTCCGCTAAAATCAAACCAGTATGCCAATAAGTTGATTGCGGCAATCAGGAAAAAGCAGATAGAAGTTCCGAGGGATTTCCATCCTGTAATAAATGCTTCTTTCCTTTTGGCGATGATCTTCTTAATGGAGAATCCAAACACGATGAGCGTTACTATGGTGAATATAGTTGGCCACATGATCGGCCACCTCCCTTTCAATAGATCTGTATCTAACTTTACGGTTCAGGTTGGTGGAAGTTTCGCCTTCCGAAGATTTCATTCGCTACAGCGTCCTAAATTCTGGACCCTTTTACCGTATGAGAAGTAAAATTAGAAAGAACGTTGAGCAAAGGGGAGGAAATTTTTCTATGGCAAACGACAGATTTTTCACGTTCCACAATGGGGTGAAAATTCCAGATATCGGATTCGGCACTTGGCAGATTCCGAATGAAGAGGCATATGCGGCAGTGACGACTGCCCTTAAGAATGGCTATACACATATTGATACGGCTTTAGCTTATCAGAATGAAGAAAACGTCGGCAAAGCAATCCGGGATTTCGATATTTCCCGGGAAAATATCTTCATCACCAGCAAACTGCCGGCTCAAATCAAAGGCTATGATGCAACACTGTCGGCTTTTGAAGAAACCATTTCGAATCTCGGTGTAGAGTATTTGGATCTTTACTTGATTCATGCGCCTTGGCCATGGGATGAAATCGGCAAGGATTGTACGGAAGGCAATATTGAATCCTGGAAAGCGATGGAGAAGCTGTACAAAGACGGCAAGATCCGGGCAATCGGTGTCTCCAATTTTTCCGAAAGCGATATCCAGGCACTTCTGGATACTTGCGACATTGTACCGATGGCCAACCAGATTCCATTCTATATCGGCCGCGATCAAGCGGGGCTGCTGCAATTCTGCAAACAACACAATATTGTTGTCGAAGCCTACTCCCCACTCGCAACCGGACAGATTTTAGACAGTGCTGAAATCAAAGAAATGGCTGCTAAATATAGCGTAACGCCTGCTCAATTGTGCATTCGCTATTGCCTGGAACACGGGACATTGCCGCTTCCGAAATCGACTAATGAAGCACGAATCATTGAAAACAGCCAATTGGACTTCAGCATTTCTCCAGAAGATGTCCAGAAGCTTGATGCCTTCGAAGATGTCCGTTCAAAATGAAAAAAACCGCCCAATGTGGCGGTTTTTTCATTTCATATTGGGAGGTTATTTGCTGGAAGCTGAAATTTTATCTTTTATTCCTTTATATGAGAGCGGTTTTTCCAGTTAATTGGATATACTTTCTGGAATCCCTTAAATACTTTCCATTCCAGACGAAATACTTTCCAAAACCGCTTCCTTACTTTCCAATACAGTCTAAATACTTTCCAAACGCCCAATTTCCTAGAAAAACCCAAATTCCCAACAGAAAAGACCCGAATGGAAACAGTTTGCCCCAGCAAACTGCCTGTGTCCGTGAGCAAAATCCGCTCACGGACGAAACACCCTTCTTTTTCTCGCAAAAAATGTGATCTAATTTCCAATCCACTCCGTTATGTCTGTAAGAATTAAAAAATGAGGAGTGGTTTAGATGAATTGGAAAAAAGTAATGGTACCTGTATTGGGAGCCGCACTTTTAGTGCCTGGCATGGGAACGGCGGCATTCGCGGATGAACTTCCGCCGACGGAAACGACGGGCGTGGAACTTCGCGCTACATTGGATTCTTTATTGTCGGAGCATTACGCGCTGGCTGTGGATTCGATGATGAAGATTTATGACGAAGACGAAGCGGCAGAAGCAGCGATGGCAGCACTTGATGCCAACACAGCAGATATGGAGCCGGTCATCGCTTCTGTTTATGGTGAAGAAGGCGGAGCCGCTTTTGTAGAGATTTTTGACAAGCACAATACAGGCACCGACGATTACGCCGCAGCTGTTAAAGCTGGCGACGAAGAGATGCAGGGGGAAGCGTTGGACGAAATCCAGTCATTCGTTGATGACATGGGTGCCTTCCTTGGCACAGCAACTGAAGGCAACCTGCCGGAAGACGGAGCGACTGAAGCGCTTCGCCAACACGAAGATTTTGTTCAGAACACGTTCGACCTTTACGCAGCCGGTGATTTTGAAGCCGCTTATACTTCTTACCTGGAAGGTTTCACACAAATCTTTGGAGCAGGAAGTGCCATCAGCGGAGCTATTTCCACTCAGTTTCCTGACCAGTTTTCCGATCCGAACACGCCAGCCGGTGATTTCCGTTCGACGGTGAACCGCATTGCGGCCGAGCATTTCGCCTTGGCGCAACTGAGCATGACCAAAGGCTATAACGGATCTGATGACTTTGATTTTGCCGATTGGGCACAAGATCAGAACACCGAGGAATTCCGTGCAGCACTTGCTTCTGTCTACGGTGAAGAAGCAAGCAATCAATTTGCCGAGCTGTGGAATAACGAACACATTTCCGTTCAAGGTGATTTGGCTACCGCTGCAGCAGCTGACGATCAAGCCGCTGTTGAAGAAGCTACTTCTACTTTGACCAGCACATTTGCGACTGACCTTGGCACCTTCCTGAACAGCGCAACTGAAGACCGCATGCCTTTGGATGAAACCATTGCCGGTGTACAGGCACATGAAACATCTGTTGTTGACACGTTCCAGCAATACGCAGCGGGAGATTACACAGCATCTTATGAAAGTTACCGCACAGGCTATGCTATCATGTTTGATATCGGCAAAGGATTGAGCGGCGCAGTGGTCGATCAATTCCCTGAGAACTTCGAGAACACCGCACCTGAAAAAATGCCGGCAACAGGGCTTGGCGGCACAGCTGGACAAACAAACACCATGGTTCTTTGGATTACATTGAGCCTGATGATTTTATTGGCAGCTGGCACCATCACTTATCGTCAAAGTAAAAACCAGCAATAATTGTTCAGGGAGGGCCAAGTTGGCTCTCTCTGTTCCTGATTGGGAAGGAGAGATCGCAGATGAAGCAGCTTATCACCATGGGAACAGCCATCGTTCTATGCCTGGTGCTGTTTATTATTTTAAAGCCTTTAGCCGCCAGTCCGACTGTTGAAGAACAAGCCGGAGCTGTTGAACCCGAAGAACAAAGTGAGAAAGCAGAAGCTGAGGATACAGCTTCCGGCAGTGACACAGATAAGATTGCGGAGTTTCCGATCTTTCCGGAACAGCGGGAAAAATTGGAGATGCTGCAGCGGGAACGCCAGGAAAGCATCAAAGGCATGGAACCTGCCCAGATTGAAGTTCCTTCCATCGGAGTAAAGGCAAAGATCGAAGCGACTGGCATTCTGGACAATGGCGAAATGGGTGTGCCGGAAGATGTCGATCAGGTCGGCTGGTTTGAACCTGGCTTTAAAGCCGGCGCCAAAGGCCATGCCGTGCTGGCTGGCCATGTCGACAGTTTGACGGGGCCGGCTGTCTTTTATGAATTGAAAGATGTAAAAGTTGGAGAAACCGTAATTCTGACGGATGCGGATGGACGCGAGATGGTATTTGAGGTAAAAAACCTGACCAGCTATGAAACGGACGAAGCACCGATTGAAGAGATTTTCGGCAACTCGGACAAACGGATGATCAATCTCATTACGTGTACGGGTGATTTTAACCGCGACATCGGCTCCCATGAAGAGCGCCTGGTGGTGACCGCCGAGCTGGTTTCCGATTCAAGCCTTGAAACAACTCAGCCAGCACCTCCAGAAAACGTAGTAGCTACGGCGTTTAATGTTTCCTGGCATGCGGTGCGTGATGACGCCATTATCGGCTACCGCATCTATGAAGAAGATATCCAGACAGGCGAAATGAAGAAAATCGAAACTGTTTCCTTGTTCGACAGAAAGAAAGTCGAACTCAAAACGGATGAGGCCAAACGCTATTTCGTCACTTCGGTTGATGTCGATTTGAACGAGTCCGAA
This sequence comes from Planococcus sp. APC 3900, assembly GCF_030407735.1. Classification (NCBI taxonomy): domain Bacteria; kingdom Bacillati; phylum Bacillota; class Bacilli; order Caryophanales; family Caryophanaceae; genus Planococcus; species Planococcus sp. APC 3900. The sequence goes on along the minus strand of NZ_JASDCT010000001.1, from coordinate 260,543 downwards.
AAAGCGCAAGCCCAGGTAAAGTAAACAACCAAATAATTGAAAGAGCACCCCTGTCCGCATGGTTTTCATTAACCTGAAACGCGGACTGAGTGTGTTCTTTTTTTGATTTGATGTTAAATGGAACTTCTTGGGACTCCATTCGTATTAAAGGTATGGATACTAAAAAAGGAGGACGCTGATGGAAAAGAGACAAAAGGACCCTATGCTCTCCTTTCTTATCGGATATGCAGGTTTCTTTCTTATCGGTTTGGGCGCACTTCGATTCCTAAAAATCCAGGACAGCCCAGGGTATATTTTGACTTTCGCAGGCCTTTGGTTGATGATTATTTTTCTTGGAAATATGGAAAAGAAGCTGATTGTTAAGAAAAAGAAAGCCTTTTTGATCAGTAAGCTGATCTTAAGTGCCATCTTCTTAGCTTTAGCGGGTTGGTTTTATTTTTAACCTATTCTTTAAAAGGGGGAATTGTGATGAATGGTTTGAAGTTATCTTTTAGAAAATCAATGCTTATACTGCTTCTGGCCTGCGTTTCTCTGGCTGTCGCCGGTTGTTCGCAAAGCGGGAAAGCCCAGCAGAACAATGTTGCTGATGAAAATAAAGAAGCGATTCAGGCGGTCATCGAGAAAGAGTTTAATGGCCCTGACAAAAAGTACAGAGAATTGTGGGAAGCCGCAATGGCTTTCCAGACAGATGACATGGATGAGGAAGAATATAACGCTTTCCAGGAAACGCCTGAATACAAGGAACTGCTGAATTACATGGAAGAAACGTATGCTCCTTATTTCACTGCGAATGCATACGAAACCTTCAGCAGAACGGGTGCTTTTGCGTATAGTTTTTCTGAAAAGGACTACACACTCAACACCGATGACCTTGAAATTACACAAAGCGAAAACGAACCTACGCTTTATAATTTCACTTTCGATGTCAACTATGAAAATGAGTCCGGCGAAACCGGTGTCTACAGTTTCGAAGGCAACTCCATTGTTCCGGAAAAAGGAAAGATCGGAAAAATCCAATTCGATGACCAGGATGGGTTGAATCAAGCCATACAGGAATAAAGGCTTCAATTCGACAACATTTTAAGACCGCCAATTCAGCTGCGAATTGGCGGTCTTATCGTTTTTTCTTCATGTATTTCGTTATACCAAACCAGCAGATTGACGCTTTTTCTCCACTTCTTTTTCGTGCCGGAGCAGCCATTCTTTGCGGGTCAGCGTACCGGCGTAGCCGGTCAGTTTGCCGTTCGACCCGATGATGCGGTGGCAAGGCACGACGATGGTCAGTTTGTTCTTGCTGTTGGCGTTCCCTACTGCCCTCACGGCTTTATCGCTGCCGATCGCTTTAGCGATTGCCCCGTAGGAGACGGTTTCCGCGTACGGCACGCTGGTCAAAGCCGACCAGACCTTCTGCTGGAATTCAGTGCCTGCAGAAGTGAAGGGAATGCTGAACTCTGTACGCTCTCCTTTAAAGTATTCTTCCAGCTGCCGCTGGCAATTTACGATGACCGCCGGGCTGTCCGGACCGATTGGATGTTCCACGTCGGTTTTTTCGCTGAACAGAATGGAGAGGATTGCTCTATCTGTTCCGGTGATTTCCACGATGCCGATCGGCGATTGGAATTCTGCACGATGTATTTGATTCATAATAAAGACCTCCATAGATAGAATGTGGCGTATGCCTGCCACCCTTCCCAATTTTTCGCGAGCTCCATGATTTCTGCCGGTGTCGGTTTTCGGTCGAGCTGCAATTGGGCTTTCAATGCATTGTGCAAACCAACATCCGCGAGCGGAAAGGCCGACTGGCTGTGCAGGCATTTCATCATGACGTAATTGGCTGACCAGGCGCCGATGCCCCGGATTTCCAGTAACACGCGTTCCATGTCCGGTTCCTGAAGCAAGCGCTGCTTCTGCAATTCGCCCCTCGCCATCGCTTGCGCAATCCCCAAAATATACTCGGATTTTCTGACGGTCAACTGCAAGGCACGCAAATCAGCGACGTTCAGCGAGGCGATTTTCTCGGCACTTGGAAATGTCCAATAACGCTCATTTTCATAAAACAGGGATTCCCCGAAATTTTCAACGAACCGTTTCTTCAATGTGTAAGCAAATGTCAGATTGATCTGCTGGCCCATTACTGCCCAGACCAGCGCTTCAAACAAGTCCGGTACGCCGATGACCCGCAAACCATAATGCTGCCGGACCACACTCTTCAACACTGGATCTGTTTCCGCAATGGCATAAAATCCCTGCAGGTCCGTCTGCAGATCGAACCAATCCTCGATATAGGCAGCAACCTCGTCTCTTTCCTGATAAGCCGGCACGCCAAGAGGAAATTCGATTCGCAAGGCACCGGCTGCCGGCACGATGCGAAACAACACAAGCTGTCCGCCGATTTTCAACAGTTTCGTGATCCCGCTGTCATCAAGCCGGTACAAATTCTCCTGCGACGACCTGCCGAGATGAACCAGGCATTCCTCAAAATTAAAATCCGCGGGCGTTGCAATCTCTGAATACTGTTCTTCGTGCACTCTCTTCATGAAGGAACAGCCTCGCTCAACTTGCGGAACTCGCTCGGTGAATGGGCTTTGCGTTTGCGGAAGATTTTATAGAAATTGGACGGGCTTTGGAATCCCGCTTCAAAACAGACGTCAAGGTTGGATAAACGGGTGTGTGTCAGCAGATGCGCTGCCTTGTCTATCCGGATTCTCTCCAGGCAGGCATGCGGCGTTTCCGCTGTTTCCTGCTTGAACACACGTTCCAGATAAGATGGACTTAGGCCGACATGAACTGCGATGTCCTGCAGGCTGATGCTTTCTTTATAACGGGCGGTCAGGTAAGCCATTACGTTGTGGACGAGTTCTTCATCCGGCGTATAGTCGGTTTCAGGCCGGCATCTTTTGCAGGCACGGAATCCTTTCGTTTCGGCTTCGGCCATAGTCGAATAAAACTCGACGTTGATCTTTTTAGGTTTCCGCGAGCGGCAGGAAGGCCGGCAATAGATTTTGGTCGTTTTAACAGCTGTATAAAAAAGGCCGTCATATCTCCGGTCGCAGGCAATGATTTTTTCCCACATTTCATCAAAAGTAAAATAAGCTCTTTCCATCTCTATCCCTCCTCCACTTGAACTGCCTATACGATGTCTTGTCCTTTCCTCTATTATATGCCGGTACGCGACTTTCTTCAGCTTTCGGCTTTTCCTTTTCTTCATTCTATAATGCTCAGTTGCCCTATGCCTCCTCAATCTTATCTTTATAGTCCGAAAAAAATTACAAGCGGAAGAATTTTATTTCCTGCCCCCATCTCTTATAATGGATAAGATGTCTATGAAAGAGGGATTATGCTCATGATACAAATTTTTTGGTACATATACGCTGCATTTTTGGCTACGTCCACAATCGGATTCTTCATTCACGGCGGCTATAAGAGCCCTATTTTCCTGATTGATTTGGCATTCTCCGTTATCGCCTGGGTCGGCCTGTTCGGTTTTGTAACCCATTACCAGATTTTCACGCCATTCGTCTGGCAAGTGGTTCTTGCAGCTGTGGTGTTGTGGGACTTATTGTTTTTCTTCTTTATCAAGGCTTATTTTACGGAAGCCGAACCGGAAGCCGGAAGTGCGTCCATGACCGTCATTTCGGGTGTAATGATGCTGGTTCTCCTTGGCCCTCTCTATTACGCTTTATTCCAATATGCATTTTAAAAGGTTGCTCCCTATCATGCCAAAGACCGCTGTACTCCTATCTTACGGGAGAAACAGCGGTCTTTTTTTCAGCAGTCTTACTTTCCAGCCTCCTTTAGGTCCTCCAACGGATTGTCCAGTTGTTCAAAACCGTCGATCCGGCAGCTCACGATGTCCCCTTGTCGAATCACCACCGCACCCGGCGTTCCGGTTGAAATGATATCCCCTGGCAACAAGGTCATGACTTTGGAATGGAATGAAATCAGGAACTGCGGCTGAAACGTCATATTCGAAACCGTATTTTCACGGTGCACGCTGCCGTTGATGATGGTCGCCACCTTCAGTTCAAGGACATCGTCCACTTCATCCTGCGTAACCAGCTGAGGACCAAAGCTGAAAAATGTATCGAAGCTTTTGGCGCGCGTCAAATAACGTGGATTTTTCTGCAGGATGTCTTCCGCCGTCATGCCGATGATTGTCGTGTAGCCTGCCACGACATCCAGCGCGTCTTCTTCCGATACATCTTTGCATGTTTTGCCGATGATGATGCCCAATTCGGATTCGGCAGTGGTTCGTTCCGACTGCATAGGCACTTGAATGGTGTCGCCTGAACCGATGATCGCCGTATCAGGTTTCATAAAGCTTGCCGGTTCGGTATTGGGGGACACTTCGTGCAAGTCAGCGGCATGTTCCATATAATTCAAACCAATACCCCAAATTTTCCGCGGCTGCCGATACAGCGGCGCATAAGTGACCCGATCGAACGGAACAATCATTTCCTTAAAGGCTTCCTCTTTTATCTTCTGCTGAAATTCATCCCGATACCAATGATTCAAAGCGTCCAATTGGGTTGATTCGATTAATCCGTACAAATCAGTTGCCCATCGCTGGTTGAAGATTTCATTCAATCTTTTAAGCGGGACCACTCCAGATTCAAGCACCAACGCTGCGTTTTCCTGATTTCCCTGTCTGATGGTCGCTAAACGCATCTGTCCATTCCCCCTTAGTTTTCACTGTTCCAAAATAATGATAACAGAAAATTCACTTATTTATCTATTGTATGAAAATTTGCTGCGCCTTCCTGTTTCTAACCGTAAAATAGACAGCTTCTTCCTTTTCTGGATGGTGTACAATGAACGTCCTTAATCGTATAATAGGGGCATGAAAGCGGTGAATATACTGAATTACGCAGCCGCTAATCGGACTCGGATGAGAAGGTGCAACGATGATGAATTGGGATGAACGCAGACAAATCGTAAAGGTCGCCAACCTCTATTATTTTGATGGCCAAACCCAAGCGCAAATCGCCAGCAAGATGGGTGTTTCCCGCCCGGTGATTTCAAAATTGCTGAACAAGGCACGGGAAATGGGCATTGTGGAAATTTACATTAAAGACGAAAACGCCCATACAGTGGAACTTGAACAGCAGCTGGAGAAAGCATATGGCCTGAAGGAAGCGCTGGTTGTGCCGGCAGCCAATTTGAGCACCGACATGATCAAGCACGCACTCGGAAAAGCAGCTTCTTCTTATGTATCCAAGAACGTCGATGGCCTCCATTCTTTGGGCATTTCATGGGGCAGCACCTTGTCCAAATTTGTTCAGGAATATCCGTATGAACAGCATCGGGATTTGCAGATTGTTCCGTTAGTTGGGGGAATGGGCCGGAAATTCGTGGACATCCATTCAAATTTGCTGGCGTATCAATTGGCTCAGAAAATGAACTCTTATTGCTCCTACCTGTATGCACCCGCCATGGTGGAATCCAGTGAACTGAAAGAGCGCCTCATCCAATCGGAAGACATCGCGATGGTGCTGGAAGAAGGACGCAATGTGGACATGGCGGTTGTGGGACTTGGCAACCCTTTTGAAGGTTCGACGATGGCCGATATGAACTATCTGACTCCACAGGATTTGGAGTCATTGAAACTGGCTGGAGCTGCAGGCGATATCGGTTCGCGCTTTTATGATGCGGAAGGCAACCAGATTCAGCATCCTTTGAACGACTTGGTCATCGGCCTGGATTTGGAGGAGTTCAAAAAAATCCCGCAAGTTGTCGGCATTGTGGAAGGCGCCCATAAAGTGGAAAGCATCAGAGCCGCATTGAAAGGCGGCTATCTGGACGTGCTCGTTATCGATGACGTAACGGCAGACTTGTTGCTCCGTCCTTCAGAATAACACGATAGCTTCTATCCAAAAAAAACCAGTTGTTGAGATGGCTCAACAACTGGTTTTTTTAGTAGTGCACACCTTTTCCAAGCCAGGAAGCGGCAGCTTCATAAAGAGCTTCCGTCACAGTCGGATGAGCATGGATCATGGTGGCCAGTTCGTCAACCGTTCCTTCAAGGCGCATAAAGGCGGAAGGTTCCGCAATCATTTCGGTCACATGAAATCCGACCATCGAGACTCCCAGGATCTCCCCGTAGGTGGTATCCGCAATCAATTTGGTGAACCCTTCTTTTTCATCTAATGTCAACGCCTTGCCGTTGCCGGCATGATCAATCTTCACCACTTTAAACGAAATGCCTTTTTGTTCCACTTCTTCTTCGGTCATGCCGACGCTGGCGATTTCCGGACTGGTATAGACGCAGCGCGGCACCACATGATAATCGATTGTTTCTTCCTCACCTGCCGCATTGGCTGCCGCCACCAATCCTTCCGCACTCGCTACATGTGCCAGCTGCCAGTTGCCGACTAAATCACCAGCGGCATAGACATTCGGCAAGCTGGTGGCCATGTGCTCATCCACTTTCACGAACGGCCCGTTCATCTCCAACTTCAGGGAATCGAACGCCGACAGATTCGGAGACCTGCCGACCGACAGCAGAACCATACCGGTGTCCAGTACTCCCGACTGTCCTTTTTCACTTTCAACGTGAACTGTCTGGCCGTTCTCTCCCTGCTCCACTGCTGTCACTTTGGTCGCTGTCAGGATCGAAATCCCTTTCTTCTTCAATGATTTGGCCAATACTTTTGCAGCTTGCGGATCTTCGCTCGGAACAATGCGGCTGCCCATTTCAACGATGGTCACCTGTACGTCAAGAGCAGCAAAGATACAGGCAAATTCCACACCGATGATGCCGCCGCCCACGATGACCAGCGATTCCGGCAGCTCCGTAATGCCAAAAATCGTATCACTGGTATGAAACCGCCCTTCTTCCAGACCCGGAATGGGCGGAACAATCGGCTTCGAACCGGTCGCTAATATAAGTTTGTCGCCTTTGATCGTTTCCTCGCTGCCGTTTTGGTCCACCCGAACGATCCCATCCGGCTCCACTTCCCCATAACCGTTCAGCACATCGATTTTTCCCTGCTTCATCAAATGGCCGATGCCGTTCCGTAATGTTTGGATAACCTGGTCCTTGCGCTCCATCATTTTGGACAACGTCACCTTTACAGGTCCCGTCTCAATGCCCCAGCTTTTGGCTTTCTCGATGCTGTCGATGACTTCGGCATGCCGCAGCAGAGTCTTGGACGGAATACAGCCGCGGTTCAGGCAGGTCCCGCCAAGGTCCCGCGCTTCCACCAACGCCACTGTTCTGCCGAGCTTCGCGGCTCTGATGGCAGCCACATATCCGGACGGCCCGCCTCCGATGACCACCACTTCATAAGTCTTCAATAGGATCTACCCCTTATATGAGTAATTCAAATGGATGTTCGAGCAGTGACTTCAACTCCGTCAAAAAAGCCGCAGCCGGGGCACCATCGATGACGCGATGATCAAAGGACAACCCGACTCCCATCATCGGCCTCAACACAATCTGTCCTTCCACACCGACCGGCTTTTCATTGATTCGTCCAATTCCAAGAATCGCCGATTCCGGCTGATTGATGACCGGGTTGAACGTATCGACTGCGTACATGCCGAGGTTGCTGATGGTAAAAGTGCCTCCTGACAATTGATCCGGTTTCAGTTTGTTGCCTTTCGCTGCCTGTCCTGCTGTTTTGCAGGCTATCGTTAATTCAGCCAGGCCTTTTTGGTCGGCATCTCTGATCACTGGAACCATCAAGCCATCTTCAAGCGCTACAGCCAGTCCAATATTGATGGATGCGTGATGGACGATTTCGTTGCCTTCCAATGAAATATTGATGTTCGGATGGCGCTTCAAGGCATGGGCAACCGCCTTCAAAATGATTTCTGTGTAACTGATGCGGTAACCGGTCTGCTTTTCAATCGGATCCAGCAATTGTTTGCGCAGCGCGACCGCTTCAGCCATGTCAATTTCACTGTTGAGTGTGACATGCGGTGCGGTCGTCTTGCTGTGGAGCATCCGGTCCGCTACGGCTTTCCGGATTCCGGACATTTTCACCCGCTTAGCCGGTGCAGCTTGAGAGGCAGTTGCCGGCTGTTTGGCTTTTTCTACATCTGCCCGATAAATCTTGCCTCGCGGACCGCTACCTGTAACGTCCTGCAGGTCTACGCCTTGAGCGCTCGCTACTTTTTCAGCAAGCGGCGTAACACTGCGGGAAGCGGTGGCGGTGGCGGCAAATTTTTCAACATCTGCCTGGTGAATCCGCCCTTTCGGACCTGATCCTTCGATTTCTGTGAGTCGGACATCGTTGTCCCGGGCAATTCGTCTGGCAGCCGGCGTTGCCCGGACTTTTTCCGGCTGTTCAGAGGGTTGCCCCGGTGATTCTGCTTCTGCTTGCTGTTGTTCAGGCGATTCTGTCGGTTCTACAGCGGCTGGTTTGCTGCTGACACCGGATTCTCCCGGCGGCGAATCGGGAACTTCCTCTCCTTCGTCCCCAATATAGCCGACGACATGGTTGATCGGTACTTCATCGTCTTCCTCAAAATAGCGTTTCAGCAGAATCCCTTCTTCGTAGGACTCGACTTCGATGTTGATCTTATCGGTCATGATCTCAAACAGCGGTTCCCCCACTTCGACCGGGTCCCCTTCTTCTTTGAACCATTGAAGCAATGTGCCGACCTGCATGGTACTGCTCAGCTTCGGCATGAAAATTTCTTTAGCCATCATTTCTCCTCCCTACAGGCGGTTTAGCGTTTCTTTGGCTGCTGCAACGATATCGTCCATTCCCGGAACCGCCGCTTTTTCCAGCTCTGGATTATAAGGGATCGGAACCGCTTTGCCGCCAAGCCGTTTGATGGGCGCATCCAAATAGTCGAAGGCTTCACTTTCCGCAATCAAGCTGGCGATTTCTCCTCCAAAACCGCCGCGCTTCACCGCTTCATGGACCACGACCAGGCGCCCGGTCTTTTTGACGGACTCGACGATGGTGTCGATATCAAGCGGCACCAATGTTCTTGGGTCGACCACTTCGGCAGAAATCCCTTCTTTTTCAAGCTCTTCCGCTGCTTCGAGCGCCCGATGGACCATGATGGCTGTAGCGACGATCGTTACATCCGTCCCTTCCCTTTTGATGTCGGCCTGCCCTAAAGGAATCGAATAGGCTTCTTCGGGAACTTCTGATTTCGTCCGGTAGCATAATTTATGTTCATAGAAGATGACCGGGTTGTCGTCATCAATCGCCGCCTTCAGCAATCCCTTGGCATCATAGGCCGTAGAAGGCTGGACCACTTTAAGCCCAGGAATATGCGCCATCCACGCTTCCAGGCTTTGTGAATGCTGAGCTGCGGCACCCGTTCCGGAACCGGCAGGCGTGCGGAGCACCATAGGCACTTTTCCTTTTCCGCCATACATATACCGGATCTTCGCTGCCTGGTTGACCATATTGTCCATGGCGATGGTGATGAAATCGGAAAACTGCAATTCCAGAATCGGCCGCATCCCCGTCAAAGCCGCTCCGACTGCAGTACCTGAGATGGCCGCTTCTGAAATGGGGGTGTTGCGGATCCGCTCCGGACCGAACTCTTCAATCATTCCGCGCGTCACACCGAAGGCCCCGCCGTAAACACCAATATCTTCCCCGAGCACAAAGACATCTTCGTTGTCACGCATTTCCTGGCTCATGGCTTCTCTTACCGCTTCTAAATATGTCAGCTCTCTCATGCCTCGATTCTCCTTTGCTCCGCCTTATGCGTAAATGTCTTCCAATAATGCATCCAACTCGGGTTCCGGACTGTTTTTCGCAAATTCAACGGATTCCTCAATTTCTTTTTTCGCTTCCGCTTTGATTCCATCCGCTTCCTGCTGCGTGAAAATCCCTTCTTCAATCAGCACTTCCGCCATCAGCTTGATCGGATCCCGCAACAGCCATTCCTTTTCTTCCTCACGCGTCCGGTACTTTTTGGCGTCGCTCTTCGAATGTCCCTTGGAACGGTAAGTCTTGGCTTCGATAATGGAAGGGCCTTCCCCGTTGCGCGCACGTTCCACTGCTTCACCGACTCCGTTCATGACATCGAATACATCGTTGCCATCGACCACTTTCCCCGGGATGCCGTAGCTTGCCGCCCGTGCGGCGATGTCTTCGATGTTGATCATCTCCCGTACCGGCCCCGACATGCCGTATTGATTGTTTTCACAAATAAAGACGACCGGCAATTTCCAGATGGACGCCAGATTGATTGCTTCATGGAAGCTGCCTTCATTCGATGCTCCGTCTCCAAAGAAGCACAACACGACATAACCTGCTTTCTTCATCTGTGAAGTCAGCGCCGCTCCAGCTGCAATCGCAAAGCCGCCGCCGACAATTCCGTTGGCCCCCAAATTGCCTTTGTCGACATCCGCGATATGCATCGATCCGCCTTTTCCTTTGCAGTAGCCGGTGGTCCGTCCGAACAGTTCGGCCATCATGCCATTGACCGTCGCTCCTTTGGCAATGCAATGGCCGTGTCCCCGGTGTGTGCTGGTGATTTTGTCCTGATCTTCGAGAACCGCTATGGAACCGACTGCTGAGGCTTCCTGTCCAACACTCAAATGAGTGGTTCCATGAATCATCCCTTTGGCAAAAAATTCGTCCACTTTTTCTTCAAAAAAACGGATCAACCACATCTGCTTGTACAAACCCGTCAGTTCCTCTGTCTTCACTTGAGGCGGCAATTTCAGTTTCTGCGTCATCTGTCTTCCTCCTTTTGCATGGCTGAACGGATGAGATCCGCTTTCTGCTCCCGTTAGCTGAAAGAACCAGCCCTCTCAACTGGCTATGGAGAAGTCTGGCCCTTGGACAGTTCCGGTATTCAACTCGGTTTCTTTTTCGGTTTGTATTGTTTGAGGATTTTCCGGGAAGCATTGACGTCTTTCAGCAGGCGGTAAGGTTTGCTGATCGTCCGCACCGGCAGCGACAAAAGCAGATGCCCCAGATCCTCCCGGTACTCACTTGTGATGCGTGTCGGTTTGGACGAAATCCGATCGTAGATTTCTTTGTAGAATTTCCGGTTGACGTCCACTTTGAGCTGTTTGGTTTTATTGCATTGCTCGCAGCGGATGCTTTTGATGTCATCGTTGATATAGGTGATTTCATGGTTCACTTCTTCCCTGCAATGGTTGCAGAATAAAGCCGCTTCCATGGTTTTGATTTCCATGCTAGACACCTTCCCATTCACTATGATTGGGTTGTTTGCTCGTGGCGCTTTTGTCCGTCTATGCTTGCAGCGGAACCTGTTTTTCCGTTTCCGCTTTAAATGTGTCGTCCTGCATGCGGCGCAGGCGCCAAATTGTTGAATCCACCGTTTGCTCGACATCATCATAGGTGATCACTTCACCTTTTTTGATGTCACGCTTCAAGCGGACATGCTTATCGACCAGCCCGAGCGGCAATGCTTTTTGCTGACGCGCTTCCTGGGCAGTAAGGATGTGGCCGTAGACGGTGAATCCACCGATGCTATCCAGGAACTCACCGGCCGCAAGATCGGTTTTGGCTACGGTTACCGTCTCAGCTTGAAGTCCGTGCCACGGAGCGATGGTCGCTTCGTTATAAATATAGGCACGCGCGATGGAAATCGGCGTTTCCAGGCTGGTTAAGTGATACGGACGGTACAGTACATAATTTGGCCCTTCCCCCATACTCAGATACTTCAATTCATGGTTGACCTCTTCTTTTTCAGAAGCGATGATGGCGAATACACCAGGGGCGATGCCGTTGATGTATTCAACGATCCGCTTGTTGCCGACTTGTCCGCCTTCCGCTTTCAATTTGAAGATTTCCGGAAGGCCTTTTACATCGCTGACAAAGCCATGCATGCCCGGTTTGTCAGGCAGGAAACCGGTCGCATTGGCCACTGCTGTCATTTCCACCATGGTTTTGGTGCCATCCTGGAAAGATGCGAGCATTTTCGGACTGGCGCCTTTTCGGGCAGCTTCTTCCGCCGCCGTATCGGGATTGGCCGCCAGGTTCAACGGATTGTTCTTGCCCTTCCCAAGCGCCACCACTTCAAATCCCAGCGCATCGGCAAAATCGTACAGTTCCATAATCGCTCCCGGTTCGTCACCGGCAGATCCTGTATAAACCACACCGCTGGCATCCGCCATTTTTTTGAGGATAACCCCTACCGTAACGTCAGCTTCCACATTCAGCATGACAATGTGTTTGCGGTTCAAGATGGCATCCCAGGCAATCTTCGCTCCGATATCCGGTATTCCGGTGGCGTCCACCACTACATCCACTTCCCGCAATGATGTCACCAGCTGTGCGTCCGTAGTCGCCACGACTTTGCCTTCCTTGACGGCCGCTTCCGCCTGCTGCGGATTATTGGTTTCCACTACTTGCTCACCCGGCACACCCGACTTCACGTAAGCGGACGTGACATTAGTGAGTTGAATATCTGCGGTGATGACGACACGCATGCCCGCCATCCCCTCTATTTGGGAAATCATTCCACGCCCCATTTGGCCAGCTCCCACCAGCCCTACCTTGATCATAATGCCGCTGCGCTCCAGTTCTTCGAGTTTCCTGTTTATTCCCAGCATGAATTAACCCCCTCTTATTCAGGCTTGATGATCCGGATGGCCGAACCGACTTTCAAGTTCGGCAACGCCTTCTTTTCCACGCACATCGTTCCGGGCAGGCTGGCTTCCGTTTCGCCATTGAAAGCGATCGTGCAATGGCCGATTTCATCCAACGTGTCATTGACTTTGCTTCCGACGAATAAAATTTCATAGCGCTGCCCATTGATTTCCAGCACATCACCTGCCATCACCTTGTCGAGCAGATCTGCCCGTTCATGGATCACGCCGATTGACCGCAAGGAATCCGGAACGGTGTCATTAAAAATGACCAACATGTTTTCTTCAATAAAAACATCCACTTCTTCACCGATTTCCGTTATTTTCGCTTCGTATTTTTTTGTCATCATATCCTCCACCTGACTGCCCCCTTATTTTTAGCTGTACAGACCGAAACTGAACAAGTAGGCAATGACAACCGCCAATGGCCCTGTTATGACACGTGACAATAAGACCGCCGGCACGCCGACTTCAATGGTTTCCGGTTCTGCTTCTCCAAGCGTTAGCCCCACTGGTACGAAATCCGCCCCCACTTGCGGGTTGATTGCAAACAATGCAGGCAGCGCCAATGCCGGCGGAATATTCCCGCGGCCGATTTCAACGCCGACCAGCACACCGACTACTTGTGCAATAACCGCTCCCGGACCCAATAAAGGCGATAGGATCGGCAAGGCACAAATCACCGAAAGGATCAGCAAGCCGCCAATATTTCCGGCTAATGGGGAGACGAAGTTGGCGATCAAGTCACCGATGCCCGTGTAGACGATGATCCCGATCAGCATACTGACAAAAGCCATGAACGGCAAAATGTTCTTCAGTACCTGATCGATGGTTTCACGTCCGGCCTGATAGAAAATCCCGACCACTTTACCGGCTCCACGGCCGATTTTTTCAATGATGTTCATTTTTTGGGGCTTCTGCTGATAGCCGGCGGCTTTTTGTTTCGCCTCTTCTTTGATTTCCTGTGCTGTTTTCGGGCTGGCCGCCGGACTTTCCACTTTTTCGACCGCATCCTCTACAGCATCCTGGTCTTCATATGGAGCCACGGCACTGATGTTTTCCAGCTTCACTCCGGAAACGAAATTTTCTTCATTGATGAACTTCATCAGCGGACCGGACGGCGAAGTGGCATTGACATTGACCGTCAAAATATTCATCTTTGGATAAACTCCGCAACGGGCTGTCCCGCCGCAATCGATGATGACACAGGCCATGGTTTCTTTATCATAGGATCCTTTAAAACCATCCACGGCTTCGGCACCTGTCAGCTTGGCGATTTCCTCAGCGATCGGATGGATGCCGCCTCCTGTCACCGACACAATGTAGCGCTGCTGCTCATTTGGCCGAATGGTCAGCGGACCGCCCCAACCGCCTCTTCCTTTAGTTATTGTTACTGGCTTAAAATTCAACGGCGTTTGAATGCTGCTCATTTTCTTTGCCTCCCTTTTTTAAACCGCTCAAATGATCAGACTTCCATGCCTCTTGCTTTCATCATGCGGACCGTGATGATTTCCGTAACGATGCCCCGTATCAGGATGACGATGATCCCAACGAGAAAGAAACGGATCGCTAATGGCCCCAACGAAAAGCCCAATTGTGTGATGCCTGCGGAAATGCCCAGGTACACGAATAACTCTGCCGGATTGGCATGCGGGAACAAGCCCGTGATCGGATGCACAAACGAAACGGCCGAATCATAAAATGCCGGTTTCTGTTTTTCCGGCAAGAATTTCCCGAACGTATAGGCCATCGGGTTGGTCAGGAAGAAAACCGCCAGGACGGGAAACAGCGTATAGCGCAATAGCATGTACTTCGTACTTTTGCGCGCCAGCCTGTTGATCCGTTCTTCCCCCACCAATCGGATAAATGCGTTGACGGCCGTAATCAGGACGATAAGCAATGGAATAATGCCCGTTACCAGGCCTACAAAGGTATTGCCGCCTTCCTGGAACATGCCGATAAACCCTTCTGCCAGCCTAACTAAAAAGTCCATTTGTTCTTCCTCCCTATACTGCTAGATTTGTGTTTCCGGTCATTTGGGATTCAATTTTATCAATGGCCATCTTAAAAGCTCGATCCTCAGGCTCCTCTCCCAGACTTGCCTTCAGCGCATCCAGCGGCAGGCCGATGTATTCCGGAAAAGGTTCAAATCGGCTGAAGACCGTCACCCCCCTCATCAACCGGCTTTCAACAACCGTTCCGGTGTCATCGATCACCACAATGGCGACTGCACCTATTCCCAGCTTCTGTTTTTGAATCCCTACCCCCAAATAGCCCGATGGCCTTCTGCTCAACTCTCTGATCGTGCCGTGGTAGTTTTTCAGCTGCGCTTTAGCCATCCAAATTTGGAGCAGCCAGACTGCAGCAAACAAAACAATGAACCATCCCCACATATTCATCGCCCCTTTACATATGTTCAGTTCCGTGACATTTGCTATTACCACCTATTATAAGAGCAGATATCTGATAAATCAACATAAATAATAGAAAATTCAAATTATTTAACGCGTTTTTTATTATTGTCGAAATAATGATTTAAACTTATAAAAAATGGAATTAAATGATGACTTAAGCAGTGAAACGATTGATCTTATTAGGTTTCTCAGTATTTCTGGAAATAAAAAAGCTTTCCGGGCAGGCCGGAAAGCTTTTCGTTTGTTATTATTTTTTTAAGCGGCCAATGAACTCATGCAGCTTGTCCAACTTTTTCACATGGTCGTTGCAGGCTGCAGTATCCTGGCAAATGTAATTGCCCCGCTTGATAAATTGATCCTGCCCCGAACTTTTCGTCTTGGCGATGAACATGCCGACTTCGCTGTGGCGGTTGCAGATGGTGCAGATGCCCTGCTTGCCGCTGCGTGTAAAACTGCCTTGAATGCCGATCAACTGGTCGTCTTCTTCAGCGACCAAATACATCAGATTGGAACTTTCCGTCCAAGCCAGGTAAGAAGTTCTGTTGAAATTGATCGTTTCAAGCTTCGGCCCCTTGAACTTTTTCGCTTTTGGGAACAACTTCTTCAGTCCTGGAGCGCTGACTGTTTTAAAAGGAATGATGTAGGGCTGGAGTTTTTCCAGAAATGCTTCTGCCTCGCCAAGCTCCTTCACTTGCACCAATGGATTGAGGATTTTCTTCTGTTCCTCGGTCAATGACGGGAATAATTTATAGACCTTCTCATGCGCCAAGTGCCGCAGGACGTTGAGCACCTCTGCATCATTGACGCTGGCTTGCCCTGCCACCAGGATTTTTGCCTGGTCTTTGATGAAATTGTATTGGTCGTTCCGGATAAACGCTTTTGGATTTTCCGCCGTGCTGCCAGTGTTGTCGTTCGTTTCTTTTGTATGGATCATTTGAGCCCACTCCTTATGTTTTATTTACCGGATGTATAAGGAAGAAAGCCCGGCATAAAGAACGGCTGGGGATTGCGGGAGCGATTAAAATTTGCTTATCTCCCCATGCAAAGTATCGCCATTCCAAATACCAGGCTTTGCATGAGTGTTTCCTGACGCTGACAATTGAACCGCGATTGTCACCTGATACCACCTCCTTTGAAGATAGGGGTTTTGATTGTGTTTTTATCCCGCTTTAACGGTCAGTAAGACTTCCGATTTTACGGGAGATCTGCTGACCCTATAAGTCCGATTGGATCAACCAACAATCAGTGGGGGAATGGAAATCCCCACTGATTGAGTTTCTTTTTATCATACTTTATCCAGCGGCCATTTTCCATCCAAGGGATTGCATCCAGATACAGTGAAAATCATCACAAAAAACAACCGCTCCCTTGATGGGAACGGCTATGCTTCACTTCAATTAGATCTTCCGTAATCACAAACCACGTAAGCGACTGCTTTAGCGGCAACCAGCAAAGCGTCTTCGTCGATATCGAATTTCGGGTGATGGTTAAAAAAGACTTCTTCCCGGCCTTTTGGTTTGCAGCCGATATTGAAGAATAGGCCCGGCGTTTTCTCCAAGTAATAAGCGAAGTCTTCCGAACCCGAAAACACCGGATATTCGACGACTTCCTTGATATCAGGATCTGTCGCTTTTTTCAGTATGGCGACGACTTCTTCCGTTACGGCTTCATCATTGCGAAGCGGCGGATAATCGGCAGTGTAGACCAAATCGCACGCCACATCAAACTGCAGTTCAATGCCGCTGACGATGCGATGGATTTCCCGGTCGATCAGCTGCTGCGTCTTGTCGTTCATGTATCGGACGTCACCTTCGATTTCGATGCTGTCCTTGATGATGTTAAAGGACCCTTTGCCGTCAAAAGAACCGATGGTCACGACGCCCATTTCAAACGGGTTCAGGCGGCGGCTGACGACGGTCTGCACGGCAGTGATAAAATGGGCACCGGCGACAATCGGGTCATTGGCGTTTTGCGGAGACGATCCATGGCCGCCGCGTCCCTGGATCTTCAGTTTAAAATACGTTCTTCCCGCCATGGCATAGCCGCTTCGGTAGCCGATGGTGCCTGCGGGATGAGTCGGGAACAAATGGGTGCCAAAGACGGCATCCAGATCATCAAGCACTCCGGATTCCATGATGCTTTTCGCTCCGCCCGGCGGCGTTTCTTCCGCATGCTGGTGGATGATTTTGATGGTGCCGGCTAATTCTTCTTTCAATTGAATCAGGCAATCCGCCAGTACCAGCATATAGGCGGTATGGCCATCATGGCCGCAGGCGTGCATGACGCCTTCATTCTGTGATTTGAATGGAACATCCACTTCTTCCTGAATCGGCAGTGCATCAAAATCCGCACGCAAGCCAATGGTTTTGCCAGGCTTGCCGCCTTTGATAGTGACGATGATGCCATAGCCGTTTCCAACATGTGTCTGGACTTCAACGTCTTTTCCTTTATAGAAATCCGCAATAAACTGCGCGGTTTTTTCCTCTTTAAATGACAGCTCAGGATGCTGGTGAAGATGGCGGCGGATTTGGATCATTTCCTCCTTCCGGCTTTCCAGCTTCTTCAATAACTGCTCCTTGAGCTGGGATGAATGGGCTTGCTGTACCATTTTATCTTCCTCCTTGTTGATGTATTCAAGCGATTTCTTTGGTCTGTTTCAGTTTTTCCAGCAGCAGGCAGATAATCACCAGGCCGAAAATACAGCAGAAGGCTTTCAATGAAGTCGGTACCGGTCCCAGATTGACGGCCAACGCCAAAGCGATGCCGATCACTCCCCACAATGGCTTTTGCATAGCCAGTTGCGCAATAAGCCCTCCGAAAATCGCCGGCAAGACGAATACCAGCGAATCCACAACCGACTGCGGCAATAAAGTGACGACATATGAGCCGCCCAGTACGATGAACAGCAGCATGACGATGTTGACGATTGATGCAGCTGCCATGGCAAGTGTAGCCGTCAGTTCACCTTTTTTCGTACCTGGTTCTACGCCTACGGCTGATTGGGCGATAGAAGCTGCCGGCAAACACATATTGCCGATATTCCCTGTCAGAAAGGCTAAGTAGGTGCCGGAAATCCCTAAAATCGGGTAATAGCTGATCGGTTCAACAAACCATAAAACCCCTACGACTGCGGCATAGGCCAGAAAACCTGACAATATCGCCGACCAGCCCGGATGAAAACCCAGGCCATAGGATAAGTATAACGGCAATGCCAGGGAAAGGACGATAACTGCCCAAATGGTCAGCCTTCCCCAAAAATGGGAACGGTCATGGAATTTCTCGAAACTGATGGTCTTGACTCCTGCTGTCTCTCTAAGCCCTTCAAGTCCCTGTTCCAGTGTTTCATTTTGCACTTCCTTATTCAAGGTCATACGCCGTCTCCTCTTTTCTTTTTAGGATATGAAATAACCGACTGAAATTCCCACAAGGATAATCAAGCCGAGCGACCATTCCCTGAGCCAGTTCAGCTTGAATCTGGCAGCGCACCAAAGGATGAGCGGCATGACTGCAAATGCAGCAAGAAACACCATCGCTTCGTTCATCCCTTTGATTACTTGTGTCGTTCCCAGGTAACTGAAAGCGCCCAGTAAAGCAGCTGTTGAAATCACCTTTAACAGCGTCACGCTTTTCTGGCCATTGTCGGCAATTTTCGCTTGAGCTTTGCTGAGCGATTTAGTGAACAGCGCGGTTACTAAAAGCCAGCCGACTCCACCCAGGCACATGACCCATACTGCGTTGGTGAAGGCTTGATGGGTGAACTCTGCTGATCCGAGGTCAGATCCTGCTGCCTGTGCTCCCACTGTCGCCCCGATTGTTTCAACCGGCGCTGAACCGATGATGCCGATGCGCATCAAGGTGACCGGATTGCCGATCAGTGTCAGCAAGGAAATAGCGACGATCAAAATAGCGAAAGAAGGTCCAAGGGAACTGATGGCACCTGTTCTGAGGGCTGTCTTAACTTCGAGCTTGTTCATCCCGACAGTTGAAGCTGTCCGTGAAGCCAACCTGATAAACGTGATGGCTTGAAAAATAACAATGCTGACCACCAATCCTGCAATAATCCAAAGCGGTAAACTGTTGGCTGTTTCCATAACTTTGCTCATCCGTACACCCTCTCTGCCGTTTAATTAGTCTGTAGACCACCGAAAAAAGAATTTGTCTAAATCTTCCGTATTCGGTTCATATGGTCCACTATATACATTCTATTTTGTATGGGCAATGGCAAAATTTGCGTGCTGTGCCAAGGGTTTTGGGAAAAATAGCTGGTGTTATCATAAAGAAAGGGGTTACAGAATTTCCGGTTTTTTTTTTATTTTCTCATTGGAAAAACGGGAAAAGGGACTTTCCCGGAGGAAAGTCCCTTTTCTTTTTAGGCTCTTCAATCTGCTGTAATCATGTCGACGATTTTAGCAACGTGAATCTCTACTGTATTCAATTGTGGAATATCCAGATCCTGCGGTTTAAAGATCATTGGAAGCTCAGTACAGCCAAGAATCAGCCCTTCAATGTCATGTTGTTCGATCATCCGCTCAGCAATAACCAGAAATTCCTTCTTCGTTTCCTCATTGACGATTCCCTGTTCCAGTTCCTTAACAATTTTTTCATGGATAAACTGTTGGTCTTCTTCATTCGGCACAAAAATCTCTTTTCCGTTCGCCATGAATGGTTCTTTGAAAAAATCATTTTCCATGGTAAATTTGGTTCCCAGCAAGCCAATCTTATGAATTTCCAGCTGATGGGCTGTCCGGTAGCTTTCTTCCACAATGCTGATCATCGGAATGTTCACTTTTTGCTGGACCTTATCGAAAACGATATGCGGTGTATTGGCTGAAATGACCGCGAAGTCCGCTCCAGCCCTTTCCAGGCTCAACACCGCGGCAGCCAAATATTCCGCCAGTTCTTCTTCCTGATTGTTTTGGAGCAGATCAAATATTTTGTACATGTTGATACTGTAAATCAATAATTCCGGCAGGCTTTCCTTGCTGCCTGTGTCTTCCTGGAATCTACTGATAATGGATTGGTAATAATCAACCGTCGACTCGGGTCCCGTACCACCAATCATGCCAAGTTTTTTCATGCCGCCCCTCCTGATTATTCTTTTTTCTATCATGATGATGAATTTCATTTAAAGACATCCTTGCTTAAAATTTCCCTCTTCAGAAAAAGTAAAACGTCTATAAAAAAAGAGCTGCAGTCTGCAGCTCTCCTATCGTCCATTTTATTGAGCGGTGTATCCGCCATCGACCATTAATGTACTGCCTGTAACAAATTCATTTTCCACCAGGAAGACGATTGCATGGGCAATTTCATCCGGCTGACCCAGTCTGCCGACAGGATGTTTAGCAACCAACGCATCGTAAAAATCACCCAATGCTTCTTTGCTGACCATGCCTGACTCCACATAGCCCGGCGCCACGGCATTGACGCGGATGTTATGTTCAGCATATTGCAAAGCCAATGATTTGGTCATTAGGTTGACCGCGCCTTTCGTTGCGTTATAGGCAAAAGCACCGCCTTCTCCAACAGTTCCAAGAATCGAAGATGTGTTGATGATGACGCCGCCATCCCCATTTTCCAGCATGTTCTTGATGGCGTGCTTGGCACCGAAAAAGACCCCATCCTGGTTGATGGAAATTACTTTATGGTAATCCTCGTACGTCAGCTCATGCGTCACACCCAAGACGCCAACACCGGCATTGTTGACCATGATGTCAACTCTTCCGTAACGTTCGACTGTTCCAGCTATCAATTGTTCAACCGATTCCTCGCTGGCCACATCCACTTTGACGAAGACCACTTCAGCATCTCCTTGCTTCAGTTGCTGCTCAGCTTGCTTACCGCCTTCCTCATTGAAATCCGCGATGACGACTTTTGCCCCTTTTTCAAGAAACGCTTTCGCTGTCGCCAAACCAATGCCGGATGCTCCACCTGTAACAATTGCCGTTTTCCCTGTCAATTCCATCTGTTTTGCCCCCTTGTGTTGAAAAAAATGTTCACTCTTATTAAACCCCAGTGGTCTGAATATTACAACATCTATTAGGGTGCATCAGCAGAACCTCTGTCTTTACTTCATTGTCGCCGGGAAATAGCGGTCCTTCATTTTGGTCGAAAGGAATTCCAGAACAATGGCGAAAATCAATATCATATAAGTAATCATTCCCACTTCGCGTAAATCGAAATAGAAACCGGAAGCCATGAATAATTCAAATCCAATACCTCCTGCCCCTGCTGCCGCACCCATTGCCACTGCAACTGAAAAATTGATTTCGAACCGGAGAAAAGTCCAGGACAACAGATAGGTGAAGGTCGATGGCAAAACGGCGTGCACAACAATATGCCACCAATTTGCTCCTGTTGCACGCAACGCTTCAATGATGCCCTGATCCACTTCTTCAAATGCCTCTGAAAATGCTTTAACCAGGTAAGCGATGGAATGGAACAGCATGCCCAGCACCGCCGCTTCACTGCCTAACCCCGCTGCAATGGCGAAAATCAGCACCCAAAGAACAGTAGGAACTGCTCGGATGAAAGCCACGACGATTCGCACTGTCTTCGAAATCCAGGCTTTCGATAAATTTGATGCTGCCATCAGTGCCAGGAAAAAAGCGATTCCCGCTCCAAGGATTGTCGATAAAAATGCCAAGCCCAATGTAACCCCTACCTGGTAAAAGGCCTGTCCCCAAGTGAAATGGGAAAGGGCGGGTTCCAAGAACATCGTCTTCAGGTTATAGAAAGTTTCGGGAATCGCTTTAGCCAAATCAAGCCCGGTATAATCAAAGAACAGGAAAGCCAGAACTGTCAAAGCGACGAGCATGGTGACTGTCCATGTCATGACACGTTCCTGCCGGTTACCCATTTTGATAGCTATACGGCCATTGGCTTCGCGTTTTATGTAGCTGCTTGCTTCCATTAAATGATCACCTTCCTAATATGGTTCGACATCAGCTCGATGACAATAACCGCCAGTATGATGCTGAAGGTAACGAGAGCAACAGCATTGTAATTCATGGTTTTGTAATACAGATCAAAGGCATAACCGATGCCGGTGCCCGTTAAGATTCCGACTAACGTGGCACTCCGGATATTGGTTTCGATCATAAACAAAATCCAGCTGATCATCTGCGGCAGGCATTGCGGAACTACAGCCTTGAAGATGATCTGGAAGTATGTAGCCCCTGTTGCACGCAGCGCTTCAACAGAGCTTTGGCTTGCTTCGTCTATCGATTCGATAAACGCTCTTGTTAAAAATCCGACAGATCCCACGAATAAAGCCAGGTAACCCGTCATCGAATTCTGGCCGAATGACAACAAGAGAATCAATGCCCAAGCCACAACAGGGATATTTCTTGACGCCGAGGCGACAAATCTGGCCAATACACCGAAAACTTTACTGGTTCCCGTGGTTTTCGACCCCATCAGGCTTAAGAGAAAAGCAACGGCTGTCCCCGTTGTGGTTGCTGCAATTGACATGAGGATCGTTTCAAGCAATTTTTCCAAAATCGTCGGCAGGCGTTCCAATGACTCTTGGTTGATCAATAAATTCGAGAACATCCACGTGCCGGCTTTTGGCAAGGTGGCAAGGCCGTGGAAAATGTTGAATCCGGTGATGGCAGAAGAACTAAGCGTCATTCCGATAATCAACAGCACAAAAAAGAGGGTCTGCCATTTCCGGCTGGCTTTCATTTTTTTCTCATTCACTGTAATTGCTCCTTAAACCATGATCAATTCTCTGATTTCCGGGGTTGCTTGCGCCTCTGTGCCGTAAATCTGGTCGGTCTGGTTCCGATGCAGCCGGTAACTCGGTCCGTCGAAAACGATGCCGCCTTTGTTCAAACCGATAATTCGATCCGAGTAGTCTTTGGCAATGTCCACTTGGTGCAAGTTAACGATGCAGGTGATGCCAAGCTCTTGGGTGATGGATTTCAGGTGGTCCATAATCACTTTTGAAGCGTTGGGGTCAAGCGACGCAATCGGCTCATCACATAAAACGATTTTCGGCTCCTGAATCAACGAACGTGCAATGCCGACACGTTGCTGCTGCCCGCCGCTCAGCTGATCGCAGCGTTTATAGGCATGTTCTTCGATGCCCAGCTTTTTCAAAAGGAAAAAGGCATGCTCTTTTTCCTGTTCCGTATAGCGCCCCATAATCCCTTGAAATGTAGTTTTGTAGCCGAAGCGGCCATGCAGGACGTTTTCAATTACTGACAAACGAGGCACCAGATTGTAATGCTGAAAAATCATTCCGATGTTTGTACGCAACTTCCGTAATTCTTTTTTATTTAATCCACCAACATCCTGGCCATTGAAGATAATGTGACCTTCATCAATTTCCACCATCCGATTGATGCAGCGGAGAAGCGTTGATTTCCCGGCGCCGGAAGGTCCGATGATTGACAGAAATTCACCCGATTTCACTTCGAAATTCAATCCATCCAACACTTTCGAATTCGAATTATAAGACTTTCCGAGATCTTTGATTTGCAGTAAAGACACATTCGCCATCTCCTTTTCGCCAGACGGCACATTCCCTTTGGAAAGGAACGCGCCATCATCTGCGGGGATTATTTCGATAGTTCACGAATAGGCTCGAACCAAGCATCTTCGACTGGAGCAAAACGCTCATCTCCCGATTTGAAGAACAGTCCTGGCTCACCCGAATCTTCAGGAACAAAAATTTCTTTGTTATTCGCAATTTCATCCGAAGTGAATAATTCTACCAAAGCATCATAATCTTCCTGGCCAAGCACTTCCATATTGGCTACAAAGGGTGCATTCAGGACAGGCGTAACAGCCATCAATGCAAACTCGCTGCCTGCCACAGAATTAAACGGTTCAGCTGCATCGTCTTTGACTTTATAGACTGAACCTACTTTATTGGCTTCGCCTTCGGTGACTTCCACATAGTTATCAACGCAGGTATCACAGAATGCTGCTACTTCTGCGCTGTCATTCAGCAGATTGACAGCCGCACCTTGATGCGAGTTTCCGAATAATACTTGAGAGAATAATGGACCGCCTTCCATTAAGTCTTCTGCGACCAGATCCTCATAGCCGGATTGTTCAGCAAAGTGGCTGATAATGGTCGAAGAAGGAACGACAAACCCGGATGTGGAGCTATTGGAGACAAACGACATTTTTTTCTGTTCCAATGTATCAAGTGAGAATTCGCCGTCTTTTTTGAATTTTTCCTGATCGTCGACATTGACGGCCAACCAGCTGTGGTAAATGGCGTCATCGAGTGTTCCCGATTCGCCTGTCGGTACCACCAATGGCTCAATCGCATCGTTACCGTTTTTTGCCTCAATATAGCCCTGCGCTCCCATAAATGCCATATCTGCATTGTTATTGACCAAAGTTTCAATCGCAATGGCGTAATCCGTCGTCAATTGGTGCTCGACTTCTTTGCCGGTGGCTTTTTCGATGGCTGCTCCAATCTCATCACGGGAAGAGGTCATGTCCGATCCTGATTCATTTGGGTACCAAACCACTTTAATCACATCATCGACTTCTGTTTTTCCCGCTTCCGCGCTTCCATCCGAACAAGCACCCAATAATAAAGTTGCCCCCATTAACACTGCCAATGCTGAACTTTTCTTTGTCATGGTCGATTCTCCTTTTTGTCTAACTGGAATGAGCAGGAGACCCTGCTTTGTCAGTACCATTACAACACAATTCCGAGGCGAAATACTGAAATTTACAGGAACTTCACAGTCTCTTAACGCTGTTTACATCCTCCGGACTGACGATATCTCCCGGCTCTATCGTGATGCCGAAAGCTCCGTGATAGTCGCTGCCACCGGTCATCACCAGCCCATATTGATGGGCCAGCTTTTCCACTTTCAGATAATCTTCTGCCGAATGGTCGAAATGGTTGCGTTCAATCCCGCCCAATCCCGCTCCAATCAATTCCGGTACCAGCTCATAGGAATCAAGTTGTCCAGGATGCGCCACAACAGCCAGGCCGCCGTCAGCGACAATGGCCCGTACCGCATCTTCAGCAGCCACGTACTCAATATCGCCTGCTGCGACACCATTCCCTTTGAATAAACTTCTATAAAGGAATTGATATTCTTCGGACGTATAAGGCGCATCCGTCAATTGGGCCATAATGTGCTGCTTATAGACAGTGGCTGACGGTTTAGCCGACTCGATCACCAATTTGGCATCAAGGTGGAATCCTGTTTTTTTAATTTGGGCCATCTGCCAAAGTGAATGGCGGTGGCGAAGTTCCAGCAGGTCTTTGCACAAGCGGGTAATCGCAGGTGCTTCCGTATTGAAATCATAGCCAAGGATGTGCACTTTCCGCTGTCGCTTGAAATCATAAGCTGAAATTTCAATTCCCGGTATCGCCTGGATGCCATAGGTTTCAGCAATTTCTTGCTGTTCCTGCCACCCCGCTACAGTGTCATGATCGACAAAGCTGATGGCCTTTAATCCCGCTTTTTTCGCTTTTTTGATGACACTCTCCACCGAGTCCGCTCCATCTGAATATCGGCTATGGACATGTAGGTCAGCTTTCAGCGCCAACACCCACTTTTTCGGCAACGGTCAACGTTCTCGTCTGCATGTCGTACACTTTATCGCAAAGCCCTTCCATAAACTCGATGTCATGAAAAATTCCGACAAGCGTTGTGCCTTCTGCCTTCAGTTTTTCAATAATTTCACGGACTTTCAGTTTGGACTGATGATCCAGACTCGCCGTCGGTTCATCAAGAAGCAACAGCCTCGGTTTTTTAACAGTCGCCATCGCAATATTCAGACGCAGTTTTTCGCCGCCTGAAAATGTATTCGGGTAACTGTCCCACAATTGCGGATCGATTTCAAAATGGGCCAGTGCTTTTTCTGCTTCTTTGGCAGCCACAATTTCCGTCGAACCCATCTCCAATAAAGCGTTGGTCACCAATTGGCGGCAGGTCGTCCGCGGCATCACATTTAAAAATTGGGACACATAACCGATTTCGTATTTCCGCAAATGCAGCATTTGGCGTTCTGTTATATGTGACAGATCCACGACTCCGAACGCCGCAGAATCGTAAAGAATCTTCCCATGATCGGGCAGATAGGTACGATAGATGCTTTTCAGGATCGTCGATTTTCCGCTGCCGCTTTTTCCGACGACACCAATAAATTCACCTGCCTCTAAAGAAAAACTGATGTCTTTTATGGCTGGCATGGTTTTGTTTAGATGGTGAATGGTAAACCGCTTCTCGAAGCCCGCTATTTCCAGCATCGTCATTGTATTAACCCCTTCCAATCATCCTACACCCAGTAAAACTACGCGGGTGCTTCCGCTTTTCTTTGTCCAGACTCCAGCACCCAGCTTTTTGGGTCATAAGCCACTCTGCCTGTGCGGCTGAATACACGCCGCTTCGCCAGATCGTCTTATGCCCGGCAAAGCTACACGGGTGCTTCCGCTTTTCTTATTTAACTCGATAGTTGGTTGTGGTGATCAAAGCTCCATTGACCATTGTCGCCGTCAGCATCGGATAGCCGTCATCCATGCGTTCAATTACCAGGAGATCGGCTCTTTTCCCGGGCTTGATGGAACCCAGTTCGTTATCCATTTTCACTGCTTTTGCCGGATTCAACGTGACCATCATGAACATCGCATGCAGGTCATTGCCGTATTTTTCATGCAGATCGAAGACGGCATGAAGCAAAGCAGGCGGGTAGTAATCGCTGCACAGAATGTCCATACAGCCGTGGCTGACGGCTTCTGCAGCTGATAGATTGCCGGAATGTGAGCCACCCAACATCACATTGGGAGCTCCCGCGATTGTAAAGATCCCCAGTTCTTTCGCTTTGATGGCGACTTCGAGCGTGATGGGAAATTCACTGATGGTGGTGCCGAAGCTTTTCACCACATCCAGTTTCTTTATATCGTCGTCATCATGTGAAGCGACAGCAATTCCGCGAGCCAAAGCAATATCCGCTACTTCTTTGATCTTTTCCGCAGCGAGGCATTCGGTGCTTTGCCGCTCTGCAATGAGGACATTGACGTCGTCATCCGAAATTTCCCGGTAGCCTTTCAACGTCTCGCGATAGACTTCCAAGTTACGGTATTGCCCTTGTCCGGGTGTATGGTCCATAAATGACAACAGATGCACTTTGCCGTCTTCAATATTTTGGACCAATTGATCGACTTCATCGATATTGTCGATTTCAAAACGGGCATGCAGCCGGTGGCGGATCAAGTGCAGACGGTTATGCGTTGCTTCAATGGCGTCCACCATGCGCTGGATATTATGCGGATTGCGCATCGGTTTATGGGAAAAAACATCTTCCTTGTAGAATGACAGTGAGTGGAACATCGTCGTGATGCCGTGGCTGATAAGAATCTTTTCCGCTTCACGCAAACTGATATCAAAATTCATCATGCTGGTCGGACGCGGAGAAGCGATGGTTTCAATGTAATCGGAATGGATGTCGATAAATCCCGGAGAGATATAGCCGCCGTTGGCATCGATCAGGACAGCATCCGGATAATCCGCTACCTGTTCTTCTGGAATGAGCGACTGGATGATTTCCCCTTCCACTACGACTGCGTATCCCTCGGCTATTGATTGCTCGGTTATGATTTTGCCATTATGGATAATATACAAAGTATCGCTCCTCCTAGAGTAATGAGTACACAAGCTGTTGCGTGTACGCATGTTGTGGGTCTTCTAATACCTGGTCAGTCAAGCCCTGTTCGATGATTTCGCCATTCAGCATGACCACAGTACGGTCAGCCAGCATGCGGATCACCGCCAAGTCGTGCGATACCACAATCATGCTGATGCCAAGCTCTCGCTGAATTCGTTTGATCAGATCCAGAACATTTGCCTGAACCGATAAATCAAGGCCAGTCGTCACTTCATCCAAAAACAGGATGGGTGGGTTATTTGATAACGCCTTAGCTATTTGGACACGCTGCTGCATGCCGCCTGAAAAATTGCGAGGCTCTTCTTTCATGCGATGCAATGGAATATGGACGTTTTCCAGCAGCCTTTTGCTTGTTGCTTCCATATCGCCGACATTCCGGTTGCCTGCTGCAATGAGCTTTTCCGCGATATTCCCCACGGAGGAAAAATTCATCTTCAAGCCCTGTACCGGATTTTGATACACCATTCCATACTCGTGGTTGCGGATCGAGCGCTTTTGCTGCGAAGACAACTCAAAGACATTCTGTCCCGTTAGAGCCGGTGTCTGGATATACGCTTCTCCTGACGCAACGTCAGTGTCGAAGTATAGGCATTGCATCAATGTGGATTTGCCGCTGCCACTTTCTCCGACAATTCCCAGTATTTCACCGGGATATAAATCAAGTGACACATCACGAACCGCATAAACCGTTCCGCATACCGTGCAATAGTTTTTCTCCAATCGATCAGACTCCAAACTCACACAATGACTACAGCCGGGTCCGAATTGCTTGCGCAAGTTGCGTACTTTCAAAATCGGTTCTTCATGCATAGCTGCTCTCCACCTCAGCTTTCTCCTTGCTGTTCAATTGCTCCATGCAATAACTGGTATCGTTGCATTGATAGACGGTCTCCCCTGTTTCAGAGTCAACCAATTCATCCAAAAAGACATGGGCCGAACCGCACAATCGGCATTCCTTGCCTTCAAACGATTCGACAGCAAACGGATAGTCTTCAAAAGCCAACGATTCGACCTTTGTATAAGGTGGAACGGCATAGATTTTTTTCTCGCGTCCCGCCCCCAGCAGAATCAGCGCTTCTGAATGATGCATTCTTGGATTATCAAACCGCGGTATCGGGCTTGGTGCCATCACATAGCGCCCATTGACGTAGACCGGATGATCCGCAGCAGTCGCTGTTTTACCGTATTTGACGATCTGCTCGAACAGCATCAGCCAGGCACCGCTGTAATCGTCTTCTGCATGCATACGTTTGGTCATGTATTCACGCGCTTCAACAGGACGCAAAGGTTCGGGCATGGGAACTTGAAGGACCAGAATCTGATCTTTGGTCATAGGTGTTTCCGGAATGCGGTGGCGTGATTGGATCAAATCCGCCTCTTCGGTTTGATCCGTGAGCTGGACACCCGTTGTTTCCTGGACCAATTTTTTGATGCTGACCGCATTGACCGATTCATCGGCACCTTGGTCGATGACTTTCAGCACATCTGTTTTGCCGATCAATGAAAGGGTCAGCTGCAAGCCGCCTGTTCCCCAGCCGCGTGCAATCGGCATTTCCCGTGAAGCGAAGGGCACTTGGTAGCCTGGAATAGCGACGGCTTTTAGTGTAGCCCGCCGAATCTCTTTCTTGGATCCTTCATCAAAAAATGCAAAATGCTTTTTAGCTTTCAATTTCTGCCACTCCTTTCTTTACTTGGCGGATACTGTCCAGCTTCGACTGGAACGTAACGTAATGTGGGAGTTTCAAGTGGGAAATAAAACCGCTGGATTCCACTGAATCGATGTGCAATAAGACAAATTCTTCATCGTGGGTCGGAAATGTCGAATTCGGATGTTCCAAACATTGGTCCAGGATGCTCATGGCGATTGCTTTTGTTTCGTTTTGCCCGTAACAGACGCCATAACCGATTTCAAAATCCAGTGCATCTTCATTTTCATCATTCTTTTTGCTTACCGGTACAAAGGACTCCACTTCCGTCAGCCGGATTTCGCCGACATAAAACTGATCTTCAGGATCCTGATCCACCTCGTTCGAATGTCTGGTGTAAATCGGAACTTTGCCTACGCGGACTTCACCGACAGTGGGATGTACTTGTCCGTATCCTCTTAGCGATGCATAACCGAATGAAGTGACCGCACCTGTCTGTCCCCGTGTCAGCACCTGCAGCCGGGCGCTTCTTGTCGTTGGAAACTCAAGGCTTTGCTTGGTGACATCAGTCGGAGGTGCATCGTCCGGCTCATAGGTCTCAAACAAACCTTCCTTGCGCAGGTAATCGACAACTTTCGGAAAATAAACCACTTCTTTTGAGCTTTGAACAGCCGAAAGGCTCTTTTTGTATTCCTGAAGCCATGCATGGTTTGTTTCCGGGCTTTCTTCCAATAATCCAAAATCCAATAGCCGGTGTGTGTAATCATACGTGGCCCCCAATAATTGGCCCCCTGGAATGTCCTTGAAGCTTGCCGATATCCGCCGTTCAACCAGCATCATTTCCGCTTCGACGGTCTCACTGTAATAATGCCGCGGCAACGTTGAACGGTGCGCGCGCATCAGAAAAACCGCCTCTTCCATGCTGCCTTCTCCTTGTTTGATGGCCAACGCCGCAAGTTCCGGCGAATACAGACTGCTTTCCGACATCACCTGGTCCACCAGGCTGCCCATCGTCGCCAGGATCGTATCAAGTTCTAAAATTTCTTGGCCTTTTAAACGTTCATAAGTCAGGCGCATGATTGAAGCGTCAATTGCCTGGGTTCCGCCTTTAACAGGAACATAGCCCATTTATTCCACCTCCATCGGAATTGCCGTAACCGTTCTCGGCAGACAAGCAATCTGAGACGAACCATCCGCAAAAATTATATCGATGCCCATCGGATACTCTTTGATGCGGCTGTTCCGGGCTTGCCAGAATCCAGTCGGCTGACCCGTCGACAAACGGGCTTCTGTTTCGATTCCCGGCCCTGTCAGCAGCAATGTGCCTGTATTCGATAAAGCCGGTGTTTCGATGATCCACGTTGAGGACTGCTGTGGATCGATCAAGCTGCCTATTTTGCATTGTGCCATGGCCTCTAAAACTTTCGACTCTTCGTCTTCCTGCAGCACAATAATGAAATCTGCTTGCTGCAATGGAGTGTGACGGGCTGAAGTGTATTCTGAAATCTTCTCAATCAAATCCCGCCGGGTTTCCGATAAAACATGGAAAGTGACTTCCGCGTCCAACAGCGTCATTGCGCTTAACATCAACGCATTGGCGCATTCAAAATCCACATCCACATTTCCGCTCTCTTGGTCCATCGACGAGATGGTTCCTGGCCGTGACATACTATGTAGTAGTTTCCGGTAAACTTGTTGCAAGTCATGAATTTGATCAATCGCCATATCATCTCTCCTGCTCAGTTAATTTTTTCTCAAACTTCCATCGTTTCAAAGCTGACTTTCGTTTCGAAAAGCTCTGCTTGCTGCTGTGCTTTGCCTCTAATGATTTGCTGTTCTTCTGCCAAAAGCAGAGATTCCCATTCAGATGCTTCCGGTAACTGGGCTTTATAAGCAGCGTCAATGACCGCCAAATCCCTTGCGCGCTGTTCATCCATGCCTACCAGCAAGCCCGTTCCGATTTTTCCTGAAACCTCTACTTTCGCTTCTGTTATCAGGACTTCTCCCATATAAAACAAGGAGTTTTTTGCTGACTCCCTCATTTTGACCATAATCATTCCTTGCTCGGGCGCAGTAACTTCACGGCATTCGTACTTCTCTGCAATGCTGTCTGCCAATTTGGTTGCCAAACGCCCATCTCCTTGAATGAGTATTTCTGTTCTTCTGCGTCTTTTCATAATCTCTGCCTCCTTGTCTGTGATTTCATCGTAACTTGTCGCCAAGTGGCTGTGTTTTAAGCTCTCGTAAAGCTTATGTAAATACCCTTCACAATGAGGGAAGAAAAGCGGAAGCACCTATGCAGATTTGCCGGAGTCTGGAAAATAAATGAAGAACTCGAAGTTACATTTTTTCCTAAACAAAAAACAGGCAAAGGATGCGTGCTCCTTTGCCTGTTTTAATCCATGGTGATGTCGTATTTAAATTTATCGCTGCGATACAGAATTTTGCTATGCTCCAGCACTTTTCCAGTTGCTTCATCGATGCAGTCGTTTTCCACCATCAAGAGCGGAACCATGCTTTTGCATTGCAAAAGCTGTTGTTCTGCCGAAGTTGGAAATGCAACGCTCAAGAAGGTTTTGCTGCCAGCAAATTCGGTATACCCATGCTGCCTGTAATAAGCGAACATCGAACGGATACCGAGTCCTTCAGTTGCTATTTCAGGAAACATTTTCTCACTCACATAGGAATTGTGTATAGCAATCGGTTGCCTATCGATAAAGCGGATTCTTGAAACCCTATAGACATCGTCAGCCGGGTCGCATTCCAGTAGACGGTAGATTCTTTCGTCATATCCGATTTTTTCACAGCCGGCAAGACGCGTTTCCAAATCATAGCCGGCCTGCTCCATTTTTTCCGTAAAGCTCACTTTTCCGGTTAAATGCAGTTGGATCTGAATAGACTCTTTCTTTAAGAAACGTCCCTTTCCTTGCTTTGAGAAAATATGGCCACGTTCTTCCAGCTTTGTCAGTGCCGCACGTACTGTCATTCGCGGGACTCCATAATGGTTTGCCAATTCGTTCTCCGACGGCAATTTTTGACCGGCCTTAAATTGCTTTGATGAAATTTTACCCATCAGTTCGTCCAAAATTCGTGTTTCTTTATCAACTGAAATATAAAGTCCCCCTTTTTTCAGACCCCTGTCTATTTCCACTGCCATTATACGCTATTTCCAATTTTTTTCGATTCAGATTTTATCTTATTTTTTACAAGGCTGCCATCCCCAAAACACTTTCGCGCACCAACGCGTTAATGCAACAAACTTTTTGTTGATTTATTTCAGAATATTCATTATAGTAGTAACATATTTTAAACAACTTAGACAGGAGCTGCAGCTATGAAAGAATTCATCAGTAAGTTATTGAACGGAATGAGCATTGGTATTGTCGTGGCTTTGATTCCAAACGCATTATTAGGAGAAATACTGAAATTACTGATTCCCCATTTCCCTCCCCTGCAGCATCTTTTTGATATTACGGTTTTCACCATGAGTTTATTGCCTGTTCTGATCGGCGTCATGGTCGGCATCACGTTTAAATTGACGCCGATCCAGACAGCCAGTGTCGGGATTGCTTCCATGGTCGGCAGCGGCGTCATTCAGAAGACCGCTGAAGGCGTCATGACCTTGAACGGCATCGGCATTGTCATCAATATCGGAATCACGGCGGCCTTAACTGTTTTGTTTGTCCAATTTCTCGGAGATAAACTAAAGGCCTACGCCATTCTCCTGATGCCTACTTTGAGCATCCTCATTCCCGGAATGGTCGGTTACCTGCTGCTGCCGTTCATGAAACAATCAACGGGCATAATCGGAACAGCAGTTGCGCATATCACCTCACTGCAACCGGTAGTGATGGGAGCCTTGATTGCGATGATTTTCTGTACCATTATCCTGCTGCCGATTTCAACGGTCGGTGTCGCCACGGTCATTATGCTTTCGGGCATCGGGGCAGGCGCTGCGAATCTTGGAATCGTTGCAGCGGGTGTCGGACTGGCCATTTCCAGCTACAAAGCCAATTCCATGGGAACAGCACTCGCGCATGTATTGGGATCTCCAAAGATTCAGATGAAAAACTTTCTGATGAAACCGCAGATTGCCATTCCCATGCTGATTACAGCATCTGTCCTCGGTGCACTCGCAGGAATCCTGAACATACAAGGCACACCTTACAGTGCCGGTTTCGGATTGTCCGGCCTTGTTGGACCATTGAATTACATGAATCTTGCGGAAGGCGGCTGGAACGGCCGCAATATCACCGTCATGGTCAGCACCTTCCTGGTCTTGCCGATCCTTTTGAACATCGGTTTGCTGTTCGTCTTTTCACGCAAGCTGAAAATGATCAAAGCCTCCGATTACAAACTCGATTTCGAATAAAAATAAAGCCCAGCCGGAAACTATCCGGTTGGGCTTTTTGCAGATTCAATTAAATGATCTCGGAAGGCTGGTTTATCAACTCTACTTTCAGCCAGCCGCGCACACTGTTGATCAGCCAGATGGCATCACAAGTTTCCAAGTCTTTTTTACCGAGAATTTTCTCTTCGATCCGCTGCTGATCCAAGAGCTGCTGCCTGAACGTACCAGCCAGCAACCCGCAGGAAACCGGCGGTGTGAAAAAACGGCCATTCTTTTCCAGCACTAAGTTGCCGATCGTAAATTCCGTCAGCTGTTGCTTTTCATTCCATAACAGAACCGAAAATACGTCTATGGGCAAGCCATCGCTTGCCTTGTTGTATACCTCGCGATGGGTAGTCTTATGGAACAGGAAAGGATTTTTGTTATCCACTGAAGAAAGGGCAAGTGCGCATTTAACCGGCTGCCCAATGGCCGCAGTTTCCTGCGCTTCCAGCTCTAGTTTGCCTGCTTTATTTTGCAACAGCCGGACTTTGTAAATGCCTTGCGGGTTTTTTTCTGCGAGTTTCATCAATTCACTTTCAGCTTGTTGAATATTTCCCGGGAAATGAAAATAATTTGCAGAATCCTGCAGACGGGCCAAGTGGTAGTCGAGCAACGGGTACTTCCCATTCTCCAGTTTCAGCGATTCAAGCAGGCTGAAGACTGGCCGTTTAGCGGTCAGCACTTCCGCTTTTGTCTGCAATTCCTTGTATTCCCCTTCAGAAGTCGAGTCCCACGTGACTCCTCCGCCCACCCCATAACGGGCCATGCCTTTTTCCCGATCGATGACGACCGTCCGGATCGGCACGTTAAAAACAGCATCTTTACCAGGCGTAATGAAACCGATTGCGCCGCAATAGACTTCCCGCGGAGTTTGTTCCAATCCGGCGATGTACTTCATCGTACTGATTTTAGGTGCACCGGTAATTGAACCGCATGGAAATAAAGCCTGAAACCATTCCAAAACTGTCGTTTCTTTGTCCAACTGCGCTTCAATGGTCGAAGTCAGCTGATGGACTGTCGGATAGGTTTCCACCGTAAACAGCGGATCGGCTTTAACTGATCCCCGTTTGGCCAACCGGCTCATATCGTTGCGGAGCAAATCGACGATCATCAGGTTTTCGGCCTGCTCTTTCTTGGAAGCCAGCAAAGCCGCAACCTGTTCCTGGTCTTCCTTGGTCGTACGCCCCCTAGGCGCTGTGCCTTTCATCGGTTTGGCGGTCAGCTGGCCATTTCGGACTTTAAAGAACAGTTCCGGAGACGCAGAAAGCACCCGGAACCTGCCAAGATTCAGATAAGCACAGTAATCCGCCTGCTGATTTCTGGCCAACTGGCGGTAGAATGCCAAATCGTTGCCGGCAAATTCCGCGGACAGACGCTCTGTATAATTCACTTGGTAGGTATCGCCTTCTTCTATCGCCTGTTTGATCTGCTGAATGCCTTTTTGATAATGTTCCAAAGAGCTGGCCATTTTCCATTCTGAAACTTTATATGGCTGCTGCTCTTCTGATGAAACAGCTGCTTTTTGAGGTTCTTTGAAAATCCCGAACCAGACTAGCGGCATTTCGCCTGCCGGCTGTGTCTGCATCTCTACCTGAAAGGCAGGTGCTGCTTCATAGGACACATAACCGGCCGCATAAAATCCCTTGCTAACCGCTTGCTCCAGTTTTTCCAGGATTGCCGGCACTTCGGCAAGTACATGAGTTTCGAGAACTTCCAGAGGGTCGGTGAAAAAAAGTGGTTCCACCTCTCCATCTTCATTCCGGAACTCATACAATAGGTAAGGGTTTGGCATGTCCGTCACCTCCCTTATTGTCTTTTTTCCACTGTTTCGCCAATTCATAGCTGTTTTTCAACATATTGAAACCCTCCACCGTCAGAATCGATTCCGGATGAAACTGGATGCCTTCTATCGGCAGCTTTCGATGACGGACAGCCATAATAGCTCCATCTTCAGAACGGCCTGTCACTTCCAGGCAGGCAGGCAAGGCAGCTTCTTCCGCAACCAGTGAATGGTAGCGGGTCACGGTCGTTGGATTGGGAATGCCTTGGAAGATGCCTTTGCCCGAATGCACCAGCACAGAGACTTTTCCGTGCATAGGCTGGTGCCCTTTGACGATCCGCCCCCCGAAATGTTCAATGATGGTTTGATGCCCTAAGCAAACGCCCAGTACCGGAATCTTTCCACTCAATTCTGTCAGCACTTCCCGGCTTGCCCCTTGTTCAACTGGCCGGCCCGGACCCGGGGACAGCACAACCAGTTCCGGCATCAACTTTTCTATTTGCTTTGCAGTCAATTCGTCGTTTTGAAAAACAAGCACGCTTTGATCCAGCTGCTCAAAATAATGGACCAGGTTATAGGTGAATGAATCCTGGTTATCGATGATGATGATCATGGATGGCACCTCTTTACTCTACACTTTACTTGCATGGGTCAGCTATTTTGATTATACGCTGTGCACGTGTATGAATGGAAATTTATCCATAGGAATGTCAACTTTCATCCCTTATGATTCAAAAAAAAAAACCGCCTCAAGAGCGGTTTTTTTTCACATTGGTTAAAGTAAATTTGCAGTATTTGTAGCCGCAATTGCCTGATTGATTTTTTCAGCGCTGTCTTTAAGGATCGGTAAAAATTCTTCGCGAAGCATTTCCTTTGAGGTTCTGCCAGCATGTGCGGAACAATTGATTGCTGCAATGACTTTTCCTGTCTCATTGCGCAAAGGAACTGCTATGGAACGAAGACCTTCTTCAAACTGCTGATCTACGCCTCCCCAGCCCCGCTCGCGCACTTCAGCCAGAACTTGACGCAATTGCTCTTTATCCGTAATCGTCTTGCTTGTATACTGTTCAAAATTAATGGCATCCATGTATTTCTCCAATTCATCTTCCTCCAAATAAGCCAAAAGCACATGCCCCATTGAAGTGGCATAGGCTGGAAGACGTGAACCGACATCCAGATTGATGGACATAATGCGTTTCGTCGAAACCCGAGCGACATACAGAACGTCGGTGCCGTCCAAAATGGAAATCGAACACGATTCCTCTGTCTTTGCAACGAATTCTCTCATGAAGGGATGAGCCAAACTCCATGTGTTATTCGATGATAGATAAGCATAGCCGAGTGACAAAGTCCGTGCTGTCAGTGAATATGCATTGTTTTCTGATTCCGCAAATCCCAAATGTTCCAAGGTCAACAGAATCCTGCGGGCCGTCGGGCGGCTTAAGCCAGTTTTCTTTGCAACACCACTTACAGTAAGCGATCGGTCTTGCTGTGAAAAAGCTTGAATTACCTGCAATCCCCGGTCCAATGACTGAATATAATCCCCACTATTTTTAAAATTGTCTGATTCTTTTATTGACAAAACCACTACCCCCTATGCTAAGATGACATTGTACGCATAACGATACATTGTACGTATATCGTACAATTTATTTCATTTACTTGCAAGCATTTTATTTTTTCACCAGTTGTGAAGGCGTTTACATTCTCGTCTTCACACTTAAAATACTATCCCATTATGAGGAGGAATTTAAGATGACAGAAAAAACAGTAGTAAACGAACGCGTGTTAGGAGCTTATGAAGGGTTCGTTAAGCATTTAAAAAACTTCCTGGATGAGCAGCAATTCAATCATGAAGAATACACGAAATTCGTTGAATGGGCCGATCGCTTAGGACGCAGCGGAGAGATTCCTTTGTTCCTTGATGTTTTTGTGGAAACCCATGTACTGGAATCTAAATACAAAAATTCTCCAGGAACTGAACCTTCTCTGCTTGGACCTTATTACGAAGAAGGAGCGCCTGTTCTTGAGGAATCACCGTTTGTGATGCCGCAGAGAGAAGACGAACCTGGCGACAAATTGACGTTCCGCGGAAATGTAAGCTCCATCAACGGACCTTTGGCAAAAACGAAAGTCGAATGGTGGCAGGATGATGCAGATGGCTTGTATTCAAACTATGATTCAACTGCGCCGGACTTCAATTTGCGCGGCCAGTTCCATACAGACGAGAACGGTGATTTTGAAGTGCATTCAATCGTACCAATTCCTTACCAGATCCCGACAAGCGGCCCAACGGGTGAATTCACTTTTGCAGCCGGCTACCACGCTTACCGTCCAGCCCATATCCACATCAAGTTCGAGCATGAAGGACACGAGACCTTGATCACGCAAGTATTTTTCGAAGGCGATGAATGGCTCGAGACAGATGTTGCCGGCGGCGTCCGTTCTTCTCTTTTAACGAAGCTTGAAGACCATGGCGATCATAAAGAGGCCTCATTGAATTTTGTCATGAGAACTGAATAAGCCAATTAAAAAGCTGCTGGAATCTTTCTGGCAGCTGCTTCTTTTTAATACAGAAGCTTACAAATATAAACTGGAGTGGATTTAAGTGGAACTTTTTAAAATAGAAGTCAATGGAAACGAAATTCAAGTAGCCGATTATCCAGGGGAAAAAGGAACGATCATCGCGATACACGGATTAACGGGGACGCACAAGAATATGCATTATTATGCCGAACAGTTTAAAGGCGAATATCGTTTTATTTCGTTAGATCTCCGCGGACGCGGCAACAGCGCGGCAGCGGATTCCGACACCTCCATCTTCAAGCACGCTGATGATATTTTGGGCTTGATTGAAGAATTGAAGATCGTCAATCCGATCTTGCTCGGCTATTCGATGGGTGCTTTCATTTCAGCGATTGTCGCCAGCAGGCTCCAATCAGTCAAAGCGCTGATTTTGCTCGACGGGGCTGCAAAGGCATCCGAACACCAAAGAGGAATTGTCCAGCCTTCCCTTGGTAGAATCAGCCGCGAATTCACTTCTCAACAGCATTACACGGAAGAAATCCAAAAGATTTACGCGAATCTTGGAATTCAGTGGAATGACATATTGCGGGAGACAGCGGAATACGAAGTCGGCCCCGTGGATGGCCATTGGGAAAATAAAGCCACTGAGTCGCGCATCGTGATGGATTTCGACAGTTTTTATTCTTTTGATCCAGCAGAAATATGTCCGCAGATCGAGTGCCCTGTCCTGCTGGTATACGCAGAAGGAAAGATTGGCTCCATGCCGCCTCTATTTTACCTGTCAGATTACGAAGAAACACAAAAACACACGAAGCGGATCGAGACCATCGTTTCAGGCGCCAACCATTACACTATGGTTTTTGAAAAACGCGAAGAGATTCTGCAGGCAGCCGACAGCTTCCTGAAAAAATTGTAGAACAGCATCCTGCAAAGGGGTGTGTATGGGGGGAAATCATCTATGAAATCTTCATTGAAGACATTAAACAAAAGTATGTGGAAATCACACAAGCAAACGAAAGATCTGCTGACAATGGCAGAGCTGCGAAATTCAGGCGGTGCTGGGGTGGCAGCCGCGGAGTTTCCGGGGAATGAATCCATCGATAAGGGAAGCGAAAAAGTTCTCCGAAAGAAATCCTATAACCTGTCTCAAAAAATCGGCCTTTTCTTAGGACCCGCTTTATTTTTGCTGATTTTGTTCTTACTGCCTCTTCCCGGACTCAGCACAGAAGGCCGAGCAGTATTGGCCGTAACTGCCTGGATGGCAGTCTGGTGGATTCTTGAAGCGATGCCGCTTGGAATTACGTCTTTGATGCCGCTGGTGCTTCTTCCCTTGCTTCAGACAGTAGAAGCCGGTGTTGTCGCTTCCAGCTATGGCGATAACCTGATTTTCCTGTTCATCGGCGGATTCGCTCTCGCTTTGGCGCTGGAACGCTGGAATCTCCATGAACGAATCGCTTTGTCCATCATCAGCGCAGTGGGCGCCAGCACGTCAGGCCTGGTACTCGGCTTTATGCTGGCAACCGGCTTCCTGTCGATGTGGGTTTCCAATATGGCTACGGTCATGCTGATGATTCCAATCGGCTTGGCCATTATCGCGAAAGTCGTCACGTTAATGAAAGAAGATGACGTCTACACGAAAGAAGAAGAAACAAAATTCACCAAGTCCATTATTTTTGCCATCGGTTTTGGCGGAACGATCGGCGGCAGTGCTACTTTGATTGGAACTCCTACAAACCTGGTGCTTGCCGGATTAGCGAGTGAACTGCTCGGTATTGAAATTTCTTTCGCACAGTTCTTCATTTTCGCCTTTCCACTTGTAACATTGTTGATGATCGTTTCGATTTTCTATATTACAAAAATCGCCTATCCGATGAAAGTTAAAAACATCAGAAACGGCAAACAATTTGTCGTTGAACGCAAGAAAGAGCTTGGCAAAATGGGCTACGAAGAAAAAATTGTCTTAGCCATTTTCAGCTTTACTGCTTTTATGTGGATGACAAGAACCTTTATCTGGAGCGACATTATTCCAGGTTTGAGCGACACCATGATTGCAATGGTTGCGGCCATTCTTCTTCACTTGATTCCCGCCTCAGGCGATTCGGGTGAACGGATTCTAAATGGAGATTCACTGAAAAATATGCCTTGGGGCGTTCTGCTGTTGGTCGGTGGCGGTCTTGCACTGGCATCCGGCTTTAATGGCACGGACCTGGCTTCTTGGATCGGCAGCCAATTGCTGTTGCTTGAAGGCACTTCCTACCTGCTGATTCTCGCTGTAACGACTTTGCTTGGCATCGCTATGACGCAAGTGACGCCCAATACGGCGACAGTAACGATTCTTGTACCGATTACTGCTGCACTTGCCCTGGCGATCGATGTCCATCCATTGCCATTGATGACCGCTGTTGCAATGGGTGCCGGTTTTGCGTTCATGCTTCCGATTGGTACTCCATCCAACGCCATCATCTTTGCGACCGGAAAAATTACGATGATTGACATGTTGAGAAAAGGCTCAGGACTGACGGTACTGGCTTTCATTCTGATTGTTGTATTTGTCTACTTCATCCTTCCTGTCGTATTCGGCATTAACCAGCACGAATATCCGGACAGTTTAAAATAAAAAACAGGAGTGAGAATATGAGTAAAGCGTTAGATTATTTCAAAGAAGTGTACGATGAGGTGCCTGGATGGGTCCAGAAGATGCACGATTACAGTCCAGCTGTCTTGGACACCTACACAGGAATACGCGGTGAAATTATGCAGAACGGTGCTTTGTCCCGTCAGGAAAAGGATGCACTGATCGCTAGTATGAACGCAGCCCGCTTGTATTCCCGAAGCATGCTGTTTCATACAAAAGGAGCCATCGACTTTGGATACACAACACCGGAGCTCGTTGAGTTTTTCCTGACTTCCTATTTATACAAAGGCGATGCCGCCTTGAAATTGGCACTTGAAGCGGTTTCCTATGCACTTGAATTGCAGGGGAAATCGGCTGTCCAGCCAGCACAAGCTCCGGAACTGGCGACTGATTCACTGAAGCTGATCATTGACTGGCTCGACGCCGAAGACACAACTTACCTGGAAGAAATTCTGGCACTCCTCCTCTCAGGGAATGCCGAGGATGTGCAAGCCCGAATTTTGCAAGATGGACTGCTGTCTTCCCGCTTAAAACATTTGAACATGGCAGGCAACTTCATCGTTGAACTGAACGGCAAAGGCGCTGGCCCTTGGATAGAGAAAGCGCGGATAGCCGGCGCATCGGAAGCGGACCTGGCGGATATCGGCTACATCTGTATTTTGACTGCCGGCATTCCCGCATGGTTCGAATTGA
Source organism: Planococcus sp. APC 3900 (assembly GCF_030407735.1). Lineage (NCBI taxonomy): Bacteria > Bacillati > Bacillota > Bacilli > Caryophanales > Caryophanaceae > Planococcus > Planococcus sp. APC 3900. The sequence goes on along the minus strand of NZ_JASDCT010000001.1, from coordinate 219,270 downwards.
GTGACTCACTGAAAACAACCGAATAATCACCGAATGGAGGATTACAGATGTCAAAAATACAGCAAGATATTACGCAAGCTCTGGACTGCATCAAATCTGGAGACACGGTTTTAGTCGGAGGGTTCGGCTTAATCGGAGCTCCGCTTACCTTGATCGACGGCTTGACTGAACGTGATGTCAACGAATTGACCATCGTCAGCAATAACCTGGGGGAGTCAGGCAAAGGGTTGGGGATTCTGCTGAATCAAAATAAAATCAAAAAAGGGATCGGTTCTTATTTCACCAGCAACCGCGATGTCGGCGATAAATACCAGAACGGCGAAATTGAATTGGAGCTGCTTCCACAAGGCACACTTGCTGAATCACTCCGCGCAGGCGGCGCTGGCCTTGGTGGCTACTATACAACGACAGGTGTCGGCACAGATTTGGCGATTGGCAAAGAAGAACGCGAAATCGACGGCATCTCTTATATTCTCGAAAAAGCGATTCGTGCAGACGTTGCATTGATTCGCGCCCATAAAGCGGACACTCTGGGGAATTTGGTTTATTACAAAACGGCACGCAATTTCAACCCGTTAATGGCTACCGCAGCGAAAACCGTCATTGTGGAAGTCGATGAAATCGTTGAAGCGGGCGAATTGAACCCGGAAGAAGTGGTAACACCCTTTATCTATATCGATACAATCGTCAAAGCCCAACAAGTGCTGACGAAAGAAGGAGTGGTAACTGTATGACTGTCCAACTAAACAAATCAGAAATGCAGCATGCCATTGCCGAACGCGTGGCACAGGAATTGGAAGGGCCGTGCATCGTCAATCTGGGAATCGGAATTCCGACGTTGGTGGCGGAGTATATGACAGAGGACAATATTTACCTCCACACGGAAAACGGGTTGCTCGGAGTAACGGATGTAGACGATGAAGCAATCGATCCGAACCTGGTCAACGCCGGCAAAATGCCGGTCGGCGAAGCAGTTGGCGCATCCTTTTTTAACAGCTCGGATTCATTTGCCATGATTCGCGGCGGGCATGTGGATGTAGCCATTCTCGGTGCTCTTCAGACAGACGAAAACGGAGTGATCGCCAACTGGGCCGTACCTGGCAAGAACATCATGGGTGTCGGTGGTGCAATGGATTTACTGGTCGGTGCAAAAAAAGTATTTGTGACGATGAGCCATACATCCAAAGACGGCAGTTCCAAACTATTGAAAAAATGCACCTATCCAATTACGTCAACGCGCCAAGTTGACATGATTTTTACAGAACTCGCGGTATTCAAAGTAACAGACGGCCAGTTAAAGTTAGTTGACCTGATGCCTGGCGTGACAATCGAAGAAGTCCGCGAAAAAACTGAAGCCGCTTTTACTGAGTAAAAAGAAAGAGGGTTTATACGCATGAAAATTCATTCGTTTGACGTTTATATAGTAGATCTTCCCACGATCCGTCCACATCAATTAGCCATGCATACCATTGTCTCGCAAACAATACTGCTTGGCTGTGTTACAGACGAAGATGGACGCGAAGGCTGGGCAGAAGTTGCGACAATCGGTGGAGCTTCCTATGGAGAATCTACCCCTGAAGCGATCAAAGCCAATATCGATGCTTACATCACACCACTGGTACTTGGGCAAAACCCCATCCATTTTAATAAAATCATGAACGACGTATCAAAACTGGTTCGCGGCAATTACTTTGCGAAAGCCTTGGTCGAAGGTGCCATTGTCGATTTGGCAGCCAAATCCAAAAACATTCCTGCTTTTGAATTGTTCGGCGGGCAAATTCATAAATCATTGCCCATTGCTTGGACGCTGGCAAGCGGAAATACGGAAACGGATATCGAAGAAGCTAAAGAGATGCTAGAGAAGAAACGGCACAACATCTTCAAGCTGAAAATCGGCAAAGGCGATCCATACCAAAACGTGGAGCATGTCCGGAAAATCAAGCAAGCACTTGGAGACCAGGTACGCTTGACTGTCGACGTCAATCAGGCGTGGGACGAGGATACATCGAATTACTGCATCGCTTCCCTGCAGGATGCCGGTGTTTCAATGGTAGAACAGCCACTGCAGGCATGGGACTTTGAAGGCATGTCCCGTTTGACTTCTAAATTCACAGTGCCGATCATGGCAGATGAAGCGGCAACCAGCATCCAGGACGTTTTCCGGATAGCCAAATACCGCGCCGGAAATTCCATCGCTTTGAAGCCTTGCAAGCATGGCGGATTGACGCAAACGAAAAAAGTAGCCGGCATTGCGGAAGCAGCTGGACTTGGCCTCTATGGCGGCACAATGATTGAATCAAGCCTCGGGACAGCCATGTGTGCCCAATTATATGCCACTCTTCCTGAAATGAAATTTGGAACCGAAATATTCGGCCCTTTGCTTTTTAAAGACAACCTTACGCTCAACGATATCCGCTTTGAAAACTTTGAAGTGATTGTTCCGGATGGTCCGGGTTTCGGAATGGAAATCGACAAAGAAAAAGTGAAGCATTACGCACGCAAGTTCCAATCAGAAACGGAGATGACGATTTGAAAAACGTAGTGATAGTAGATTCAGTCCGGACGGCAATCGGCAAGTTAGGCGGCGGCATCGGAAATGAGACAGTCGATTTTCTGGGTTCCCACGTCATTGAAGAATTGCTTCGCCGGACACAAGTCGAACCTTCCGCAGTTGAAGAAGTCATTTTGGGTCAGGCTAAGCAAAGTGCGGATGTTTCCAACTTGGCGAGAGTCTCCATGCTGCGCGCAGGCATCCCCATTGAAGTGCCTGGCTATACCATCCACCGCCAATGCGGATCGGGTGTACAGGCATTGAACTCAGCAACCCAGCAGATTCAGACCGGCCACAGCGACATCATCATCGCCGGAGGTGCCGAATCAATGAGCACTGCTCCTTATTATGTGAACAGTGTGCGATTCGGTACGAAATCCGGAGATGTCCTGTTGAAAGATCCTAATACGGCAAGCCAACCGGGTTCACAGCCCCGTGAAACTTACGGCGAACTGAACATGGGCATCACGGCAGAGAATGTTGCAGAAAAATACGGTATTTCCCGCCAGGAACAAGACGAATTCGCTTTGGAAAGTCAGCAAAAAGCAGCGAATGCCATTTCAAAAGGATATTTTGAAGCGCAAATTGCACCGTATCCGGTAAAAACGAGAAAAGGAACCATTGAGTTCAAAACGGATGAACATCCACGTGAAACTACGCTAGAGAAATTATCGCTCTTAAAGCCCGTCTTTAAAGAAGGCGGTACTGTTACCGCAGGAAATGCCAGCGGACGGAATGACGGAGCTGCAGCATTATTGGTCATGTCGGAAGATGAAGCTGCCAAGCGTGGCTATCAGCCAAAAGCTCGCGTTCTTGCCCAAGCCTCGGTCGGCTGTTCTCCTGAACTGATGGGAATGGGTCCCGTTCAAGCAAGTTTCAAGGCTTTGAAACAAGCGGGCTTAAAGGTGGAAGACATCGATATCGTCGAATTGAATGAAGCCTTTGCTTCCCAATCCGTTGCCTGTATCAATGAACTAGGACTGGACCGCAACAAGGTCAATCCAAATGGCGGTGCGATTGCGATGGGCCACCCTATCGGTGCAACAGGCGCGATTCTCTTAACGAAATTAACACATGAGCTGGAACGTACCGGAAAGAAATATGGTTTGGTCACGTTGTGTATCGCTGGAGGCATGGGCATTGCTACAATTATTGAGAACGTAAATGTATAAAATACGAAAAAAGGCAGAAATACCGAGAAGTCGGGTTTCTGCCTTTTTATAAACTGAATCGTTAGTTGATTTAATAGTTTAATCTGTATTTTAAACCCTGCACTTCATCAGGAATGGCATGGTTTCTTCACTTGGCTTGGGTCTCCTGCCATTCATCAGCCGTTCAACACGTTCGACCATTCTATGCCCGATCCCTTCTCCGCGATACGAAGGAATTACGGAAATGTGCTGAACCGTGAAACTTTCATCATCTTCTATATGAATGCCGATAGCGCCGATATAATCATCGCCGGCTTTCCAGAGAAAAAGTTGCCAGTCCGGACGTTCATTATATAGCTCCATGGTTTTTTTCAATTGTTTTACATCCCGCTCTCTAGGCATGAATGACAACAGGCCCATTGCGATTTTTTCGTGCGAGCGTTTATATCTGGTCAGCATTGGAATCTCCTTTCCTTCAGCAGCTGTTCAAACCAGCGTATTCTGTTCGATGGCATTAAAAGCGGCAGACAATCTTCCGGCGAAATCTTCTGGTGCTTCTTCTGACGCCAAATAAACACAAATGATATCCGGATTGACGTCCATCCGTTGTTGGTAATTGGTCGGCAAAGGAATCGGATGCCAGTGAAGCGCATCCATAAAGGATGCCAGTTCACTCGGCAATAGAAATATTTCCGCTCGGTTCATGGCTTTTCCATTATCTTTTAAGTTTTTAAAAGAAATATCGTGATCCAACGTACAACTGAAATTTTTGCCGTGGGAGGATATGTCAATGGTTCTTTTTCTCTTGATTAAACATTCACCTGCTTGTAGTTCAACCTTCGAGTTCATGAGCATGCCCACTTGTTCAGCCAACTGCTCTAATTGTTCCATCCTTCTCATCCTTTCTTTTTTTTCCAGAACACTTCCGGAAAATGGATAAATAAGTTAGCTGGCATACAAAAACGCCGAAAAGAATCGTTGAATTCTTTTCGGCGTTGTTTACAGCCCTAATTGTCTGTTGCATCCAGCCAAATGGTTATTCGATTGTTTATCTATTTTTAAGCGATCAATTACGTACAAAATGGATTTTAACGAAAACTCAGTCGTTTTTCGTTCGTTTCCAACTTAACACCTTTTGGAGAAGTTGTAAAACCATTGAAGCGCATTCACCAAGCAGAAAACACAAAATCAAATTTTGTTCTTAGCCTTTATATACCTCTTTTTCAGAATTAAAAACTTAAAAAAAAACCGCCTTTCGGCGATTTTTAAAAAAACTCATTTTCACTTTTGTAAGTACCTGACCCTCAATCTTCTTCGGAATCATCTTCCTCATCGTCGTCTTCATCGTTGGAGGAATCATTTTCAGAATCCGTATCATTTGAATTCGAATCCTCTTCATTCTGCATTTCCGAATCGCCATTATCTTCTTCGTTTGGTTCTTCATTTCCGCAGGCTGCAAGCATGCCTACAGATAAAAATAATGCAGCTCCAGTTTTCAGCCATTTTGCCTGTATCATCTCTATTCCTCCTCAGCACATCGTTTCGCCTTCCTTCTATACCCTTTGCTTTTCAGGAAAAACATCATTGAGAGTGCATCAGCTCGATCAGCTTTTCACAGCGTGCCTCATCACTTGGCTGCGGCATCAATTCCACTTTCAAAGTCGCCACCAATTTAGTTTGGGTATACAACATGTCCCGGAACCGGTCGACAGCGCCGCAGAATTCTGCGAAAAAGCTGTCTCCGGTTCCGAAAACGGCTGTCCGAAGCTCTTTTCGGCCCAACTTTTCGATGGCTTGATACAAGGAATGCATTTCTTCCGGAATTTCGCCGCTCCCCCACGTGTAGGTGCCGATCATTACTACGTCCAACCATTGTAATTGGGACAATGGAAATTCGTCAACTGGATACAGCTCAATAGTTATGCCTTGATTCTGTGCAGCTTCCTGCACCATTTCCGCCAATTGTTCTGTATTGCCGGTAACCGAGGAATAGACAATCGCCAGTCTGGGGTTAGAGTTCGTCAAAGCCATTGGACTGCGACACTTTTGTATAGGTCCGGGATTTCTGTTCGAAAAAGTCGGATTTCGTTTCGTTCATCATGTCGTCTCCAAATACTTGGATCCATGGCATTGGATTGTTGCGTTCTTCGTATAGATTATCCAATCCAAGCTGGCGCAAGCGCTTGTTGGCCAAATATTCCACATAACCGGCAAACTCCTCAAGATCCAGCCCATCGATATCCGCCAGAATGTAATGCGCCCATTCTTTTTCAAGCTGCACAGCCTGATCGACGGTCGTGTAGATGTATTGAATATTTTCATTCGTATTCAACTCCGGATTTTCCGTCAGCATGATCCGGATAAACTGGGCAATAAAATACGCATGCTGCATTTCATCGCGCTGGATATAACTGATCATCGTACTGGTCTTCAGCATTTTCTGCTGACGCGCCAAATGATAGAAAAAAGCAAATCCGGCATAGAAATAAATGCCTTCCAGGTTAATGGAATTGACGCTCAGTTTGAACAGGTTCTGCGGCGTCGGATTTTGCCGGAACGCTTCATAAGCATCCAAAATCAGGCCGTTTCTTTTTTGCACAACCGGATCGCTTTTCGCCTGATCGAAGCGCGCATTCTGTTCGCTCACCGAGACCAGCGAACTCAAAATATAGGAATACGACTCCGTATGGACCGCTTCCTGCTGGGAAATGACCGCAAAAATAGCTTTAAAGCTGGAATCGGTGACGTAATCCATCGCTTGGCTCATTGTCGGGGTCTGCAGGCTGTCAAGCGATGCCAACTGCGTGTTGATGCGCAAAAAGACATCCTTCTCGGCATCACTCAAGCTGTCCCATTGCTTGATGTCGTCCTGCATATTGATTTCCTGGGCTTTCCAAAAGTTGGCCAATAGCGCCTGATACAAATCGTACATTTGCGGGTAAGCAATATCGTTCCAGTTCAACAAGCCCGAAGACTGGCCGTTCAAGACGCCAGTCGATTTGTTCGGATGTTCCGGATTCAGTAATTTAATCTTTGTCAGCGGTTCATGTATGGTCATGAAAATCCTCCTTTAGCTTTGGCATGCTTCGCATTCTTCGATTTCCGCCTGTGATGTGCTGCGGACGTAATAAGTCGTTTTCAAGTGTTGCTTCCATGCTTCCAAATGAAGCTCCAGCAATTCTTTTGCTTTGATGGTATGCGGCACATAAAAATTGAAGCTGATGGACTGATCGATATGCCGCTGACGCGCCGCGTTTTGGCGGATGCTCCATTTCTGGTCCAGCACGTGGCGTGCACGGCGGTAATAATCGTACGTGTTGTGGTCCAGGTCAGGCGCTGTCACCTTAAATTTGAAGTTCTTCTTCTCTTCCGCATATTCAACGGCGTAAAGGGGATCGATGCCATCTGTCGAACCGCCGATTTTGGCGGTCGATGAGTTTGGTGCGACCGCCATCATCCAACCGTTGCGGACACCGGTCGATGCAACTTCCTGCTGCAGCTTGTTCCAGCGTTCACTGCTGTAGTTCCGGCGTTCAAAGTACTCGCCTGTATGCCATTCAGATTCTGCAAATTGACTGAAGGCTCCTTTTTCTTTAGCTAGCTCCATCGAAGCGCGGATGGTCTGGTAGGCAATTTCCTCGTACAGCGTATCCCCAAACTCGACGGCTTTTTCCGTTTCCCAATGGATGCCTTCAAGTGCCAAGAGATGGTGCCAACCGAAAGTTCCTAATCCTCATTTCTATTCAATAAAGGTCGTAAGCCTTTATCCGTTCTCTTATGAACTGCTGCATGTCACCATGCAGATTAGACTATATCACGTTCCTTTTTTAAGGAACCCCTGCTTTTCCACTATCATAAACTTATAGTGTACTCTACTCCCTTATCTCCTATGAGGAGTGGTTTCGATAGTCGTTAGGCTTTTATACCTCAACTGTTTTATATAAATAATTTGGGAAATTATCGTTTTTTAGTCTAGCTCGGATAGTAGTACGCTTAATCTCGGTTAATTTTGTACATTCAGATATGCTTAGATAGCAAATTCCATCAACTAAGATTTCTTTTCTATGAGGCATATTTTTTTTCATACTTTCCACAGCCAACTTAGGCTTAGGAACTCCTTTATTACTTGAAACCCATCCGCTTATACTTTTTTCTTTATACAGCTGCCTTCTTATTTCTTTCCAGTTACTTACATGAGTTCTCCCGAAAAAAGAATTTTTTTCTCCTGTTTTTAAAGAAGCTTTTTCTGAGAGTAGCTTTTTAACTTCCTCAGAGTGGCTTCTCCCATAAAAATGGTTTCCACTTCCTGTCATTTTTTCTGATTTGAGTCTTCGCTCTGCTTCAGAAAATAGCCGACCTTTTGTTCCTGTACCACCTAAAGTTAAGTTATATCCGTGAGCAAAACTGTTATATTTCATGACATAATATGCCTCAAGAGTATAAAGTTCTTCTTGGGTGAACTTTTCATTTTCTTCTATTACAGTGAAAACAAAAGCTTCTTCTCCGTACTTATTAAAACTTTTTTGAAGGTGATCGTTTTTGTGTCTATTTTTTCTTAGTTCAGAAAAGTGACAAATTTTCCGCCTATTTAAATTTACAGTTTCTCCGATATAATACTTACCCGTTACGTTATTTAAAATCGAATAAATTCCCTTCATTATTTTGTCCTCCTTTCCTTTAGATTCAATTGAGATAATTTAGCACGGGATTGTCTCGTCTGAGAGTTTCCCCGTTTAACAGGGTTTTCTTAAAGGGTTACCCCCTTAAGCCACTGGATACTCAATGGCGCGATATTTTTTATTCGTGGCATCGGCCTGTCCGACGGAAATCGTATTTAGGTCGATGACGTTATCCAGCATGCGCACCTGAACCCGTATCACCCGCTCCAACACGTCCGCCTTGACCGCTCTTGGCAAGTTGATGGAAGACAAATTACAGACAACGAAATCACCCGGTTTGCGGACCATGACAAGGTTGCCGTCTTCATCCGTATATTCTTTCATGATGGTTGTCGCTGACATGTTCTGCATGATTTCCGTACACAAATTACTGCAGTAAATCGACGTCAGCCCTCTTCCTCTTGTGTGCTTGTTCGGGTTCTGGCGGTTGACCTCGTCCCGGTAGAACATATAAGGTGTGCCGGTTTCCAGCTGCGACACCATGATGCGTGCCATGATTTCCATCGCGCGGTAGGTTTTGCGCGGCAATAATGGATGATCCACAGCTTCCTGGTATTTGTCGCTGAAGTATTTTTCACCGGTTTCATCGTAAAAATCTTCAAGCCCAAGCGCATTGCCGTTTTTATCTGTCCAGCCCATCACTTGCTTAATCTGATGCGGACAGAACGTATGCCATTCGCCGATGCTGCGGCCGTTTTCGTCTTTTTCCTGCAGCCGCTCCATAAACAGGTCCGGAATCGACACGCCGGTGAAAATATCGTGCGCTTTGCGGCGCTCGTCGCCATTATTGGTTTTCAAATCCAGGAATCCGTTCATGATGTCTTTGTGGAAGACATCCAAATAAATCGCCACTGCACCTTGGCGCTGTCCGAGCTGATCGACACTGACCGCTGTATCGTTGACCAAACGGATCCATGGCACAACTCCTGAAGAATTGCCTTTGAATTTTTTGATATCCGATCCTAAAGCCCGAACTTTCCCGTAATAGATCCCGATGCCACCGCCGTCTTTGCTGAGGCGTGCGATATCCCAGTTGTTCAGATAGATGCCGTCCAGTGAATCATCGACAGTATCAATAAAACAGGAGGACAATTGTCCGAAACTTTTACCGGCATTCGATAAAGTCGGCGTGGCTACTGTCATATACAGCTGGCTCATTGCCCAGTAAGCTTCTTTCACCAACTCGAGGCGATGCTCTTTTGGTTCGTTTTGCATCAACGTCATCGCAATGACAAGAAAACGCTCCTGCGGAAGCTCATATAATCTTCCTTCATAGTCTTTTGCTAAGTAGCGGTCAGCCAACAGGAACAAGCCGATGTAGTTGAACAAAAGATCCCGTTCCGGTTCGATGTCCTCACCCAATAAGATGATTTCCTCTTTCGAATAAGCCGCAAGAAGCTCTCCTGAATAAATGCCGATCCCTGTCAGCTTTTCAATAAGGCGATAGAAGTCGCCATATTTCTGGGAAGCGGAAAAGTTGCGGCTGTCTCCAGCTTTTTTGTATAAGTCGCCAGCATACAATTCTGCTGCGGTGTACGTCCAATCAGGCTCGTCCATCGTGATACGGTTCAGCGCATACAACAAGGACTGCTCTCCTTTTGCCTGCTCAGCTAAGTTCGCTGTCCGCTCCAATAGTTCTCGCGTATCTAGTCCATATACATCTGTTGCCCGCTGCAGCGCTCTTTCCACTGTCTTTATTTCTGTTTCTTCGATTTTCATGTTCATATCAACACAACTCCTTTGCGTATTCGTTCACTTTCATGCGGCGCTCTTTGCGATCTTGGGCGCTTTTAAATAGTTTTTCTTCGGCAGCCGTTTCCGGAACTACACCGCTCACCGGTGTCGGCTTGCCATCGCTGTCGACTGCCACCATTGTCAGAATGGCTGTAGTCGTCAAACTCCTTGTGCCTGTTTCGATTTGTTGGCATTCAGCTTTAACATACACTTCCATAGATGTTCTGCCTGTTGAGATCACCACTCCCTCCAAAATAAGGATATCCCCAACTTTTGCCGAAGATAGGAAATTCACCGTATCGATCGAAGCGGTCACAACTGCTTTTCCGCTATGCCTCATGGCTGTAATGGCGGCGATTTCATCTATGTACGCCAATACGGTGCCGCCGAATATGGTCCCCATGTGGTTGGTGTCCGGGGGTAGGACCAATCGTGTCTGAATGGTTCTGGCCACCCCTGCTGCTAATGGTTTTGTCATGAGTATCCATTCCTCCATCTCTGATATACAAGAAAAAACCCCATCCTCTCAGGGAGGATGGGGTTTAGATACGCAGAATATCGGATGGGAAGCAGAATACAGCTATCCCATGCATAATACCTTCGTTATCCCTCTCAGCTCCCGGAGAAGATCATAAACTCATAACGAAGGCAGGTCTCCTGGCTTGTGCGTCATCCTCTGCTATCTCCTTCCCGTCCGTTGGACAGTGGATTGCGATAGTTCGTCTGCACTTACAGTTGCGGGAACAGCTCCGGAATTTCACCGGATTCCCTATTAAGCCTTTTCAGGCACCTTCGTTATCGGTTCTACTATATATAGTGAATAATTTTAATCAATCACTAAATATTGTATTCATACACTATAAATCACTTTATTGCCTTTGACAAGAACTTCTTCATTCCTGCCGTTAAGTCAAAGTTTCAGTCAGTCGTCAAATAACGCTTCAAGGCTTGTTTCACCGTGCCCATCGTCGTCAATTGGCTAAAGTCCACACGCGCTTCAATCGCTTTTAATGCGAGTTCGGGACGGATTCCCGTGAAAATCAGTTTGATTCCGAGCAAGCGCATAATGTGGTCGATTCTATAAAGAAATTCTGCCACGACATTATCAATATTGTAGATGCCGGACACGTCAATAATAAGGCAATGCAGATTTTCTCCTTGAATTTTTTGCGGAATGATATCAAGAAGCAGATGGCTGCGATCCCCATCTACTGAACCTACGAGCGGCAAAACTGCCAAGCCATCAATAATCGGCACGATGGGAGTTGATATCTCATTTTTTAATTGCATTAGATCTCGTTCAGTTTTCTTCTGCGTCGTAATGTCGCGGATAGTGGACTGGATTGCGACCGTTTCTCCATATTGGACCGGGTAGCAATACAGTTCGACATCGGCTTGAGTTCCGTCAAAACGCTTAACAGTAGTCTCAACCAATTCTCCAATGGTGCGATCCTCCATGCCTGTACGGATGCGTTTCGCAATGAATTCTTTGTAATCATCCGTAAACACATCCACGATGTTTGCACCGATAAGCGTATCCTTATCGGCTTTGAAGAATTCCGATCCGGGCTGATTTATATATAAGACTTTCTGATTCGAATGAATAATGGTTGTTTCATCGGAATACTCCGTGATTTGTTGGTAAATTTCTTCTTTTTCTTTAATGCCCAAGGGTCTTTCAGGTACTGCATTTAGCATTTTCTTTCACTCCTTTTGACTAAGAAACTGCCAGTTCCTCTATTCTACACTTTTTCAGAAAAACTTTCAGTCGCGGCAAAAGCCTCAAGATTTCTGAATGATTCTTTTCTTTACAGTTCTATTTCAAATCTTGTAAAGGAAAAATATTATGTTATGATAATAAGCTGTGATTTTAACATATTTTTAGATGCCGTTTTTGGAAATACGCTACCTTAAGGTTAGAGTTATTGGAGATGCACGATGAAACAAGTAACAGGAAACGCTTTTCACTACGGCTGGGTCATTATCGCGATCGCGGCCTTGTCTCAATTTTTCTCTGGTCCCGGACAAACTTATTCGAATTCAATTTTTATCGATTATTATATAGAAGATTTTGGCTGGAGCCGTTCCACGGTTTCCGGTATCTACTCGGCTGCGACATTGACGGCAGGATTCCTGTTGTTTTTCGTCGGGCGCCTGATTGACCGAAACGGCTCACGTAAAATGGCCGTTGCCGTATCCGTCGCCCTTGCCGTCGCCTGCTTTTTCAACAGCTTCGTAACAAGTCTCGTCATGCTGTTTATCGGCTTCTTTTTTATTCGCTTGTTGGGCCAAGGCTCTATGGCACTTATATCAAGCTCACTCATTCCGCAATGGTTTGTCAAAAAACGGGGCCGCGCCATCAGCATTGCCGCAATCGGCGGCTTAGTCAGTTCTGCCGCTTTTCCCCTGCTGAACGTTTGGCTGATCGAGTCATTCGGCTGGCGCAGTTCATGGCTGATTTTAGGAATCATCATCATTGTTTGCTTTACGCCGCTTGCTCTTTTCCTCATTCAAAACTCTCCTGAAGAAATGGGCTTGCTGCCGGATAACGGCGCTGCGCTTAAGGCGGAGCCTGAAAAGAAACTCATAAAAGAAGTCAGTTGGTCAGTGAAAGAAGCTTCAAAAACCCGTGCTTTCTGGCTGTTGCTGCTATGTGCAGCCATCCCGGGCATCGTCAATACCGGTTTGACCTTCCACCTGGTCTCCATTTTCGCTGAAAAGTCCCTGTCTCTTGAAACTGCAGCCGGCATTTTAAGTTTAACGGCATTGATCGGCTTGCCAGTCACTTTCATCACAGGAATTCTGCTGGAAAAAGTAAAAGTCCAGTATATGCTGACACTGGTATTTGCAGGCGAGCTAGTGTCGTTATTTCTTCTGCAGAAAGCTGATTTTTTGGCGACTGCCATGGTCTTCGGATTGGTCTGGGGCGTCAGCATGGGAATCGAACGGATTGTCATGGCTGTTGTCTGGCCCAATTATTTCGGCCGTAAGCACATCGGCAGCATCAGCGGCATCTCGATGGCGATGGTCGTCACGGGATCTGCGCTCGGTCCGTTGCCGCTCGGCATCGCTTTCGATTTATTCGGCGGCTATACCGAAATCCTCTGGGCATTGATGATTTTCCCGATTTTCGGTATCGTGGCAGCTTTGCTGGCAGACCCGCCGAAAAAAGAAGCTTCCATCCAACAACCCGTTGCCAAAGAAATAGAAGGACCTGCAGAAAACCCATTACTCGCGGAGTAAAGGGTTTTTTCAAAAAGGAATAAAGGGCAAAAAAAAGGTTGCCCATTTGGACAACCTTTACCTTGCTATTTATGCATCGACCCATTGAGAAGCTATTTCTTTCTCTGTTTTTGGTTCGTCGGCTTTTTTATTGGTTTTGCTGGTGTAAGGCTTAAAACTATTGGCTTTATTGGCTCCTGCTTTCCAGCGCGTCCATCCTTTTTTGCCGGTTCCCTGGCCTGTACCGCTTTTCGCTTTTGCTTTTGCTTTGCTCATTATAATCACTCCATTACTGCTACGATGATGTACAGCTTATCACATCAAGGCTCAGAGTGAAACAGAAATGTTCGTTTACGAACGGGCAAGCCCTTTTTTCAATAGCTCCAGTTCCAGTTCATAGTTTGCAATCGACTCTTCCACAGCCAAGTTTCTGGCGAAATGTTCGATCCAATTTCTGATAGTTACGGTCATAAGGATTTTCAGCAAATGGTACAATTCCTTATTCCCTGACACATTCAGCTTGTCCACATCAATAAGTCTGCTGATTGTGTTGAATTCCTCTTCAGACTCTTCTTCATTGACGATTTTGATGAATTTTGTTTCGACTTGTTCTGTCATATTCAATAGGACATTCCGTTTAAAGTCTAGAAGCTCATCTTCGTTCACAGTGGAAATATAAAACTCCCTGATCGTCTGGAATAAATCTCCGCTGTTTTTTTCCAGCGTCGCCTTAAAGAGCCGTTTGCGCCTGGCAGTATAGCGATTCAACAAGTAGAAGTACAAATCTTCTTTTCCTTCAAAATATTGATAGAAACTTCCACGGGAAATTCCGGCTGTTTTGACGATATTGGCTATGGAGGCTTCAGACAAAGAGGCATTCGAAAATTCCTGCTGTGCCGCTTCGATCAATAGCTGTTGTTTTTCTTTTGGCAAATTATAAAAGGTCAGTTTTGGCACTTTTCTCTTCCTCTCAATCGGTCTGTGCTATCAGGTCCACTTAGGATAAAGTTATTCGGCAAATGAAAACGTTCTTTATCAATCAAGATTTCAGAGAAATCTTCGTCAGCACTCACCTGATCCTTGAGCCTGTTCATCCGCAATTGGATCTTTTCCATTTTCCGGTCCAATTCGGTCGCAGAATCCGCTGCTTCCTTCAGTTCAAGGATAATGTCAGCGGGCACTTCTTTGTTGTATTTATAGTAGATTTTGTGTTCAAGGCTTGCCCAGAAATCCATGGCGATGGTACGAATCTGTACTTCCACGCAAATCTCTTCTACACGGTCCGACATAAAAATCGGCACCACCAGCAATAAATGCAAACTGCGGTAACCATTCGGCTTGGGATTCTGGATATAATCCTTCACTTCAAGAACCTTCAAATCATCCTGGTTCTGCAGCATGGCGCTTAATCGGTAGATATCAGCTTCAAATGAACAAGTGATTCGAACACCCGCAATGTCTCTAACATTTTCTTTAATATTCACTAAAGAAAGGCCGACTCCTTTTTTGCCGGCTTTTTTCATGATGCTTTCAGGAGATTTCAAACGGGAACTGACATTTTCGATCGGGTTATAGTCATGAATATAGTGGAATTCCTGTTGCAGTATACTGATTTTTGTATTGATTTCTTCCAGAGCGAATTTATAGCCCATCATAAATCGCATCATCTCTTTTTTTAAGCCCTTCATCTTCCGTAGATCATCGGTAAAACCGGCTTCCATCTCGTCGTCCCCTTTTTTCATAACGTTCACTTATTTATTGCTTATAATCTTCGAATGACACCGTGTCACATTTCGTAAAGCAAGCTTAACATGACACTGTGTCACATGTCCACTGGGAAGCGACGCGCTGTCACATCAAACCATAAAAAAAGAGCAAAACCTCTGTGTTTGAGGTTTCGCTCGCTCTCCTGCCCTTACTTGCCAAGTACTTTCTGAATGTCTTTTTCAAATGATTCGGGTTTATCTTTTGGAGAGAACCGTGAAACGATATTGCCATTTTGATCAATCAGGAATTTTGTGAAGTTCCACTTGATGGCGCTTGATAAAAATCCTTTTGTGTTAGTGGTCAAATAGTTGAACAGTGGATGTGCCTCTTTGCCGTTAACTTTGACCAGGTCGTGCATAGGGAAAGTAACGCCATACGTCATGCGGCAAGCTTCCTGTGCTTCTGCTCCACTGCCTTTTTCCTGGCCGAATTGATCAGACGGGAAGCCCAGAACCACTAATCCCTGTTCCTTGTATTCTTCGTACATTTTTTCCAAACTGTCGAATTGATCTCTCAAACCGCATTTTGTCGCTGTGTTGACTATCAGCATGGCTTTGCCCTTGTATTCGCTTAAGTGGTATTCTTCCCCGTTCGGCTTTGGTACGGCAATATCGTAAATATTCATGCGGCATCTCTCCTTATTTATTCTTCTATTACAAATTCATGTTTTTAAAAGAAGCATTTAGCTCTTTCAAGTTTTTCATCAAGGTGATGGCGTTGACTCCCATAAAGTCACAGCTGATGAGTTTGTCGAGGACAGCCTGTTCGACTGCCGCCTGTTCGCTTTTGGCTTTTTCCGTCAATGAAATCGTAAAAGCACGTTTATCTGATTGGGATTGTTCTTTAACCAGTCGCCCCTGTTCGATCATACGATTGATGATCGGATTCAAAGTTCCGGTTCCAAGCCCCAGCCGTTCACCGATATTTTTAGTCAACAGTCCGTCTTCTTCCCACAAGACAAGAAGCACCAGATACTGTGGAAACGTCAGATTGAAAGGCTCCAGCGCTTTTGCATACATTTTTGAAAAATTGCTGGAGGCTTTATAGACTTCGAAGCACAGTTGTTGTTCGAGTTTCGTTGGTTTTTCCATTTGCATCTCACCTATGCTAATTATTATAGAACGCTGATTTCCACATCCACAGATCCTTTGATTGCTTTGGAATATGGGCAATACTGATGCGCTTTCTCTACGTATTCGTGTTTCAATTCTTCATCGATGCCTGTGATATCGACGACAAGTTTCACCGCCAATTTAACGCCGCCGTTGTCTTTATCTCCAATCAAGGCAACAGTTGCTGTTACTTCACTCTTTTCAATTTCCACTTTACCAGCTTCCAGCACCAATTCCAATGCACTGTTGAAGCATGCGCTGTAACCTGCAGCAAATAGCTGTTCCGGATTTGTTGCCGTTGTTGCTGAACCTCCAAGAGCCTGTGGTTTTGCTACATCCAAATAAAAAATATTGTCCGGTGAATAAACCGCACCGTCTCTTCCGCCTGTATTGATCATTGTTGTTTCGAATAGTGTTTTCATTATGTGTTTTCCTCCGTCCATATATATCTTACACGATCTACTTTAAACTGAATCGTACGCGATGTAAATACATATGCTCACACGAAAAAAGACTTTATTCACCGTCCTGGCGAATAAAGTCTTTTGGGAAAGATCGATTCTAATAAAGAAAAGGAATCAAGCGTGCACGCTTTTTCATCCATTGCTGATAATCCGGTCCGAACTTCTCAATCAGCAGCTGCTCTTCATAGTTTATTCGCTTCAGCAAAGCCCATACCATTGCCAGGCCACCAAGAACGGCAGCAATTGCACTGGTGAAAAACAAGGCCATTCCGAGAGTAATGAACAACAACCCGGTGTAAAGCGGGTGGCGAAGTTTTCGGTAAGGTCCGGTGCTGACGATTTCATCACCTTCACGAACGGTCACGTAACGTGTGAATTGTGATTTCAAATGGACGATTCCCCAAAACCGCAGGAAAACCCCTGAAGCCAGCAAAATAACTCCCACTGCTTGACTGATCCTAGCTATCGTCTCGAACGCCATCAATTCCTGCAAAACCGCCGCGATAAGAATGGTCGCGATC
Organism: Planococcus sp. APC 3900; assembly: GCF_030407735.1. Lineage (NCBI taxonomy): Bacteria > Bacillati > Bacillota > Bacilli > Caryophanales > Caryophanaceae > Planococcus > Planococcus sp. APC 3900. The sequence continues at coordinate 202,069 of NZ_JASDCT010000001.1, read as the reverse complement.
AAAACTGCAAAGATGGTGAAGAATGTCCGTTTTTCCAATGGGTCACCTTGGCCGATGCCGCGATTTCGGAAAATCAGAAATTCACTGAGCCAAAACAAGCTTATTGCTGTAAAAATCCATTCAATCATCGTCATAAAAGAGGCCTCAACTTCCTGTTCTTTTCCTTCCAATATATAGAACATTTCGAAACAATACAATTTCTACCCCTTGCCAAATAAACTTGGACGACTAGCGTGAAACCAGAAAAGAGCGCTTTGCCCACCTGGCAAAGCACTCCTTCACTACATTTTATCTATATCTTTTCTTTAAAAAGGTGAAAACTGTAGCTGCAGGGCGTCTTTACATCAAATTCCCCCGCTTAGCTTCCCATTTAATCTTCAATGGAAGAGATTTCGACCAGCATCGCAGTGAATGCGATGAAAACAACCATTAACGAGAGCACCATTGTGAACATTATCCTTCAACTCCTACCACGTTTTGAATCCTTCTGAACCTGGTGGTGCATGGTGAATCATCTGGCTAATTGGAATCGCATAGGCGATGACAATGAGCGCCAGTGCAAGCCCGATCCAAATCCACCAGTTTTCAAGCCATTTCGGGGTACGGGACATGTCGCTTTCCGCCAGCGGGAAATCTACGATGTCTTTCGGTTCAACCGCTTTAGGCGAAAGGAACATCGTCATGACGACGATATAGATCAGAATCATTGCCGAGACGAACAGGATGCTGCCGCCGATGGCCATCGTCACATGGTTGGTCAGAATTCCGTCAAACCATTCCAATGCAGCGGGGTGATCGTTGTAGCCGGAATAAGCGGTTCTTCTTGGCGCTCCGAGAAGGCCCAGCAGATGCTGCGCTGTTGACATCAGCAGCATGCCGAACGACCAAGTAATGATTTGGACAAGCCCAAGCACTTTCATGGATTTGGTGAATTTTCTGCCTGTTAAATATGGAATCAGCCAGAACGTCAAGCCCATGAACGTCATCGCTACCGGAGTGCCGACAGTGATGTGAAAATGCCCGACAATCCATAAGGTATTGTGGACCACTTCATTCAATTGGAAACTTGCGTTAATGATTCCCCCAGCTCCACCGGGGATAAAGAACGCCATGGCAATGAAAATAGAAGTGAAGCGGATATCTTTCCAAGGCAATTTTGTAAACCAGCCAAACAGGCCTTTCCCGCCATTTTTGCGTCCGGCAATTTCAAATGTCGCGAACATCGAGAATGCCGTCATCAAGGAAGGTACGATGACCATAAACGTCAAGACCACCTGCAGGAATTTCCAGAAGTTCGAAATCCCCGGTTCTGTCAGCTGGTGATGGAAACCGACAGGAATGGAAAACAGGATGAAAAGAACAAAAGACAGACGTGCCAATGAATCACTGAATACTTTTACACCCAGGATTTTCGGTACGATAACGTACCAGGCCATGTATGCCGGCAGCAGCCAGAAATACACCAATGGGTGGCCAAAAAACCAGAACAAGGTGCGGCTGAGTTCTACATCAATGGTATCGGTCCAGCCGAATGCCCAAGGGATGTATTGGAAAAGGACCGTTGCCACGACGCCCAGACATGCAATGATCCACATGATGATGGTCGTGATGGTCATGAAAGCGAAAAGTGGGCTCAACTGCCCTTTATTATTTTTCCGCCATACTCTGTAATGTCCGACCAGCGCAAAACTGCTGATCCACGTACCGATAATCACCAAAGCAAGACCTACATAATAAAAGCCACTTGCCTTCAGCGGTGCATAAAAGGTGTACAGCACTGAAGCTTCTCCGGCCACGATCATCGCTGTTGCCATAACTGTTCCAAGCAAGGTCACCCAAAAGCCGATCCACGAAAACAAACGGACTTTCGGACCGAAACTTCCAAGGCTCTTGCTCATACCGGTAATAAAGAAGCCGAAAATAAAAAATGTCGTAAATACAAGTGCGAGTAAAACGCCGTGTGCGGTCAGAATTTGGTAATAGTCCAGCCAAGCCGGTAATTGAAGCGCGTCATTGCGGATAAAAACTTGCAGCAGCCCACATAAGGTGCCGATTAAAAAGGCGGTATACGCCACGCCGATATTCCATAAAGCAATTTTTCGATCTTGCACAGCAATCATTGTTCATACACCTCTATCTCTGTATACATCATATGGTGGCCCGTTCCACAGTATTCATTGCAAAGAATCAAATATGTGCCCGGTTCTTCAAACGTGTAGGATTTTGTCGTGATCCGGCCTGGAACGACCATCATATTGACTTTTGTATTATCGATCGTCAGACTGTGGACTACATCGGTACTGGTTACTTTAAAAATAATTTCTTTTCCAACCGGAACTTTCAATTCCGGTGCCTGATATCCGAATGCCATAGCCACAATCGTCGCCTGGTATGTATCGTCGTCCAATTGCGTGACTCCCGGATTATCAAAAGGTGCCGTTTCACTTACTTTTTTGGGATCGATTGTTTCCATTCCTCCTGCAGGGGTATGGTCCTGTGAAAATGCGCTTACCCCAACAACGCTTAAAAATACAATCAGCGATGCAATACCGAACACCAGCCAAATTTTTTCATATTTATGAAGATGCATTTTAGTCTTCTCCTCTCATTCCGCCTTAACGGGCTACATACAATAAATAAACGGCGACCCACATGACAATAATGATCAGCCCCACTACAAAAACACTGACTAATGTACCTTTCAGATTGGTCTCCGGCTCCCGGTTCTCTTGACCCATTTCCTCTCACCTCTTACGCGTTTTGTTCTTACTTTCAGCCTATTCTATCGGCCTCTCCCGCACTGTGACATTTCTCACACTCAAGGTCTTTTTTTAATGAAATGACAAATTTTAGACAAAAAAAGAACCTGCCCCATGGGCAAGTTCTCCTGTTAATCGATTTTGCATAAATAAATTGGACAGTCTTCACAATTGGTTTCTTCCTTTAAATGCTGAATATCATGAAGCAGTATTTTTCCTTCACTCAATGTCAGAACGCCGCGTTTTTTCAACTCAGCCAGCATCCGGTTCACCACTTCCCGTGTCATTCCACAGAAATTAGCAAGATCCTGATTGGTCAATACGAGATCAATCAACACCCCATTCTCTTTTTTCACCCCATAGCTATTGGAAAGCCTGATCAAGGTTGAATACAGTGCCCCTTTTTTGCCATGAAGCATTAAATCACGGAATTTCGTCTGGGTTTTCTGCTGATCGATTCCCATCCATTTCATAAAAGCGACAGACAATCGGGCGTTCGATAACAAGGCCTCTTCCAGATCATCAATTGAAATATGCAGGCATACTGCATCTTCGACCGCACGTGCATCCAGCATGTATTTGGGCCTATCAGAAAAAAGGGTCACTTCTCCAACAAGCTGCCCTGGACCACAAATTTTCAACGTAAGTTCACGGCCGTTCGGCGTCACTTTTTCAATTTGGATTTTACCGGACCGGATGATGTAAACACCGCCGATGGCATCACCTTCACGAAACAAATAATTGTCTTTCTTTAATTCCTTAACTTGATGGCGTACAGACAATAACTCTTTCATATCCATCAATGCCTCTGCGTTCCCGGTACCCATTTTCAAAGTGCAACCGCCTTCCCGTTATACAATCATTCCTATTAAAATGATTTTACCATGAATTTCTTTCTAGAAAGGTACAAATTCATCATTCCGACACTTGTTGCCAAAAGAATATATCAAATAAGAAGGAACTTTATTCTCCGGTAGAGAAGTTCCTAGTATAGAGATTGAGGAGGAATGCTAAATGACTTTAAAATATTCCAACATACTGGTAGCGGTAGACGGTTCCAAAGAATCAGAATTAGCTTTTAAAAAAGGGGCGGCCGCAGCGGTCCGCAACAATGCAACTTTGCACTTGGCACATATTATCGACAACCGGTCGTTCGGTTCAATTGAAGCCTATGACCGCACAATTGCTGATCGCACGATGAAAAATTCTGAGGAATTGCTCTCCAAGTACAAGCAAGAAGCAGAAGCAGCAGGTGTTGAAAATGTAAACGTCATCATTGAATACGGTGTCCCTAAAGTTGCCATCCCTAAAGAGTTGGCTCCTAAATTGAATGTCGATGTCATCATTTGTGGCGCTACTGGTCTGAACGCAGCTGAACGCTTTATCATGGGCAGTGTCTCCGAACGAATTGTCCGCACAGCAAAATGCGACGTATTGGTTGTCCGCAGAGACCAGGAAGACTTATTTACTGAAAACTAAACAGCAACCTTTCCCTAAAAGATAATAAGGGAAAGGTTTTTTTATGTTCTTTTTTCCTACTTTACCTTCCGCTACTTCCTTCCTCCAGTAAATCTACTACCAAAAAAAAGCAAATAATCACCAAAGTTTTATCGCCTTAAATTAATATTTCACCAAAATGTCATATTTATATTAAAAATCATTGTTTTGGCGCCCTTTATCAGACACTTTGTCATTTTAGCAGTCAAAATGATAAGAAACTGTAATAATAAAGACGTTTATGTGGTGTTACAATGGGTCTGCTGGATTTTTCATTTGGCAACCGCCAAGAAAAATCAATCGACTCATAATAATTTTTCACGATAATTATAAATAGCCACGGAAATCGAAAGGAGCACAAGAGTTTGAAACCATTAGCTAAATGTCTGATGATCGCATTATCGGCTTTACTGGCGCTAACCATGTTCTTACCAACTGCAAGCGCTGATAAACTAAGCGATTTAGAGAAAAAGCAACAAGAAATCCAACAGAAACAAAGTGAATTGAATTCCGGGATTCAACAGAAAACAAACGAAATCTCTCAAAACCAATCCACACTCGAAAAAATCATCGCAAAAATCCGCGAGTTAGATAACCAAATCATCGAAACACAAACCAAAATCGACGTTGCTCAAGCAGAAATCGACCAAACCAAAATCGAAATCGATGAATTGAGAAAGTCTATTGAAGAATTGGAAAGAAAAATTGCAGAACGTGAAGAGCTTTTGAAAGAACGCGCACGTGCTATTCAGTTGAGCGGAGGTTCAGTTGATTACATAGATGTACTTCTTGGAGCAAACAGTTTTGTAGATTTCATTGACCGTTTTTCAGCCGTCAACATCTTAATCGAAGCAGATCGCGAAATCATGCGTGAGCAAGCAGCCGACAAAAAACTTTTGGCTGAACAAAAAGCGGAAGTGGAAACAAAACTAGCGGAACAGGAAGCTAAAAAAGCCGAATTGGTCAACTTGAAAAATTCACTTGATGCACAGAAAAACGAACAGGCTCAGCTTGAGAAAGATTTGAAAGCAGAGCAGGCACGCTTAGCTAACGAAAAATCATCGCTGCAAGCAGAACATGCGAAAACGATGAACATCAATGCAGACCTCGAGAAGAAAATTGGCGCAGAACAAGCACGTCTTGCGGAAATTGCCAGAAAAGCAGAGCAGGAACGATTGGCTAAAGAAGCCGCTGCACGTAAAGCGGAAGCTCAACGCCAGGCAGCAGCTTCTGCATCAGCACCTGCTGCAACCGTTACACAAGCTTCTGTGTCTTCAAAAGCCGGAAGCTCAACGTTCATCCTTCCTTCAACAGGACGCTTCACTTCTGGATTCGGCGGCCGTGACATCGGAGCCGGAGCAGAATCACACCTTGGAATGGATATCGCGAACTCACCTGGAACACCAATTGTTGCCGCAGCGAGCGGTATGGTGTCCTACGCCGGCAATATGGGCGGATACGGGAATGTTGTCATCCTTACACATTCCATCAACGGCCAGACACACGCTACCGTTTATGGCCATATGAGCTCGATCAACGTATCTGTTGGACAATCAGTTGGACAAGGTCAGCAAGTAGGCGGCATGGGTAACACAGGCCGTTCTACAGGCACACATCTTCACTTTGAAATTCACGTAGGACCTTGGAATGGCGCACGTTCAAATGCGGTCAACCCTGCTCCTTACGTTCGATAACATGCTAAAAAACCGGCTTCTCTCAGGAGATGCCGGTTTTTTCTTTCAATTTTCTTTATCGGATAGCCTAAGCATTTTGGATGGATGTTTTAATCGAACAATTTTTCTTAATGATCGATTTGTATACTGCCGTTCTCCATAATTTGGATCGGTTGATAGCTATTTTTAAACTCAATTCCTATGTATCCAGTAGAATTCAATTCTGATATCCCTTTTATATAGGCCTCTTCGTCTGTAATTAACCGATAGAAGAAACACAATTCATCACTGGTATCCGAAGACTCTTCAAATACAAACTTCTCTCCATACTTTTCTTCAAAATAAGTTATCGCTTCTTCATGAGTAGTAAATAGCGGAAATTCGTTTTCTTCCTGTTTGCTGATTCTATGCATTTTTCTCCTCCTAAAATTCAAGGTTACTTTACTGTAAGTTTTACTTTAACTGCATCTTTTCATTACGCTAATAAGTTCTATATAAGTTGAACTAATGATTTGTAGGAGCCGATATTCCGTAAAACAGCTACGCTTTCCAGCGGGCTCGCGCCCAATCCTCCTCGTCCGCTGCGCTCCCTGCGGTGTATCGGTCGTCTCGCTAAGCCGCAGGAGTCTTCGCTGTTTTACTCCATATCTTTAGAGTTTTTTCTCAGAGTCGAAGTGGTATATAAAATGTTATTTCTTTAGTTCAACTTATATAGATTTAAAGAATTTATCATTCAATCAAGCATATGTATAGATATAATCATACCGATTGGCAGTCGCCACTCGCCGAACGCATCTTCATAGGTGATGGTCCACTGCTCTTGGTCCAGCTTTTGAATTATGCAACGGTGATAGTGGAAATGACGGTCCTGCCAGGATTGGATAAATACCGTGCACTGCCGTTCGCAGGCTACTATCAACATATCAATGATAGCCCCTTGTTCATCGGCGCTGAGCATCGGCTGCGGATCATTAATGGAATTCCATGCATGTTCCGATACGAAAAGGCCATCCCACCTTGTTTGTCTTCTTTCATTTGTTTTGCCGGTAATGCTTCTTTGCTCCATATCTTACACTCCCTTGAATAAGAACATTTGTTCTTATTATACCCATTTAAAAGAGGAATTGCTCTATTTTAGAGAAGTTTTTTTATTTTGAAGAAGAACTGCAAAAAAAGAGAAGAAGTTTTTCAACCTCCTCTTTTTCAATATGTTGGCAGCTTTTTACTTTACATCGTCTATCGTTAATTCCTGCTCTGGCGTAAAGCTGGTGTAGTCATAAATTTCTTCGCCCTCAACAACGCGGTGATATCCTACTTCAGCTAGATAATAATCGATGGATTCACTGTTCAATTGCTTTTGTATTTCCCGACTCTGTTGCAGCATTTGCTCTTTAGACAAATTCCTTTTTTCAATTTCCAGCATAATCAAAATTGGTTTGGGTGTTTTCGTTTGGGGTGTCCATTCTTCTGCTTGTTTGTCGTAAACCTCTACGTCTGTGGCCACATCGCCGACTTCTGGAACTTTTTTCTGAAGAAGCGCCAGAATGTATTGCTCTGCCTCGGTATTTAATTTTTTCGAAGCTTCTTTGTCGATCTTTGAGAAGTGAATGGTATCACCCAGAATTTCATACGGTTCGATAGCAGAGACATCGTATTCATAAGCCGTTTCCACTCCTATCGCTTCCGTTTCCATTACGGTAAAACGAAAAGTGGCATCGGTCCATCCATAATCTGCCGACCGCTTGATCTTGTAGTCCATGTCCGGATACGTTTGGTCTAAAAACGTTTCCAAGCTCTCTTGCGCTCTGTTTTTTTCGAATGGATTCCCGCTCATTTGTATATAAGCAAACACGACCCCAGCAATCAATAAAATCGCGATCACACCGTATATTATTTTCTTTTTCATATTAGTTTTCCTCCATTATTTTAAGAATACAGAAACCGATGACGATGCCGATCATCGTAAACACTAGATGGATGGTTAGTGAAAACAGCGCTAATTGAAGTGCTTCCCAAAAACTTTCCGCATAGAACTCACCGAGCAGATCCGTCATGTACAACAGGCAATTCCAGATGAAGTTCGGCACGCCTGCAAGGAGAACAGCAATAAGGACCGACCGGTAAAAGAGATACGTGACCAGCCCCAAGATAGTGTAGGTCAGAATAAAACCCGCATTGTCATTCATAATGGTTGTACCCATCGCGAACATAAAGGCAATCGCCACAAAGAAAATCTGAATTGTGGTCAGCCGTAAGGTTATTTTACGGATCATCTTTTTCGAAGGCTCTCCCGGTTCTACTTTGGCGGGCAACGGAATTTGTGATTGTTCCGCAAGAAGACGGCACTCTTTGCAGCTTTTCAAATGTTCTTCGATAAATTGTTTGGTCTCTACCTGCAATAACTCTTCTTCGTATAAAGGCAGAAGATCTTGCACAATTGCACATTCATTCTTCATAACGTCACCTCCAGCAGTTTTTGAATTTTTAATTTCAAACGGTGAAATGTTACACGCGCATAATTTTCTGATTTGCCGATTAAGACACCGATATCTGCAAAACTCAGCTCTCCATATATCCGAAGCAACACGATTTCTCTTGAAGCATCATCCAGTTTTGAAATGTGATGCAACAGTAGTTTTGTGTCTTCATTGATTTCTACCAACTCTTCTAGCGAATGAATTTCAGCCTCTGGAATCTCTGCGAATTTTTGCATTAAGCTTTGCTGATACTTGTTTTTTCGATAATATTTTTTCAGTAAGTTATTCGCAATCGAGAAGATCCACGTGGACAGTGTAGAATGGTTATTAAAAGACGCAATACTTTTACACGCTTCATAAAAGGTATCGTGGCAAAGGTCTTGAGCCGTCGCCTGATTGCCGGTCTTCGCATAGAAAAACGCATAGATTTTTGGGTGAAGTTTTTCGTATTCTTCATTAAGCTTATTCATCACTGCCCTCGCTTTCTTGCTGTTCTTAGTATTAATACCGCCACCATCTATTTCGTTACAAAATCCTTTAATAAATTTTCTTTCCCTTATCATTCCATAGATTTTTCCCATCTTTAGTTCTATGAATATTTTTTTAATTAAAATCAAAACTAGTAAAGGATGGCCTTTAAGAAACAAAAAAAAGAGAGAATGTAGTCGATCCACATCTTCTCCCCTCTATCCATGTCTAATAGTTTTTATGCAAAATCCCTTTTATACTGGACAGTCAGACAGATACCGCCAGCTAAAAATGCCAACGAATATTTAAACAGGAAAAAGATTGTCCACATATACTCTTTCGGAAAGATGATGTCACATAAAATGATGGCCAACAGCATCCAGTAGCAGCTCTTTAAAGACAATTGATTTGTCCGTTCATCGCTTTCCCCCATCTTCTTATAAGACACATAAAGAAGAATCAGACTGCCCATGAGCAGTAAAAACCCAATCCCGATGAGAATATTCCAATTCCCAGTAGATTGTTCAGCCCAAGCCCTAAAAGGATCGAAAATAGCGTGATGGATATTCGCGAAAAAATCATTCATTTTGACCATTTCCTTTTAAATAAGTAAAAACATCGTTTACATCAACCTTAAAAAAGTCGGCAATTCGGAAAGCTAACAGCAAGGTTGGAACATAATTCCCTTTTTCCATAACAAAGATGGTTTGTTTGGAAACTCCCACTTTTTCCGCTAATTCTTGCTGGGACATTCTGGCGAGCACCCGATATTCATAAACCTTATTGGATATCGAGTCCCCAAAATCTTTCTTCATGATCATCACCTCTTAGAAAATATAATAAATCAATTCTTTATAAAAGTAAAGTAAACTTATACTTAATAAAATAATATTTTTATTTCTTGCTATTATTACATAAGAATCCGTATATGGTTCTTCAATAAAAACACATGAAAACCCGGCATCTTTTTCAAGATGCCGGGTATTCTTCTTTCTATTCTTTTCCTCCGTACAATTGTTGAAGTTCTTCTTCTTTCATTGTAAAGCGGTGTTCTTCTGCAGGAAAAGCGCCGGTTTTTACTTCGTCGACGTACTGGGTCAGGCCGTCTTTCATCAAGTCCCCGGTTTCCGCGTAAGAATGCACGAATTTCGGCAAATGATGGGTTCCGTACTTCAGGACGTCGTGATAAACCAAGACTTGTCCGTCTGTTTCACTGCCGGCTCCAATGCCGATTACCGGTATCGTCAATGCTGCGGTGACTTTTTGCGCCAATTGGTAAGGAATGCATTCGAGAACGAGCATGCAGGCTCCTGCCGCTTCACATGCCCGTGCATCATCGATCAGCTTTTGCGCGGCGTCTGCTGTTTTCCCCTGTACTTTATAGCCGCCCAGCACACCCGCTGTCTGTGGAAGCAGACCAAGGTGCGCGACAACCGGAATGCCGGTGCGTGTCAGTAATTTCACTACCTCCACGACCTCATCTGCCCCTTCAAGCTTTACTGCTTCCGCTCCGGTTTCCTGGAAAATACGGACTGCGTTATCCAGTGTGCGTTCCAGGCTGCCATGAAATGAAGCGAAAGGCATATCCACCACCAAGAACGTATCGGGAGCACCGCGACGGGCTGCTTTGCCGTGATGGATCATGTCATCGACCGTCACTTTCACAGTGGAATCGTATCCCAGGACGACCATTCCAAGAGAATCGCCGACCAGAATCACATCCACGCCGGCCTGTTCAGCAAGTTTGGCTGACGGGTAATCATAAGCGGTGAGCATGGCGATTTTTTCGTTTTGTGCTTTCATTTTGATGAGTGAGGCTGTATTTTTCATTTTTTTCTCTCCTTTTGGGAGGAAAACCGAAATAAAGCCCATCCATTCCAAAACTGGACAGACGGGCAGAATAAGTATCAGTGGTTTTCTCCGTCCCTGTCGATGTAAGATCAAGGCAGAACTATGCAATTGTTGAGTGTCTTTATACGGGTGCAGTTCAACAATGATACCGCCCTTATTGCCACTATAGCAGAAGCTTGGATGTTGGGATATGGTTTATGTACGAAGTTGCGGCCAATTCCATACAAACGGATCTATTCCATAGCTGCCCTTACTTTTTCTTGAATCATGACAACCTGGGGCTCCATGTCCACTGAACCATAGGCAGAATCAATGCATTCATTCCAGAACGCCATGTGTTTTTTATCCACTTCGTGGCTGGAGTTCTCCAATTCGGTTCCGCCTTCTCCCTGCACCGAATACCAGTATAAATAAGTTTCACCGTCCCGTTCTTCTTTGAAGATGGTTTCGACGAACATCTTTTCATCATCAAGTGTCAGCAGCACATGGCCCATATGCTCATTCAAAAAAGCCATCCATTGTTCGACGGATTCCATTTTCCCTTGTTTGACTTTGAATCGCGAAAGCTCTGCGGTCAGTTTCATTTAGACGACGTCCTTTGCTGTTTTTTTGAAATAACCCAGAGTGGCGTTATCGTTTAGCTGATTAGTGACACCAGTTGGCCGGTAACCCAATTTTTCATAGAACCGGCAATTCCCTTCCTCCTCTAAAATTGTGGCCAGTTCCCAAGTTTCCGCTTCCGCATGCAGAAGTTCTGCCTGTTCCATCGCTTTCTGTGCAATGCCAAGCCCTTGATAAAGAGGGTTCACAAATAACGGGCTGACCCAAAACCGGCATTCTTCCTCCCATTTGATCCGGATTGCTCCGACCATGTATTCCTTCGCGACAATCTTGTAGTAAATTGAAACAGGATCATTGATTCTGCCGAGTACCTGTTCCAGTGTTTCGTTTACTGGATTGGTGTCATGATCCTGGTACTGCTCCAACAACGGCAGAAAAGCCGCTTTTTGCATGGCCAGAATAGCGGGAGCATCCAAGGCAGTCGCTTTTTCCAATCTTATTTTCATAGGGGCACCACTTTCTCTTTTATTTCTATTATTGCCCCAAATACTCCACTGCCAACGCTTCTTCCCCGTCCGTACTCACCCAATAAGCTTTGGCTTTTGGCCTTGAACTGACGACCCGTTTGATATTTTGGCCGATATAGTGGATAGCGGCTCCATCATCCGCCGCCATACCTGCCTTCATGTTTCCTCGAGTGATGAACTCGCGGTACGCCGGCCTTCTATCGGCTTCTCCGTCATAATGCGGGCAATGGCTGCCTTTCAGGAACCCCAATGCCTGGAGCGGTTCGAGTGTATCTCCATAGGAGTCCGTAACACCTTCTTCGTACCAGCAGATCGAGCCGGCACTGAGGCCAGCTAAGACGATTCCCTGCTCCCAGGCTTTTCTTAACATTTTGTCCAATCCCCATTCTTTCCAGAGCACCAACAGGTTTTTGGTATTGCCGCCGCCTACATAAATGATGTCCTGGTCCAGTACATACTGTTCCAAATCCCGTGTCGGCGGTTTAAACAAAGACAGGTGGCTTGGCACGCAGTTCTGCTGGTTGAAAAAATCATAGAACTTTCCGATATAGCTGTCTGCATCTCCGCTCGCTGTCGGAATAAAGCAGATTTTTGGGCAGGGTTTATTGGCTTGCTTCAATATGTATCGGTCAAGTAATGGATTATCAGGTTCCATCGAGAACCCTCCACCGCCCATAGCAATAATTTGACGCATATTTCTCACCTTTCTTTGTTTCTTTTTCTCTTTATTCTTCAAATTGGAAGGTTTATCCTTCTATGCTATAGTAATAAGAAAAAAAATCAGCCATCGGGGGATTCTTATGCTTGTACAGGAAGTCGCGGTAGAAAAAATCACAGCCAGTTTGATACAAAGCCCTCATGTTCGAGCTGTTTTCCTAAAAGGCTCCATGGGCAGAAATGAACACGACGAACATTCAGATATTGATTTGTATTGCCTTGTCGAAAAAGAGCAGGAAGAAGCTTTCCTGGCTGAGCGCCTCGCGCATCTTCAAGCATACCGGCCGGTGCTTTTTCAGGATGACATTTTCATCATTGCTCCGCAGCTTATAGCGGTCTTTGATAATTTGCTGCACGTCGACCTGTTTACGGTGACAGCGGAATCATTTACGGCAAAAGATTTCTTTAGAGTCGTTTATGACCCTGAAAACCTGCTGGAACAATTCACAGAATCGCAGAGTCTGGAAATCACTCCAGCCGAGTATAAAGATCATGTCATTGATGTCGCGTGGTTTTTATTTCAGTACCGAAAAGCGGGTGCCAGAGGAAACGGGGTGTGGGCAGTGAAGATGCTGTCGCATGTGCTGGAACATTTGGCGCGGGTCTTATTGTACCGATACGCCCCAGAACGGACGCAATTAGGCTTGAAAGCAGTGAGCCGTTCATTGCCGGCAGCTGTCTTTTCAGAAATCGAACAGATTTCCAGTAAGATGACCCCGGCAGATCATGCACAAGCCGCTTCGCAGATCCGACAGCTGTTGAGACAAGAATACCTTTGGATGGAAGAACAAGTAAAAGATAAAGAACAGATTATGCCACTGATGAAAAAAATGATCGAAATCGAGTGAACCTACGCGAAAAGCGCCTAATGCGGCGCTTCTCTTTTTATTATTCAGGATTTCTTGTTCACTTTTTCGCTTCAATCAGCAGCACCATGTAACCGATATCGTCTTTAAAATCCCAATCGGTAAAGGCCTCGGTTATTTTCCTGTTTAGCAGCTGCTCCAACGAGGAATTATAGATGAGTTTTGCTTCCAGTGGGCGCTTGGCCAATTTCAATTGTTCCGTGAAGTTATTCCTGATCAATTCCTTTTCAATCTCAATCAAAATTCCTTCTCTTCGGATCAATACCGTCCGCTCATTCAGCCAAACGACTTCTGTCTTATCCGGTTCTTTTTGAGCTTTCTTGCTGGCATCCGCCACTTCCTGATAAAAAGCTTTTTTGTCGATGTCTTTCGGCCATTCCTGCGCTTTTTCTTCAGCTTCTCCATTCAACACCAGAATCAATAATCCCGTTTTATTCTCCAAATTCCAATCCACATGAATTTCTTTGATTTCCAGTTCTGCTGACTTCAGCAAATCCAGCTTAATTTGTTCTTTCAAATCTCTCATAAGCAAATCCCTGATTTCTTGTACTCTGACCGATTCTTTTTAGCTCATCAGTACTTTTTCAGTCGGAGCCAGGAATTCACGCAAATGAATGACAACGAACGGTTTACGGATCGCAACGAATACGGAGGCTGGGCCTTTCCCGAAATGCGTCCGGAATAACCCTGAAATATAACCACTTACTTCTGATTCAGTAGTCTTTTCTTTCTTCATAACGGCCTCTCTCCTTTCGGTGGGATGGAGCATATTGAAGATGCTATTCCCCTATCCTCGGGCATTAAACCCTCTACAGCCGTTCAAAAAAGAGGCCGAAATTGATTCCCCTTTAGGGGAGTACAAAGAAACTGAGCAACAGGATTGCCACAATACCTGCTTCCGATAATTGGCTGATCCACATATTATCGCTTTTAGCGTATTTCCATTCCATAAAAGCGCGGCTGACCAGACTGATGAAGAAAAAGAGAAAAAGGTAATACACCCAATTGATGGTCCCCATTAATTGATTCCCCAACGTGAATGCCCCGACCAGGAAAGCAATCATCAAGAATGCTTCAACCAATGCATGAATCCGGTTCAAGGGCCAATACAACCATTCTTTGCGCTCTGTAATGTCCCAGCGTTTTCTTACATAACGCCTTATAAAAAAGTTGACGACAATATAACCCAAACATAATAGGAGTGCTTCAACGATCAAGCTCTTTCCTCCTTCCTTAAAATTCCCTATTCATCATTCAACTTTTTCTTCCCCTATCCATTCCCTGTTGAGAATTGAGAAAATAAAAGCGTCATGGGATTGCTTGCGCTGATGCAGATAGCCGCGCAATCGCCCTTCCCACGTAAAGCCGAGCTTTTCCAACAGCCGGTTTGATGACTTGTTTTCCGGAAAGGTCACAGCTCCGATCCGGTACAGGCCAAGTTCTCCAAAAGCGTAGCTTAATACGCCGCGAATCGCTTCTTGCGTGAACCCCTGGCGCCAATAATCCGGATGCAGTTCATAGCCGATTTCCGCTTTTTTGGAGCCCAGATACAAATTGTTCAAACCGATAGTTCCGATAAAATCGCCAGTCTCCTTCAGACGGATTGCCCAACGCATTCCTCTTTTTAAATTGAAACTGGTTTGGAAGGAACGGATCATTTCAACAGCCTCTTCGGAGTGGACCAGACTATCCATGCCGCAATAAATTGTTACTTCATCGCGCGACATGATATCAAAGAACCTTTCAGCGTCACGTTCCTCAATCCTGTTTAACAACAGCCTTTCCGTTTCCAATTGCGGGAAGTCCATTTTGTCCCTCCTTTTCAATTGCGTAGACACAGACGTTTTGTCCGGACAGGATAACTTCTTTCTCTATTGTCATGCCGATATGCTGTGCCACTTTGTGTGAAGCGGTGTTCCCTGGCTGAATCAAAGAAATGAGGCGTTTTTCTCCTAACTGATGCAGCCCATAGTCGCGCAAAGCCTCTGCCGCTTCTTTGGCGTAACCCTGGCCCCAAAATTCCTTAGCTATCCAATAGCCAACCTCCAATTCATCAATTCCTTCGATGGTCTGAGCCACCAGTCCGGCATGGCCGATTCGCTTGCCGTCTTC
This sequence comes from Planococcus sp. APC 3900, assembly GCF_030407735.1. Lineage (NCBI taxonomy): Bacteria > Bacillati > Bacillota > Bacilli > Caryophanales > Caryophanaceae > Planococcus > Planococcus sp. APC 3900. Next base: position 186,561 of record NZ_JASDCT010000001.1, on the reverse strand, counting down.
TTTCCGTACCAGCAGCATTAAGCCACTCTTCGGATTTTCTTTATAGGAACGATAAATCCAGTAGAGGAATTCGAGAGCTTCGCTTTTATTTCGCGTCTGCCCTTTGCCGATATAGCGGATCATTTCCGGATCGGCTAACAGCGACCATAAAAACTGGAAATCTTCATCTGTATAATTTCGGAACTGGAGCCTATCCGATTGAATGTGCATAGAACCACCCTTCTCTCACTTCTGTCTTTCAGAGATCCCGCGGATTGATGATGGCCAGCACTTGATGATCCTGCCATTCACCGTTTATCTGGACGTTCTGCAACGCAATTCCTTCCTTGTGGAAACCAGCTTTTTCCAGAACCCGAATAGATGCATCATTTCCCGGCATGACACCCGCTTCAATGCGGTGCAGCGCCAGCTTCCGAAAAGCATAGCCTACAACCAGCTCTACCGCTTCCGTGGTATAGCCTTTATTATTATGTTTCTGATCGAGGGCATATCCGAGAACTGCACTTTGAAGCGGCCCCCGCATCACCTGCACGAGACTGATGGTTCCAACCAATCGATCTGTTTCATTTTCGAAGATTCCAAAGCTGTAAGCCTGGTCATCTTCTTTCTGCTCCGCATAAATTTCAATCAATTCCCGCTGAAGCGGAAGCGTATAAAAGTCAGGGTAACGGGTCATCGCGTACGCCTCGAAAAACCCCCTGTTTTCTATCTCAAGTTTTAGCTTTTCCGCTGCATCGGAGGAACGCAAAAACCTGACGTACACCTTTTCGCCTTTCACTGGATCACTCCTTTGCGTGACAAAGTTCCACGTGAAACAAGTTTGCGGCTTTAACGGTTGCCTTCCCGTGCGCCCGCTTTCAGCAAGCTAATGATTTCTTCATTCTGCTCCACCTGTTTTTCTGAATTGATGCGCATGATTCTGATCCATCTCAATGCGAATGCAGCAATAAAAGCGGGTACTAAAATAAAGATTGCGGCGATTATATCTCCCATTCTTCTCTCCTCCAATCCGTTTAGATATTGTAGACGTATTCCAAAAACTCAGGGAATAAACTTAACCCAAAAGTAACGAAAATAACGGCACCCGTAAGCGATTCCAATAAGGTATACATATACTCATGCGGGTTTTCTGCATGCTTTTTCTGAAATGCTGCGCGGATTATCAGCTGGACTGCGCCGATGACAATCGAAATCGACAAAACATAAAGGCTGGCAGCGCCGTATTCGTAGACCAGCAACGGCACGGAAAACGCCGCAACCGCGGATAGCCCGTTAAATATCCTGTCCCACTTTTTCTGGCCCTCATACTCTTCATCTTTGGAAAAGAACGGTTTTCTCTCCACCCCGAAAATTCTTCGCAAGACTGAATTCACTAAGAAAGTACTGGCTCCGACTCCCATTATAAAAAGAATCACGCGCCATCCTATGCCTTCAAACAACACTTCAAGAACCTCCCCTTTGAGCCACAGCTCTGCCTGCTACTCTGCCCGAAAACAGGCATCCGCCAAGAAAAGTCCCTTCCAATGACCGGTAGCCGTGGACACCGCCACCGCCGAATCCCGCCACTTCTCCAGCGGCATACAGACCAGACACCGGCTCTCCGGCTTCATTCAACACACGAGCGGATAAGTCCGTCTGCAAGCCGCCCAAGGTTTTGCGGCTGACAATATTCAGGCGAACCGCAATAAGCGGCCCTTTTTTACGGTCCAGCAATTTATGAGGTGCCGCTACGCGGATCAGCCGGTCTCCCCGGTAGTTCCGTGCGCCGCGCATCGCTGTGATCTGCAAATCTTTGGAGAAGGGATTGTCGAGCTGGCGGTCACGCGCTTCGATCTGTTCTTTGATTCGTTCAAAATCCAATAGCTCTTCCCCAGTCAGGCTGTTCATTCCTTTGACCAGTTCCTCGAGTGTATCCGCTACAATAAAATCTTCTCCTTTGTCCATAAAGGCCTGCACCGGTGCCGTCGCTCCGGCACGGACACGCGATAATACCTGTGGAATGCTTTTGCCCGTCAAATCCGGATTTTGTTCCGAACCTGATAGCGCAAATTCCTTTTCGATGATTTTTTGCGTCAAAATGAACCAGGAATAGCTATAGCCGGTCTTCTGGATGGTCTCGAGTGTTCCAAGCGTATCGAACCCTGGAAAATTCGGTGAAGGAAAACGTTCCCCTGTGGCATCGAACCACATGGAAGATGGCCCCGGCAGAATCCGGATGCCGTGTTTGCTCCAGACCGGATTCCAATTCTTGATGCCTTCGGTATAATGCCACATCCGGTCCCGGTTGACGATGCGCCCGCCGGCTTTTTCCGTAATGGCGAGCATCCTGCCATCGACATGCTCGGGTACTCCAGACAACATGGCTTCCGGCGCTTTCCCCATGCGGCTCGGCCAGTTTTTCCGGATCAAGTCATGGTTGCCTCCGATGCCGCCGCTTGTTACGACGACGGCCTTTGCTTCGCATCGGAAATTGGCGACTACTTGCCGCGAACTGGCTTCTCCCCGCTTGGCATCGCTAGGCTCCAGCAGCGACCCCACTACACCGGTCACCACTCCATCTTTGGTGAGCAATTCATCCACTTGATGTCTCGGCCGATAATCAATCAGTCCGTTCTTCATATGTTCGCGTACCCGCCGTTCAAACGGCTCAACGATTCCCGGTCCTGTTCCCCAGACGATATGGAAGCGCGGCACCGAATTGCCGTGCCCTTCCGCCAAATAACCGCCGCGTTCAGCCCAGCCAACGACTGGAAAGAATCTGACGCCCATTCCGGCGAGCCAGCTCCGCTTTTCATTTGCTGCAAAATCCACATAAGCCTCCGCCCATTTCTTACCCCAGTAATCTTCATCCTGCTCCCGGTCGAAACCGGCTGCCCCAAGCCAATCCTGCCAAGCCAATTCTTTTGAATCGTTGATGCCCATGCGCCGCTGTTCAGGCGAATCGATTAAAAACAGGCCGCCAAACGACCACCACGCCTGTCCGCCAAAAGACGCTTCCGGCTCCTGATCCAACAGCAATACTGTTTTGCCTGCGTCAGCGATTTCCGCTGCCGCCACAAGCCCCGCAAGGCCTGCCCCCACAATAATCGCATCAAATTCCATCCGTACATCCCCCTTGATGTTGAATGATTAAGCACTGTTGTTCCATCTTGAGGAGTAACTCCCCATAGTTTGAAGTTTGTCTTTATCGTATCATGCGGGTTTGGAAAATTATAGATATTTTTAGTTGTTTTCTGATTGTTTGATTTATTACAGGAATATATTCTGCAGAGCGTGCGTATTTTATTTTAAACGTGCGTAAAGATTGCCAAGCATTCGCATTTTATGTTGAACGTGCATATAATTTACTGAGCGTGCATAAGATTAGGCAAAAGCAATTTTCCGATTCTATTAGAATAAATAAAGAAAATATTTCCAACCAATCAACCTAAAAAACACCCGAAACCAGCTTTCTGGTCCCGGGTGTTGCGTCTCATTCCAAATGCTTCCGCTGGAAGTCTGAAATGCTTTCGTATTCTTCTGTCAGCAGGCGCGATAAACGGATATAAATCGGCAACAGTTCCCGATAGACACTCGCCGCCGCTTCATCCGGCTCATGCGTATGCGTCTGACCGATCATTTCGGAAACGATGCTGAAATCCTCGATTTCCCCTGTGGCGTACATGCCGAGAACAACAGCGCCGAGGCAGGAGCTCTCGAAGCTCTCCGGAATGACCACCGGCTTGCCGAACACGTCGGCAAGCAATTGGCGCCACATTTCCGAACGGGCAAAGCCGCCTGATGCCTGGATGCGCACCGGTTCCCCGGTAAGTTCTTCGACAGCCAGCAGCACTGTATACAAGTTAAAGACAATGCCTTCCAGCACAGAACGGATCATATGCTGTTTTTTGTGATGGATGCTGAGCCCGAAAAACGATCCGCGGGCATTCGAGTCCCATAATGGCGCCCGTTCCCCAGTCAAATACGGATGGAACAACAAGCCGTCTGCTCCAGGATTGACGCCCTCGGCAATTTTCGTCAGCACGTCATAGGAATCGATGCCGAGGCGTTTCGCCGTTTCCACTTCGGATGAAGCGAACTCATCCCGCAGCCAGCGCAGGACGATGCCGCCATTGTTGACAGGCCCGCCGACCACCCAGTGGTTTTCAGTCAATGCATAGCAGAAAGTCCGCCCTTTCGGATCCGTTTTCGGTTCCGAAGTCACGGTGCGGATAGCGCCGCTCGTGCCGATTGTGACGGCCAGTACACCTGGTTCAATGGCATCAACGCCAAGGTTCGCCAAGACGCCATCGCTTGCGCCGATGATAAACGGAATCTCTTCCGGAATTCCCATAAACAAGGCATGTTCCGGAGCGAGTCCTCTCAATTGGTGTGTTGTCGGAACCGGCCGCGATAATTGTGCAGGCGCAACACCAGCGACCGCCAACGCTTCTTCGTCCCAATCCAGTTCTTGGAGGTGGAAGAGCCCGGTTGCAGAAGCAATGGAATGGTCGATGACGTATTCGCCGAATAAGTGGTGGAATACAAATTCCTTGATGCCAATGAATTTCGCTGCCTGCGCATATACTTCCGGCTTGTCCTCTTTCAGCCAGACCAACTTTGAGAGCGGCGACATCGCATGGATCGGTGTCCCTGTACGCAAGTAGATTTCATGGCCGTTCAGCTGTTCTTTTATGTGCTTGGCATGCTTCGAGCTTCTTGTGTCAGCCCAGGTGATGCTTTGTGTCAGCAGATTTCCTGCTGCGTCCACCGCAATCAGGCTGTGCATCGCTGAACTGAATGACACCAGTTTCAGCTGTTGCGCATCAATGCCGCTTTGGCGGATGGTTTTGCGCACAGCGGTCAATACTGCACGAAAAATTTCTTCCGGATCTTGTTCCGCAATCAGTGGACTTGGCGTTTCCAGTGCATAAAAAACGGTGTCGGCTTCTAATACTGCGCCCGCTTTATTGAACAAAACGGCTTTTGTGGAAGTGGTACCGATGTCTACTCCCAAATAATATGACTGTTCAGGCATAAGAGCCCTCCTCTATATAGCAGAAAAAGAAAAAGGAATCTTTCCTTTTTCTCTTCAGGTTTAATTTAGATAAAAAAGCTTATGATTAACACTACCACGAACCCGGTGAGACCGATAATGGTTTCCATGACGGTCCAGGATTTCAAGGTATCCTTGACGTCCATGCCGAAGTAACGGTTAACGAGCCAGAAGCCTGAGTCATTGACGTGGGATAAGACCGTTGCGCCTGAAGCAATGGCAATAACGATCAAGCCCAACGCCGGTCCGGTCATTCCGACCATTTCAAGAAGCGGTGTGATCAAACCGGCCGCAGTCACCATGGCAACCGTTGCGGAACCTTGCGCTACACGTACAGCAGTCGCAATCAAAAATGCCAGAACGATTGGCGGCAAAGCCGAATCCCCCATCATTTCACCCAATACATCGCCGACTCCAGAGTCGATCAGCACTTGCTTGAAAACACCGCCTGCGCCTGTTACCAGAATGATGATCCCGGCAGGTTCAAGCGCTTTGGTCGCGATATCCTGCACTTCCTGACGCGAATAGCCGCGCTTTGTTCCGAGCAAATAGAACGTCAACATCGTCGCAATCGTCAATGCAACGAAAGGATGCCCGAGGAATGTCAGGATTTCACGTATCATATTCCCTTCATCCAGCAAAACACCGGATAAAGTATTCAATAGGATCAGAATCAGAGGAATCAGGATCAACGACGTGATCATGCCAAAGCTCGGCAACTCTTTATCGTATTCTTTTTCTTCCAACTCCATGTAATCCGGAATCGCAATATGAATCTTTTTGCCGATGAAACGCCCGAATACCGGTCCAGCTAAAATCATCGCCGGAATCCCCGCAAGCACCCCAAACAGAATGACCCATCCAAGTTCTGCCCCGACCAGTTCCGCAACCGCAATCGGTCCCGGAGTCGGCGGAATAAAACTGTGTGTAACGGCCAATCCTGCCAACAGCGGAATCCCGTAATGCAACAGCGACTTGCCCGTTTTTCTTGCCAAACCATAAACGATCGGCACCAAAATAATGAAACCGACATCGAAAAATACTGGAATCGCCACGATAAAGCCGGTGACGCCCAACGCCCATTGCGCTTTGTCTTCACCGAATTTGCTGATCATCGTAGCAGCTAAACGCTCCGCACCACCCGACACTTCCAGCATTTTACCGAACATGGCACCCAGGCCGACCACTACCGCAACAAAGCCGAGTGTGCCGCCCATGCCGTTTTGGATGGAATTAATCACTTCGCCAAGCGGCATGCCAGCGGCTATCCCCACCAGCAAACTGACGAGCAGCAAAGCCACAAAGGCATGCAATTTAGTTCGGATGACCAAAAATAATAATAAGAATATACCTGCAAGTGCGACCATGATCAACATTGAACCTGACAAATCTTCTCCCCCTTATTATGTAGCTCCAGCCTATTCAGCTGAATCAGAAATTTTTTCCTTCGCTTTTAGCCTGGCTGGCGTTCATCCCCCGGATGCGCCAGCGTATGTCTGCGCAAACTATTTTTGGCAATGACTAATTGCTGATTAAACCGGTATTATTTTTTCTCTACTGCATGGCCGCCGAATTCATTGCGCTGTGCTGCCACGACTTTCCCTGCAAAGGTATCCTCTTCCAATGAGCGATAGCGCATCATGAGCGACAAAGTGATGACCGGTGCCGGAACATTCAAGTCAAGCGCCGTCTCTACAGTCCATTTGCCTTCACCTGAAGAATTCATGACGCCTTTGATGCTTTCCAGTTTGGCGTCTTTTGAAAATGCGTTTTTCGTCATTTCCATCAAATACGAACTGATGATGGATCCGTGGTTCCAAACGTCAGCCACTTTTTCGTAATCAAAGTCGAACGGGCTTTTGTTGAGGATGTCAAACCCTTCTGCAATCGACTGCATCATGCCGTATTCAATGCCGTTGTGGATCATTTTCAGGAAATGTCCGCTGCCCGCTTCGCCTGTATACAAATAGCCATCCGGTACAGAAATATCCTTCAATAGCGGTTCGATGGTTTTGAACTTTTCTTTATCGCCGCCGATCATTGCACAAATCCCGTGGCGGGCTCCTTCAGTTCCTCCGCTCGTTCCGCAGTCAAAAAAGAAGAGGCCGTGCTCTTTCAAAGTCGCCGCCCGTCGCACTGTGTCTTTGTAGTTCGAATTTCCGCCATCAATGATGGTATCTCCTTCTTCAAGCAAAGGCATTAATTGTCCGATAACCGATTCGGTGATTTCGCCAGCCGGCACCATCAGCCAAAGCGTACGGGGAGCTTTCATCTCTTTCACCATTTTTTCAATAGAAGAAGCTTGCGTAAAACCGCTTTCTTCGATTGCTGCGTAGCTGTCGTAACCGATAACTTTATGGCCGTGATCCGTTAAATTCAGTGCCAAGTTCAATCCCATTTTGCCTAACCCAATAATTCCAATTTCCATTGTGGAATCCTCCTTCAGAATAAAAGAATTTTTTTCCTTATTTCGTACATTGTATCAAATATTTTTCCGTACGCAACATGTTAAAGTATAATAGATGAAAATACTTCCCTAGAAACGAGGCGCGCATCATGAAAGAACAGCAATTTGCGCTGGCTGCCATACGCGGTAGTTACCGCCATTTCAGTGAAAAAGAAAAAAAGATCGCCGATTATGTTTTGAACGATCCAAAAAATATCATTCATTTGACCATTAACCAGATTGCCGATGAGCTGGGGCTGGCTGAATCAACCATCTTCCGCTTTTGCCAACGGATTGGTTTTAAGGGCTTCCAGGCTTTTAAGATTTCGCTCGCCGCAGAAGTTGTGGCTCCTTTAAAGGACATTCATGAGAAAATTGAAGAAGGCGACAGCATCAGTGCTGTCACTGAAAAAGTATTCCGCTCCAATATCAAAACGCTTGAGGACACTCTTCAGATTGTTGATGCAGAAGCGATGAATTCGGCAATTGAAAAATTGATGAGCGCCCGGAAAATCGATTTTTACGGAAATGGCGGTTCAGCCATGGTGGCCATGGACGGATACCATAAATTCATCCGCTTGGGCCTTCATGTTTCCATGAATCTTGATTCTCATGTGCAGCTGATGGCCGCTTCCCAGCTCCAGTCGGACGATGTAGCGATTGTCATCTCCCATTCCGGCTCTACCACTGATGTTCTGGATGTGCTGCGGATTCTGAAAGAAAAAGGCGTCACCATCATTTGCGTCACCAATTTCGCCAAATCCCCTTTGTCCAAAGAAGCGGATATCGCCCTATACACGCTGTCAGAAGAAACCGATTTCCGTTCTGAAGCCTTGTCATCCCGCATTGCGCAATTAAGTTTGATTGATGCGCTCTATACCAATCTGATGATCGCCCGTGGCAATGAAGGCAAAAAATCCCTTCAGGATATGCGTGAAGCGATGTCGCGCAAGCGGTTATAGCCGTGAAAAAGCTCGTTCCTACTATAAAGGAACGAGCTTTTTTATCTATCTATTCTTTAGACACCTCACACTACCCCAAAGCAGAGTACAGTCCACTCACCCTCTCTGAAATCTGCTATCTATTAGCTTCACCCAGATGTCCGAGTTGTGTTCTTCCTTTGTCCAATAATATATAAACAACCAGCGCACCAATGAACAGCATGCCGACAGATCCGCAAATGATCACGGGCCGTATGGAAAAAAGCTCCGCCGCCGCTCCCGCAAGCACAGTCAGGACAATCAGAAATACTGCCTCCAGCAAGCCGTACACACTGATGACTCTGCCCATTACGGAAACCGGGATATTGTCCTGAATATACGTCTGGAATCCGGTATTGGCGAAAGCCAAGAAAAATGCCAGAACCAGGAATCCAGATGCTGCTCCTTCAAAACTGCTGGAAACGGCATAAAGCAAGTAGCCCACTGCAGTAAGCACAGCACCGCTGGCCATCAGAAAAGCGGCTGAGAATTGATTTGCTCCTATCCAAACGATGATTGAACCGGCAATGATGCCAAGCCCGGCCAAGCTGACCAACAGTCCGTATTGCTGTTCGGATAGCCCCAAAACGGTAATGGAAAAAGCAGCTTCCAACGAATCCAGTGCTGCTGTCATCACGAGAAAACTGCTGAAAACAAGATATACTGCCATAACGCTAAGGTTCTGACGGCTAAACTCCTTGACGATTTGCCAGTCCGCGAGCAGTAAACGGATGGAAAAAGATTCTTTGACAGGCTGTCCTTTCTCCAGATTCGGCAGCAACAAGGTAAGCAGCGCTGAAATCAACAAGGCGGCCGCATTGATATAGAGGGCAAAGCTTGGTGTTCCAATCAGGAACAGCAGCCCGGCTGCAGCGGGTCCCACCAGAAAAGCGCCTGAATCCATCAGGCTTCTGAAAGAATTGAACCTTTTTCGTTGTGACGGGTCCAAGAGCATCGTGATATAAGTCGTTGAAGCCGGCTGAAAGATTGAGCTTCCCATTCCAATCAGAAAAACCATCAAGTAAATTGCAGGCAGTGATGTAAAAAAAGGCAATGCACCGATTAACACGGCCCGCAAAACATCAAGAGCCACGAGAATCGATCTTTTGTTCATTCGATCGATTAACGTTCCTCCCCATAAATTTGTCAGCAATGCCGCTGCCGGGTGCATCAAGTAAAGGCCAGCTACCGCCAAGGCCGATCCTCCTGTCATCTCCAGCACCAGCAGGTTCATGGCAATCAGGTAAATCCAAGCCCCGATATTCGCTATTCCAATGGCCATCAGCATAATCACTGGCGCTCTCCAGTTTTTCATCCTTCATTCCCCGCTCCCCTTTTTATTTGGAAAATAAAAAAATCCCACCTCCAAGACCATTGTCTTGGAGGCGAGAATCGGTTTCGCGGTGCCACTCCAGTTGTTTCGACATGTCACCATATCGAACTCATCAAGTACGGCAGAGGTACCTGCGTATACTTCAGCTCGATAACAGGAGCTCCTGTCACACCATCCCCTTAGTCCGGTTCCGATGTGCTGCTCAGAGTTTTGCTTCAATCAGCCATACCTGTTCCTTTTCAGCTGCCGGAACTCTCTGGAAAGAATGGATTAATCTACTCTTCTCTTCAAGGCATTTTGTTTTTTATATCCTAGCATTTTTCCCCAATGCTTGTACATATTATTTTAGTGTTTATTCGTTCAAAATGCCTTCCTGCAACACTGCAGATTTGTCTCCATAGACTTTCGTGAGGTGCATATCTCCCCAAGAACAAAGGGAATTTAGGATACCTTCCAGACTGATGCCGTATTCACTGAGCTCATACTCCACTTTTGGCGGGACCTGGTTATAGACAATGCGGTTGATGACACCGTCTGCTTCCAATTCGCGCAATTGCTGGGTCAGCATTTTTTGGGTGATGTCAGGCATGAGCCGTTTTAATTCACTGGTCCGCTTTTTGCCGCGCATCAAATGGCAAAGAATGACGGTTTTCCACTTCCCGCCGATGACCTCCAGTGTCGCTTCTACGGATATATTGTATTTCTTGTCCAACGGCCTTCTCCCCTTTCTATAGGTACTAAAAAGTACCTACAGCACTTTAAAGTGCGTACTTCCCTTAATTTACTCCATAACACATACTAACATTTATCGATTGGAATTGATCGATAGAAAAACTAGTTGGAGGAGAAAAATATGTCTCTAGATAAAAAAAGAAGCAACTTAGCCTTATTGGCGCTGGCACTCAGCGCCTTTGCCATCGGCACCACCGAATTCATCAGTGTCGGCCTGTTGCCGATGATCGCGGAGGATTTAACCATCAGTGTAACGACAGCCGGACTGACGGTATCTCTGTATGCCTTAGGCGTAATGTTCGGTGCTCCTGTCTTGACTTCAGTTACTGCCAATATGTCCAGAAAATCCTTGCTGCTATGGATTATGGTGGTCTTTATCATCGGCAATGTACTTGCAGCGACTGCCACTACCGTAAGCGTATTATTGATAGCAAGGGTAGTTTCAGCTCTTGCCCATGGGGTATTTATGGCTATCGGTGCTACTATCGCCGCAGATTTGGTTCCTGATAACAAGCGGGCCAGTGCTATTGCGATTATGTTTACGGGTTTGACTGTTGCTACTGTCACCGGTGTTCCTTTTGGTACATTTCTTGGGCAGCAATTTGGCTGGCGTGCTGCTTTTATGGCCATTGTCGTTATCGGCATCATTGCATTTATCGGAAACAGTATATGGATTCCTTCTGACTTAAAAAAAGCTGTCCGTACTTCTTTCCGGGATCAAGCCAAACTGGTGACGAACGGCAGGCTGTTGCTGGTTTTCAGCATTACAGCCCTTGGTTATGGAGGAACTTTTGTAGTATTCACCTATCTGTCGCCATTATTGCAGGAAGTGACAGGATTTCAGGCGGGAACTGTCACTCTCATATTAGTGGCCTACGGCATTGCCATAGCCGTCGGCAATACAATTGGCGGAAAGCTGGCCAATCAGAACCCGATCAAAGCACTGTTTTATATGTTTTTGATCCAATCCGGCATTTTATTGATTTTAGCTTTCACTGCTCCATTCAAAATTGCAGGGTTAATCACTATCATCGTCATGGGCCTCTTCGCCTTCATGAATGTTCCGGGCCTTCAAGTTTATGCAGTGATGCTGGCAGAACGGTATGTACCAACTGCCGTGGATGTTGCATCAGCCATCAACATTTCAGCATTTAACGCAGGAATTGCCATCGGCGCATTTGTCGGTGGAGTTGTCGCCGATTCGATAGGGCTTATCCATACTTCATGGATTGGCGCCCTCATGGTGTTCGGTGCGGTCTTATTGAGCGGCTGGAGCCGGCATCTTGAGAACAAAGAAACCAGCAGCAAAACCATTTTACGAAATTTACATGAAACATCAATCAACTAATTTTATGGAGGATGAGAATAATGAAAACCTTACAAGACACCACCACTTTGCATAACGGAGTTAACATGCCCTGGTTCGGTCTGGGTGTATTCAAAGTCAGCGAAGGAGGAGAAGTTATCGATGCAGTCCGAACCGCGATCATCAATGGCTACCGCAGCATCGATACAGCTGCCGCTTATGGCAATGAAGAAGGCGTTGGCCAAGGCATCCGTGAAGGATTGGCGGAAGCCGGCATTACCAGAGAAGAACTTTTTATCACTTCAAAAGTATGGAATTCCGATCTTGGCTACGAGTCGACCCTTGCCGCCTATGAAACCAGCCTGAAAAATCTGGGCTTGGATTACTTGGATCTTTATTTGATCCATTGGCCAGTTGAAGGGAAATACAAAGAAGCATGGCGCGCACTCGAAACCTTGTATAAAGAAAATCGTGTTAAAGCGATCGGCGTCAGCAATTTTCATATCCATCATTTAGAGGAATTGCTGAAAGATGCGGAAATCACCCCGATGGTTGATCAAGTGGAGTACCACCCTTTCCTGACGCAAGCGGAATTGCATACATTCTGCAAAGCTCATGACATTCAACTGGAAGCCTGGTCCCCATTGATGCAAGGCAAGCTGCTGGATCACCCGGTGCTCGTGGAGATCGCTGCGAAAACTGAAAAAACAGTCGCACAGGTCATTCTTCGCTGGGACCTGCAGAATGGCGTGGTGACCATCCCAAAATCCATCAAAGAAGCCCGAATCATTCAAAACTCACAGGTCTTTGATTTTGAACTGACAGACGAAGACATGGAACGAATTTCGGCATTGAATGAAAACAAGCGTATTGGACCAGACCCGGACAATTTTAATTTTTAACCTCAAGCAGGCAGCCCTCCATCAAGGCTGCCTGCTTTTACTGCTGCTTCGATAAATCGGAAAACGGATTGAAACGGCCGAATTGAACCTGCAACGTTTTATCAGAAAGCGAAGCAGGGGTTTTGACACCTCTCCTTCTCCTGGTATAAGTTAATGAAGTCAATTCCGATAGATTTTATAAGAATTATTATTTCTTGGAAAAGGAGAGAGAAAATGAAAACTTTATGGAAACGGTATCTCGATGCCTCATTAATTTTAAAAATCACGATTGCACTCATTCTCGGCATCGCTGTCGGCCTTATCTTTGGAGAGCAGGCTGCTGTGTTAGCGCCCTTCGGTGACTTATTGCTGAATCTGCTGACCTTTCTGATCATCCCTTTGATTCTTTTTACCATGATGGTCGGAATCAACCAATCCTCGATTGGGGATCTCGGACGTATGGGCGGTAAAGTGTTCATTTACTATACCCTCAGTTCCGCGTTTGCCATTATTGTCGGTTTGGCCGTCGCCAGCTTCTTTCAGCCTGGAACCGGCATGCAGCTGCAGAGCAATGAAACTTTCGATGTTCCGGAAAATCCAGGGCTTGTCAGTGTTCTGTTGAACATCGTCCCTTCCAACATCTTCACCGCTTTTACGGAACTTAATCTGCTTGGCATCATTTTCACTGCTTTCGCTTTTGGCATCGCGCTGTCCTATATGCGCCAATCCAGTGAATTTGAAAGTCTCGGCGATCATTTGTATAAAACCGTCACTGCCTTGAATGAACTGACTTTGTTGGTTTTAAAAGCCGTTCTCCAGTATGTGCCGATTGGAATTTTTGCCATCATGGCAGAGACTGTCGGCAACCAGGGCTTCGATACACTGTTGTCCCTTGGTGAAATGGTGCTCGTCCTCTACGTTGCCTTGATCGTCCAGATTTTGTTGTATACCTTGATCTTGGTACTGTTCAAAGTCAAACCGGGACAATTTTTCAAGCAGGCGCGCACACCGATGCTGACCGCTTTTGTTACTCAAAGCAGCTCTGGAACGCTGCCGCTGACGTTGACTGCCGCTAAAAATCTCCGTCTGTCGAAGAGTCTGTACGGCTTCAGCCTGCCGCTCGGCTCAACCATCAATATGGACGGAGCCGCCATCCGCATTGCCGTTTCAGCTGTTTTCGCCGCGAACCTCGTCGGAGATCCTTTAAGTCTTTCCGAGATGTTGCTGGTTGTGCTGGTCGGTACTTTGGCTTCCATTGGAACCGCCGGCGTCCCGGGAGCTGGGATTGTCATGATTGCCACTGTTTTCGTCCAACTGGGCTTGCCGATGGAAGCTGTCGCGTTGCTGACGGCCATCGATGCACTGGTTGGGATGGGCTGTACGGCATTGAACGTAACCGGTGACTTGGTAGGAACCACTGTAATTGATAAAAATGAAAAGAAACGAAAAACTGCATGACTCCGAAAAACGCTGCCCTTCCGGCAGCCTTTTTTAGGGCCTATTATTCTTTCAACTTGTTCTGACAAACGCATTTCGCTATCCTGTTAAGTAACACACCAAAGGAGATGGCTTTATTGACGACAATTGGGTTGGTACGGCATGGCATCACGGATTGGAACATACAAGGCATCGCGCAAGGGTCGGCGGATATTCCATTGAATGAAACCGGCAGACAGCAAGCCGATGCGCTTGCAGAACGGCTTTCGAGAGAAGAGGATTGGGATCTGATCATCTCCAGTGATTTGTCCCGCGCCAAAGAGACAGCGGAAATCATCGGCAAAAAGCTTCATTTGCCGGTCAGCCATTTTGACACGCGGCTGCGTGAACGAAGCGGCGGCAAAATCGAAGGCACGACGGAAAAAGAACGTCTGGAAAAATGGGGAGCTGATTGGCGCGAACTTGATTTGGCGATGGAAAGCCGAGAAGAGGCAGCCGATCGCGGACTGGCGTGCATTGAAGATATACTGGAAAATTTCAGCGGACAGCGTGTACTGATTGTCAGCCACGGAGCGTTGATCGGCTTGACGTTAAAAAAACTTATGCCGGAGAAGTTCCAGGAAACTTCCATGGACAATACGTCCATCACGATTTTAAAAAATGCCGAAAGCCAGTGGAATTGCTCATTGTATAATTGCACCATCCATTTGCAGAAAAGTGAAAGCTATTGATTACTGGCCTTACTAGCTGCTTCCTCTATATTTACTTTCCAGAAAACCACTGTCGTGCTGTCACGGACGTGGTTTTTTTGGATTTTGGATAAGTAAGGCAGCGACGCTCACTGCCGAACCAACTGAACGACGCTCTTTGTTTTGTCATGTAAAAACCCCTTCCCCGATATTCTCACAATTATAATGGACACCTATCAGATTGGACAGAAAATCTTGTATGACACCCGCAGTACACACATCGATTTGAAGAATGTGGTAAAGTTAATATCAATGAATGACAAAAAACCTAACCCCAAAGGAGAGATTCTTGATGTATATCGTAACCAACCGCATTAAAATGAAAAAAGGATTTGCAGAAAAGATGGCTCCTAACTTCACTCGTCCAGGTGCTTTGCAGGAAATGGAAGGCTTCGTTAAAGTTGAAGCGACCATCACTCAGAACTTGGAAGAACACGATGAATTGAACGTCAATATGTATTGGGAGAACCTTGAGAGCTTTGAAGCTTGGAAATCAAGTGACGCTTTCAAACAATCCCATAAGCGTCCGGAAGAAAACTCCAATGAACCACCAAAAGAATCTCCAATGCTTGGCAGTGAATTGGTCATCGCTAAAGTGGCTTCTACTATCGAAGCTACACCGAAAAAGCAAGCATAAGAAATGAATTGCTTTAAACTTTAATGTAAAAACAGGCACTTTTCCCGTTATCGGGAAAGTGCCTGTTTTGATGTTCACTTTTAAAATGAGACAGTGTTCAATTGATCTTTTTTTATTCGACCGAGACGCCTTCGGCTTTTTCCCAGCCGTTCTTTTGTTGTCTGCCAACCAGCAGATGGTATAAAACCACGCTGGCAGCAAGCATGGCCGCTATCAATAAATACATTCCCCTAAATCCGACAAGCGGCGTGATGAACCCGAGTGCAAACGGTCCAAAACCGATGCCGATGTCCACAAAAATATAGAAAGTGGAGGTTGCCAGCCCCATTCGATGTGCGGGCGATAGCTTAATCGCCAAGGCTTGAGAACTGGACTGCAATGTACCGTATCCAAGACCAATAAATACGCCTGCAAGGAGCAGAATGATCCCGCTATGTGCTTGGCTCAATAGTACCATGCCAATGGCATAAGCGATGATTGCCGGATACATCACAATATTGACGCCTTTAACGTCAAATAAGCGGCCCGTAAACGGTCTGGACAGGATTACCACCACAGCGTAGACAATAAAAAATAGGCTTGCGGCTTCGACAAGATCTATTTCCTTGGCATAAAAGGTCAGATAGGAGAGTACACTTGAATAGCCCAAGGCCATGACAAAACTGATGATTGAAATTGGGACAGCTTTTGGTTCCAGAAAATTGGACAATTTAAGTCCTTTCATTTCTTTCATTTGTTCAGCGGTCAATACAAGACGCGGAATATTCATGAACAATGCAGCAAGCAAAGTGACAAGCGCCAGCACACTACAAATAATGAAATTGGCTTCTGCCGAAATACGGTCCGTAATCAGTAGACCAATAAACGGTCCGATCGCAGAGGCGATGATAATGCTGACGCCGTAATACCCCGTCCCTTCCCCACGTCTGGAATTGGGAATCAGGCTAGCGGCTATCGTGCCTGTAGCTGTAGAAGCCAGCGCAAACGCGATACCGTGGAAGAGGCGGATAAACAAGAGCACGGCCAAACTGTTGATGATGAAATACAATAGCGTCAGTACGAGAAACGCAGCCAAGCCGATAAACAACAGTTTTTTTCTTCCTATCCGTTCAATAGCTGATCCTCCGAACAGCCGGCCCATCAATGCACCGACCACAAAAATACTGGAAGCCAAACCGGCCATACTGGTGGAGGCATTAAACTCCCCTTTTGCATAAACCGGAATGATGACTACCAATAAATAAAAACTTAAAAACAATAAGAAGTTCACGCCAAAAACAAGCAGAAAATCTTTTGTCCATAATGGTTCTTTTTTCTGTTCCATTTTTCTTACTCACCTGCCTCCATATGATTTCTAGACAATTACTATCCATTACAGAAGTAAATTAGTTACCCAAGATAACTAATTATTATACAGGGTTTTTAACAAAAGTACAGAAGCTTTCACTTTCTTTATGATTTAAAACATTGTTTCAGTCTCTATCTTTTGATATGGTTACCCTTGATAACAAACGTCATCAACATTATAAAGAGGTGTTTTTCATTAAAGCTTTTCAAGAGTTTTTCCATCAGTTTCTTTTACTGTCCAGGCCTTTTGAACATCATTTGAATAACGAACTTGGCAAGCATGGGCTCTACCGGGCTCAATGGTCAATTTTGTATTATATAGCCAATAATGACTCCGCAACGTTAGTTGAGCTTGCCCATTATCAACGGATTGAAAAACCGACCGTGACACGCACCGTAACCCGATTGGAAGAGCAAGGTTACTTAGAGCACATCCCCGGCAAAGACAGACGTGAAAAACGGATGCAGCTTACTACCCACGGGAAAAAAGTATACGAGGATGTTCGTGTCACTATCGATCAATTTGAAAAAGAAATTCTGGCTCATATCCCGGAAGAAGATCAGCTTGCAGGGATTGAGATGATGAAAACCATACGCATGAATTTAATCAGCAGGGAGAATTCCAAATGAATAAAAACAATCCTCCTTTATGGACAAAAGACTTTATCGTCACTGCTTTAGTGAATTTTTTCTTAGTTCTTATCTTCTATCTACTGATGGTCACAATCGCCGTCTATGCTGTTGAGGAATATGGGGCTTCAACAAGCGAAGCCGGCCTGGTTACCGGAATTTTCATTCTGGGCGCTTTAGCGGGAAGGCTGGTCATCGGCCGTACAATCGACAAAATTGGCCGCAAACAGACCTTGGTCATCGGCCTTGCGCTATTCACTTTGACTACATTCTTCTATTTCCTGAATTTCGGACTTCCTTTCCTCATGCTCAATCGCTTTCTTCACGGGATGACGTTGGGAATGGCCAGCACGGCAGCCGGAACCATCGTTGCTCAAATTATTCCAATGAGACGAAAAGGCGAAGGGATCGGTTATTTCAGCCTCAGTTCGACTTTAGCGACGGCTTTTGGCCCCTTCATCGGGTTGATGATGAGCCAGTACAGCAGCTATGAAATGATTTTTTCGGTATGCTTGGCGCTCGGCGTGGTCAGCTTGGCCGTATCTTTATTTGTTTATGTACCGCCAGTCGTTGCGCCACCTGCAACTGACGAAACGAAAGGGTTTAAGATTTCAGATTACATCGAACCGAAAGCTGTACCGATTGCACTCGTTTGTCTGGCCATCGCCCTTTGCTATTCCAGCGTTCTGTCATTTATCAACTTCTTTGCGATGGAGGAAGATTTAGTGCAGGCAGCCAGCTACTTTTTCCTTGTTTACGCCATTGCGATATTAGTTTCCCGGCCGTTCACCGGAAGACTGATGGACCTGAAAGGCGCAAACTTCGTCATGTATCCTGCTTTCGCCATTTTTGCAGCAGGACTTTTCCTGTTAAGCGTCACCAGCAGCAGTACAGGGTTATTGGTTGCCGGTGCTTTGATTGGTTTGGGCTTCGGCAATATGCAATCGACGACGCAAGCAGTCGCGGTCAAGCTGACGCCGCCTCACCGTATGGGCCTTGCCACTTCGACATTCTTTATCTCAATGGATGCCGGGCTCGGCTTCGGCCCGTACTTGCTGGGCTTTGTCATCCCCCTGATTGGTTACAGTTCACTTTACGGCATCCTGGGCTTTGCGGTGCTTGCAACTGCCGTCTTGTATTATTTGATGCACGGCAAAAAAGAACGTGCAGAAGCAGCGGCATTGGTTTAGAAATAAAAAATGGCCATCAATTCACTTACGAATTGATGGCCATTTCTATATCCTATTTTACCATTGCACACTGCTAATAATCCGGCTTATTTATCGGATCAGTTACTCCTCTTCTTCTTCAGCTTTCTCAGCAATCGCCTTGGTCTCATGCACGGTGCCATGAGGATGTTCCGGCGGCGCGTAAATGGAGTATATTTTTAACGGTTGATCGCCTTTGTTTGTGACGTTATGCCACTTTCCTGCTGGAATCATGATGGCGTAATCGTCTTCAGCATTTTCTTCAAAGGTCAGGTTGTCTTCGCTGTCCCCCATTTGGACAAAGCCTTTTCCGGCTTCAATCCGCAGAAATTGGTCGCCTTCATGGACTTCCAGGCCGATGTCATCCCCCACTTCAATGCTCATGACGGTAACCTGCAGGTTCTTGCCTGTCCATATAGCAGTACGGAAAGTGTCATTTTGCTTGGTCGCCTCTTCGATATTCACTACAAACGATTCTGCTCCATAATCTTTTAGTTCCATAGCCAATTCCTCCTCCGAATTATCTTCACAGCCTTCTATACCTCAGTCTCAGCCGTCTCAAACTATCCGGAAAGGTTCTTTGCTATACCAATAACTGCTTGACCAATTCCTTATTGCGCTTTTTGAACACTTCATTATGAGAAGACACCATGGCGATTTTATTCGCGTCCGGCTGGATGTAGTGCTTGGCTTTATTGACTGCGTTCGCTGCATCCTGGAATGTTCCGGCAATCAGATTCAATTTGCCTTCGTGCTGCAGAATGTCACCCGCTGCATAGAGGCCTTCAACTGATGATTCGCTGCTTGGCGTGCCCGCGATGTAGTAATCGTCGGCAATTTCAATATTCAACGGACTGTTTCCAAGCAGACTGATGTCGCGCTCGTAGCCGTGGTTGATGATCATCTCATCAATCGGCAGAACTTGTTTTTCATTCGTTTCCTGATGCGTCAATTCAACAAACTCGATGGCATCCCGGCCATCCGAAGCGATCAAACGCGTGATATTCGTATGGAGGCAGCAGATGGCAGATCCATTCATTAGTTGCGTAACCTGCGCTTCATGTCCTGCAAGCTCAGGCTTGCGGTAGGTGACGTATACTTGCTTAGCGATCGGTTCCAGCTCATTTGCCCAGTCGATAGCAGAATTTCCGCCACCTGAAATCAAGACCGTTTTGTCTTTGAATCGTTCCAATGATTTGACGGTGTAATTCAGATTCGACACTTCGAAACGCTCCGCTCCTTCAATCTGCAATTTTTGCGGATTCAGGATGCCTCCACCGACTGCGACAATCACCGTTTTTGATAAATGCACTTCACCGGAAGAACCGATCATTTCAAAGATGCCTTTTTCATTTTTTGCGATGGACTCAACTTTTTCATTCAATACGACTTTCGGGTGGAATGTCAGCCCTTGTGCAACCAATTGGTCGATGAGCTTAGCTCCTTGAATCGGCGGCTGTCCCCCAACGTCCCAAATCATTTTTTCCGGGTAGACATGAATTTTGCCGCCCAATTCCGGCTGAAATTCGATAATTTTCGTTTTCATTTCACGTAAACCACTATAAAAAGCTGAATACAATCCTGCTGGGCCCCCACCTATAATTGTTACATCAAAAAGTTCTTTTTCCCCCATCTATCTTCACTCCTGCCCATCCATATTTTTATTGACAATAAAAATAATTAGTCTTATAGTGTTGATTGTACTGAAAATGATAATCATTATCAATGATAAAAAGTATTAATTTTGAAAAGGAGGTTTTTGAATGGTGCGTTTATTCACCGAGGAGCTGAATATCAGTTATGGAGACAGGCTGATTGTCAAAGATTTGACGGTCCAAATTCCGGACAAGAAAATTACAACGATCATCGGTTCCAACGGCTGTGGCAAATCGACTCTGTTAAAAGCGATTACTCGGGTGATCTCGCATCAATCCGGATCCGTGGTATTGGATGGCAGCAATATTGCCCAGGAAAACACGAAATCGCTGGCGAAAAAAATGGCCATCCTTCCACAAACACCTGACAGCGCCGCCGGATTGACGGTCGGTGAACTGGTTTCCTACGGCCGCTTCCCTTATCAGAAAGGCTTTGGGCGATTGTCCAAGAAAGATTACGAAATCATCAACTGGGCACTTGATGTTACGGGGACGCAATTCTTTAAATACCACCCGGTTGACGCATTATCCGGCGGTCAGCGCCAACGTGTTTGGATTGCGATGGCATTGGCACAGGAAACGGAAATGATTTTTCTGGATGAACCGACGACCTACCTGGATATGGCTCACCAGCTGGAGATTTTAGAACTGCTGCAGCAACTGAACCGGGAACAGGAACGGACCATCATCATGGTGCTTCACGACCTGAACCAGGCAGCACGTTTTGCCGATCATATCATCGCCATGAAAGACGGCCAGATCGTCAAAGCCGGCAATTGCCACGAAGTCATTACACAACCCGTATTAAAAGAAGTTTTCCGGATCGATGCAGAAATCGGCTTGGATCCGCGTACACAAAAACCGATGTGCACAACCTACAACTTAATCAGAGGAGTCTAACCGACATGAAAAAATTATTCTTGCCTTTCTTCCTATTAACTTTGCTGCTGATCCTGGGTGCCTGCAATTCTGAGTCAACCACTGAAGAAGCAGACGCTGCAGAAGCTGACAAAGCACCTGAAACCATTACATACGAATCTGAAAACGGACCTGTTGAAGTGCCTGCAGATCCACAGCGCGTCATCGTTCTTTCTACTTATGGCGGTGACGTCATGTCCTTGGACGTTCCTTTAGTGGGCGTCGATTCATGGTCCAAAAACAACCCGCGTTTTGAAGAACAATTGAAAGACGTGGAAGAAGTAGCAGATACAGATCTTGAAAAAATCATCGAATTGGAACCTGACTTGATCCTTGGCGGTTCAACCATCAACAACATCGACAAATTGAAAGAAATCGCACCAACTGTCACGTTCACTTACGGCAAATTGGGCTACTTGGACCAACACTTGGAAATTGGTAAAGTGTTGAACAAAGAAAAAGAAGCACAGGCATGGATTACAGATTTCCAGGAACGCTCACAGCAAGCCGGTGAAGATATCCGTGCGAAAATCGGTGAAGACGCAACCGTTTCGGTTATTGAGAACTTCGACAAGCAATTGTATGTATTCGGAGACAACTGGGGACGCGGAACTGAAATCCTTTACCAGGAAATGAAATTGAAAATGCCTGCAAAAGTGGAACAAATGGCTTTAGCAGACGGTTATTATATGCTGTCCCAGGAAGTCTTGCCGGAATATATGGGTGACTATGTCATCTTCAGCAAAGACAGCACACAGGACAACTCATTCCAGGAAACCGACCTGTACAAAAACACACCCGCAGCTAAAAACGGCCAAATTTTTGAAGCCAATGCTAAAGAGTTCTACTTCAATGACCCGATTACATTGGAATACCAATTGGAATTCTTCATTGAAAACTTTTTAGGCGAGTAACCAGCTGCTTTACGTTAAATCTGGTTTGCAACTCCTTTAGAATCGGATTTAAAAGGAGTAAACCTAACAAAAACTAAACTTCTATACCAAAGAAGAGGAATTCTGATTTTAGAATTCCTCTTTTATTCTCAGGAAAAGATGATGATGAATGAGCCCTAAAGTTTCCTTTCCCATTAAATTTATTTTAAGCCTGCTCCTGCTAGTGCTGACACTGGTCATTTCCTTGATTTTTGGAGCGGCGGATATCAGTCTGAAAGAAGTAGGGCTGGCGTTATTTTCAACTAGCTCCAGTGACGGCATTGGGGTCATTCGGGAGATCCGGCTGCCGCGCGAAATTGCCGCCATCTTTGTCGGCGCTGCTCTTGCTGTATCTGGTGCGATGATGCAGGGCATGACCCGCAATCCGCTGGCTGACCCGGGTCTTCTCGGTTTGACCGCAGGTGCTAACGCGGCGTTAGCCTTCACGTTGGCTTTCATTCCGGCTGCCAATTATTTCGGCATCATGATTGCCTGCTTTATCGGAGCTGCAGCCGGTGCTGCTTTAGTGTTCGGTATTGGTGCCGCAAAAAAAGGCGGATTTTCGCCTTTCCGGATTGTTCTTGCCGGTGCAGCCATATCTGCCTTCCTGACAGCGATTGCTGAAGGAATCGGCCTGTATTTCAATATCTCCAAAAATGTTTCCCAATGGACAGCCGGCGGATTGATCGGCACTTCTTGGGGCCAGCTGCAGGTAGTGGTTCCGTTTATCGCCGTGTCCTTGGTGATTGCGCTGCTGCTGTCTCGCCAGCTGACCATCCTCAGCTTAAGTGAAGAAGCCGCCATCGGCCTCGGCCAGAAAACGGCTCAGGTCAAGGCGATTCTCTTTGTCGTCATTACGCTCCTTGCGGGTGCTGCCGTTGCGCTTGCCGGCAATATGGCGTTTATCGGCTTAATGATTCCGCATGTGGTACGGGCAATCGTCGGGACCGATTACCGTTTCATCATCCCGATGTCGGCAGTGGCAGGAGCGATTTTCATGCTGCTGGCTGACCTGATTGGCCGGACGATCAATGCACCGTTTGAAACACCGGTAGCAGCGATTATTGCAATCATCGGTTTGCCGTTCTTCCTGATCATTGTCCGTAAAGGAGGCAAAGCATTCGCATGATGCACCCAAGCTTACGTAAAAAACAACGAATTTCGTATTATTCATTGCTGGCATTGATTTTAGTGACAGCAATTGCCAGCATGGGGCTTGGCTACTCCCCTATCTCCTATGATCGATTGGTGCCGGCTATTCTTGGCCAAGGCACATTTAAAGAAGAATTTATTCTGTTTTCCATCCGGCTGCCGCGCATTTTGATCACGCTTCTCGCCGGGATGGCACTGGCTTTGTCGGGTGCGATTTTGCAGAGCGTAACGCGAAATGACCTGGCAGACCCGGGAATCATCGGCATCAATTCCGGTGCCGGCGTCGCCATTGCAGTTTTCTTCTTGTTCATTCCGGTAGAGGCCGGATCTTTTGTCTATTTGATGCCAATTGTGGCATTTTGTGGAGCACTTGCGACCGCTGCATTGATCTATGCCTTTTCTTACTCCCGCATCACAGGCTTGCAGCCGATCCGCCTCGTGCTTGTCGGAATCGGGTTTTCCATGGCCTTGTCAGGAGTCATGATTGTCTTGATTTCTTCAGCGGAACCGGAAAAAGTCGATTTCATCGCCAATTGGCTGGCCGGTAATATTTGGGGAGCCGATTGGCCATTTATTGTAGCCATCCTTCCTTGGCTGCTGGTGCTCATTCCGTTCACTTTGTATAAAGCCAATCGAATGAACGTCCTCGGCCTCAGCGATCCTGTTGCTGTCGGCATCGGCGTATCCATTGAGAAAGAGCGGGTCGTCCTGTTGCTTGCAGCTGTCGCGCTGGCGGCTTCCGCTGTGTCAGTTACCGGAGGAATCGCCTTCATTGGCCTGATGGCTCCTCATATCGCTAAATCCATCGTAGGTCCGCGCCATCAGCTGTTCTTGCCGCTAGCCATCCTGATCGGCGGCTGGCTGCTGCTGCTGGCGGATACCGTCGGCCGAAACCTGCTCGAGCCTTCCGGAATCCCAGCAGGCATCATGGCTGCATTGATCGGAGCTCCATATTTCATTTACTTGCTGTTGAAAAAATAACAGACAAAAACACAGTCAGCCTCTTCACGGAGCTGACTGTGTTTTTATTTGCCCAGAAGCAGAAATTACGCGCTTTCCACTGAGCGAATCCATTCTATTTTAATAGCGTTTGTCCAGTTGTTGAAATTATGTGTAAAGCTGGCTTCTTTTTCATTTAACACTTGTGCATTGCAGACCACGGTTTCGTTGTTTATATGCAACTTCACTTCGTACCGGCCGGGCGCCGGCAAAGAGTAGAATGGCAGAAGCCCGTTTTTG
The DNA here is from genome assembly GCF_030407735.1 of Planococcus sp. APC 3900. NCBI lineage: Bacteria > Bacillati > Bacillota > Bacilli > Caryophanales > Caryophanaceae > Planococcus > Planococcus sp. APC 3900. Next base: position 161,944 of record NZ_JASDCT010000001.1, on the reverse strand, counting down.
GGACACCAATTGACTGCATAGAATTTCCCCAGTAATTTCTGGAGGACCGAAATATTTCCTTTCGCCAACGCCTGGCGAATACGGGTGGAACTGATTTTCTCTCCATTGTATTCCATCAGTTCGATGACAGATACGCCGAAATGCCCTTCGCCCTGCTTCTGCAATGTATTCGTGCAGCCGCTTCCTTTGGAGCCATAATGGAAATCCACACCGCAAACCACGTGGATAGCATTCAAACCAATCAAAAAACGTTGGACAAAATCAGCAGACGCCAAACCTGCAATGTCACGGTCAAAATGAACCAGGAATAAAGTATCGACACCAAGCTCTTCAAGCACCGCCTGCTTTTCTTCAAGCGGCATCAAATATTGAAACGGCTTATCCGGATCTCCAATAACCGTTTTCGGATGAGGGAAAAAACTCATGACCGCTGTCGGCACTCCGTTTTTGCCAGCCAGCTGTTTCGCTCTTTCAATCACGGATAAATGGCCTTTATGCAAACCATCAAAAAAGCCAATTGCAAACACTTGCTGCTGAAATTGATTTTGCCATTGTGCCATGTTTTGACTTGTTAAATGAATTGTTTGCATAAAAAACCCTCCCGCTTAATTTTTTACTGCCAGCCCTTGCGCTACATCATAGATTAAGTCTTCCTGTCCGCCCACTGCCTTCATGCGGCCCAGCTCCACCAGAATGTCGCGTTCATCGACGCCAAAGCGCTTGGCGGCAACGTTGGTATGCAGCAGAAAACTGGAGTAGACGCCGGAATAACCCATCACCAGGCTCGCCCCGGTGATTTCCTGCGGCCGTGGCATGAACGGCGCCACTGTATCGTTTGCCACATCCATGATTTTATAGAGATCAATGCCCGTTTGGTAACCGAGTCGCTCCAGAACCGCAACCATTACTTCCGTCTGCGTATTTCCGCTGCCGGCCCCCAAAGCCCGCAGGCTGCCATCGATATAAGTGGCACCCGCCTTGACTGCCGCAACGGTATTCGCCATGGCCATCGACAGGTTGTTGTGTCCATGGAAACCGATTTCGCAGCCGACGGATTGCTTTAATGCCGAAATGCGATCGGTGACATCTTGAGGAAGCATGTAACCGGCGGAATCGGTTACGTAAATGACTTCGGCGCCGTAGCTTTCAAATAGTTTTGCCTGTTCCACAATTTTTTCGACACTCGCCATATGCGCCATCATCAGGAACCCGACTGTTTTCAAACCCAGCTCACGCCCTAAAGCAATATGCTGAGCCGCAACGTCCGCCTCTGTGACGTGAGTCGCCACCCGGACCATTTTCGCACCAGCTTTGACCGCATTCTGCAGGTCGCCTTTAACGCCGATGCCTGGAATCAGCAGGACCGATACCTCAGCCTGTGTGCATTCATCTGCCGCTGCTTCGATCAACTTCAATTCATCATGTGCAGACAAGCCGTACTGCAAAGACGAGCCGCCGAGCCCGTCGCCATGGGATACTTCAAAATAGCGGATGCCCGCTGCATCCAGCCCACGGGCCGTTTCACGCACTTGTGTTGGAGTAAAGGCATGAGACATCGCATGGCTTCCATCACGGAGTGTTACGTCTAATAGTTCAAATGATTTCTTGTCCATTTGTTCCTCTCCTTACGCGTTTGCCGCTATTAACTCTCTTGCCATTTCATTGGCTACTTTGGCAGCTGCAGCCGTCATGATATCCAAGTTGCCCGAATAGGCCGGGAAGAAATCCCCTGCTCCTTCCACTTCCAAGAAGACCGATACCCGCTGTCCATCAAATTGCGGTGTGCCGCGCAAGCGATAGCCGGGAACATATTCCTGAACCTCTTTCACCATCTTCTCGATCGAAGCTACAACTTCCGCCTCTTCAAAACCTTTATCTTTAATCAAAGCATTGACTGTATCCCGCATGATTACTGGGGGTTCTGCCGGATTTAAGATAATGATGGCTTTTCCTTTCGCTGCTCCGCCAACCGCTTCAATGGCACGGGCTGTCGTATGCGTAAACTCATCAATATTGGCCCGTGTTCCGGGACCTGCACTCTTGCTGGCAACTGTCGCCACGATTTCAGCGTATTCTACAGGCGCTACACGGCTGATGGCGTAAACCATCGGAATCGTTGCCTGCCCGCCGCATGTCACCATGTTGACGTTTTCTGATGCAAAGTTCGCTTTTAGATTCACAGGAGGAACGGTAAATGGTCCGATTGCCGCCGGCGTCAAATCAATGACTTTCTTGCCGGCTGCGGTCAGCCGATCGCTATGTGCCTGATGCGCATATGCACTTGTCGCATCAAAAACGATATCCACCAAATCGATCTGCTCCATCAGTCCGTCAATGCCTGTGGAAATTGTCGTATAGCCTGCATCCTTGGCACGTTTCAGCCCTTCAGAATCCGGGTCGATACCAACCATGACGCTCATTTCCAAAGAGTCGCACCGTTCGATTTTATACATCAAATCCGTCCCGATATTTCCGGAACCGATGATGCCCACTTTTAATTTACTCATTTTTTCACCTCTGCCGGTTGAAATGAAATGCTGACTTCGCCCAGTTCACCAAAATCCGCCTTGAAGCTGTCGCCGTTTGTGAATGGCAGCGCTTTTGACAAGGCTCCCGATAAGACGAACATGCCAGGCTGAATGCTGATGTCATAGCGGCTCACTTCATTGGCCAACCAGACGACAGCGTTCAACGGATTTCCCAATACCGCATCGCTGTTTGCCGTGTCGATGCAGTCATCGTTTTTGTATACCGACATCCCGACGTTGGCGATATCAATCTCTGACAGGGATGTTCGTTGCGAACCCAATACTGCGCCTGCCGACGAGCCGTTGTCTGCTACGGTGTCTTCGAATTTAATGCGCCAATCTGCTATCCGGCTGTCGATGATTTCAATGGACGGAACCACGTAATCCGTCGCCTCAATGACATCCTCTACTGTCACATTCGGACCTTTCAAGGTTTTTTTGAAGACAAATGCGATTTCAAATTCCACTTTAGGTTGGATAAATCGCTCGGGATCCACTCTATCCGCTTCCGGAAAAACCATGCTGTCCAGAATAAATCCGTAATCCGGCGTGTGGACGTTCAGCATTTCCTGCATCACTTTACTCGTTAAGCCGATTTTCAGCCCTTTGACAATGGCTCCTTCACTTACTTTTTGCTGTATTTGATGCAGCTGGATGCGATAAGCATCATCAGCTGTTATCTGTGCTTCGCTTTCAGTTAATGGAGCAATGGGCTGTTTGAACAGCTCTGCATCCAGCAACTTTCGTGCGATTGTCTGAATTTCCATTAGCTCACCTGCTTATAATTTATTTGCTTCTAGTGTTTTTACTTCACAATACTGCCCGCTGAAGAAGAGCAATGGATTTTTATCCTGTAATTTGATGTCTGTCACTCTTCCAATGAATAAAGTATGGTCGCCTTCTTCATAAACTGAAGCCACATCACATGTTACTTGCGCCACCGCACCTTCAATCACCGGCAGTCCATCCAAAGAAGCAAACTGGACTTCACCTTGCGGCTTCCCAGCAAAATGTTTGGACATCAGTTCCTGATCCTCGGCTAAGATATTGACTGCAAAACGCTGAGATTGTGTTACTTTCTCCAAAAAGCGTGCACGATGTCCGACTGAAATGACTACTAATTTAGGATCCAGAGATACCGACATAAAAGCATTTGCCGTCATTCCATGAACGTCCCCTTCGTGAGCTGTGGTCAGCACTGTCACCCCAGTTGCGAATTTGCCCATTGCTTGTCTGAATAACAAATCGTCCATTTTACATTCTCCTTTATACTGTGATATGGTAACGTGGCTACATTCTTGTAACCGCTTACTTCTTATTTCTGGGTGTTGACACTCCATAGAATTTAGTATTTACTGAATTGAAAATCTTACACCTTGAGAATAGCATTTAAAAAAATCTGAAAATACAATCAACTAATAGCAATTTTTGCTGAATTTTAGTTTAAAATGTTTAAAAGGTTTTTTAGTATAGTTATTTATCTGAAAATCGGAAGTTGATGTCCAGCCACAAACTCCGATTCTTATTTCTATGTCCCGGTAAATGAATTTGCATCTGATGAGGGGGAAATTACTATGAATCCTAAAGAACTGCACTTGAAAGATGTCTTTGATTCAACTAAAGAAACCATTATCACGGAATTATATGATCGGGTCATCACCATTCCGATCGAAGCCAGAACCGCCTTGAAAAAAGAACTCTTTGCCGTCATCGGGAAAGATCGGACGAAAGGCGTTTTTACCCGCTACGGGTGGCATTGCGGGGTAGGTGATGGAGAAAAATCCAAGCTATTCAAATGGGAAAACGTCTGGGAAGCCGTATATGCCGGCCCAAAATTCCATAAGCTGCACGGTTATCTGGATAAAGTGGAAATTCTGGAGATGCGCATCGACAAGGAACAACTGGAGTTTATTGAAGTACTGTGGGTCAATACATTCGAAGCAGAACAACATTTGAAAGCGCATCCAACAAGTGAGGTGCCGGTCTGCCATACGTTATGTGGCTATGCGAGTGGCTATCTGTCGACAGTTCTTGGCCAGCCAGTATTAGTAAAAGAGATTGAATGCCGCGCTATGGGGCATGAACAATGCAAATGTATTTGCATGCCAATTGAAAAATGGGGAGACGAAATCTCCAGTGAACAGGATTATTATCAGGCTACCAGCATGATCAATGAACTCGATGAAATGACGGAAAAACTTAAAACTGAACGCGACCACTTGAACAAAGCCAACGATATCCATCAACAATTGATCGAGGAATTGCTATCCAAGCAAGGCATCCAAAAGATTGTTGATATTCTATTTGAAACTACGGGTTTGACGGCATTTATTGAAAATGAAAATCACCATGTCCTTGTCCATGCCGGCCATCTGGAGGAACCGCTTGATTTGCAGAAGTTTGCTTCAAAGCAGACCACCTTCTCTCCTTATTCAAAAGATTTTTCCTTATTGCGGACACCTATTTTCTACGAGCAGCAGATAAAAGGCTATTGTTCATTTGTATATCCAAATGAAGAGAAGCCGAACGACCTCGATTATCTGATTATCGAGAAAGCAGGATTGACCTCTTCGATTATTCTGCTGAATGAAAATATCAAGATCAATACGGAACAAAACATCAAACGAAGCTTTTTGAATGATCTTTTGGAAAGCCGGTTAACGGAAGAAGAAATGTACAAAGTTTCCTATTACCTGAATTTCGATTCCTCTTCCTCCTATTGGATGTTGGCGATTGATCGAAACAAAAAAGATCAGGAAAATGAAATTGAGTTTAACGAAGAACTGATCCGTTATATCAATTTGTTTTTGAATGAGCGGAATATCAATACGATTGTTTCGCAGAAGCTCGATAAGATCATTGTGCTGATTGAGTATCCATCCTTTGAGAATTTGAATATGAGCCAGGAGAAATTCATCGACCAATTATTGAAACACTGTCTGCGCCGATTTGCCAGCTACCGTTTCTGCATTGGCGTCAGCACAGTGATTCAGGATTTCATGGACATCACTATGCTCTATAAAGAAACCTTGGCTGCTCTGCGCTCCACCAATGAACAATCCACTATTTCATACTTTAAGCAATTAGGCATCGAAAGTGTCCTGTTCCAAATACAGGACGAAGTATTGATTGACCGGTTTGTAGATCAGCATATCGGAAAACTGTTATCGATAGACGTTGAGTTCGATTTGATCCGGACGCTTTACGCATACATCGACAATGGCAACAGCATCAACAACACTGCCAAAAAATTATCGATGTCCATCAGCGGATTGCGTTACCGGCTAGCCAAAATCAGTGAAATCCTTCAACAGGACCTGACTGACACCCAGGCTGTGTTTTCGATTTACTTAGCCATCAATATTCTAAAATCTAAAGGGAATATCCGTATTTAAACCCCTAAGCCTTGCCCCAGATAACACTCGGGGCAAGGTTTTTTTTATGTTACCATCATCTTTATTCTAAATTATCTGATAATATAATTATATCAATAAAGTATAATTTTTCATCAAAATCTTTAAAAACCTATTTAATTAAGTTTTTTTCGGCTTTAATAATTTTAATTTATATATTAAAAAACCATTTAGATGAATACGTTTCAAAACCTCTATATTTTCCATAGCTTTCATACCTACTTTCAGATTTTTCTGTTTGTTATGATTCATTTAATTCCAAACCGCTGACAAACGGGTTTTGAAAACGCTTACCAAAAGGAGGAATGGAAATGTCAATCAATCAATTGGAAGTTCAACAAACTACGCTCAATCGGGAGGAACTACTCGAAAAGGCGAAAGCGATTGGACTGATTGCTGAAAAGTATGCTTCTGAAGCAGAAAAAAATGCCAAGCTTTCCGATGAGGTTATCGAAAAAATCAAAGAGGCTCAATTCCATAAATTGCTGCGCCCGAAAGAATATGGTGGCCAGGATCTGGATTATTTCACATTCGGAGAAATGATTCGCACGATCGCTTACCATAGTGTGCCAGCAGCCTGGTTAAGCTATTTCTTCGTTATACATGAAACATGGCCCGCTTTCCTGCCAAAAGAAAGCCGGGATTTACTCTTCAATCAAGGCGGCTTGATGGCCGATGTCTTTGCTCCTGTCGGAAAAGTTACAGATGACGGTGAAGGTTACCGCCTATCCGGACAATGGAACTTCTGCAGCGGCGTTTTATGGAGCGACTGGATTGCACTCGGCGCTGTCGCGAAATTAAAAGACCGTTCAGAACCGGAATACAGCATGTTCATCGTCCACAAAGACGAAGTTGAGATCGTCAACAATTGGGATACGTTAGGGCTGCGAGGCACAGGCAGCAACGGCGTTCTCGTGGATAATGTCTACATCGAACCGAACCGCGTGTTCAAAATGGCCCGCGTTATGGCCGGAGAAGGGCTTGGGGAAGACAATTACGATCCGGACTATCAAATCGCGAATGTCCCTTATATGCAATTCTTCTTGATGGGCTTCCAGTTTATCCAAATCGGCGGAATCGAACGCTTGATGCAGATTTTCCAGGACAAAACAGAAAATCGCATCCGTATTTTCAACAAGGGACAAAATGAAAAACAGGCAGCCAGCAGCCAGCGCGTTTTGGCAGAATTGAAGATCCAGTTGAGTGCACTAAAAGGGTTATCGAATGAATATGTTGAGAAGCTAACGTATTACCAAAAAAACAGCATGGTTACTTTGGAAGAAGAAGAGCGCGAGAAGCTATTCGCCATTCGGGGATACGTTGCGAAAAGCGCCGCAGAAATGGCGTTGCGCGTCATGCTGACACTCGGCGGAAACTCCGTTTATAAAACAGATCCAACAGAGATGTTTGTTCGTGACCTGATTACAGCTGCTGTCCACCCGACACATCTTTACGAAGATTCTCTAGCAGCTTACGGAAAATCCATTTTCGGCTTTGAAGGAAACCCAACGTGGTAAAAAAATCTGAGGAGGCAAATAAAATGACAAAAGAACCGATTTTAGACGTTGCACAATTAGCCCATGTAGAAATTTACAGCACAGACTTGGAAGGTTCGGTAAAATTTTTCCGGGAAATCCTGGGGATGGAAGAATCACAACGCGAAGGCAATTCCGTCTACATGCGTGCATATGAAGATTTTTATCACAATACCTTGATCATTACGGCAAGCGATGAAGCAGGTCTCGGCCATATCGGCTGGCGGGCTACCTCTCCGCAAGCGTTAGAGCGCCGTGTCCAGGCACTGGAAGAACTCGGCTACGGGATTGGCTGGATTGACGGCGATGTCGGGCATGGCCGCGCGTATCAGTTCAAGACACCTGACGGCCACAAGATGGAAATCCTATGGGATGTCGAGTACTACGAAGCGCCGGAAGACCAGAAAACACCGCTATTGAACCGTCCTCAAAAACGTCCAAACCGCGGCGTGCCGGTACGCCGCATTGACCACGTCAACTTGATGGCCAGCGAAACCAACAAAAACGTGGAATTTCTGGAAGAAGCGTTGGGCTTTAAAGTGCGCGAGCGCATTCTGGATGAAGACAACAAGGACATTGCGGCTTGGATGAGCGTCTCCAACCTGGTGCACGACGTGGCTATTATGGGCGATGCGTTAGGCGAAAAAGGCCGCTTGCACCATATCTGCTATTGGTATGGCTATCCGCAGCACTTGATGGATGTGGCCGACCTGTTGGTTGAAGGCGGATTCCAAATTGAAGCGGGCCCCGGCAAGCACGGCGTGACCCAAGGCAACTTCCTGTATGTTTTAGAACCAGGCGGCAACCGCGTGGAATTGTTCGGTGATTCCGGCTATCAAATCTTTGATCCGGCATGGAAAACTGTCGAGTGGAAAGGCGCCGACCTGGAGCATGCCATCATCTGGCACGGCTCGAACCTGCCAGCAGAATTCTTTGAATACGCTACGCCGGTGCGTGCTAAATCACCCGTGGAAAATGTCTAATAACGAAACGAAGCTAAATTTTCGAGGATAGGCTGATAGGGGCTGGAGGAAACCCGTAATAGGTTCTTCTGGCTTCTTTCCCAGAATGAAAGGAGAATAATGATGACAACAACTGCAAACATCTCTTCAAAATTTATGGAAGTTAACGGCATCAACACGCACTACCACGAGGAAGGAACCGGGGAAGAAACGATTATCCTGATTCATGGATCCGGTCCCGGCGTTTCCGCCTATGCCAATTGGCGGTTGATCATCCCGCCACTCAGCGAGAACTACCATGTCTTCGCCCCCGACATCATCGGCTTCGGCGAAACGGACAAACGGGAAAACGGCGACTATCCGGTGGAATTGTGGGTGGAGCATTTGATTGGCTTTATCGAAGCAGTAGCGGACGGCCCTGTTTACCTGGTGGGTAATTCGATGGGCGGCGCGTTATCGATGCATGTCGCGTCCCGACGGCCGGACCTCGTGAAAAAACTGGTCCTGATGGGGGCTGTCGGCAACCACCACGAGATTTCGGAAGCACTGGACCGGATTTGGGGCTACGAAGCGAGCTTGGAAGAAATGCGCGAACTGATCAAACTGTTCTCGTACAACCAGGAAGCTGCCAACAACGAAGAACTGGTCCGCCTGCGCTATGAAGCGAGCATGCGTCCGGATGTCAAACAGTCCTTCGAAGCGATGTTCCCCGAACCGCGCCAGCAAAAACTGGATGAACTTGCGCTGTCGGACGACGCCATTCGCAACATCCAAATCCCGGCGCTGCTGTTCCACGGCCTGAATGATCAGGTCATTCCGATCGAGCGAACGAGTTACCGCCTGATCGAAATGTTGCCGCACGCCGAACTGCACGTCTTCAACGAATGCGGTCATTGGACGCAGATCGAGAAGACCGAACCGTTCGTGGAGCATATTTTAAGTTTCATTAAATAAATGCGGCAAACCAATCAATCATTAAAAAAACGTTGAGGATTCATATCCTCAACGTTTTTTCCAGTTACTTTTCCTTCTTCTTCATACTTCGATTTTCTTCTTATACAGAGGCATTGCCGCCGGCTTCCCGAAATAATAACCCTGGAATAATTGGTACCCCCGCTGCTTAAGCCATTTAAAGTCTTCGCGTGTTTCAACGCCTTCGGCCAAAGGAATGGAGCCGATTTCCAGCGCTTTCTTCAAAAAATTTTCCGCCACTTTCTGCTTTGCCGGATCCATTGCCACCCCTTGGACATATTGCATATCCAACTTCATGTATTTCGGCTTCAGGTCTGCCAGCATTTCAATCGTACTGTAACCTTCACCCACGTCATCCAACGCGTAATCGAATCCTTTTTCCTTGTAGTAAGCCAAGATTTTCTTCAAATGATCCAAATCATCCACTTTTTCCGTTTCCACCACTTCAAATACTAAGGATTTTGGATCCACCCCTAGCTGTTCTGATAAAGAAATTGTCGAACGCAAGCAAAATTCAGGGGAATAAATTGAAGTCGGAATGAAATTGATGAACGCTTTCTCTCCTTTAAGTTTGGCTGCATACCTTACAGCTGTCATTCTGCATACCCGATCCAATGCATACAGGCGCCCGCGGATTTTGGCAGCTGGAAAAATTTCATTCGGGTAGATCATCGATCCGTCTTCATTTTGGAAACGCGCCAGCATTTCATATGCAAAAATCTCTTCATTTCCATTCACAATTGGCTGATAATGGCAGGAAATCAGCTCTTTTTGAATCACTTTATCAATCCATTGCATATCCAACACGGTTTCAATTTCAGAAAACGGCTTCCACGCTTCACGGTTTATTCGGAAAACGACTTGTTCCAAATCCATAAAATGACGGCAAAAATCCATCAGCTCTTTGGCTCCTGCTTCATCTACAATCAGTCCATTTTCTGTCGTCACTATGTCAATGTCTCTTCTATTCAAATGGCTATAAATTTGCGGCAATGCCAACATATTGGAGTTGCCTTCTATTTTGATCTCAAACTTCAACTCCGTTACGGAGCAATTATTGCATTGCAAGTCCATTTCCTCCTTAATTTTGGTAGTTCCATTTTACTTTATTTCACTAGTTAATAGTTAACAATTTTATACAAAAAATAAAAAATCGCTAATGGGAAAAGAGTTGTTCTTGTTTTATTAGCACAACTGAAGCATCTGTTACATGATGATTTAACCGTCGGAAAAAGAGGTTTTTTTTCGACGGTGAAGAATGTATACATTAACTTGCCGTTCATCGTTTAACAGGCAAAAGAAACTGCTCTAGGTTATCCGAATTGTTGTCCATCTCAAAAGAACGGCCCGCTGTTATTTCATTCACAAAGGAGAATGATCATGGGAAAAATCGTTGTTGCGATGTATTTGACGCTTGATGGGGTTATGGAAGAACCGTCATGGACTGCCCCTTACTGGGATAACGAAATCGCGAAGTTCCAGCTGGATCTGCTGTTCGGCAGTGACGCATTGCTGCTTGGAAGGGTGACATATGAAGGGTTTGCAGCCGCTTGGCCCGCTGCTGAAGATGAAGAAGGGTTTGCTGACCGGATGAATAAAATACCCAAGTATGTAGCTTCCACCACTCTGAAGCGCACGGAATGGAATGCCCGCCTGATTACCAGCAATGTAGCGCAGGAAGTCGCCAAACTGAAAAAAACCGGACAACGTCTGTTGGTTTATGGCAGCGCTGAACTCATTGAAACTTTGCTGAAACATGATTTGGTCGACGAACTTCATTTGATGACATTTCCGCTCGTTTTGGGAGAAGGCAAACGGCTTTTCAAGGAAAATGCTGATCAGAAAATGTTCAACTTACAGGACATCCGTTCAACAGATTCAGGTGTGCTCATTGCCAGTTATACACCAGACAAATAAAACAGAAAAAGAAAGCCTCCTGCAACGGGAGGCTTTCTTTTTTGTGCTTAGTTTTTGCTGAATTTCTTTTTGGCGTAAACATAAGTGACTGCCAGTGCAGCAACCAGTACGCCTCCTTTGATAATATCAAAAGCATAATAAGGGAGATTCTGAATCGTTAAGCCGTTCAACAAAATGCCGATAACTGCAGCTCCAAAAAATGTGCCCAGCGCATTCGGTTTGCCCGCCCCTAACACCGAGTAACCGACAAATACTGCCGCAACTGCCTCCATCATCAACGGAGCCCCTGCATCAATTTGTCCGGAACCTACGCGTGCAGTAAACAAAATACCAGCCATTGAAGCAAAAATACCCGATACTACATAAGCGGCAAATTTCACTTTTTTGACGCTGACGCCCGACAGTGTCGCGGCTTCGGCGTTCCCGCCGGTCATGTAAAGCACCCGGCCCCAGCGTGTATGGTTTAAAATTACATAGGAAGCCAGGACCATCACCAGCATGATCCAAACCGGAACCGGCAAGCCCAGCATCTGTCCTTGCCCAATCCACAGAAACGCTTCCGACAATTGCCCCGGTGCGGTTCCTCCTGAAGTCAATGGCATATTGTTGTAGATCGAGTAGCCTTCTGTGTACGTACGGTGCAAACCGGCAACAATGTACATCATGCTCAGCGTCGCCAGCAAATCCGGAATGCCGATGACCACAATAAGAAAGCTGTTGACCGCTCCGACCAGCACCCCGATCAATAGCGGCAGGAGAAGGACGAGCCATAGCGGCATATCGTACCAAACCATCAGAGATGCGGAAACGACTGTCGATAAAGACATCGTCGAACCTACCGATAAATCGAAACCATCCACTACCAGCGTGAACGTGACACCCAAAGCGAGTAACGTGACAATGGAAATGGAACGCAGGATGTCTGTGAAGTTACCGTATGCGAAAAAAGCATCGCTGATTGTGCTGAAGTAAAAAATGATGAAAATAAGTAATGCGATGGCGCCATATTTAAACAGAAACTGAATCGCGTTGTCTTTCACCGAGCTTTTGTGTTTCCCCAAGTTCTTCTTTTCCACCACTTGCATACAATAAAATCCTTTCCTGGGTCGCTTCTTGTCGTGATAATTCCTTCACGATTTGACCGTTGTACATAACGAGAATCCGATCGGAAATTCCGATGGCTTCATGAATTTCACTTGAAAAATACAGACAGCCTTTGCCGCTTTCAGCCAATTGGCGGATCAATTTAAAAATATCCACTTTGGCTCCGATGTCGACGCCTTTTGTCGGTTCATCGAAGAGGTACAAGGCCGAATCGAGGGAGATCCATTTGCCGATCGCCACTTTCTGCTGGTTTCCTCCGCTCAAATGAACGAGAGGCGTTTCTGTACTGTCGGTTTTGATGCGCAAACGCTCGATGATTTCATCAGCAAAGCGCTTTTCGGCTTTCCGGTCCATCAACAAATTCTTAGAAAACTTTTTCAGGTTAGGGAATGATGCATTGGTTTCCAGTGATTCCTGGACAAATAACCCTTCTTTTCGGCGTTCTTCCGGAATCAACGCCATTCCTGCTTTGATGGCGTCTGCCGGATGGTTGATTTTAGCTGTTTTCCCCGAAAGCTTCACCGTACCCGATGTTAAAGGCGTTCCTCCAAACAAGGCTTTGGCAAGCTCCGTTTTACCGGCGCCGACCAATCCGACGACACCCACTACTTCACCTGCTGCAACCGCGAGCGACAGATCTTTGAGCTTCTGGCCATCCGATAAATTCGCCACTTCCAGCAAAGGGGCTCCAATCGCATGCACCCTCGGCTCCAATTCATGGCTCAGCGCTGCACCGAGCATCGCTTCAATCACTCTATCCTGATCGGCTTCTGCCGTATCGTAGGTTTTGACCAGCGTCCCTTCCCTCATCACTGTAATCCGGTCGCTGATTTCAAATACTTCCGGCAGGCGATGGGAAATAAAGACGCAGCCGACGCCCTGTGCTTTTAACTTTGCAATGACAGTATATAGTTTCTCTGATTCATGGATAGACAGCGGAGCTGTCGGTTCATCAAATATAATGATTTTCGCCGAATGGACCAAGGCTCTGGCAATCAGCACCATCTGCTTTTCCGCCAAAGTCAGTCTCGCCGCTTTCTGCTGGACATTGATGTTGTCTGCCTGCAGCTCGCGCAAAGCAAGACGTGCGCGTTCATTGATTTTTTGTCTGGAAACGAATAAATTGCCTTTCCCTGCGAATGTGTCGAGGAGGATATTTTCTGCCACAGTCAGCTCAGCAACAATGGCTGTATCCACTTCTTGATAAACACAGTAAATCCCCTGTTCTTTGGCTGCCTTCGGCGATTCCAGCCGGATGTCGGAGCCATCCAATTTAATCGTTCCTTCATCCTGCTGGTAAACGCCCGACAGGATTTTGATCAATGTGCTTTTCCCGGCGCCATTGACGCCTAGAATGGCATGGACTTCTCCTTTTTCCAAATGGAACTCGGCTTTTTGCAACGCCTTCACTGCACCGAAAGTTTTGCCGATCGCGGTCATCGAAAGTAAAGCTTGTGCCATAGAAACGCCTCCTTTCTGATAAAAGAGCTGCCCCATCTTTCAGGACAGCTCGAAATGATGAAGATTATTGTCCTTCCAATTCGCGCAATTCATCCGTGTAGCCCTGTTCGCTTGCGCCCCAGCCTTCTACGTATTCGCTTAACTTATCAGTTGTCACCGTTTCTTCCGGCAAACTTTCCGCCTCAACAAAAACCGGCTCCAAAATCACTTTTTCTTCCGGCTGTTCGCCATTCAACAACTGATATAAGTAACGAACTTGAATGCGTCCGATATCCGTCGGATCCACTGCTGCCGAAGCGAGCCATGGGCTGTTTTCTTTTTGCATCAATTGCAGATCCTCATCGCTCATATCGATGCCGTATACTTTAATATCTGTACGCCCTGCTTGTTCAATGGCACGGACAGCACCTTTCGCAAACTCATCCCACGCGGCCCATACTGCAGTGATTTCCCCTTCGTTCGGGTATTGTTTCAAAACTGCTTCCATCTGTGATTGCGTGTCCAGTGCCGTATTATTGGTAGCGGCACCGAATGCTGTCACTTCCTTGATGCCGGGGTTGTCGGATAGGAATTTTTCATAAGCTATCTGGCGTCTTTCCATCGGTGCAAAGCCCGCTGTCCATATTTTAACGATATTGGCTTCGCCGTTATTGTCTTCCGCCAGTTTTTCCAAGCTCATCTCGGCCATCTGCTGATCGCCTTGCTCCAAAGAAACCACACCTTCAACATCGATGCCTGCATCAAACGCCACAACCGGAATTCCGGCTTCAAGCGCTTTTTCAACACCTTGGTTCAATGCTTCTTTTGTTCCATGGTCAATCAAAATGCCATCGACACCTTGATTGATGGCTGCATCCAGGTTAGAGGCCATTTTCGCCAAATCCCCTTCAGAAGTGAAAACAGTTGCCTTGCCTCCGAATTTCTCAACCTGTTCTTCCACACCCGCTATGTATTGGGCGCTGAATGTCCCTAAATTGATTTGCATAATCAAGGCAATTTCTTTGCCGGCAAGTGGATGGTCTGAAGCCTCAGCCTTCGTATCTGAAGAAGTTTCTTCTTCGCTGACGTTCCCTTTTGGTTGGCAAGCGGTTAATAAAATACTGATAAATAAAAGTGCGGCAAGCAGCCAAATAGATTGTTTTTTCATCGTGTTTCTCCTTTTCCTGTAAATGCACCAAGCAAGTCAGGGATGTTTTTTTTGTATTCTGCAGTGATGATACCTTTTTCGGTGATGATGGCGGTGATGAGATGTGCCGGCGTCACGTCGAATGCCGGATTAAACACTTTCGTGCCAAGAGGTGCGACCGGCTGTCCGTTCGTATGGGTAATCTCCTCCGGGTTTCGTTCTTCGATCGGAATCACGGTTCCGTCCTCAATCGACAAATCGAATGTTGATGCCGGCGCCGCTACATAAAATGGGATGCTGAAAGCATTGGCCAACAAAGCTAAGTTATACGTCCCGATTTTATTGGCCGTATCGCCGTTGGCTGCAATGCGGTCCGCGCCTACAATGATGGCTTCAATTCCTTTGGCTCCAATGGTGTGCGCCGCCATGCTGTCGGTGATCAATGTGACATCAACCCCTGACTGCTGAAGCTCCCAAGCTGTCAGACGTGCGCCTTGATAAACCGGACGGGTTTCACAGGCAAACACTTCAAACTCACGGCCGCGTTCGCTGCCAAGATGGAATGGCGCTAAAGCCGTACCGTATTTAGCCGTAGCGATTGAACCGGCGTTGCAGATGGTCATGACTTTCGTCTTTCCTTGCAGCAATACCAAAGCGTGTTCACCAATGCTGCGGCAGGACTCTTCGTCTTCTTTATGGATCTTCACAGCTTCCGCAAGCAGCAGCAATTTCGCCTGCTGCACGTTCTCTGCTTCTTGCACCTTGTCTTTCAAGCGGCTGAGTGCCCAGCCGAGGTTAACGGCAGTCGGCCGTGAAGAATTCAGGTACGCCGCATCTTTTTCGACATATTGCTGAAAAGCTTCCAAGGAAACGGCATCGTGCCGCTGTGCTCCTATCGCTAAGCCATATGCAGCCGTGATGCCGATGGCCGGAGCTCCGCGCACCTTCAAGAAGAAAATCGCGTTATATACATCTTCTACCGTTTCAAGCGTTAAATAGTCAATCTCATGCGGCAGTTTCTGCTGATCCAGGATGGTCAGCTGCTCTCCGTCCCATTTGATGGATAACGGAATGCTCATATGCGTGCCTCCTTCAGAATTTCCACCAAGTCTTTGATCGAAGCAGTTTGTTCACGCTTCAGGATTAATTCCCGCCCACTCTGCAATGCCTGCTTCTTGAAGGAAATTCTCTTATCGTTGTCTTCGATGCTGTCCAGGTCTTTGACATGCGCCAGGCCAATCGTCCGGCGGATCAATTCGCAGCCGGCGAAACCGACGGCATCGGCCAGTACTTTGCCGAGGACATATTCAAGATATCCTTCGGTCTCCTTGAACGATTCAACGCTCTGCGTTTGCCACAGTTCCGTGAATGAAGAAGCGAATACTTCCCATGTTTTTTCAATGTGAGCTACGATTTCCTGGCGCTCCTCGCCTTCCCGTGTAATCGTTTGGAAAATCAGGTTGGCCAGAAACAATCCGACATCAAAGCCGATCGGGCCGTAAAAGCCGAACTCCGGGTCAATGACTTTCGTTTCGGCCGGCCCCGCAAAAATACTGCCGGTATGAAGGTCTCCGTGAAGCAGCGCTTCCGCTTCAGTCAAGAAACTCTTCTTCAATTTCGCCACTTCCAGCTGCAGTTTGCGGTCGTTCCAAATCGCTTCTGCTGCTGCCTGCAGCTGTGGTTCGTAATCATTGGTGTCAACATCAAAAAATGGATCGGTAAAAATCAGGTCTTCTGTGATTTTGCATAGTTCCGGATTGGAAAACTCAGCAGCCAAGCGTTTTTTCTCAAAAGGATGCAGCCCATAATCAGAAGTGTGGAACAAAGTCTGTGCCAGGTATTCGCCGATATCCTGTGACAGCCTTGGAAATTGCCGGCCGTTGATCAAGCCTTCCCGCGCAATTTCGAGATGCGATAAATCTTCCATCACCGTTATAGCCAATGCTTCGTCCGTTGCATGGACGGCCGGCACCAAAGACGGCACAAACTCGCCGTGCTTCTTCAGAACATTGGCTTCGATCGTCGCACGCTTCAATGTCAGCGGCCAACTTTCGCCGATGACTTTGGCATATGGCAAAGCCTGCTTGATGATCAGCCTCTTGCCTGTGGCTGCCTCTTCAATTTGAAAAACATAATTTAAATTGCCGTCGCCGATTTCCCGGCACGTCAATTGAGCTTTATGATCAAATGCTTGAATAGTTTTCGCCAATTCGATGGCAGCTTCTTCGGTTAATGATTTATAGGTGGTTGGAGCCGTAAGTGTCATGGTCAATCTCCCTTTCTCTGCAATATAAAAAGCCTCTTTCCAAAAGAAAGAGGCCAGAATAAGAGATCCCATGCCTCTTATCTTTCAGAAAATAAATTTCTGATGGAATTAGCACCGTGCCTTACAGGATATTCATCCTGGCGCCAAAGCGCCCCGTCTCACAACGGTATTACGGTCGGTTGCTGGGCGTCATCGGGCCAAAATCCCTCTGCCAGCTCTTGATAAGAGTACTGCTTGTCGTGCTATTAAGTTCTGAAATGAATCCTATCACGATTCAGAATTGACTGTCAATCACATTTTTTAAATAAAAACAATTTTGCAACAATGCTGTTGACAGATTTCGGTGCGCATGAAATAATCAGAATTACTTTACTCTATTAAAGCAGTTCTATCATTTCGAACGATCATTTCTTTTTACGCTGAGATTCTATAAGTAGGACCAGCCCAAAAAACTTACCCAATTTCATATCTTTCTTATTCAGAGCAGGTGGAGGGACAAGCCCTACGATACCCGGCAACCGGTCCAATAGTGGACACGGTGCTAATTCTTGCAGCCAGAACCGATGGCTGAGAAATAAGAAGTTGTTAAAGCCCTTAACCTCTTCTTATTTGAAGAGGTTTTTTATTTTTTAAAATTGCATGGGAGTGTTGAATACATGAGCATCTTGACTGCTACTTATCAATTATACGGAAAGCCTGGTTCTTTTGAGAAAAAGGCGGAAGGCATCGCTTTGGGTCTGACGATCGGCTCCTGGACCGATTTGCCGCTCCTCGAACAGGAGCAGCTGAAACACCATAAAGGAAACGTCGTTTCCGTTAAGGAATTTGAAGAAATCAACCATCCATTGAAACCCGAACTGGTCAAAGCGGAAGTTGCTGTCGCTTATCCGTCCGCCAATTTCTCTGCTGACCTTCCGGCCATCTTGACCACGGTTTTCGGAAAATTGTCATTGGACGGAGAAGTGAAGTTAGTGGATTTGGATTTCAGCCACGACTTGCTCAGCCATTTTCCCGGCCCACGCTTCGGCATTGAAGAAATCCGCAACACACTTGGCGTAGCCGGACGACCGCTTCTGATGAGCATATTCAAAGGCGTCATCGGCCGCGATCTGGATTTTCTGTCTGCTCAATTGCGTGAACAGGCATTGGGTGGTGTGGACTTGGTCAAAGACGATGAAATTTTATTCGACAATCCACTGACTCCATTTGAAAAACGAATCACCACTGGCAAAGACGTACTGACAAGCGTTTATGAAGAAACAGGCCATCGTACACTTTATGCGGTGAACTTGTCAGGGCGAACTTCCGAACTGAGAGGAAAAGCACGAAAAGCACGTGAACTTGGAGCGGATGCTTTACTGTTCAATGTTCATGCGTATGGGCTCGATGTACTGCAGGAACTGGCTGAAGATGATGAAATTGCTTTGCCGCTCATGGCACATCCGGCTTTCAGCGGCGCTTTCACTTCTTCCGCTTTCTATGGTCTCGCTACACCGCTCGCACTCGGGAAATTGATCCGCTATGCAGGAGCTGACTTCTCCCTGTTTCCTTCTCCTTACGGCAGTGTTGCGTTGGAGAAAACAGCGGCCCTTGCGCTCGGCAAAGAACTGACGATAGACAGCCCTCTGAAGCGCAGCTTCCCCGTTCCATCTGCAGGCATCCACCCTGGTCTTGTGCCATTGCTGATGGCTGATTATGGAATCGACAGTGTCATCAATGCCGGCGGCGGTGTCCATGGACATCCCGCTGGTGCAGCTGGCGGCGGACAGGCTTTCAGGCAGGCCATCGATGCGGTCCTGCAGGGGGAAACTCTGCAGGCGGCAGGCAAACAACATCAAGAACTACAAACAGCACTTGAGCTATGGGGGTGAACAACTTGAGTAAACCGATTATTTTTTGCGATTTTGACGGCACCGTTACAGCCAATGACAACATCATTGCCATTATGAAGAAATTTAATCCGCCGGGCTGGGAAACCGTCAAAGACCAGATTCTTGACCAATCCATTTCGATACGTGAGGGTGTTGCGAAAATGTTCTCCCTCCTTCCGGTCGAGGCAAAAGACGACATCATTTCATATGTGCTGGAGCAGGCGGAAATACGCGAAGGCTTCAGCGATTTTGTCGCTTATACAAAGCAACAGCAACTTCCTTTGTACATCGTCAGCGGCGGCATCGATTTCTTTGTTTACCCGCTGCTTGAACCATTTGGACCTTTTGACGGCATTTATTGCAACAGCGCCGATTTTTCAGGAGACACCATCAAACTGGTATTTCCACATGGCTGTGACGAAACCTGTACCAGCCAAGGCTGTGGCTGCTGCAAACCATCCGTCATTCGGGATCTTCTAGGCAGCAGCGCCAAAAGTATCGTCATCGGCGATTCCATCAGTGACTGGGAAGCCGCCAAACAAGCTGATTTTGTCATTGCCCGGGATCTGCTGGCTGAAAAATGCCAGGAAGCGGACATCGATTATAAACCGTTTGAAACTTTCCATGAAGTCATCGCCATTGTGGATGACTATACAGGGGTGAAGTCATGACGGCATTGCACGATAAATGGCTGGAACTGGCCGATGTCAAAGATGAACTGGCTATTCGTGACTGGTTTATGGGAACCAGCGGAAATCTCGCCATCAAAGTGGCGGACGAGCCACTTGAATTTCTGGTTACCGCCAGCGGCAAAGACAAGAAAAAACGCACTGACGAAGACTTCCTTCTTGTGGATGCCGATGGACAGCCGGCTGCCGGGACTCTATTGAAGCCTTCTGCAGAAACTTTGTTGCACTGTGCGATATATGGAAAGACAGGGGCCGGCTGCAGCCTCCACGTCCACACGGTAGCCAATAACGTCATTTCCGAATTATACGGAGATGCCGGAAAAATCGATTTCCAGGGACAGGAATTGATCAAGGCCTTTGGATTATGGGAAGAAGATGCTGTATTGACCATTCCGATCATTCCAAATCACGCCGATATCCCGACGCTTGCCGCAGCCTTTGAACCTTATATCACTGCCGATAAAGGAGCGGTGCTGATCCGCAACCACGGCATCACCGTTTGGGGAAAAGACGGCTTTGAAGCAAAGAAGCTGCTTGAAGCCAGCGAATTTTTATTTCAATACCAATTAGCGTTACAACTACAGTTAAAATAAGAGAGGAAGATTTAAATGGCGATCATTAAAATTCAAGGAACAAACGAAACAATCGAGGCACAAAACGAAGTAGCGGCATTTCTGGAGCAGCAGGAAGTCGTTTATGAGCATTGGGACAACACTAAATTGCCGGAGAACCTGCGCGAAAAATTTGATTTGAGCGATGCTGACAAAGACGAAATCCTTCAGGCATTCAAAACAGAAATCGATGACATCTCCGAGCGCCGCGGCTACCAGGCAGCGGATATCATTTCCCTGTCTGACTCTAATCCGAAATTGGATGAGCTCCTGAAAAACTTCCAGCGCAAGCATATTCACACAGATGACGAAGTCCGTTACATCGTCAGCGGACACGGCGTCTTCATCATCCAAGGAAAAGACGAACGTTTTTTTGAAGTTCACTTGACGCCAGGCGACTTAATCTCGGTTCCTGAAAACATCACCCATTACTTTACACTTGCTGACGACCGCAAAGTCGTAGCTATCCGTATTTTTGTAACGACTGAAGGATGGGTACCGGTTTACCAGGAAGAAGGCAGTGTACAAAGCTAATAATTTTTCAAAAAGACTCGAGTAATCGAGTCTTTTTTATTTTGAAAAACAGGTAATTTTTTTCTATTTTTAATGTCTTTTAAGCTATAATGTCTTTTGAGTTATATTTTGTAAATAGAAATGAGTGATATGAATGAAGAAAACGCTTCTATCTATAACAGCAATTATTATTCTGCTTTTGCTGCCCGTTCTTGTCTGGTTCTTTAAAGAAGAAAAAATAGTAAACATAGCCATACTCGATAAAACAGTACCGACTGAAAGCTACCGGGAACATAAAGGACTGACCTGGCTGTTGAATCACCATCGCTATGTAACAGAATCCCAGGAGCCCTATCAGGCAGAGTCCGATTATTACGGCTTTGTTCCGGATGAACAAGCGGAAAGCTATACAACCCGTGAGTTGCCTCAAGATCTATCTGGAACGGACTTGATTTATTTAGCGGATTCTTATGGAGTCTATGAAGAAGATCTTCCTTGGCAGTCTGCAGAGAAAAAGCCGGGCACTTCATCCATGCTTTCCGGTGGGCTTGAAATGGCTGAATGGCAAACCATCAAAAAGCAGGTGCAGTCCCAAGGCACGGACTTGGTTGTAGAATTCAATACCTTCGCCTCCCCAACTACGGAAGAAGTCACCCAGGACATGAACGAATTCCTAGGATTGGAATGGAGCGGCTGGAGTGGACGCCATTTCGCAGACCTCCATTCTACTGACGGCGAAGTACCTCAATGGATTATTGAGAACTATGAAAGAAATGATGGAGAATGGAATTTTGAAGGGGCCGGATTTGTCTTGGTCAATGATGCTGAAGGTGAAATCGTGGTCCTTTCTGAAGATGCCGGAGAAGTCGGTACTGACGGGCTTCGCCTTGCCTTCACTGAACAAGGTACAGCTCAATTCGAGTTGAAGAAAAGCCCTTCTTTTGATTATTGGTTTGATATCAACCAAGCGCAGTCAGGCACCGAGGTCTTAGCAGACTACCAATGGAACCTGGAAACTAAAGGCAGCGACAAATTGAAAGCAGCAGATATTCCGTTGGATTTTCCAGCTGTCTTTCATCAATCGAAACACGGAGCGGATCTTTATTACTTTGCAGGGGATTTTGTCGATATGGATGACACGCCAAACTTCTACCGCTATTCAGGATTCTCGAAGCTGCGTTCATTCCTTTCCATGGAATCGCTTGATGGCGAAAAGAGTTTTTATTGGCAGACTTACGTACCTATGATGGAAACGATTTTGGCGAATGCAGAACAGAAGAAAAAACAAGTTGAAACAGTTAAAGCTACTGCCGCCACGAAAGAGGGGATCGCATATCCTTCCCGCATTAATGGGCAAGCGTTTGAAGTTTATGAGGATGGCGAGTGGCAGCCCTTCACTATTAAAGGCGTCAATATGGGAATGGCCAAACCCGGAACGTTTCCAGGAGAAGCGGCCATCACCCGCGAAGAATACGACCGGTGGTTCAAGGCAATCGGCGAGATGAATGCCAATGCAATCCGTGTCTATACGCTCCATCCGCCGGCTTTCTACGAAGCATTCGCTGCTTACAATGCCAGCGCTGACGAGCCGCTTTACTTGTATCACGGGGTTTGGATTGACGAAGAGCCGCTGGTGGAGACATTGGACGCTTTTACTCCTGAAATCACAGAACGGTTTCAAACTGAAGTCGAGAAAATTGTCGATGTGATCCACGGCGATGCTGTAGTTGAACAGGAACCGGGCCACGCTTACGGAACTTATAAGTCTGATATTTCTCCCTATGTCATCGGTTGGATGATTGGCATTGAATGGTTTCCTTTAACAGTCGATCAAATGGAGCAGGATTATCCGGACTTGGGTGATTTTGAAGGCACCTATGTCTATACAGAAGAGGCAAATCCAATGGAGCATTGGCTGGCACAGCAATTGGACTTTTTGGCCGCCTACGAGTTGGACGAATACCAAAGCATGCGCCCTCTCAGCTTCACCAACTGGGTAACGACAGACAACATCGATCAGCCTGCAGAACCGAGTGAACAGGAAGACATGGCCACCGTCGATCCGAATCACATCAAGACCAAAGGCATCACAGATACGGTCGGCATGTTCGCCTCCTACCATGTCTATCCGTACTATCCCGATTTTCTGAATCTGGAGGAACGCTATACTGAATTTGTTGATCACCGCGGCGAATTCAATAACTATGCCGGTTACTTGAAGGACTTGAATGATTCGCACGACATGCCGATCGTCATCGCCGAATTCGGGGTTCCGGCCTCCCGCGGCATGACTCACGAAAATCCATTCGGCTGGAATCAAGGATTCATTTCTGAACGGCAGCAAGGGGAAATCGTCACCCATATGTATGAAGACATTCTTGAAGAAGGCATGCTGGGCGGTATGGTCTTCACCTGGCAGGATGAGTGGTTTAAACGTACTTGGAATACGATGGATTATGACAATCCGGACGAGCGTCCATTTTGGTCCAACGCCCAAACCAACGAGCAGCAATTTGGCTTGCTGAGTTTTGATCGCCACAAAGTCAAAGTGGATGGTGAAGATGATTGGACAGAGGACGAAACCCTTTATGAAAAAGAGGATGGAGCACTCAGAACCTTAACCATGGATTCGGACGAACGTTATGTCTACATCAAAGCCCAATTCGACCCAGCCAATAAAAACTGGTGGGACAACCAGGATTTCAACCTTTACTTCAGCATCCGTGAAGGCCAAGGCATCGCGGTCGATGCCTTGGAGAAAACAGAGTTTCTGGCAGACTTCCACTTGAAGGTGGAAGGATTGGAGAAAGCACAGCTCCAGGTAGCGGGCGATTACGACAGCTTCTATTATGATTACCATGAACGCCTAGAGATGATTCCGGCAGAAGAGGATATCGAGTCGACATTCCACCCGATCCGCCTTGCGTTGAACAAAGAATTCGTACGCCCGGATACAGGCGAAACTTATCCGTTCGATGCCTATGAAACTGGCGTCTTCCGTTTTGGCATTGCCAATCCTGAGCACGAGGATTACGATTCCTTGAACGATTATTATTACGACAAGAAGACGGGAATCATGGAAATCCGTATTCCGTGGATGTTGTTGAACGCTAAAGATCCGGCTAAGCGCGAATTCATCGGTGATCTCTGGAAAGATGGCATCGAATCCTCCGAAACGATCAAAGGGCTGGACATCGCCGCCAGCCTGACCGATAGCGACGGAAAGGCTGTTGAAACTTTTGAAGCCTCTCAAGCGGCCCGGTACTCATGGGAAACTTGGGGGCTGCCGCAATCCGAAGAGCGGCTGAAGCAATCTTATTACATTCTTCAAAAGACCTTCGGCGAGAAAAATTAAATAGAAACCAAAAGAAGGAAGCCTTTTACAGGCTTCCTTCTTCTGCTTCTTCATCAGAGAACACACCTTTTCGCTCCATGTCTCCCCATACTGATTTTTTCTTGAAGGCGTAGAACAGACCCTGTACGCGCCAAAAGTTCATTAGGATGCGGTACCAGAATGTCTCAGTCAATGCATAAATATAAAGCACAAGAATGCTTTTGACGGTCGGATACTTGTGATAGGTCCATTCCTCCAGCAGCACAGCAAGCGCGGACAGCAAGGAGCCATACAGGACCATTACCAGCAGCATCACTACCGCAATATCGGTTTCAATGAAGGAGAACGCAAAGCCGCCGATAATGATAAAATACCCCATCACTTCAAAAACTGCGCTCAACAATTCAATAAACACATAATAAGGCATCGAAAACAAACCAATCCCTCTGTACTTCGGATTGAACATCATTCCCCGGTGAGTCCACAGCGTTTCCGCCAGACCTCGTTGCCAGCGGATCCGTTGCGCCCGCAGGGAAGCCACAGTACTGGGTGCTTCTGTCCAGCAAACAGGGTCCTGGATGTATTCGATCCGTTGTTTCGACTTTTCATCTTTGATGGAACGGTGCAATCGGACAATGAGTTCCATGTCTTCCCCGACCGTATCGGTTTTATAGCCACCCACTTTGATGACACGGCTTTTTTCAAAGACGCCAAACGCGCCTGAAATGATCAGCAGGATATTGACCCGGCTAAAACCGAGGCGCCCAATAAGAAACGCGCGGAAGTATTCGATAATCTGCATAATTTCCAGCGGTTTCTTAGGCAATGCCACCTGTTCGATGACACCCCGGTTTATTTTGCAGCCATTGGCGATTCTCACAGTCCCGCCTGTAGCTGTGACCAGGCCACTCGAATCCACAATCGGTTTCATGGTTTTCAGCAAAGCGTCCTGTTCCAAAATCGAATCTCCGTCAATCGCCGCAAAGTACGGATATCTCGAGAAATTGACGCCTGCATTCAAAGCATCTGCCTTCCCGCCGTTTTCTTTTTCGATTAGAAAAAGATTGGGGTGAAGTGTCGATCGATAAGCCCGCTTGATCTCCCCTGTTTTAAAATATGTCCGGATCGCCAGTTCAATCGGCTCCATTCCAAATTGGGCAAGCACTTTTTCACTGGTTCTGTCTGTGGAACCATCATTCACTACGATGATTTCATACTGAGGGTAGTTCAGGTTCAACAATGATCGGACAGTGCTGACCACACCTGCTTCTTCATTGTAAGCAGGGACCAGAATAGAAATGGGGTACGTATCTTTATTGATCGACAGTTCTTCTATCTGCTCCTGGCGGTTCAATTTCTTCTCTTTGCTTATCTTTGGGCTAGCGACAAAGAAAAGGATCAAGTAAATCGCGCCGGCAGCCAACATATAAGCTATTATTGCCCAGGAAATGATTTCAATGACTACTGTAATTCCAGCTCCATTCATGCGAGCTCCCCGCCTTCTCTTGTCAGCATATGTTTGGCAATATCTCGTGCATAGGCATCCGTGTGTTCGATTGATACCTGCTCAAGAATGGCATTGCCGCCTTTAAAGACTTTTATATTCTCAGCACCTGCAAAGCGGACCCACCAGACATTGTCCGACAGCAGGTCAACCAGGTTTTGTTTGTACTGCTCAAAACGGCAGGCACCCGTCAGTTTTGCCGCATACATCCGTTCCTGCCAATGCTCGGAATCATAAAATTCCAGAAGAATTGAAGGATCCGTCATCTTTCCGTAATGGCATAGGCTGCTCATGGCTTTCAGACGCACTTCCTTTCGTTCATCGCGCAACTTCTGTTCGACAAAAGGAAATAACATGGCCATCCGGCGTTCCCCACTGAATGTAATAAAGGCATTAAGCATGTTCTCGGAAATATCCTCTTTAGCCTGCATCCGTTCCGCTGTCACCTTCAATAAATCATCTTCCAGCCGGTGCAGCAATTCTTTGATCATTCCGAATGACAAGCTCCTGTTTTCAATAGCTGCATCCATCAGCCGTACTTCCTGCAGTGTAGCGCAGACGCGGATGCACTGGCGGTACTCTTCGTCACGTTTATTGATTCTCAGGAAATGCTGATAGACATCTTCTTTCAACGAAAAAAGCCGGAAGTCTTCAATAAAATACAACGCATTGACACGTTCTGCCCATTGGCCTTTTTTCAAAACAAGGCGGTAAGGCTCTGCCAAATACTTTTCCGCTAGCCTGTGCATTTTCAAAAACTGCATCTCCGAAAAATCTTCAGCTGAAAACTCATCCAGCATCGTTTCCATCAATTTAAAACGATGTTTTTTTCCGGGCGGCAACGCAGGTTCCATTTCCCTAGTACCTTCTATATATTCTCGGAATTGTGGCTGTAACGTAGCTAATGCTTCTTCTATCACTCTTTCATCGGCTAAATTCCTTCTTTTCCAACCGATCAGCAAAGCTAGAATCAGCAACTGAATTCCCAATAAACCCAAAACCGCCCATATAAATAACTCAATCATTTGCCAGTCCCCTTTTTTGAAGCCATCGTTTTTAAAGTAAAATATTTCTATTAAAAACCTTATTGTTTCATAATTTATGGATAGTGTACCATATTTCACTTGACTTAACTCTACGAAAAAAACAGCAGATTCAGCTATTTAAACTGAGTCTGCTGTTTCCTTGTTAGGAAAATAAAGAAATCGTTGTGGACTAATTTTTACGGAGCCATCGTCTTCCAGCTGTCCACGTGATGAACTGCGATTCCTCCAAAGCCTTTGGAAAAGGCATAATGAGAAGAAACAGCAGCTAACTCATTGTTCATGAAAGCCTCGCCTTCTTCATAGAAGGAGATAGCTTCACCTTCATCGGTTTGGCCTGTTTCAACTCCCACCACAACCGTTTTTCCGTATTTCACTCCATAGGCCACTTCATTTCTTACCAGTTCTGTTATCATGGTTGCTGAGTCCCGGTAAGCCATAAGCGTGACACTGTGCGTATTGGCGATGACCCATTCGGCAAGTATGCCACTACCGTAAGTGTTTTTATATGGAATTTCGTCGAACCAGAAAGGAAGATCGGCTTCCAGAGGCAAGTTCAACGCGGTTGTGCTGGATACGGCTTTCATCAGCAAGGCTTGATAAGCTTTGACTGTTGCTGCACGATTGGTGTTCCAACCGCTGTATAAATAAGGTTCCACATCCAAATGGACACCGGCGAACTTCTGCGTCAAGGCAGCCTTTTGTTGATAGGCTGACAACCAAGACATCAACCGGTCCTGTTTGGTAAATCCTTTTGCTGCCACCCAGTCAGGCGCTCCATCCAACGCGTAAATGGCCATGCCCGCAGCTCCAGCTTTTTCGATGAAGCTCTGGTATACACCAGCCGGAATATCCGCATCAATCTGGACATATACTTTGTTTACATTTTTGCTTTCGAGAAAAGCGATCGTACCCGCTTCATCTTCGTAGATCATCCACGGATTCCACAACCAAGTGGCTTTGACATCCACTTCAGCCGCTTGAGCCTGAAAACCGGTTTGTGTCAGCATAAACAATAACCACACACCTGCCATCATTAATTTTTTCATATCTCTATTCCTCCCATTCTGCTGGCCGTGGCTCACAGAACGAGACCCAGGCAACCTGACAACCTTGCGTTTTTCAACGGTTAGGCTCATGGCTTTGCGTCCTTCCCTTTCGGTGAAGTTTGCCTTTTCAGATTTTCATTATTATATGTCAATTAATTCAATTCTGCTATCTTTTTTTCTCCCCTTTTCAAATCATGCATTTAAGGCAATAATCAACAATAGAGTTTCTGGATTTTCCGCATAGAAGGAGTGAGCCCCATGACTGTAGCATTGCTTGAAGACGAAATTACATTGGCGTTGATCAAGGCCATGAAAGAAGGAAAAATAATTGAATTCCAGGACATCCTGGATGAGCTCCAGCCGTATGATATGGCGATCCAGTACCGGCATCTGCCGGACAAACACCGCAATAAGTTTCTCCTCTATTTGACGATCCGCCAACTGACGGAACTGATGCAGGAACTTCCGAAAAATGAACAAATTGATATTCTTCATAAGCTGGGTATAGAAAAATCGGCAAAGGTCCTCGATCGTATGGACAACGACGACTTGGCTTTGTTGCTGGCCGACTTGGAACCGGAACGCATTGAAGAGCTGTTGTCGCAGATCAATCAGGACGACTCCCGATTTGTCCACAATACGATGACGTATCCACCTGAAACAGCGGGACGCTTAATGAATAACCGCTATGTATGGATTCCACGGCATTACACGATTCGGCAAGCTATCGATAAGATCAAGCAATTTGCCGAATTAGCGGAATACCTCAACTACCTCTATGTAGTGGACGAAGACAAAAAGCTGCTTGGCGTTCTTTCTTATAAGGATTTGATTCTTGGAAACCTTGAGGACAAAATCGAAGAAGTCATGTACAACCGCGTCATCAAAGCCGACGTCCTGACCGACCAGGAAGAGGCCGCCCAATTGATCAGCCGCTATGATTTCGTCACGTTGCCGATTGTTGAAAAAGACAATACGCTTGCCGGGGTCATCACGGTGGACGATGTCATCGATGTCGTCATGCAGGAAGCGAATGAAGACATTGAAAAATTGTCGGCTTCCGGTAAGTCAATCGACTTTAATACGCCTGCTTTGATTGCGGCTTATCGCCGTCTGCCTTGGCTGATTCTCCTGTTGTTTATCGGCTTGTTTTCCGGCGGCATCATCAGCCGATTCGAAGAAACGCTTCAGACTGTTGTAGCGCTGACGTTCTTTATGCCGATGATTGCCGGCATGACCGGAAATACGGGTACGCAGTCGCTGTCCGTTGTGGTCCGTGGATTGGCTTCCCAGAAGCTGAATTTTAAACAGACCGTCCAGCTGGTCATCAGGGAATTATGGGTCGGCATCATCATCGGAGCCATCTGCTCTGTTCTCATTTTATTGATTGCTTATGTATGGCAAGGCAATTTTGTGCTGGGCATTGTGGTCGGCGGTTCGCTACTGATGACTTTGATTATCGGGACCTTAGCCGGAACAATCATTCCCTTGATTCTTTATCGATTCAATATTGACCCGGCTGTGGCTTCCGGTCCGCTAATTACGACAATCAATGACATCTTGTCCTTATTGATCTATTTTGGCATGGCTACATTGTTCATTACCCAGCTGATGTAGAAAACGAATCGAATGACTCTCTTTCTGAGCAATTAGGTTTGTTCCTAGTAATTTACTAGGTATAATAAGTTTTAATTGAAGGAGGAGAGTTCATGACCATTCCCAAACCCCTTGTCCAAATAAACCAAGCTTTCATCGTCGTCACCGTATTGGCAGCATTGTTGTTCCATCCAGCCATTTTGCTGTTGCCGTTTGCGGTTGGAGCCTATACATTGATCACCAAGAAAAATCCTGTCATCCACTTTAGCCGCCGCTTTCTGAAAAAGCCGTCAGCGAGCTACCAGCAGGAAGACAAAGACCAGCAATTGTTCAATCAATGGATTGCAACGATTTGCCTGGGGCTGTCACTCCTTTTCTTCTCTTTAGGCATCCAACTGGCTGCTTATGCCTTCAGCATTATGGTCATACTTGCAGCAGGAGTTGCATTGATGGGCTATTGCATCGGCTGCACTGTCCGCTACCGTTACCTGATGTGGAAGCATAACCGAACAAAAGCACAGGCCTGACACAAAAAAGACCGGAAGCAAATGCCTCCGGTCTTTTTTCTATAGTTTACTTTATCTGGCCGCTGCCGCGGATGATGTATTTTGTTGAAGTTAATGCAGGCAAGCCCATAGGCCCCCGCGCATGAAGCTTTTGTGTACTGATGCCAATCTCGGCGCCAAACCCAAATTCAAAGCCGTCTGTGAAGCGCGTAGAAGCGTTATGGTAGACTGCTGCTGCATCAATTTCCATGAAGAATTGATCGACATTTGCAGAATTGGAAGAAATGATCGCTTCAGAATGCTTGGTTCCGTAAGTATTGATGTGCTGAATCGCTTCATCCACACCAGTGACCGTCTTCATTGCCACTTCCAGACCCAAGTATTCCGTTCCCCAATCTGCATTTTCTGCAGGTATGACCGTAGGAGAGAGTTGTTGGATAGACTCATCCCCATGGATTTCAACCTGCTTGTTCTGCAAAGCGGAAAACAACTCCGCTAAATGCTTGTCTGCCCAAGTTTTGTGGACCAAAATGCTTTCGCAGGAGTTGCACACTGAAGGGCGCTGCGTTTTGGCATTCAACGCAATTTCAATCGCCATTTTTACATCCGCTGTCTCATCAATATATATATGGCAGTTTCCTGCACCTGTTTCCAAGACGGGAACCGTGGAGTTTTGGACGACCGTCTGAATGAGTTTTGCACCGCCTCGCGGGATGAGGACATCCAGGTATTGATTCAATTTAAACATATGGGAAGCTGCTTCTCTGCTCGTATCTTCCAATAATTGCACGGATTCGACTGGAACTTCACTTTTCTGGAGTGCCCGATGAATAACGGCAACAATGGCTTTATTGGAGTGGATTGCTGTGGAGCTGCCGCGCAGCACGACAGAATTCCCGGTTTTCAGACATAAGCTGGACGCATCAACCGTGACATTCGGACGCGCTTCATAAATCATTCCGACAACGCCCAAAGGCACGCGGATTTTAGACATCGTCAAACCGTTTGGCCGTTCCCATTTTTCCAGCACTTCTCCTATGGGATCTGCCAGCTTTGTCAATTGAACCAGCGCATCCGCCATGTCTTTCAAGCGGGATTGATCCAGTTGAAGACGGTCGACCAAGGAGTCACTCATTCTGTTTTGGCGTCCTTGTTCAACATCCTTGCTGTTTTCTTCCAAGATATAGACCTGTTCTTCCAGCAATTGAGCTGAAATCAAACGCAAGGCGTTATTTTTTTGCTTGGTCGTCAATTTCGCCAATGTGGCTGCAGCTTGTTTCGCTTGCTTAGCCTTTTGGAGAAGTTCGCTTTCAGTTTGCTGTTCCTGTAGAAGTTCGGTCATTCCTGATGCCCCTTTCGATTTCCCTTTGCTTAAACACTCAGTTCTGTTTTGACACCGATGTAGGTTCCGTCGCCTCTGCCCTGGAAAATGTCGACTAACTTTTCGCTGCCTGTCCCGGAACCGATGAACACTTGGACGCCTAAAGCCAAAGCCGTTCTTGCGGCTTCAACTTTTGACTTCATGCCCCCTGTTCCGACTTCAGAGCCTTCCGAGGAGGTAGCTTCTATTAATTCATCGGGGATTTCCTGAAGATGGAGGTATTTTTGAGCCTGTGGGTTGGTTCTTGGGTTGTCTTGATAAATGCCGTTAATATCTGTCAGAATCACTAGGAAGTCCGCATGGACAAGCCCGCTGACCAATGCCGACAGCATATCATTGTCTCCAAATGTCAGCTCTTTTACAGAAACAGAGTCATTTTCATTGATAATCGGCATGACGTTTCTTTCCAGTAATTTTGAAATGGTCGCATTGGCATTTTTATACAAATCTTTCGTCAACAGCAGCTGAGCTGCCACGATCTCATGTTTTTTGCATTCATCAGCATAAGCCTGCAACAACAGGCTTTGTCCGACCGCGGCGGCTGATTGCTTATCGACCACCGTATCAGGGCGCGATAAATAACCCATGCTTGTGCACCCTGCCGCCACTGCTCCCGACGATATCAGAA
The DNA here is from genome assembly GCF_030407735.1 of Planococcus sp. APC 3900. NCBI lineage: Bacteria > Bacillati > Bacillota > Bacilli > Caryophanales > Caryophanaceae > Planococcus > Planococcus sp. APC 3900. Next base: position 129,935 of record NZ_JASDCT010000001.1, on the reverse strand, counting down.
TGACTTCGTGCCCATATTCTTTTAAGCGAGCCAGCGCATCCACGTGCTCACGTAATTTTTCAATCGACAGCTTGCCACGTTCATCTGTCAATGAACTGCTGCCAATCTTCACAACAATTCTTTTCTTCTCCACGTGCAGTCACCACCCGATTTTGATAAATAAAAAAAATTCTTCCATTTCATCTAAAAACGGAAGAACCTTGCCTCCGTGACATTGTTTCCAACATTTCTTTCCCGAATCTATTTAATAGAGTTATTATGCACTGTTTTGCATTTTAAGTCAATGTTATAAAATGTTTTTTCCTCTATAAATACATTTCCTCAATCTAAATATGCAACAAAGTTGAATATTTATTCACTTTAATGAAAGTTTAAATCTCTTATTTCCTTATGCAACAAGCTTTAAGAACTCAAAAGGATTATTTATTCAAACTAAATTGAAAATTTTAATTTTAAGTTGAAATGCCAGTCTATCACAAATCCCACCATCCGCAAACGGCACTTTTGACGGAACGGGCCGACTGAAAGACAAGCAGAGAGTTTAAACAAGGTTTCACTGATCTTTTTACAGCAGGATTCAACAAGCAATTATTTAAATTAACCCGCGATCAGTCCGACAAATCAGAACGATTTCGGCCAAAACAAAAGAGCATGGAATGGTTCCATGCTCTTTTCCCCTTTTTATTTAGATCCTGCGCTCCAGGTCATGCCCCAATTAAAAGCTTTGTCCACTTCCCTGTGGCCGGCAAAGTACTCGACCACTTTCTTGACGCTCAAGGTTTGGTTTTTCTCATTTTCGATCAAAGCGATGGCGCACATCCGCTTGCCTTTGCGGTGTTCATCCAAGCGGACTTCGACGTCCGGGCCATTTTTTTGCTTCAAAGTCACTACCCCGTCCACTTCTGCCCAATTCGCCGCTCCTTCATAGATAAAAGCATAAACCAGTATACGTTTGAATTTCTTGAGCTGATCTCCATTAATGCGAAGGTTTTCTCCACTTTTGGACGTACCTGTCCGATCGTCATGGTCAAGCGCGATATAGGGCTGTTGCTTCAAGTTTCCAAAAGCATTGCCTAACGCCTGGACAGCACCCTTGGAACCATCCTCCAACTCAAACAGACAGCCCAAATCCAAATCCACTGATTTGCCGGCGTTGAGAACCGATGACAAAAATCCTCCGCCCGTTTTTTGCGTCCAATTTAAATTAACCACTATTTCACCTAAAGGCGATTCGGTTTTGTTCAAATTGATTTTGTCGCCGGTCTTTTTAAGCTCCACTTTTTTTAAGTTCACCGGAGCAGATTTAGCGCTCGGTGTCTCTGTTTTCACAGCCTGAGCCTTTTTCAGGAATGCTTCCGCTGGCAGCTCCAGATTGAATTGCCTGCACAGTTCCCCAAGATCACCGGAAACGCTTTGGCCGATCGCGGAAAACTTCCATTCTCCATTATGCAAATACACTTCTCCTGTCAATAACGTCAGGTCCTGGTTGAAGTCCCTGCCCAAATCGTAACGGCACAATTCTTTTTGGCTGTCGGCGTCTTCAATCCGGACATAAGCATTTGCCACCTGGCCAAAATCCTGTTTTTTTGCCTTTCCTTCATAAATACTGATCGCTACGGCAATTTTCTTGATTCCGCCTGGAATTTTATCCAATTGAACAGTGATTTGTTCGTCGTCTCCATCCCCAGCTCCTGTCTGATTATCGTTTGTAAGCTTGACCGCAGAGGCTGTGTCCGACAGGTTATTGTAGTAGACCAGATGTTCTTTTCCAGCGACTTTGCCTTCCGCATCCACAAGCAACGCCACTGCATCCAAATCAATCGATGAAGCCGTCTGGCTGACATCCCATCCTAATCCAATCTTTAAATTCTTCAAGCGTGGATGTGTTTTCGTTAAATCCACTTTTTGTCCTTTTATCAATGCAACCATCCATTTCTCCTCCTTGAATATCAAAAATGCTTCTTATTTTACTATACTGTAAATAAATTCTATGTTCACATGATTCCCTCATAGACAGAAAAACTCCCACAGAGCCAGGCCCTGTGGGAGTTTTGGTTATAGTGGGCGATAATCCGCCTGTAGCTGTTTCAAGCTTCTGTATTTGATAATTTGTGCCACATACCATAGCAACACCACCAAAGTGATGCAGGCGCCAATAATGGCGGAAATTTGATAATCCATGTTCAAGCCTTCCGGTGCATAGAAGATATACATAGAGACTACGGCGGTCATGAACATGGCAGGCACTCCAGCCACCCAGTGGAACTTATAGTTCTTCATCAGGTAAACTGCAGCTGTCCACAACATGAATGTCGCCACCAGCTGATTCGTCCAGCCGACATATCTCCACAAGAAAGTATAATCGATTGTTGCCATATAGAAGGTTGGAATCGCCAGTGGAATCGTCACCAGCAGGACCTTCACTTTGCCTTCCATGTTTACAAATTTCGAAAGGATGTCCGTCAAGATCATTCGTGAAGACCGTAACGCCGTATCACCAGTCGTTACAGGCAGGATGATGACACCGAAAATCGCCAGCAGTCCACCCATCGTACCCAATAGGGAAATGGAGATTTCGTTGACAACGCCTGATGGCCCTCCAGCAGCAAGCGCTGCTCCCAAGCCTTCCGTACCATTGAAGAATGTCATGCCCGCTGCTGCCCATATTAAGGCGATAACTCCCTCAATGATCATAGCACCATAAAAAATCTTTCGGCCATCGGTTTCTTTTTTCATCGTGCGTGCAATGATCGGGCTTTGTGTAGAGTGAAATCCTGATATGGCGCCACATGAAATGGTCACCATCAGCAATGGCCAAATCGGCAGATCACCCGGATGCAGGTTGGCAAATGTCAAGTTTGGCATCGGTTTTCCCGAGAAGACCAATGCTACCGCTACAGCTACCGCCATAAACAATAAAATGGCGCCCAACAGGGGGTAAATACGGCCAATTATTTTATTTATCGGCAAAATCGTCGCCAGGATAAAGTAGAAGAAAATGATGATTAAAGCAGTCATAAAGTTAATTGGCGTAATTTGGGCAATTAACTGGGCAGGTCCTGCAGTAAACGCTGCAGTCACCAGCAGCATCAAAACTAAAGACAGGCCATTGATAAATACTTTGGCGTTCTTACCCAGGTACTTCCCTACCAATGTCGGAAATTGGGCACCGCCATGGCGCATGGACATGACGCCCGAAAAGTAATCATGCACGCCTCCTGCGAAAATAGAGCCAAGCACAATCCAGACAAAAGCGACTGGACCATATAACGCTCCGGCAACTGCTCCATAAATCGGACCAAGGCCAGCGATATTCAACAGTTGGATCAGATTGCCTTTCCACCAGCTCATTGGCATATAATCCAGTTTGTCTGTTTTGGCATAGGCCGGAGTTGGTGTATTGTCATCGACGCCAAAAACACGCTCAATAAATTTCGAATAAAAAACATATCCTAAAATAAGTAATGCCAAAGCAGCAAAAAATGTAATCATATGAACGTTCCTCCTGATGTCGTGGTTAAAAGCATAAATTATGATACCATGTTTTTTAAATATATAAACATAATATTTAGAAAAAAACAAATTTACTGTAAAATAACTATTTTTCATCAAAATAATTTACATTCCCTTATTTATCGGCGTTTACTAGGAATATTTTCATAAGAATTGAATAGTATATTAAAGAATGCGTTTACAAAATCATTATGTCTTTATTAAAGTCCTTGGTTGTTCCATCAAAAAAACGCAGGGAAAAGTTCCCTGCGCCATCGTTGATTTCCTTGTGGTTGAATTCAGTGCAGCCCACTGCTATCGGGAACGGATCCTGGCTTTTCGGATGCCTTGAATGGCATCTATAGCAGAAGAAATGATGACCACCACTAAAATACTGCCAATAAGCCAAGTAAGGAAGGCCGTCCCGCCAAAGAGATCAGTAAGCCATTGGCGGAATGCTTCATTGACTAAATTGGAATTGGTGAATACCAGAACAAATACCAATACGGAAGTCGTTTGGACAAAAGCATTGAACAGCGCCAGTTTATTGGTCCATTGTACAGCCCGCCATTGATAGACTGCCAAAGTGATTTCCAGTACGACGACCAGGATAATCAGGGGCCAATAGGAAACAAGAACAGCCTGATTGAAGATGGGTGTGGTAAATTCCAGTCCGCCTTGCCGCCCTTGCTGGTAAATTCCAAGCAGCTTATCTGCATTAAAATAAACGGTCGTCCAAATAGCCGTCCAAATCAGGCTGCCGAATATTTGGCTTCGGGGAATCCGTTTTTCTTTGGAAATGTGCGGACGCTCTGGGAATTCCCTTAAGTCATCCGGTGTCCATTCTTCAAAATTCAATCCCAACGGCCTTTGCGATTTCGAATGCTCTGCGCGTTCCACAAATGCCAAAACCAGTGTCAGCCAGAAGACCGCTTGAACCACTGCATTGATGATTCCGGAAATGATTCGTCCAATCAATTCTCCGATGATGGTGAAGACCGGTTCCTCTCCTGCCCCTGAAACAATCGTGACAATCAAAATGACAATGGTCGTTACAGTGATGGCAATCGGCAAGACAAGCTTCAACAGCTGAAGATAAAGATCATAATACCTTGGACCGATCAAATACATGGGCCGATCCGCATATCGGCTCGCCAAAACTGCTGGATGGCCCAATTCGGCAAGCACATTTTTCACATCCTGTTCCATGCAGTCAACCGGCAGCTTCTCCGCAATAATCGTCCGCAGCTCTTCTTCAACTTCAGCACGCTTTTTTTCCGGCAGCCTTCTTGTTACTTCCCTGATATACAGTTCCACCAGCTTCATGGCGAACCTCTCCTTTTAGTAAAGAAATTTCCTATTCCGTCCGTTTTAATTGCTTCTATCATACACTGTTCCAATCTGTTTAAAAACATATTTTCTTTATTTTCCGTCAATTTTAAAAATAGAAAAACAGGCTCTGGAATAGAGCCTGCCAAACTTTAATAATTACTTTTTTTCTAAAAAAATTTTACAAAAACCCGATATTATTCGAACTGCGTATTGAATTCTACTGCTTTGGCGATTTGTTTGTCCTTGCTGTCGAAGACATCACTGGTGGTGATATTTATCGATTCAATTCCACCTTTTTCGATAATAAATCCGACATTGCCTGTCTTGGTTTCACCTGGAGCCAATTCACCATTCAATTCTTCCAGATAAATATCATCTTCCCACAGCTTCAATTCTTCTTCAGCAGTTTCGAGTAACGCTACCGGTGCAAAATGGATAGGTTCATCGGAGGTATTGGTGATTTCCACAAACATCTTCACGACTTCAAATTCCTGTTCATGTGTATAGGAATGAAAAAAATCAATCAGGTTATAATCCGGTTCGAGCTGAAGGATTTTCGATTCTGCCACAATCAGCTCCACCGGACCCGCCTTATAGGTTTCACTGTCCATGTTCACCGCCTTCACTGTTGCCTCTCCTTTGGCATCCCGCTTGTTTTGGCCGGTTTCCTGCAGCAGACGGTCATCTGTCACCTGCGGGCTCAGAACATAACCATCATAATAACCCGGAATATCGTTTGTCTGATCGGCTGCCGAAGCGATCATTGTCGAATCATCCGATTCTGAACATCCTCCCAGCAATAGCGCGGAGAGCGCCAATAAATAAACGGTTTTTTTCATGTCAGTTCCCCATTCCATCCTTTATTTCAAGAACATTATTTATCGTTGATCTCCACTTTCGCTTTCAGCAAATCAAAGATGATTTTTGCGTGATCGGTATTGTCGAGCTGTCCAGCAAATTTATCGCTTGCGGGGCCGTATGCATAAACCGGAACATCTTCCCCAGTGTGGCCGCCAGTTGTCCAGCCGGTATGCGAGCGCTTATCGAAAATCTTTTCAATGGCATTGTCGACATCCGTATACTTGCCGCCAGCCGCTGCTTTTTTCACAGCAGCAATTTCATCAGTTGTCAGTTCAAGGTCGATAAACTCCTTTAAAGTTGCTTCTGCATCCGCTCCGCTGACGATTTGTTCAGCCATGAAATCCGGAGTGCGCTTTGCTGCTTTGATCGGCTCAGCGAACCAGTTGTAGATGCCGTCTGCGCCAATGGAGAAGCCGCCAGTCGAATGGTCGGCAGTCGCGACGACCAATGTATTGCCGTCTTCTTCAGCAAATTTGATCGCTTCCTGGAATGCTCGATCATAGTCTTCCATCTCACTCATAGCAGCCACAATGTCATTGTCATGCCCTGCCCAATCTACTTGGCTTCCCTCGACCATCAGGAAGAAGCCGTCTTCATCTTCAGACAATCGGTCGATTGCAGACGTTGTCATTTCCGCCAATGATGGCGTGCTGTCATCACGGTCAATCAGTTTCGGAAGGCCAGCCGGCGCAAACAACCCAAGTACCTGCTCTGCATCGTTGCTCAGCAATTCGTCGCGGTCTGTCACGTAGCTATAGCCGTCTTTCTGGAACTCTTCCGTAAGGTTACGGTCCGGACGATCGAATAAATCGACGCCTCCACCCAGCAATACATCGACTTTATGCTCGCCATTGATCAATTCATCGTAATAATCGTCGGCAATAGCGTTCATGTTTTTCCGGGCAATATCATGTGCACCGAATGATGCCGGTGTGGCGTGCGTGATTTCAGAAGTTGCAACCAATCCTGTCGCTTTGCCTTTTTCTTTGGCTGCCTCGAGGACTGTTTTCACTTCACTTTCATCGTTATCGACAGCAATGGCGTTGTTATACGTTTTGATGCCGGCAGACATGGCGGTTGCAGCTGAAGCCGAATCGGTGATATTTTGCGCCGGGTCTTCCGGATAAGTCGATTGCTGTCCAACCAAATACGGATCAAACGACATAGCTTCGACCATCTTAGTAGAAGGATCGTCATTCAAATACCGGTGAGCAGATGTATACGATGTCCCAACACCATCACCGATCAGGAAAATGACGTTTTTTACTTTATCTTTTTTATGGCCGCCTTTGCCCTTCCCTTGACTGTGCTCGGGAGCTTTTCCTTGATTGTTGCCGGGGCCATGCGCTTCTGCTGATAACGAGAAGGAGCTTACTCCTGTTAAAGCTACTGCTGAAGCTAAAGCAATCGGAAGTACTTTCATCTTCAAGTTTCTATGTATCATTTTTTTCCCTCCAGTCATTTGATGAACAAGTTCAGTGTAGGGTCTGAATATTAAGCCTTCATGAAGCTCATGTTTAGCTTCTGTAAATTCCCTAAAATAGGCATTTAAACGCATTACAAAAAGCCCAGAAATCTCTGGGCTTTCGTGAGTTTAAATCGTTGAAGTTGAATTTTTCACCAATAGGAGATAAGCCAATAAGGCGATAGCACACATAGAGAAAATGACGAGTCCCATTGGCACTGCGGTATTTTCTCCAGCAATCCCTACAAGTGGAGCTGTCGCAGCCCCTAAAACGAAAGGCAACAGCCCCAATAGCGCAGAAGCACTTCCAGCTACATGGCCCTGGCTTTCCATAGCGAGTGTGAATGCGGCCGTTCCGACCACACCGATCGACATGACGAAAAAGAAAATCGGAATGACAACTGCCCACAAAGGCCCGTCCAGTAAAACAACGGCCAGCAGAACCGCACCAGCGGCAGTTGCGCCGTATAGAGCTGTTTCCAGAAAGCGTTTCTCAGACCAGACATGCGAGAACCGGCCGACAGCGTAACTTCCGATGATCAAACCGATGCCATTCATACCAAACAACAGGCTGAACACCTGAGGTGAAACGCCGTAAATATTTTGATAGATGAAAGGCGTTCCAGACACATAGGCGAAAACACCTCCGATCAGAAAGCCTTGCGCCAATGCGTAACCGGTAAACTGGCGGTTCTTCAGAATTCCCGCGAAATTGCTGAACGTCGATTTTAAGTTGCTCGGGACGCGCTTTTCGGGAGGCAGACTTTCCTTTAAGCGGAAAGCCGAAATCAGCAGCAAGACGATCCCCAATACGGTCAGCACCAGGAAAATTCCGCGCCAGTCGGCAAACAACAGCACTCCGCTGCCGACAGAAGGCGCCAGTAATGGCACCAGGTTGTTTACGACCATCAGTAAAGCGAACAATCTGGTCAATTCCGCTCCACTGCTGACATCCCGTACGATTGCCCGTGAAATAACCAGCCCGCCTGAAGCCGCAAATCCCTGTACAAAGCGCAAAAGAATAAATATGTAGATGTTCGGAGCAAAAATGCAGGCTACCGACGCTATTGCATAAGCAACCAGGGAAATTAGCAACGGCTTGCGTCTCCCCTGCATATCACTGAGTGCGCCGGCGATCAATTGGCCGAGTGCCAGCCCAAGCAGGCAAGCGGTCAAGCTCAATTGAACAGAAGTGGCATTCGTTTCATAGACGTCGGCTAAGATTGGAAATGCCGGCAAATACATATCAATCGTGAACGGAATCAAGGATGTTAACGCGCCCATCAGCAAAATAAAATGGACGCGCTTTAAACCGGTTATGCTTTTCACTGCTTTACACACTCCTTTTCCTGTCAAAATAAGCAGGTCGATCCAAGTTTGGATTTCCGGCTCAAGGGTAAATTGCTGTTTTCTACCATATCATAATAATTCCTGTCTTTCTTCAATGATGTGCTGATTTTCATTAATTTATGAATCGCTGTTGGCTCAACACAATAAAAAGCCCGTCGTTGCCAAGTTATCACGAAGGATAACCGGGCAGCGACGGGCTTCAGATTTACTTTTTCGCTGTTATTTTACTTCTACGGTCCAACCGAGTGTATCTTCAACTTTCCCAGTCTGGATGCCTGTGATCGTGTCATATAGTTTTTGCGACAGTTCACCGATTTCATGGTTGTTGATGATCATTTTTTGGCCTTTCCAGTTTAATTCTCCAACCGGAGAAATAACAGCAGCTGTTCCGGTGCCGAAGACTTCCTCTACTTGGCCTGCTTCATAGGCTTCATACAGTTCATCAATGGAAATGCGTTTTTCTGTTACGTTAATTCCCCATGTGCCAAGCAACTCGATAATGGACATGCGCGTGATGCCTTTCAAGATACTGCCGTTCAATTCAGGCGTCACCACTTCGCCGTTGATCTTGAAGAAAATGTTCATGCTGCCGACTTCTTCAATGTATTTTTTCTCGACGCCGTCCAGCCACAGGACATCCGCGTTGCCTTCTTTCTTGGCATTCGCTTGAGCCTGGTAACCCGATGAATAGTTTCCGGCGGTTTTGGCCATACCGGTGCCGCCTTTTACAGCACGGGTGAACTTGTCTTCCACATGGATGACAACCGGCTGAAGGCCACCTGGGAAGTAAGATCCGACCGGTGACAAGATCACCATGTATTTATAGGTTTGAGACGGTCCGACTGCCAGGTTGGCGTCTGTTGAAATGATATAAGGGCGGATATACAGGGAAGTTCCGGGTGTTTTCGGTACCCATTCCTTTTCAAGCTTGATCAATTGCGTCAAATGCTCCAAAGCTTGTTGTTCATCAATTGGCGGAATGCTCAAGCGCTCGCTTGAAAGATTCAGACGCTCAAAGTTCTTTTCCGGACGGAACAATAAAATACGGCCATCTTCTGTACGGTAAGCTTTCATTCCTTCAAAGACTGTTTGGCCATAATGGAAAATCATCGCTGCCGGATCCAGGCTGATCGGGCCGTACGGAACGATTTTTGGATCATACCAGCCTTTTTCAGTTTCGTATTCCAAGATATACATATGATCTGTGAACGTAGTCCCGAATGGTACTTGATCTTTCACTGGTTTTTCTTTTTTGCTGGTATTTTCAATAACCTCAAGCTGATATGTAGTCATCGTCAGGACTCCTTTTGTGAAAATAATTATAATTATCAGTAATATGAATAATTATACACGTTCTTGCCGCCCTTTAAAAGCTTCGGCAGCCATAATTCAAAAATTACGATAAAAGACCCGTTTTCTTCCAAAACAAAAAGACCATTCAGCGAATGATCTCAATAAAGTGGGCAAGTATTTTTGCGGTCAATCCCCAAATAACTTTGTCGTCATAAATATAAAAAAACTCATCAACCTGGCGCGTCCGCCAATTGTAATTTTCTCCTCCGGCAATCAAATCATAGGGAAAGCTTTCTTCCGGCTGGATATCAAAGTTGATGCTGTACACTTTCGGTTCTTTTTCCAGGAAAAAAGACAGCGGCACCGTAAAGATGCTATCTACTTCCGGCGGATTCGGGCTGAATTCGGCTTCAGGATCGATAATGCCCGCAAATGTGTAGACAATCATGCCAAAAGGCGAAACGATGTAGTCCAATGGAAAGATATTCGAAATTTCTTCTCTTTTGATTCCCAGTTCTTCAATCGTTTCCCGGACCGCCGTGTCTTCTTCGGTCTGATCCTGGAAATCGATTTTGCCGCCTGGAAAACAAATCTCGCCTGGCTGGTTTCTTAAATCGTATGAGCGGACTTCAAAGAGGACATGAATTTCTCCCTCTTTTTCGATAAGGGGCAAAAGAATGGCGTATTTAGAAAAATCCTTATTCCCTAATACATCAGGAACCCGGTTTTTCACTTTTTCCAGCATGCTTTTCGGATCCATATCAACACCTCGGCTCTCTTTCAACCATTTTACCAAAACCCACACAATAATTCCTTTTCGAAGAAGCTCTTTAGTTGAATCCATAAAAAATTCGGTCAGCGGGGATTTTTCATAACACTGACCGTTGAAACGGCATAAATAAGCAACACTCATAGGATTACATCGTCAAAATTTCCCGGATATCATCAGCTGACATGGCTTTCAGCGGTTCTTCTCCTGACTGGATGACATCATCGATCAGGTTTTTCTTTTTCATCTGCAACTCATTGATCTTTTCTTCGATGGTGCCTTTCGCGACAAGCCGAACCACTTGCACTTCCTTTTTCTGTCCCATGCGATGTGCCCGGTCAGCAGCTTGCTGTTCGACAGCCGGATTCCACCACAAGTCGTAAAGAATGACTGTGTCAGCGCCCGTCAGATTCAGGCCTGTCCCTCCGGCTTTCAGGGAAATCAAAAACAAATCGCCTTCCCCTTCATTGAAGCGGCTGCATAAGTCCACCCGCTCCATAGGCGGCGTTTGGCCATCCAAGTAAAAATAAGGCACCCCTTCTTTTGCCAATTGACGGCCAATGAGGCCCAGCATTTGAGTAAATTGCGAAAATACCAGCACACGCCTTCCGGAAAGACGGCATTCCTCTACAATCTCCATCAACTGATCAAATTTGGCGGAACCTCCTTCATAACCTTCCACAAATAATGCGGGATGGCAACAAAGTTGGCGCAGCCTGGTCAATCCGGCCAAAATTCGGATGCGGTTCTTTTGGAAGCTGTCTTTGTTCAAATGTTTCAGTGCATCCTGTTTCAACTCAGCTAAATAAGCCGCGTATAATTTCTTCTGCTCTTTCTGAAGATCCGAAAATTGGATTGTCTCTACTTTATCCGGAAGTTCCGTTAAAACCTCCGTCTTGATGCGGCGCAGAATGAATGGCCGCACCCGCTTTTTGATGCTGTCACGTCTCATCTCGCTGAACAGCCTGCGGTTTGGCAACAACTCCGGAAACACCACATTGAAAATGGACCATAACTCGTCGAGCGAATTTTCAATCGGCGTACCGGTAAGCGCAAAGCGATAATCCGCCTGAATCCCTCTGACGGCCTTCGCCGTTTGTGTCACAGGATTCTTAAACGCCTGTGCTTCATCAAAAAATACCGTATGAAAATGTTGATCCCGGTACAGTACTTGATCCATGCGCAAGGAAGGATAGGAAGTGATGATGACATCCATCTCTTGTGAGTTTTTAACCAAAGATGCCCGCTGTGTTTTATTGCCATCGATGATCTTGGCTTTTACAGCTGGTGCGAACTTCGTCAGTTCGTTCAACCAGTTATAAACGAGCGATGAAGGCGCAACCACAAGCACAGGCTGCTGACGCTTACGGATATCCGACAGCATCGATACGATGAAAGCGATGCTCTGCAAGGTTTTGCCGAGTCCCATGTCATCAGCCAAGATTCCGCCGAATTTATACTTGGCCAACAGCTTGAGCCAACGGAAACCCGCTTCCTGGTAATCGCGGAGTACACCGTTCAAACTTTCCGGTATGTCTGAATCGAGCTCTTCCGGACGATTCAAATTTTGCAGAAGGTGCGCAAAGCCGGCTCCGGGATCAAGAAGCTGTCCCTCATCCAATGATGCGGCCAAATGCAGCCCATGAACCAATGGAATCCGGATCTCTTCTCTGCCAAAATTGGCTGCGGTGATATCCAATTCACGCAGAAATTCACTTAAATCAAGGAATTCTGCCGTCTCCAAAGACATTAACGTTCCGTTAGGGATGCGGTAATAGGGCCGCTTTTCCTCCAATGTCTTTAGAATCTTTTTGATTTCTGCTTCCGGTATATCCTGAAGGTCGAAACGGAACTCCAGCCAATCAGTGCGTTCACTGATTTCAACTTTCACTTTAGGGCCGCCATAATTTTTTTGGACTCGCAGCTTCACAGCTGTCGTTGCGTAAATTTGCATCAATTCTTCCAGTACTGGAATGACATGATAAAGAAACTGGTATTCCGCTTCTTCATCCTGCATGTAGAAGCCGCCTTCAGTTTGTGTAAATGCACTGTCTTTCATGATTCGCAGGATTTCCTGTTCCTGCTCTCGCTGTCTGCGGACTCCCGGGTAATGGCGGAATTCGTCTTCCGGCTCTTCACATGGATTGATGACCAAATGTCCGTAATGGAATTCCACTCCGGCCAGCAGCCGGTGTTTGATGCGGTCGAGAAACAGTTTGGCGCGTAGAGGGGTTTCCACCAGCCGCTCTGCTACGGCATCTGAAATATGCACTTTTCCTAAACGCTCCAACCCAGGGGCAACCGTCGCCATAAATCGATCCATTTCCTGTGATGGAATGATCAGCTGGTCGATTGAGCCAGGCAGCATTTCCTTCAGTTCCGCAAGGCGCCTGGCATCTTCTTCAGCCAAATGGTATAGAGCGCCATCCGCAATTGCCATGTCGTAAGCCTTCAGAATCAGCACTTCTTCCAGCCCTTCTACATCCAGCCGAAATCCACCTGATCGGTTTTTATCGAAATGGAAAGATAGCGGCATTTCCTTTTCGATACGGATGCCTTCGATAATCCGTCCTGCCCCTATAAGTTTGACGTTAGGTGCGGCTTGCATTAAAGGCAGCAGCCGCTCCCAATCCGATGCAGCCATCACCAATAAATCAGTTTGCTCAAGATTTCCAACTCCGGCCATTCGGGTTTTCGCCAAATAATCGAGGACTTTTTCAGTGTCATCTTCAAGGCGGTGGTCCGGTGGTGCGTAAGAAAAGCCCGGTGATTCACTATACGCTTCTTCCGTCCTTACCGCAGCCAAGAACCCTCCTATATCACGAATCGGTTCCAGGTTCGTTATTCCCCCAGCAATCCGCAGACCCAGCATATAACCCGATTTTCCCATTAAAACCGGCAGGATGCTGAATTCAATTTGAAGCGTTTGCCGTTTGTCGAAATACTGCCGTCTTCCTTTTGTGCCGGCTGTTTGCCGCATGAATACACTGAGCATTTTCATAGCCGGATTCTCACGCTGCTGCATGTCCTCAATCGCCAACAAGACGCCGGCAATATGATGGCAATAAGTCGACACAAACCCGACTGGCGGACAGCTGCAGGAAGCCAGGATTTCCCCGTCTGCTTCCTGTTTAACGCTGACGTAAAATTCATTGCGTCCGCTGACGACCCCTTTCATCAGCCGATCTTCATTCGGATCCGGCGATAACTGGATTTTGCCTGCCTGAATAAAAGCCCGGCCCTTTTTGAAAGCAGCCTGACCGCATAATTTTTTTATTTTTGTTTCATTAAGTGAGAAGTTCATAAGGCCAGTTCCTTCCTGTATATGTCCGAATACCGGAAACAGTTGTAGAATTTTGCTGTTCTCTTCATTATCACTGACTGCCTGGAGTGAATCAACTCAGCTTACTTTTAGTTTGCACTTGTGATTCACCTAAAAAATACTTATATGCTTTAGCGCATGATTATAAATTTCATTATTTTTAACCAGATTCTGCGCGCTAGGCGGATGCTTTCTGGCGGATGGAAATGGAGACGGCGACTCCTGCGGGAACAGCGCGTGGTGAAGACGGTGCAACCGGCTGAGGCCGTGCCCGCGGAAAGCGTCCGTCGAAATGGACAATCGCCCTTTTTTGTATGCAAAAAAGGGCTGCCCACTAAAAGCCATTTTTCATGACCTTATGGGACAGCCCGCTTACAATTTTGATAGGACTCAGCTTACCGAAGACTTTTCAGGTTCGGGAATCTGCTCTTTTATCGCTTCGATCGCTTCTTCCAGGTTACGGACCTGAAGTACTTTCTTTTGCTGGTCCGGATATTGAAGGCCGGTGTGCTTGTAGCGGGAATCGTAATAAAACTCCAGCAACAGACGCACAGCAGAAGCAAATTCACCTGTTTCCAGATCCTCTTCAATCTGTTTCGAGACATCCTGTGGCATCCGGGTTTTGATGCGTTGGAAAGCGGCGATGCACTCATCCTGATATTCTTCAGGACGATAATCTTCGATGATTTCTTTGATTCTTTCTTCCATCGGCATGTCTATGATGAGCTGGATGCTGTTGGCTTTCAGTTCCATCACCCAATTGGGGATGACTACCTTGCCGATCCGTGAACTTTCAGCTTCAAATAGAACAAACGGTGCTTTTTCCAGTTCCCGAAATTGCTGGACAAATAAGGAATCGAATACTTTCTGGTTATGGGGTTCAACGCCAATGTGCCCAAAAATCGAGCCTTTGTGATTGGCGAGCCCTTCCAGATCGATAACCGGATACCCTTGCTCTTCCAGTGCTTTCAGAATTCGGGTTTTGCCCGTTCCGGTCAGGCCGTTCAACACATATGCCTTAAAAGGCGCTTCGGACTGCTCAAGCTGATTGAGAACCCATCTCCGGTATTCACGGATGCCGCCTTCCAGCCGGCTGACATGGACATCCATCAACGACAGGAGCGTGGCTGTTGTCCGGCTGCGCATACCGCCGCGCCAGCAAAATACCGTTTTATTGCCTTCAACTTGTTTAAATTGCTTCACAAACTCTGGAAGTTTGGCAGATATAATCGCGAGGCCGCGCTCTTTCGCTGCCGCTACACTCACTTGTTTATAAAGAGTTCCAATTTCCGCCCGCTCTGCATCATCAAAAAAAGGAATATTGATGCTGCCGGGAATCGAGAAATTCTTATATTCAGATGGCGACCGTACATCGATCAGGACCATTTTGTTCTTTTCACTTAACGGAATCAAGTCTTCTACTGCAATATCACTGAACATCTATTTTCCTCCAAACACGCACTCTTTTTCATCATTCTATTAGTATACACCCATCTGGAGCAGTTTTCGTTTTTGGCTGCTTGTTTTGACTTGGTACGCACTCTATTATTTAACTTACAAATCCAGTATCTACCCTATTCAAATGAGCGATTTTCGTTGACACCGCAAGGTTGAGGCATTATGATAACGGAGTATTCCCGACTAACTCACTAAGAAAAGGATGATTTCATGACTTCTATAACGAAAGTTCAACCGGTTGACGAAGCAAAAGGTCCGGTTGCACGAAAAGATACAGCTTTAAATAGTCCTCAAGTTTCATTGATCGTCGGCGGATTGGTCGTTGCCGCTTTGTTGACGATTTATTTGTTGGCTACTCAACATATCTCACAACCTATCTTGTTGATCATCGGCCTGTTGCTTGGCTATACCTTGTTCCATGCACGCTTCGGCTTCACTTCTGCATTCCGTCGCTTGGCATCGGTCGGCAACGGACAAGCCATGCGGGCCCATATGCTGATGCTGGCTGTGGCAGTCACTTTGTTTGCTCCAATTTTGGCATATGGCTATTCGTTCTTCGGAACCGGTGTGGCAGGCTATGTTTCGCCTGTAGGCGTCAGTCTGGTTGTCGGTGCATTTGTCTTCGGTATCGGCATGCAGCTTGGCGGCGGCTGTGCTTCCGGAACTTTGTATGCCATTGGCGGCGGACGTACTGTCATGTTCGTGACATTGCTGTTCTTCATTATCGGAACAACCATCGGCGCTTACCATTTACCGTTCTGGACAGAAGAAATGCCGGCGTTTGAGCCGATTTCTTTGGCCACATCAACCGGACTCGGTTATGGCGGTGCTTGGCTTGTATCGATTGTCATTTTCGGCTTAGTCGCTTTGATCAGTTTGGTTATTGAGAAAAAGAGACGTTCTCCGAAAATGGCACCTCTGCCATCCGCTTCTGGATGGAAACGGATTTTCCGCGGTTCATGGCCTTTATTTGCAGCGGCGATCGTTCTGGCTGTATTAAATGCAGTAACATTGATGGTCCGCGGTACACCTTGGGGCATCACATCGGCATTTGCTCTTTGGGGCTCAAAAATCGCTGAATTCTTCGGCGTGGATGTAGCAAGCTGGGGGTATTGGCAAGGTGCCAATGCTGCTATGCTCGAATCTTCAATTTTTGCAGATTCTACGACAATTTTGAACTTCGGTGTAATCATTGGGGCCTTCCTCGCTTCAGCGGCCGGCGGTTTGTTCAAATTCACGAAAGTGAAAGTAGGCAACTTCTTCGCTTCTGTAATCGGCGGTCTGATGATGGGTTACGGTGCCCGTTTGGCATTCGGCTGCAACATCGGTGCTTATTTCGGCGGCATTGCGTCATTCAGCCTTCATGGTTATATTTGGGGCATCCTGGCATTAGCCGGAACCTTTGTGGCTTTGTATCTCCGCCCATTGTTCGGTTTGTCAGTACCTAAATCCAATGATTCCGTGTGTTAAATTTCTTTTAAAAACAGGCGGTCGGGACATCCCGACCGCCTGTTTTTTTGTGGGATTTTTTCGATAAGATGCCTTTCGATCCCTTTGGTTTTCAATGTTCATCTTAAGGGAAATAAACTAAATAGCGCTAAATCCAATCGACGCCATAATGGAGAGGAGAAAACTTTATGAAAGAATTTTTTGGCTTAATGAAGTTCGGAACCAAATCGGCTTTATTGGCAGCCATCGTCAATACTGTAGTTGCTCTTATTAAAACCGCTGCCTATTTGATTACCGGAAATGTAGCGATGTTTGCCGAAATGATGCACAGTTTCGGTGATGCCGCCAACCAGTTTTTCGTTTTCATCGGTTCGGCGTTCAGCAAAAAAGAACCGACAGAACGTTTCCCGGGAGGATTCGGACGCTTGGTCAACCTGGTGTTGCTGGGGGCTGTATTGATCGTCGGGGTACTGGCTTATGAGACCATCGTGGAAGGGATCCATCACATTTCCGACGCAACCCATTCGGAAGATTGGTTCTGGCTGAATATCGGTGTACTTGGCGCAGCAGCCTTATTGGAATCTGCTGTTCTTTACAAAGCCATGAAAGAAATTACGGAACACTTGCCTAAAGAACAAACAAAAGGACTGAAAATGATTCCTCTAAGCTATCGGCATGTAAAAGACGCCAATCCTGCTTCGAAACTGGTCTTTTTAGAAGATAATGTAGCCGTCGGCGGAGCACTTCTTGCGATGCTGGCCATTGTCATCTCTACTTATACGCCTTTCCACAGTGCTACCGGCTATGCCTCCATCATTATCGGTGTCGCTCTTATTTTCGTCGTCGGCCGCATCTTCTTGGATAACGCGGCAGGAGCTCTTGGCGTTGCCGATGTGAAAATGCAGGCCAGAATGGGTGCCCGGATCCTGCAGCATCCCCAAATCAACGACATTCAGGATTTGGATGTTATTAAAGAAGGCGACAGCCTCCATGTTGAACTGAAGATTGAAGTCGATCCCAAAATGACCATCGCAGAAGCCGATGATCTTCGGGATTACATCGAAGAAAAAATCAAAGAAAACGTAAAAAACGTCACTGATATCATCATTGAGTTTGACGAAGACGATGGTCTGCCTACATGGAACAAAGCCTTGGACGAGTAACAACACTAATATTATGGCAAAAAAACAACCCGTTCCGAAAAGGATTTTCCTTTTCTGGAACGGGTTGTTTTCATGAGAAAATGCAAAATGGCAATCCACCTATGCAAGGGGGCATCTGTCAAATTTCCTTTCCTTCACTTCCACTCTTACAATCTTGGTGCTTTTGCCTTGATGCCAGCCAGTACTTTTGTGTTCAGGTAATGATAGACGCCGTTTTCATCACAAGTAAATTCTGTCACTTCATCCACCAGAACCTTGATATGTGCTGCTGCATTCTGCATTGCTACGGCATGCGTGACATACTCGAACATTTTGACATCGTTATCGCTGTCTCCAATGGCCAATGTCTCACAACCGGTTAAACCGAAACGCTCCAGCATCTGTTCGATTCCAGATGCTTTATTGATACCGGCCACCATGACTTCGGCATTATGCGGAGAAGATGGAGTCATCGTGAATTTCATGTCTTTTTGCAGCTGTTTCAATTCGATTTTCCAATCGTTTATTTCCTCACGGGTTCTTGCGAAAAAGTAAAATTTCGAAAAATGAGATTCGGTTATTTCGTCTGTCCATTCAATTTCTTCTTCAATCGCTTTTTGGCGGGAAATCCATTCGTTGATCTGAACGGAATCTGGTTTTGGATCTCGAACAGCGGCTTCGACAAATGCTCTGTCCTGTTCCAGCACCAAGCGATTGCTGCCGTGCGGGAACAGCTCGTAATAGATTTTGCGTTCACGCGCTTTTGCCAGGATGGTTTCCACCAACTCCATTGGCAGTGAATGTTCAAATACGGCTTCGTCTCCAATGTATCCCGCCATGCCGTTTGCAGTGATGATGCCATCCACCGCAAATCCTTCCGGAAGCATCTCTGCCACTTCATCTGCGGATCTGCCTGTCGCCACAAAAACATATATGCCTTCGTTTCGCAGTTTATCTATAACTTCTTTCGTATCCAGGCTCACTTCGTTAAAATGATTTAAAATGGTGCCATCCATATCCAAAAAGATGGCTTTAGGGTTGATTGCCACTGTATGACCTCCTGATCGTTAAGTACAAATGATTCAGCCTCAGTATACGCTTTGCTTTTTCTAAACTCAATGAATGCCTATTTCTGCCCGGATTAAACCCTATTGCAGAAAGGATAGAAATGGTAGAATAAAGGATACAAAATTTTTCAGATTTTTATTTTCGGTGCCAGTCACCGTTTATCCGATAAGAAAAAAACATTGGTGCAAGCTAGTCAGACCGGCATTAAGCCAGGCGGCAGATGGAGGTTGAAATGAAACAGATCTTGACCATTCAAAAAATATTGAATAATAATGTTGTCATTGCCCACCACGATGCTTATAAAGAAGTCGTCCTGATCGGCAACGGACTAGGTTTTAATCGAAAAAAAGGCGATACAATCCCTTTTGATGAAGCTGATAAAACATTTTTGCTGAAAGACGAAAAGGAAATGGAACAATACGTCAATTTGCTTCCTTATATCGAAGAAAAGCTGATTGCTTTCATCCATGAGCTGCTGCTTTTCATTGAAGAAAAAATGGGTAAGGAATTGAACGAGCATATCCACGTAGCATTGACTGACCATATCGCCTTTGCCATTAACCGGGCAAAAAAAGACATTCAATTTTCCAATCCTTTTCTGTTTGAAATTGAATCTTTGTATCCCAAAGAATACCTGGTAGCCAAAGACGTGGTGAAAAAAGTCGAAGAGCGGACCGGTGTTTCATTTCCTGAAGGGGAAATCGGTTTTATCGCCTTGCATATCCACAGCGCCGTCACAGACAAGTCCCTGCGCGATATTAACCGGTATCATGCGCTTCTTTCAAAAATGGTGAAGATCATTGAAGACAGCCTGGACATCCAACTGGAAAAAGACAATATCGACTACCATCGCCTTATCCAGCATCTTCACCGAGCCATCGACAGGGCCGATAAAGGGGCGCCTTTGGGAGAAGAAAATAAATTAGCCGCCATGTTGAAAAGCGAATATCCGGTGTGCTATAATCTTGCTTGGAAGCTCATTAAAGTTATGCAAAACCAATTGAATAAGCCCGTGGATGAAGCTGAAGTCATGTATTTGACGATTCATCTGCAGCGCTTGACACATAAATTCTGACCATACGTGTTACTGATTCGATCAGGCATGAGTATGAAAAGATGAAAAGTTGACCAACAGGACATTTCTGCCCTTTTATCGACTTTTTCCTTTTCTGCTCATGCCTTTTATTATGTGTTCAGTTGGCCATTTTTTATATTCGCACCATCGAGGAGGAAACTATATGTCATTCAATTTTTTCGGCACGCTGCAAAAAGTCGGTAAAGCACTCATGCTGCCAGTTGCACTCTTGCCGGCTGCCGGTATCCTGTTGGCTTTCGGTACAAGTTTTGCAGAAGATTCGTTTTTGGAAGCGGTTCCGTTTATGGGAGCTGGCTGGATTCAGCAATTATTATTCATCATGGCGGAAGCCGGCGGCGTTATTTTCGACAACCTGCCCTTGCTGTTCGCTGTAGGTGTCGCAATCGGCCTTGCCGGTGGTGATGGAGTAGCAGGACTTGCTGCCATCATCGGTTACCTGATCATGAACGTCACCATGAAAGCCGTTGGCGGCATCACCCTGGAAATGACCGCTGACCCGGCATATGCCAATGTATTGGGCATCCCGACACTCCAGACAGGCGTTTTCGGCGGGATTATCGTCGGAGTACTGGCTGCATTCATGTACAATAAATTCTTCAATATCCAATTGCCTCAGTTTTTAGGATTTTTTGCAGGAAAGCGCTTTGTTCCAATCATCACGGCGTTCTCCGCGGTTTTTCTCGGAATCGTCATGTTCATGGTTTGGCCATTTGCCCAAACCGGTTTGAACACATTATCTCACTTTATGCTTGAAACAAACCGCACGCTTGCGGCGTTCGTTTTCGGAACCATTGAACGTTCATTGATTCCTTTCGGCCTGCACCATATTTTCTACTCACCGTTTTGGTTTGAATTTGGCCAATATACAAATGCTGCAGGTGAAATCATCCGCGGCGATCAGCGCATCTTCTTTGCCCAACTGCAGGACGGTGTGGAATTTACTGCCGGTACATTCATGACCGGTAAATTCCCGTTCATGATGTTCGGCCTTCCGGCTGCGGCACTTGCCATTTACCATTGTGCACGTCCGGAGAAAAAGAAAATTGTCGGCGGCATCATGCTCTCAGGTGCTTTGACTTCATTCCTGACAGGAATTACAGAACCGCTTGAGTTCTCATTCTTGTTTGTAGCACCTGTCCTGTTCGGCATCCACGCGGTCTTCGCGGGTCTGTCGTTCATGACGATGCATTTGCTAAACGTTAAAATCGGTATGACATTCTCCGGCGGTCTGATTGACTTCCTGCTCTTCGGCGTTCTGCCGGGCAGAACGGAATGGTTCTGGGTCATTATCGTCGGTCTTGTGTTCTCGGTTATCTACTACTTCGGTTTCCGTTTTGCCATCAAGAAATTCAACTTGATGACACCTGGACGTGAAGAAGATGAAGAAGGCGATGAAGAAACAGGAGAAGTTGGCGAATTGCCATACGAAATCCTTGCCGCTATGGGCGGACAAGAAAACATCACCCATTTGGATGCATGTATCACGCGTCTCCGTGTCAGCGTAGCAGACAAAGGCAATGTTGATAAAAACAGATTGAAAAAACTTGGTGCATCCGGTGTTATGGAAGTCGGCAATAACATCCAGGCTATTTTCGGACCTGTCTCCGACAGCTTGCGTGGCCAAATGCAAGACATCATCAGCGGCAAAAAGCCTCGTGCAGCAACAAAAACAGCCGCTCCTGCTGAAACAGCAGCGGCTACAGAAACACCTTTAGAATTCAACAGCCCGATTACCGGTGAACTCCTGCCGATTTCAGAAGTACCTGATCAGGTATTCTCAGGCAAGATGGTTGGAGATGGGTTTGCCATCAAACCGGCAGAAGGAAAAGTCTTTTCTCCGGTAAACGGCACAGTCGTTACGGTCTTCCCTACCAAACATGCCATTGGCATCGCGGCAGACAACGGCACAGAAATTCTGATCCACATCGGTATCGATACAGTCAATTTGAAAGGTGAAGGTTTCACTTCACATATTGAACAAGGCGATATTGTTGAACAGGGACAGCTTCTGATGGAAATGGACTTGGATTACATCGCTAAAAACGCGTCGTCCATCATTACGCCAGTTGTCTTCACGAACCTTGAAGAAGGCCAATCGATCAAGCTTAAAAAGTCCGGCTCAATAGCAGCTAAAGATATGGACATCATGGAAATTGTACATGGGGAGCCTGTCGTTTAATTTAGAAAGACCCTTTAAAAGCCCGGCTGTATTCGAAAAAATTCCGTATGCAGCCGGGCTTTACTTTATAAATGATTAAATGGAGGAGCTGTAACAGATGAAACTCTTGACCTTGAACTGCCATGCCTGGCACGAAGAAAATCAACTTGAAAAAATACGGTATTTGGCAGATACCATCAAAGAGAAAGCCTATGACGTCATCGCGCTTCAGGAAGTCAATCAATCGATTGATGCCGAACTGCTTTACGGAGATATCAAAAAGGATAATTACGGCATCAAACTGCTGGAGGAACTTGAAAAAATTGGTGTCCACGATTATTCATTTGTTTGGAGTTTTTCGCATCTGGTTTATGGCATCTATGAAGAAGGCGTCGCGATATTGACGAAATACCCAATCAGTAAAGAGGAATCCTTTTTCGTCAGCTTAAGCACAGACAGCACTTATTGGAAAACGCGCAAAATCATCGGTGCCCAAATCGACTTTTGCGGGCTTCCAATGTCCTTCTATTCCTGCCATATGGGCTGGTGGACAGACGAAGAAGAACCTTTCAAACAGCAGGCAGACAGGCTTTTGCAGCAGATGGAAACTGATTCACCTGTTTTTCTGATGGGTGACTTCAACAACAGCGCTGCGCTGCGGGGAGAGGGCTATGATTACTTGATCAGCCACGGCCTTTACGATACGTATGAGTTGGCCGATCAGAAAGATCAGGGAACTACTGTTGAAGGGAAAATTACTGGATGGAATGACAATAAGCAAGACCTGCGCATCGACTTGATTTTAATGAGTAAACCCTTCCCGGTGCTGTCGTCCAAAGTCATTTTCAACAACCGGAATAAGTCCATCCTCTCCGACCATTTCGGCGTAGAAGTTGAAGTGCGTATTCCTGAAGAATCAGAATCATCCCAGTCAATTTAAAACTGACCCCTAAGTTTTGTTCAGAATTGGCACTTTCAACTGGTTCAGTCCTCTGCTAATCTTATCTGAAAAAGAAAAGATAGGAAGGTAACCAATAATGCAGAAAACAACCAGCTATTCACCCGCAGCCAATTCCCGTACTTTTGATTTGATTTTAAGCTCTATGGCCATTGCACTTGTCTTTGTCGCTACTTTGTTATTGAACATCCGCCTGCCGATTGCAGCAAATGGCGGGCTTGTCCATCTCGGGACCGCCATGCTTTTCGTCATTGCCATCTTGTTTGGCCCTAAAAAAGGAATGATTGCCGGTGCGATCGGCATGGGGCTGTTCGATTTGGTTTCCGGCTGGACTTTGTGGGCACCGATCACCTTCTTAGCGCGCGGCCTGCAGGGTTACCTGGTCGGAAAGATTGCGTGGTCCGGGGGCAGAAAAGGCGGCAGCACAGGTTTCAATATTTTAGCCGCTGTCGTTTCAATCCCTTTAATGGTAGCTATTTACTACCTCGGTGAAGCCATCATTTTCAGCAGCTGGATTATTCCGGCCGCTTCGATCCCCGGAAATCTTGTCCAAAATACAGTTGGACTGATCATCGCGATTCCAGTAGCCGTCGCTTTAAAGAAAACTCCGTTTTTTAAATAAGCTTTTATGCGAAGCTATTCAAAAAAGAGCGTGTCTGAAATTCAGACACGCTCTTTTTTTCAGTTCTTTACTTTCGATACGGTCAGGCCGTCACCTATTGGAATCAATAAGGATTCGAGCTGAGGATGGTTTGCCACGACCTGGTTGAATGCCCTCATCACTTCGGTATGACGGCTCGTTTCAGCTGCGTCATCTGCGACCGTCCCTCTTGCCAATACGTTGTCCGCTACGATTAATGCACCAGGCTCTACCAGCTTCAGGCAGCCATTCAAGTAATTTTCGTAGTTCACTTTGTCTGCATCGATAAAGAAGAAATCAAACTTCCGGTTTTCTGCGGCCAGTTTGCCGAGGTTCTCTAAAGCCGCTCCAGTCATGTACGAAACCTGTTCACCAAACCCGGCTTTCGTTAGATTGCTTTGGGCCAGTTCAGCATACTGTTCTTCAAGCTCCAAGGAAGTCAGCCGCCCTTCAGGACTGTTGAATCCGCGCGCCAGGCAAATGCCGCTATACCCGCCAAGCGCCCCGATCTCCAATACGTTTTTGGCGCCCGCGACCGAAACCAGCATCGTCAGCAGTTTTCCGGATGACGGTGATACGGAAATCGATGGCATGCCTTTTTCTTCAATAGAAGAGATGACACCTTCCAATACTGAATCTTGTTCAGTGAAAACAGTCTCAATGTATTGATTGATTTTTTTCATGCTCAGAAACTCCTTTTTTGTTAATTTACTTTTTTAACCATGTATAAATTGAATTGTAGCCCTTTGCATTCGCAACTGTCCAAAAAAAGCCCCTTGCATCAGATTTGATGCAAGGGGCTTTGGCTATTATCATATTTCGATTGGGCTTTTTTCGTCCAATTGAAGTGCTTTCGCAGTTGAAGTATGGATTTCCTGAAGAAGATCCGGGTTTTCAGACAAGGACATGCCATACGACGGAACCATTTCTTTAATCTTCGGTTCCCATTCGCCCACATGATCCGGGAAACATCTTTGGAAGATTTCCAGCATCGCATGTACAGCTGTGGATGCACCTGGAGAAGCTCCCAGCAATGCAGCAATCGAGCCATCGGCAGCCGTTACAATTTCTGTACCGAACTGCAAAGTGCCTTTGCCTTTATCCGTATCTTTGATAACCTGTACGCGTTGTCCTGCTACGACTACATCCCAGTCCTCAAGTTTGGCAGTCGGAATGAATTCACGCAATTCTTCTACGCGTTTCTCATTTGACAGCATGACTTGCTGAACCAAGTATTTCGTCAATGACAACTCTTTTGCTCCTGCAGCCAGCATCGTGAAGACATTGTTCGGTTTTACAGATCCGATCAAGTCCATATTCGATCCTGTTTTCAGGAATTTCGGAGAAAATCCAGCAAATGGTCCGAACAGCAAGGATTTTTTGTTGTCGATAAAGCGTGTATCCAAATGCGGTACGGACATCGGTGGAGCTCCGACTTTCGCTTTTCCATATACTTTCGCATGATGCTGCTCAACGATTTCAGGATCGTTGCAGACCAGGAACAGTCCGCTTACCGGGAATCCGCCAATATGCTTGGATTCTGGAATGCCTGTTTTCTGAAGTAATGGCAAGCTTCCGCCACCGCCGCCAATAAAGACGAAGTCAGCGTTGTGGTATTCAATTTTATCGTTTGCCAAGTCCTGAACTTTTACTTCCCATATGCCATTGCCACTGCGTTTAATGTCTTTGACTGCATGTTTGTAATTGATTTCGACTTGTTCTTTTTGCAAGTGGTCGAACAGCATTTCCGTCAAAGCGCCAAAGTTGACGTCAGTCCCGGAGTCGATTTTTGTAGCAGCAATCGCTTCACCAGAAGGACGGCCTTCCATGATTAATGGAATCCATTCTTTCAATTTTGCAGGGTCAGCTGAATATTCCATGCCTTTGAACAAAGGGCTGGCTGATAATGCTTCAAATCGTTTACTTAGGAAACGAACGTTGTCTTCTCCCTGAACCATGCTCATATGAGGAATCGACATGATGAAGTCCTGCGGATTGCTGATGCGTTTGTTGTTTACAAGGAAAGACCAAAATTGTCTCGAAAGTTGGAACTGCTCGTTGATGTTGATGGCTTTTTTGATGTCGATCGAGCCATCAGTCTGTTCCGGTGTATAGTTAAGCTCACAAAGTGCAGCATGTCCTGTTCCTGCGTTATTCCATTCATTGGAACTTTCAGACCCTGCTTTTTCAAGCTTTTCAAATACTTTGATGTTCCAGTCTGGTGCCAATTCCTTAAGCATAGACCCTAAAGTCGCACTCATGACGCCAGCACCGATTAAGATGACGTTTCTTTTTTTCTGTAGGTTGTCCATTATAACCTTCCTTATCCCGTATATTTGCAAATAGGTGCAGCTTGCTCCTGATCAAATAATACAAAAAGCCAGGTACAACCAAAAAACACACCTTTTCTGCTTCAATTATATAATTATATCATATTTCCGGATTATACCCATTTGATTTTGCCTGTTTATTATACCTCAAGTGCTAAAGCTAAAAAAGAAAGATGCCCGTTTTAAGAGGAATTAAGCCTGAAAAGCCCAAATGCAGTCATTCTCCAGAATGTCAGCATTTGGGCTTTCTTTTATAAAGCGGCTATTGTATCTTTTCAGCACACTATAGAATCTATTTTGTTATGGAAATCCAGCTTTTATTGACACCTATTGTCAGCCTTGTAATGTCTTATACTGACGCACCACTTCTTTGGTTATATCGCTGTCTTCCGACAGGCCACTGATTGTTTTCAGGACACCTTCTGGACCCGTTTCACGGATCATCTCTTGTATCTTCATTGCCTCTTCATCTTCTGGATGGTCGAACAATAGCGCAGCTGCAATTGCCTTGGCTAAATGCGTGTAAGGCAAGCCTGCTTTTTGCGCCTGCGTTGCCGGACGGATCAGGCGGTCTTCAGGACCCAGCTTCCGGATAGGTGCACGTCCCACTCGGGTGACGCCGTCGTTGAGGTAGGCATTTTTAAAACGCTCAATGTTTTTATTGATGTAAGCGAGATGCTCTTCTTCATCAAGGCCGTATTCCTTCACCAAGTACGCCCCGGTTTCTTTCAGCGTTTCTCTTACCTGCGTGACGATTTCCTCATCAGCCAAGGTTTCGTCGATCGTCGATTTTCCTGCCAGATAACCAAGATATGCAATGACGGCATGTCCTGTATTCACGGTAAACAACTTCCGTTCGATGAACGGTGCAAGGTCTGCCACCATTTTCATGCCCGTTACCTGTGGAATGTCTTCTGCCGTTTCCACGACCCATTCGTAATACGGTTCAACTAAAACGTCCAATGAACTTTGATCCTGTATCGGCACAATGCGGTCAACGGCTGAGTTGAAGAAATAGACCTTTCCTTCCAACTGGTTCTTCGTCTCTTCATCAAGATTATCCAGTATATGCTGTTTCAGGATATCCGTTGCGCCAATTTGATTTTCACAAGCGATAACGTAGAGTTTGTCATCTGTTGCTGCCACACGTTTAGCCAACCCGCGGGCGATCAGCGGTGCGATTCTCGGCAGGATATTCGGGCCGATCGCTGTAGTCAAATACGTAGCCTGTTGGATTGCTTCAATGACGTCATCTTCATGTGTCATGTTGTTGATGCCTGAAACATTTCCGATGCTGATCGTTTCTTCCTGTGATTGAGCAAGCTTCACCTGGTAGCCTTTTTCTTCATTGAGCTTATTGATGACTTGTTCGGCCACATCCACGAAGGTCACGTGATAGCCTGATTCGGAAAATAAAGCCCCAATAAATCCTCTGCCAATGTTTCCTGCTCCAAAATGAACGGTTTGTCTCATCTAATCATCCCTTTATCAAATTATTTTGTAGATAATCCAAGAAAATATGCTCGAGCTTCTGCCGAATTGCCTTTTCATTGGAAGATGAAAAAATCATCCTCGATCCATCACTTTCAATGAGGCTGGTGCTGATCAAACTGAGCACTTCCTGCTCTTTGGCCGTCAGCTTTTCAGGAGCCAGCATGAGCAGCAGGTTCTTCATCTGCATGTCTTCTCCATCCATCCCTTTAACGGTAAGGGGCACCTCCAAATGGATCACTTGAAAGAGCAGCTCTTGAACCGAATCTTCTCGGCAATGGAAAAGCGCCATATGGGTATCCGGAATGCCTAATCCGCCTTTCTTCTCCCGCTCTTTCAGTTCCAGCATGGCCGCGGCTATATCCGTTAGCAATCCAGCCGCTTCGGCCATTTCAACCACTTCCTGCAACACTTCCCAATGATCTTTTGCCAACGGTGTGTGGATGACTTTAAAATTGGCCAGGATCGCTTCCATGCTGCTTTGTACTTCTTTTATTTCCCGCAGCATAGTTTGTATAGTAGGCTGGTTGCTAGCGGCTTGTGCTTCGGGCAAATCTTTAGGATTCAAATAATGCTTGTTGCTGGTTAGCTTTTCCACGTTATTCTGCAAATAGCTTTCAATATAGCCGATATCCCTGTCACTCAGCAAAGGGCTGACCATAATATAATCGACTTCGGCAACAGGCAGCCGGATTGTCGAGATTACCAGGTCGTAATTTTGAAAATGCGTTTTTTGGAAATCATTGAGCGATAGCACTTCCACTGAATTGATTTCAGGGAGCTCTTTTTGGATCCGGCTTGCGAGCATCTTGGAGGTCCCGATGCCTGTCGGACAAATAACGACTGCATTAATCCGAACCTGCTCCTCGTTCATCAGTAAAGCCGAACCGAAATGCAGGACAATAAAGGCTGTCTCATCTGCGGAAAACGCCAAGTCCTTGAATTCATTTTCCAACCCTTGCTTGACCGCCATAAACAATACCGGATATTTCCGTCTGATTTCGTCCGTCAAAGGATTGAACGATTCAAGGTGCTGCTTTAAACGAAAAATGGAAGGACCCATATGCGCAAGAAGCCCTTGATACAACGAGAAATCATTCACCAAGTCGACATGCAGCTGCTCCGAAACATCGAGGATCAGGTTTTTGATCAGACGCCCAAGCAGTACATTGTCATAATAGGCCAAGTCAGCCTCCTGTACTTTCGAGCCTTTTAAAATCACCGATAAAAAATGGACATCGGCCTTACTTAGCTGGATGCGCAGACGCTCTTTCAATTCATTGCAAATCTCTTCCATCAATTGGTACTCATTGCCGGAATCATTTTCGATTCCGGCTGCCTGATCCAGCAGGAATCCGGCCTGTGTCCGCTGAAGAGCCAGGCAACTGTAAACGACCAGTCCCATATAATCGCTATCCGCCAACCGGTTTTGTTCTTTATTGATTTTTCGATTCACCAGTTCATCGACAGCAGCCAGGTAGTCCGGCGAAAAATAACTAAGGATTTTCTCTTCCTGCTTTTTCCCTTGTTGAAGAAAATACAGGCATTCGACCATTTCTTCATAAAAATAAGCGAGAACATAATTGCTTATGGCATGGCGTTTGTTGGCTTCCGTGCCCTCTACTTCCACTCCGACGCCTCTCGTTATCGACACTTCAATAAAGAACTTCTGCAACCATGTGGTTAAATCCTCCAAATGAGCCGTTAAAGTGGCCGTACTGATTCCCAATTGGCCGGCCAGCACCTGTTTTTTAAAAAAGGGGCCTTCCTCCATTAAAATGATCAGCAATTTCAGCTTTCTCTCTTCGGGAGTTTCATCTGCCGGGCTGACGCTGATCAAATTTTGTATCAGCCGGTAGACCTGTTCGTTTTTCCCTGCAATAAAAAGACCTTCTTCTGCCGTACGCTGGACGGTTAAATCAAAATCCTTCAGCATTTTTCCGATTGATTTTAAATCCCGTTGGATGGTCCGGGCACTGACGGCCAAATAGGAAGACAGCGATTGTACGGTATGCTGGCCCGAGGTCCTGACAATCAATTCGATAATGGACTTTTCCCTAAATGTGATAAACATTCATCTCACTCATTTCACTTTAGAATGCCTTCTGCCGGACCCGGAAATGTAAATAGAACAAAAAGGCAGGAATCCCCGCCTTTCCATTGTCGCTATTTAATTGCTGTTGATGATGGCGATTAACTCTTTGGCTGATTTAGCATTCACCAATTGGTCCACGTTTTCCTGTTCAGCGCAAATGACGGCGATTCCTGAAAGGATTTCCAAATGCGTGCCGTCTTTTCCGGCGATGCCGAAAATCATTTTTGCACTTTCTCCATTAAAGTCTACTCCATTTGGCACCTGAACAACAGTAAAGCCTGATTTAAGAACAGATTTCTTGGCTTCTTCCGTGCCATGCGGAATGGCGACGTTATTGCCCATGTATGTTGTCGTGATTTCTTCTCGTTTCATCATTTCATCCACATAGGACTCTTCGACATATCCGCCTCTGACCAATGCTTGGCCTGCAAATCGGATCGCCTCTTCTTTTGTCCGGAACTTCTGCCCCAAATAGACGTTTTCCTCCAACAACAGCTGGTCGTCTTCCGCTGCATGGGGAACCACCGCTCCACTTTCTTCAACCAGCTCGGGTTGTTCTTCCGTTCCACTATTTTGCAGACGATCAATCAATGCATCGTACTCAGGACTCGACAGGAAATTATCAACAGAAATGTGGTAAGCATCCGGAACCTTGCTTTCAGCACGCGGCGTCAATTTTTCCTGCGTAATGACAATTTGAGAATCTGTTGGAATTGTGCTGATGGCCGTATTGGTCACCGTTACGCCCAATCCCGCTTCTTTTACCTTTTTGCGCAAAAGCGAAGCACCCATGGCACTCGATCCCATTCCAGCATCGCAGGCAAAGACGATTTTTTGCACATTTGCCGGAAAAGCACCATTGCCTGCTGCAGCCGGTGACGTTATTTCCCGGGAAATAGAACTCTTTTTGCCTTTCATCTGTTCCATTTTTTTCGTTGCTTCTTCTATATCTTCATCTGTCTGCTTGCTTGATTTCAAGACGACTGCTGAGATGAGGAACGATACGGTTGTTGCCACAATGACGGCAGCAAAGTTCGCTACATATGCCATTCCTTCAGGCGGTGTCACCGCTGCAATAGCCAAAATGCTTCCCGGGGAAGCCGGTGCGACCAGTCCGCCGCCCATTAAGACAAGCGTAAACACTCCGCTCATTCCGCCGAAAATGACAGCCAGCAATAACATCGGCTTCATCAATACGTAAGGGAAATAAATTTCGTGAATGCCTCCGAAGAAATGAATGATGGCAGCTCCGGGAGCAGACTGTTTCGCGATGCCTTTGCCAAACAACATAAATCCAAGCAGTACTCCAAGCCCTGGTCCTGGATTGGCTTCGAGCAAGAACAGGATTGATTTCCCGGTTTGTTGAACCTGTTCGAGTCCGATAGGCGTTAACACACCATGGTTGATGGCGTTATTCAAGAACAAAATTTTCGCCGGTTCGATCAATATGCTGGTCAGCGGCAAGAGTCCAGCCGCCAACAACCAGTCCACCCCTGAAACAAGAACTGAGGTAAACGCACTTACAGCCGGCCCTACGCCAGAAAATGCAAGAAGGGCAAGTGCCCCGCCCAAAATACCGGCAGAAAAGTTATTGACCAGCATTTCAAAACCGGTCCGGACTTTTCCTTCGATCAATTGGTCAAACTTTTTGATGACATAAGCTCCCAGAGGCCCCATAATCATGGCACCCAGGAACATCGGTGTATCAGGAGCTCCGACAATGACGCCCATTGTCGCAATCGTCCCGACTACTCCACCCCGCTGGCCATGAATGAGTCTACCCCCTGTATACCCGATCAACAGCGGCAACATGTAGTTGACCATTGGCCCTACTAATGAGCCGAATTTTTCATTCGGGAAAAATCCGGTTGGAATAAACAACGCCGTGATCAATCCCCAAGCAATAAACGCACCAATATTCGGTAAAACCATGGAGCTCAAGAAGTTGCCGAACTTTTGTACCCGAACTTTCATTTGTGAATCGTTCATGTGATCCTCTCCTTTTAAGTTTTTAGGTAATTACTCTAAACGGATAAGCGCGACTGCCGTTGCAACTCATTTAATTAAGACGGTCGCTTTCTAATTTTTCACTTCTTATGATGTTCCTTTATCATAGCGCTTAAATGGAAGCGTATTCAATAATAAGGAAAGTCAACTTTGTCGGGCTTGTCGTGACAAGCTTGTTGTTTTACAGAAAAAGACCGCCCTTTCGCCTGAAGCATGACGATAGGACAGTCTTTTTTCGTGGTTTTTTGCACCGATGTAAAGGTTTACTCACTCTTTTTAGGAAGCGTGACGACAAAAGCAGTTTTATCGAATGCACTTGTTGCGTGGATCTGGCCATCGTGCAGATCCAAGATGCTTTTTACGATAGCTAAGCCTAATCCTGAACCGCCTGTAGACTGGGAACGTGATTTTTCAACCCGATAGAATCGTTCAAACAAATAGGGCAAATCGCTGCTTGGAATGGGTTGGCCGTAATTCGCAATTTCAATTTGAATGAGATTTTCTGATTCGGTTGCTGACAGAT
The DNA here is from genome assembly GCF_030407735.1 of Planococcus sp. APC 3900. NCBI lineage: Bacteria > Bacillati > Bacillota > Bacilli > Caryophanales > Caryophanaceae > Planococcus > Planococcus sp. APC 3900. The sequence continues at coordinate 97,636 of NZ_JASDCT010000001.1, read as the reverse complement.
CGATATACTTTCCTTGTTTGCCGTAGCGGATGGCGTTTTGAATCAAATTTTCAAACACCCTGGCCAATTTTATTCCTTCTCCCATAACAAAGGGGTTTTCTGTGAATGCACCGTGCTGCCGAAGTTCCATACCCGCTTCTTTCAGTTGGAATTGAAACTGGACGGCTAATTGGTTCAGCATTTCTTCCAAATTGATCGGTACTCGATTGATCAGTGCCTCTTTATTCTGCACCAAGGTGTACTCGAATAAATCATTGAGCAACTGGTTGAGCTCGTGGGATTTCTGATGGATGATCTGAATGTAATACCTAAGCTCCACTTCACTTTTATACCGATCTTCGTTGATCAAGTCCAAGTAGCCGACAATGGATGTTAATGGTGAGCGGAGATCATGGGCCACATTGGTGATTAAGTCATTTTTTACTTCAGCTGCCTTTTTTTGCTCGTTTTTCGCTTGGTCCAATTGCAGAAGGAGCTGATTTACTTTTGCGGCTAATTCTCCTATCAGTCCATCGTCTTCCATTGTCATTTCCTGAACAAAGCGTCCGTCGGCGATGTTTTCCATTTCACCCATCAACTTCTTCATCATGCTTTCTGTATAGTTCTGCCGTTCGTAAAGATAAAAAAGAGATAAAAACAAAGTAAAGGGCAGAATACACAAGATGATGAAAGGCACTAAACCAAACGTGCCGCTTAATTCGATGAACTGTGCGATACGGGAAGATTGAGTTTCCAGAAAAAATAAGGCATAGAGAAGCATTTGGGCTGTTCCCGCTGTCAATAAGAGTGCCAAGACAACATACAACAGCAATTTCCAAACGGGAATAAATTTAATGACTTTTTTCAATTTTATAGCCTACTCCCCAAACAGTTTGAATCAGCGCATCCCCGGGACTGGCTGCCTGCATCTTGTCCCGAAGATTCTTAATGTGCACCATGACTGTTTTATTTGAACCCATACTGTCTTCCTGCCACAATTGCTTGAAGATTTCCTCCGAACTGAAGACAGTACCTTGATTTTTAGCCAGCAAATAAAGGATATCGAATTCACTGGAAGTCAATTTGATTTCTTTGCCATGGATACTGGCCTGATGGCCTTTTTTATCGATGATCCAGGAACCGATCTGGAGGCTTGCATGCTCTTTGCCGGACGGAATGTAGTTTGCGCGCCGAAGCAAGCCTTTTACCCGGGCATTCAATTCCAACGGATTAAACGGTTTCGTCATATAGTCATCGGCGCCTGTCATGAGGCCCGTGATTTTGTCCATGTCCTGCACTTTGGCACTCAGCATGAGAATCGGCACCTGGCTGTCGCTCCGCACTTGCCGGCAGAATTCCATGCCATCCATGCGGGGCATCATAATATCCAAAACGATCAAGTCGACAGGGACACGATCGATGACTGCCAACGCCTCTATCCCATCCTGCGCCTGAAGGACAGAATATCCTTCGTTTTTCAGATAGATCTCTGCCAGCCTCGCAATATCACGGTCATCGTCCACAATTAAAACAGTTTGGCTCACTTTCGTTCCTCTCCTCTGCAAAATCCGTCCTAGCGATTTATTCCAGCTCTTTTTTCCAAGCTGAATTTATGGAAAACGGATTGAGCCAATGAAATTTTCGAAACTTTTCTTATTAGTAAAAACCCTATCACAGCGCCTAATGTATTCGCAATCAAATCATTTATATCTGTACTTCTTCCGCTTCCGAGCAAGATCCTAATCACTAATTGAGTGAGTTCGAATGATAAGCTGACATAAAACCCAAGGCGAGCCGCCTGTTTAATAGATTGGATTTTCCGGTTCAAAAATGGCAGGTACATGCCGAATGGCACCAGCATGATGACGTTCAACACAAAAGTCTTTACATCAATCGTTAGAATCGGAATAAAGTTAGCCGCTTTATACCATGGGGTCAGGTTGCGGTATTCACCCAGATTCACTTCAATCGGAAAAATCACCAAATGCAGCATACTCAATAAATAAATGGCGAAAGACAGCACCAGCGTAAATTGGCCCATTCCATAATAATTCCTTTTGAAAAAGGTGGAAACCAGCAAATAGACCAGAAAAATCAAAAATAACGGCAACAAAATGGAACTCGAATTGATGGTGAAGATGATGGAATCATTCATATTTCTTCCTCCTAGCAGTGATTATGTTATTCGCCTTGTAGCCGGCATGCCTTCTTTCAAAGGATAACTAAAGTATAATCAGCATTTTTAAAGTTTTTCTTAAGAAAAGAGAAAGGATTAGTTAATGTTGAAAATAAAAAAAGAAGCAATTCTTTAGCCATTTGACGGCCAAAGAATTGCTTCTTTATGATTGATGTGTTTTTGGATCGGCCAATTTATGGAGATCACTGGAATGTAAAACCTCAAAGCATTCTCATTCATGTTTTCTTTTAAAAATTTTGCCTTACGGCTCTGCCTACCACCAAAGTCGCTGCAAAGAATCCAACAATTCCAAGCAAAAGAGGGACAGCTGTATAGGAGAGCAGATTGGTGCCTGCCGGATCGACAGATGAAGACAAAAGCGCCACGATTAAAACCGAGGAGACGATCGTCACCGGAACAGAGTACTTCATCATGCCAAAAAACAAGGGGATTAATGATAAACCGGCACAAGCAATAGCTATAACGATCAGGTGGATGGCGTATTCTCCCAGCAGAGCGGACGGTAATACAACCGGAGTGAACGAATACATCCCATTAAAAATGGAAAAGCTGTAAAACACAATGATCACCGAAGCGATGACGAAAAAAAAGTCAGCAAACTGATGATGATCAGCTTAGCCAGCAGCAATTTCTTTCGGCTGACCGGGTACATAAATAGGACGGTAATTGTTTTATTTTTAAATTCTTCAATGATCATAGTAGATAGCAGGACCGAGGCATAAATGACAAAAGCAGCGACTACGAGCAGTTCAATCAGCATCATGATGTCTTCAGCACTTGAAAAAAACTCTTCTACAGCGTCCGGCTCCGTCCCCAACAACAAGAGCATGCCGACAATCGCCGCATTGATCAAAATGAATGCTAAAGCGATCCCCGGCAAATTCATTCTTTTCATTTCCAATTTAATCAGATTAAGCATGCGAATCGCCTCCCTCTATGAGCTGCAGGAAATAATCTTCGAGAGGCTGCTTTTTATCATTGAGCGCACCGATTTTGACTTGGCTTCGGACCATCGCCTGGATAACGTCATTCTGTGTGAGCTGGTCATCATAAATATGAATGAAACCTCTGTCTTCCTTCACCTGAAAGTTCAACGCCTTCAATTCATTTTCCAGCACAAAAGCCGCTTTTGGATAATCCGCTACGACCAATTCCATGTGGTTGGCATGCGTGCTGCGGATTTCGTCCATCGAAGCTTCCTTGATCAGTTTTCCTTTTCGGATTACCCCGATCGTATCGGCAATATGTTCAATTTCCGCCAGGTTGTGGCTGGAAATCAATAAAGTGATGCCGTATTGCCTGCTGTGAAAAAATGGGCAGCGCTTCATCACCATCAAATGCAGATCTGACCTTATACCCCTCTTTTTGCAGATGGTTCGACACCATCTCATGAATTTGCTGATCATCTTCAACGAGCAGTATCAATTCGTTCATCGTCATCCTTCTCTCTGAGCAGTTCCATAATATGTTTACCGATAGTTTCTTCTCCTTCATTCCACATGGGAGTCCAGTGTTCCTTTTTTATTGCTTATTTAGGTTCGAGTTTCTGAAAAACAAAGAAAAAGCTGCCGTTGTTTCAGCAACTTTCAAAAAAACTTAATCATCTTTACAACAAGGCTATGCGCCTCCGGAAGCTGCTGCAGCCTGGTCAGCCTTGACGCAGTCAATCGCTACGACAATGGCGATGACCACTTCCTCCATCTCATCATTCAAGATTTGGACTTTATAACTGTCTCCCCAGCTGAACCATTCTTTGTTCACCTGGCCGATCACTTCCCCGTTCTGCAGGATTTGAAAATCCATATCCCACCAGTTCCCACGAATTTCAATTCCAGTTCCATCAATCGTATAGCGGGCTTTGAGCAAGGAAAACTCTTTTTGGATCGTCAACCGCTCCTGTCCGTTTACTTCAACAAAGAATTTCGGCAGAAAACTGAATGTCTTTTTGGTGATGAGCGCAACTTCAGCTCTGGCCATATTCATAATAGAGAAGGTTTTAGGAATCTGCATAAAGCTGCCTTCCACATAATAGACATCCTGCTGTTGCTTATCCTTCACGGTAAATTTGCCGCTTAAACTGAATACCTTTTGTTTGATGTAGAGTTCATTCATCCTAATCGTCTCCTTTTTATCAGACTGAGGATCATATAAAGAAGTGTAGATAACAAACCTTTTCTGCTTATATTTCGCGTTTTCTTTATTATGTAGGAAAGCCTTTGAAGAAGCACGCGATTTAGGAATGGGGCTGATATTGCCGGTGGCATCCCACATTATGAGTTAACCCATGAAGAGGGCAGTAAGCAGACAAAGAGGAGCCGATTTTCCGGCTCCTCTTTGCTTTTTCATCATGCGGTAATTTCTTAAATGTATTTATCTTTCAAAGAATCTCCGCCAATTCCACCGGCCACCATCAAGAACAACGGCAGGAAGTTGGAAATAAACCGTGGTGCTCCTTCCGGTATGACAACGTTTGTCCCAAAGAAATAATTTGAAGCGAGCAGTATAATTTTTACTGCCAATAAAACTACCCCCACCATAAATACCGTATCAAAAAACGTTTTCCACTTCGGGTGAGCCAATTGTTTACTGTCTTGAATCACTTTATCCTTCAACTCCTTATCACTCCTTAATAATTCATCTATCGTGATACCGAACAGATCACTGAGGTCAATGATCACTTCGATAGTCGGATAGTTTTTCCCTGTCTCCCATTTCGAAACGGACTGTCGACTGACATGAATCTTTTCAGCAAGTTCTGCCTGGGACCACCCCTTTTTTTCTCTTTCACTTTTTAATCGTTCACTAAAAATCATGGCATTCATCGCCTTTCCTTATAATTTCAGTATTATGAAGAGACAGAGCAAAGTAAAGCGAGTTCTGGGCGCACTAAGGAGCAACCTCTGCTTGCTGCCTTGGTGAACGATGTATAGCGGAGTTTCAGCAACTCGCAGTTTCTCCCTTTCTTTTACTATACAACCCCAAAAAATAAAGGAACCAGGTCTCCCCGATTTCCTTAGGTGTGCTATAAAGTATTCCGTTTCGTCATAGTTGGATTTACTATATCTGGAAATTCCAACAATAAGGATTCTTGTCCAGATTACTCCTTTATTAGGCCGATCATCTATTTCATACCAACTTATTTACCCGTTATACTAAAGGCAATTATCTCTGATAAAAAGGAGGGGCCAAAATGGAAATTGAAAATCTGATCGATGTGAAGACCCGGCAGGAACTGAGGGAATGGCTTGCAGAAAATTCCGCAACGGAGAAATTCTGCTGGGTGGTTGTCAGTGTGAAAGAACAGCTTGGAGTCGTTCAATACTTGGACGCAGTTGAAGAAGCCTTATGTTTTGGTTGGATCGACAGCACAAAAAAGAAACTCTCCGAGACAGAGACAGCCCAACGTCTTTCGCCGCGGAAGAAAAACAGCAATTTTACCGAGTTGAATAAAGAGCGGATAAGAAGATTAGAAAAATTGGGGTTGATGACGGAAAGAGGACGGCGGGTTTTGCCTGATATGCGTCCGGAGTCCTTTGTCATCGATGAGGAGATTGAAGCACGTCTGAAAAAAGAGGAGCAAGTTTATCAAAACTTCCTGAACTTCCCTGAATCCTATAAAAGAATCCGAATCGATACCATCCAAAGTTATAAACATGACCCTGAACTTTTCAATAAAAGGTTGGACAAACTTATTGAACAGACAAAAGAAAACAAAATGTATGGCCAATGGCATGACAATGGGCGGCTGCTTGATTATTGAAAACCACCAAAAATCCAATGCAAATGGTCTGATTAAGTACGAACTATAAAAGGCTTAAGCAAAAGCCTTTTATAGTTCGTCTTTTTGGTCACTCTCTTATTGTCTTCTTTTTATGGGTTAATTAAATTATTTTCTAGTATTTTACTAATTTCTATTCGAATTCTCATGTTCATCTCATGTTCCTCTCATATTTCCCGGGTAGCTTAGAGAGTATCAATGTTTTAGGAGGAGTTTAGAGATGAAAATTGTAATCGTACCTTCTGGTTTTAAAGAATGCTTGGATGCAGAAGATGTTGCAGCAGCAATGGATCGGGGCGTCAGACGTTTTGATCCATCGATTAATACAGTTGTGATTCCAATGATTGACGGCGGTGAAGGATTTGTCAAAACCATTATCAATATAAAAGACGGGATGATCATCAATAAAAAAGTGACCGGGCCTGTCGGAAAGAAAATTGATAGTTACTTCGGCTTTTACCAAGAGAACGGCAAACGAATAGCAGTTATTGAGATGGCAGCAGTGGCAGGATTGAAACTTGTTCCCCATGACGAACGGAATCCTTTAAAAACGACAACTTATGGAGTAGGCGAATTAATTGTTGCTGCTCTCGATTTTGGTATAGACCATATTTTGATCGGCTGTGGAGATTCCGGCACTTCAGACGGCGGCGCTGGGATGGCCCAGGCATTAGGCGTCCAATTTTTTGATAAGAAACAACAACCGGTCCAGATCAAAGGAGGAGAAGATTTACTGGAAGTGGACTCTCTTCTTGCAGCAAATGTAGATAGCCGGTTGAAGAATATATCCATCGATGTCGCATGTAATTGGAAGAATATTTTATGCGGAAGAAAAGGTGTAGCGCGCGTTTTCGGACCACAAAAAGGAGCAACTCCCAAACAGGTGGATGTCTTATCCTCAGCATTGGAGCAATATGCGGGAGCTATACAGAACGAAACAGGATTAGATGTCCGTTCATTGCCAGGGAGCGGTGCTTCTGGAGGATTAGGGGCAGGACTTCTGGCATTTACCAATGCAATCCTGCATCCCCGCTTCGATATCATTATGGATTTTATCAATATAGAAAAAGAAATTTCAACAGCAGATATCGTATTTACAGCAGAAGGCAGCTTGGACTTCCAGACGCCGAACGGAAAAATTCCATCGGAAGTGGCGCGAATCGCCAAAACAAGCCATATTCCGGTAATTGCAATTACGGGAACCATTGGAGAAGGAGCAGAATTAAACTACCAGGCAGGGATAGATGCATACAGCAGTATTATTCAAAAACCTGTTTCAATGGAATCGGCTATGATAAATGCACCGAAATGGATCGAGGAAAGCACTTACTCCGCGTTGCGGAAAGTAGCCATCGGCTGGAGGATGACTGATCAGGGCATATTAAAGAAGGTGTCCCTCTAAAATGATGAAAGGATTCGAAAATCATCTTAAAAAAGAGCGGCTGTTAACTGTAAGAAATTCTTTATACTCGAAGCCGGCAGTTCTTGCTGGCCTCCATGTCCTCTTTTTCTTAGCTATATTGTCAATCGACACGCTGGACTATCCGCCAAAGGTTGCTTTATTCGCTTTCCTGTCAGCGATGACTCTGTGGGTTACTACGAAAATGCCAGCTGGATTTGTTGCCATTTCACTTATTGGATTCGTTATTATTATGAAGGCTGCCGAACCGGATTTGCTGTACACATCCCTTTCAGAACAAGTTATCTGGTTGATGATCGGCTCTTTCATTATCGGAAATGCCGTCAAAGAGTCTGGATTAGCAGAAAGGTTAGTAGTCATTATTTTGAGCAAATCAAAGAAAAAAGGAAATGTGCTGGCGGGAATAAATGCTGTTATAGTTGCGACTGTGTTTTTTATCCCCTCCACTTCCGGTCGGGCAGCATTAGCTATGCCGATCATCAATCAACTAAGCAAAAAATATACGGAAGAAGAACAACGTGTCTTGGTTCTGTTAGCGCCGCTGCTCATCTTAATGAGCACTTCCGCTACTTTTATCGGAGCCGGTTCACATTTAATTGGCATTGGGCTGCTTGAAAGTACAGCCCAGCAGTCCATTTCTTTTATCCAGTGGTTCATCTGGGGACTTCCTTTTGCCGTCGTGATGACGATTGTTTCCTTTTTCGTTGTGAAATGGACGCTTTGGCCAAAAAATGGAGGGGAACTGCTGGAAAACAGCCAAATGGCTGAACGTTCCGAAGTGAAAAAACGAATGAATCCAATAGAAAAAAAGACATTACTCGTGTTGGTTTCTTTGATTGCATTTTGGATGACAGAAAGCATTCATGGTTATGACATTGCTTTCGTGGCAATGGTCGGTGCAATTTTTGTCATGGCACCAACCTATGGCATTATTAGCTGGAAACAGGGAATGAAATCTGTTTCATGGAATTTGATTATTTTTGTGGCCGCAGCGGCAGCATTGGGAAAAGTATTAGTGGATACAGGGGTGGTCAAATGGGTGGAAAAAGAAATGCTGTTCTTTCTCCAGCTATTTGCAGATGCTCCAGATTGGCAGATTGTGTTGGCCGTTCTGCTCGTATCCGTGACGAGTCATTTATATATTACCTCCCATACCACCCGTGCCATCGTCTTTATCCCAGGTTTCTTGCTGTTCAGTGAAGCGATCGGGGCAAATCCGTCTACCGTGGTGTTTTTAAGTTTAATCGGCATGAACTATTGCGTAACGTTCCCTGTCAGTTCAAAAGCATTGCTGCTCTTTTATGAGGATGAAGAAAACTCATACGATGCAAAAACTCTACTGAAAATCAGTTTGCTGTTAATGCCGATTTACATCGGCGTAATGATGCTGTTTTATTTTTCTTATTGGCAATGGACCGGGCTGCAATTGTAAAAGGAGACATCAAACAAACACTTCCGGAATCAGGTAAAATATTAACCGATTAACGACCTCCAATCCATATGGCAGAACTGCATCCTTAAGCTCACTCAACCATCCCAGCCGAAAATGATGATTTTTGCTAATGAAAACTCAAGAAAAAGTTAAGACTGTTGAAAAGAACCAACTTCTTTTCAACAGTCTTTTCAATTTTATCTCTTCATTTCTAGTTAATTAGAAATTATGTCATTTCTGAAGTTTTTCTCCGGCTTCCACTGAAAGCGTCTCTTCAACAAACTGAATGGCCTTGTCGACGACAAAATCCAGTTCATGGTCCATAGAGGCAATATGATACGAGTTTTGCAGTTCATATTTATAGGTGTTTTCTGATTGAACTTTAGTAAGAATATAGTCTGTGTTGCTCGGCGGGACAACATGATCTTCAAGCGATTGGAAACAAACGACCGGACAACGCACGTCCGAGAGTTTAGCATCAACCGCATTCATATAATGCAATAATTGGTGATACGCTTTCACTGGCGCCTGCTCATAAGTGATTTCCACTGCATCCTCTTTCTTGATGTCCGGCTGGCCTTCTGTAACATAAGTGGAAGATGGTTGAGTGCGGTATGTTTCAAACGCAGGGATATTGATCGCCGGATTGATCAGGACAATTCCTTCAATGTCGAAGTGGCGGCTGGCCAAATCCAAACTCAAGGTCCCGCCCATCGATTGCCCGATGACGATAACGCTGGAACATGTCTGTCGCAGTTCATTATAGGCCTCTTCTATCCGCGCGAACCAATCATCGCAGCCAAAATGCTCAAGGTCTTTGAAATGCGTGCCATGGCCTGGAAGTCTAGGACAAGAAACTGTATAGCCACGTGCAGCTATGGCCTCGCCCAAATCCCTCACACTTTGCGGCGTGCCTAAAAAGCCGTGGCACAATAATACTCCCGTGCTATTGCCTTTTAGAAAAAATGATTCAGCTTGTGGGATGACCGGATATTGTTCAGTAGCCATTTGAATCCTCCTTTGCCTGTTCTAAAGCTATATTTTGTTGTTTGGTCTTACTATTACTGAAAAAAGCTTATTCACATTAGACTACAGTTAAAACCTACTTGTCAACTAGGTTTTAAAACCAACTATTTTGAAGCTATACATTTGCTGAACAGATGACTCCCCAACCAACTGACCTTTATATCCAGAAACATAAAAAAAAGAGTCTCTCTATCGATGAAGGAGAGACTCTTTTTCGATGGTGACCACTTGTTTTGAGCCAGCCGCTTCCATATTACATAGCCAGCTGAAGGATCAATCAAATCCCTCTCCTACTCCAGCTCTTCTTCCGCAAGCAGCTTGAACCCTTCAATCATCGTATCTTCTTCCACTTCGATCAGGATGCATCGTTTGCCGTTGTAATTGACTTCTTTAACGTATCGTAAGTCTTGAGGGCTGATGGCGATATTGGCGACTTTTGTGTTGATTTTGATGGACTTGGACGCATAACTTGGAACGATATGGCTTGCTTTCATTTCGTAGGTTTTGTCTTGAACCACTTGCTGAAAAGCCCGTTCCACTTTTTCGGGACTGACTTCTTTGACGCCGCTCGCTTTCAGTACACGTGTAATTTCTGTTGTATCCAGAACCGGCGCGCTTTCTTCATCATCTTCACTTTCTTCTGCTACGACGAGCATCTGATTGATTTCATCGTAAACACCGGCAAGTGTTCTTGAATTCACTTCTTCTCCAATGACAGCTTTCACAATTTCTTCAAAGACCGCTTTCTCTTCCTCAGCTGTAACAATTTCGTCGCCATTCAAGACGTTCTCGATAAACTGGAAATCCGGTTTATTCGCTTTGCCTGCTGCGTACAAGATGTGATGGATATCGGCGGCATTGTCCGTGAAGCTTGGGAACAGGAATCCGCCGATCGGCGAGCTCAGCTTGATGACCGGATCGACCAGTACATTCGCTTTATACTCTTTTTCGACAAAATCAAAGACCAATGAGCTTTTCGGCAGTTCCGTCTGGTTCATGCTGCAAAGAATAAATGATGTCGTATACACTTCATCCCGCATATCGATTTCCGTCTCATCGGGCTGGCGTCTTGTCGTCTTATGATAATTCCCGCGGATGAACGTGACCACCATGTCTTTTTCGTATGGCCGCTCTTCCACCATCTTCAAGGCGATGCGCTGCATATTCGCTTTCCATTCAGCAACCTCACTTGCCTCCAGCCCTTCATACAAAAGCTTTTGCGTATGATCCGCTTGCCCTTCTTCCTGAGGCTGGAATTTCACTTCAAACATCTTCGCATCCAGTTTGCCGCCCAAGACTTTTTTAAAGTTCTCAAGGAACAATTCCTGCTGATCGCGGTCCAACATGGCAAAAGAACGGCTTTCCTCGTGGAAGATTTCCGTGCTTTCCTGCTGGATGTAGATATTATAAATTTCCGCGATCTTCAGTAGATCGGTATCCAGTTTAAATCGCTTGCGAATATCTGCTATATCTTTTTTATTCATTTTCAAGTCCAACTCCCTGGCTAATAAAATCCGTGTGATGCATAAAAAGACATCCAAGGTTTTTGTGCAGCTTTTACCACCTCTTCATTATAACAATATTTAAGATGAAGAAAGGATGACAGTCAATTCAGGTTTGACTGTCATCCTGCAATAAGCGAAACAAACTATTTCTCCATACTCGAATGCAAATTAAAAAAATAAGAATCAATAGTATTCTGAAATATATATATTTTCTAAATTCACTAGGTTTTAAAGTTGAATTTGGTTTTCTGGAAGTGTTGGATTTTTACTTTAAGTTCCTTTTTTTACCGTAATTAAAGGAAAAACTCAAAATAAAGGGTTACCTTTGACAAAGAATTTATTTCATATACCATTAATAGTAGGATTAGAATAATTATAGTTAAATAATCATATTAATCGAGTAGATAACTTCGGTTGGTATTTTTTATGAAGTCATTAACTATGATCATTCTAAAGATAATACTTAGGAGGAATTTTATATGTCTTTGATCGGAAAAGAAATCCAACCATTTGCCACTTCAGCTTACAATGCCGGAAGCGGAGAATTTATCGACATTACTGAAGAAAACATGAAAGGGAAATGGAGTGTGGTTTGCTTCTACCCGGCAGACTTTACTTTCGTTTGCCCTACGGAACTTGAGGATCTTCAAAAGCAATACGCTACGCTAAAAAGTTTAGGTGTTGAAGTATATTCAGTTTCAACGGATACTCACTTCACCCATAAAGCATGGCATGATCATTCAGATGCGATCAGCACAATCGAATACATCATGATCGGTGACCCTTCTCAACGAATTTCCCGCAGCTTTGATGTACTGGACGAAGAAGCAGGTCTGGCACAACGCGGTACATTCATCCTTGATCCAGAAGGTGTTGTGCAAGCAGCAGAAATCAATGCGGACGGCATTGGCCGTGATGCAAGTACGCTTGTCGGCAAAATCAAAGCCGCACAATATGTACGCAACAACCCAGGAGAAGTTTGTCCTGCAAAATGGGAAGAAGGCAGCGCAACACTTAAGCCAAGCCTTGACCTTGTAGGTAAAATTTAAGGAGTTCTGATAATGATACTAGATGCAGAAATAAAAGCTCAATTAGAACAATATCTTCAATTATTGGAAGGCGATGTGCTGTTGAAAGCCAGCGCAGGCTCTGACAACGTCTCCCGTGATATGTTGGCTTTGGTGGATGAATTGTCTTCGATGTCTGCCAAGATTAAAGTCGAACACACGCAGTTGGAAAGAACACCGAGTTTTAGCGTAAACCGTATCGGAGAAGAAACCGGCATCACGTTTGCGGGCATTCCCCTTGGCCATGAATTTACTTCATTGGTCCTTGCTTTATTGCAAGTAAGCGGCCGTGCGCCAAAAGTCGATCAGAAACTGATTGACCAAATCAAAAAAATTGAAGGCACTTACCATTTCGACTCCTACATCAGTTTAAGTTGCCAGAACTGTCCTGAAGTTGTCCAGAGCTTGAACTTAATGAGTGTGCTTAACCCCAACATCTCACATACGATGATTGACGGAGGCGCATTCAAAGAAGAAGTTGAGAGCAAAGACATCATGGCAGTCCCAACTGTCTTCTTAAATGGAGAATCGTTCTCCAGCGGGCGGATGTCATTGGAAGAGTTGCTAGCTAAATTAGGCAGTGCCCCGGACGCGTCCGAATTTGCGGATAAAGAGCCTTATGAAGTTCTTGTTGTCGGCGGCGGACCAGCGGGTGCAAGTGCAGCCATCTATGCTGCACGCAAAGGCATTCGTACGGGCATTGTTGCCGAACGTTTTGGCGGACAAGTGCTGGATACACTCAGCATCGAAAACTTCATTAGCGTCAAGCATACTGAAGGGCCGAAGTTTGCCGCGAGCCTTGAAGAGCACGTGAAGGAGTACAACATTGATGTGATGAACCTGCAGCGTGCCAAGCGTTTGGAAAAGAAAGAGTTCATCGAAATTGAACTTGAAAACGGTGCTGTGCTAAAAGGCAAAACCGTCATTCTTTCAACAGGTGCCCGTTGGCGCAACGTCGGGGTGCCCGGCGAAGCTGAATTCAAGAACAAAGGGGTCGCTTACTGCCCACATTGTGATGGTCCATTGTTCGCAGGCAAAGACGTAGCCGTAATTGGCGGCGGCAACTCCGGCGTCGAAGCAGCGATCGACCTTGCGGGCATTGTAAACCATGTAACTGTTCTTGAATACAATGCAGAGCTGAAAGCAGATTCAGTCCTTCAGGACCGCCTGCGCAGCCTGCCGAATGCAACAGTCATCACGCATGCACGAACTCAGGAAATCACTGGGACCGATAAAGTGAACGGCATTTCTTATATAGACCTTCAAACAGGGGCTGAAAAGCACTTTAAATTGTCGGGCGTATTTGTCCAAATCGGTCTGGTTCCAAATACAGACTGGTTAGGCGACGTAGTGGAACGCACGAAGTACGGTGAGATCATCATCGACCAACGTGGGGCTACGAACGTACCGGGTGTGTTTGCGGCGGGAGACTGCACAAACATTCCATACAAACAAATCATCATTTCAATGGGATCGGGTGCGACAGCATCGTTGAGTGCTTTCGACCACCTCATCAGAAGTGAAGTACCCGTTTTAGTATAAGAAAAGCTCAAAAAAAACAGGACTGTGGAAGAGATTCAATCTCTTGCCACAGTCCTGTTTTTTTATCGGTATGTGCTTATTTTCCAATGTAGGCTTACTGTTTCGCTCTATGCAGCCGGCGGTGGAGCTCGTGCATGTGCTCCGCCAGTTCAGGAACAGGCCCGTCTACCACTGTGTCTTTGATTACTTCTTGAATGGACAGATTCCGCACACGCGACGGAGCAGCGCCCAGTTCGCTTAACCACCCCGCCAATTGCTCGGAAGAACTCGCATAAACGATTCTGCCCAAACCCGTCCAGCCATGAGCCGCTGCACACATCGGACAATGTTCCCCTGACGTATAGACCGTCGCTTCGCTTCTTTCTTCCGGTGCCATATGATTAGCTGCCCAGCGCGCAATCGCAAACTCGGGATGTTGTGTATGATCGCCGCCAGCTACGTGGTTATGGTCTTCGAATAGCACCTCTCCAGCAGCCGAAACAAGGACAGAACCAAACGGCTCATCGCCCTTTTCTAATGCGGTTTCCGCCAATTCCACACATCGGCGCAAATGTTTTAAATCGGTTTCGCTGATCATTTCCGACTCCTCCTCCGTATGCTTTCCATTCCAGCTATCCTTCAGGACTTGCTGAACGTCTTGGCCCGCTTGAGTTGTTCTACGATTTAATTGGCAATTCCGATCGATGCATTTTCATATTTTTTGTCCTTTAATGCTTTTAAGATAAAATGGGCAACGTCTGCACGTGATATGGATTTCGATTTTTCAGGTACACCCTCTGCCGCTTCTCTGTAATTGCCTGAAAACGGTCCATTGGTTAACCCCATCGGCCGGACAATTGTATAGGTTAGTCCATGGGCTTCGATGTAATCCGTTGCCGCCCGGTGATCTGTCAGCGCATTCTTAAGCATGCCCATCATCAGTTTTCCGCTTATGCCTGGCAGTTCATTATAAATCCCGGCAGAGGCCGTATAGACAATCCGTTTGACGTCATGTTCCTGCATGCCTGTTACGATATGTTTAACCATCTCTCGGAGTTCTGTTGATTTTTTCATGCCCTGGCTCGAACCTAAGCATGATACGACCGCATCATGGCCGGCAATTGCTGCGGAAACTTCCGCTTGGTTGAAGGCATCGCCTTTAACCACGGTTAACTGATCGTGTGCAACTTCCAGCTTTGCCGGTGTCCGAACAAATGCTGTAACCTCAAAGCCATTTTCCACGGCCTGCTTCACGACTTCTTTTCCTACACCGCCAGTAGCACCGAAAACAAGTATTTTCATAACAGTTCACCTTTCTTTCTCAATCATTAGTTAGTATGGTTGTTTCTTCTCCACCTAAAAGTATAGCAATAAATTTCATTTGCTTACGATATATGCTCATCGCCGCCCATTCCGGCGCTGAGAGAAATCTCTAAAGATACGGACCAAAACAGCGAAGACGATCCCTCTATTCATAGCTTAGCTTTTAAAACCGTGCTCTTTCCTGCTGCGCACAACGTCGCAATAATTTTTAAAAACGAAAAAGGATTCCCCACGAAGGAATCCTCACACATTTTTCGCAACAGGAAAGTGTTTGATATTTTTTTTGCCCCATTCGTCCATCATTAAAACGATTGGAATGAGGCTTTCTCCCAAAGCCGTTAACGAATATTCTACCTTAGACGGAACCTCAGCAAAGACTTTCCGATGGACAATCCCATCTTCCTCTAATTCTCTAATTTGAGTAGTCAGTACCTTGTGTGAAATTTTGGGAAGCAATCGTGTAATTTCACTAAAGCGCAACACACCCTCTGTTCCCAAATAGTAAATAATGATGATTTTCCATTTACCGCTGATAATCGATAAGGTCAGTTCTTTTTCGCAATTAAATTCACCGCTCTCAATTTCCCTTTTTATTTCTGACCGCAAATCTTCCATCAGACTGCCCCTTTCTTCCATTTCTTCCTGAAAGTATCCTTTAGGTAACCTTCTCACAAAAAAGTGCGTTCTTCCATTAAAAAGAATTATAATTTAGAATAAATCGAAGATAGAGAATATTTAATATTAATTCTTAAAGTTTTCCCCTTCTATGATGCTGCCCCGGTGTAAAGAGTGAATCTCTATATGTAAAAAATTAGATAGGAGATGACAGAAATGGCAGGAAACAGAGCGGTTGTATACAGAGGTGCTGGAACTGTAGCGGTTGAAGATATTAGCTACCCTGAATTAATCATCAGAGACGGTCCCGGGGTAAATCCGTTGAATGTAGGGCGCAAATGCGAACATGGAGTGGTAGTAAAAGTTGTGACTACGAATATTTGCGGTAGTGACCAACACATGGTGCGTGGCCGGACGACCGCTCCTGAAGGGCTTGTCCTTGGCCATGAAATTACAGGTGAAGTCATTGAAGTCGGCCGTGATGTTGAATTCATTAAAAAAGGCGACCTGGTATCTGTCCCGTTTAATATCGCTTGTGGCCGCTGCCGCAGCTGTAAAGAGCAAGACACACATATTTGCGAGAACGTAAACCCGGATCGTCCTGGGTCTGCTTATGGTTATGTCGACATGGGTGGATGGGTCGGCGGCCAATCGGAATACGTCATGGTCCCTTATGCAGATTTCCAGTTGCTGAAATTTCCGGATAAAGATCAAGCCATGGAAAAAATCCTTGATTTAACGATGCTCTCCGATATCTTCCCGACAGGCTATCACGGCGCTGTGAGTGCAGGTGTAAAACCAGGATCTACGGTTTATGTCGCCGGGGCTGGCCCTGTCGGCTTAGCTGCTGCCCATTCAGCCCAACTGCTGGGTGCCTCTGTCGTTATCGTAGGTGATTTAAACAAGGAGCGCCTTGCACAGGCCCATAGTTTCGGCTGTGAAACTGTAAATCTTCGGGAACATTCAGATCTCGGCGAACAAATCGCTCAAATCCTGGGTGTCCCAGAGGTTGATTGTGCCATTGACTGTGTTGGTTTTGAAGCCAGCGGACATGGAGAAGGTGCAGGTGAAGCTCCAGCTATCGTATTAAACTCCATTATGGAAGTCACTCGTGCAGGCGGACGTCTTGGGATACCGGGGCTCTATGTAACCGGCGATCCAGGCGCGGTCGATGAAGATGCAAAAATCGGAACACTGAAGGTACGCTTAGGGCTTGGTTGGGCAAAAGCACATACTTTTGTAACAGGCCAAACTCCGGTCATGAGATACCATCGTGACTTGATGATGTCGATTTTAAGCGGAAAAGCACAAATTGCCAAAGCGGTAAACGCAACGATCATTACATTAGATCAATCACCAGAGGCATATGCTGAATTTGACCAAGGAGCTTCCAAGAAGTTTGTCATTGATCCCCATGGACATTTCAATAAGTAAATTGCTTTCTTATCTGCTTATGGAAAAACAAGGAGGTTAATTCCTTTGGAAAAAATCACTTTAGAACTGGTAAAAGAAATTATTGCTGGCGCTGAAGAAGAAGCAACTAAAATTGGCGTTGCCATGGTTATTTCCGTTGTGGATGATGGCGGCAACCTAATGGCCATTCACCGGATGGATGATGCGTGGTTGGCGAGTATCGATATTTCCCAAAACAAAGCTTGGACATCCGTAGCCTTGAAAATGCCTACATCGAACCTAGCTGATGCAACGGTTCCTGCAGCTGAACTTTACGGATTAAATACAACCAATAACGGACGCCTTGTCGTTTTTGGCGGTGGAATCCCTCTTATCTTGAATGGCAAAGTAATGGGAGCCATAGGCGTCAGCGGGAGCAGCGTGCCGCATGATGTGCAAGTTGCAGAAGCCGGCGCAAATGTATTCAATAAGCATTAAAATCTCTATATAAAGAAGCGCCAGGAGTACAACCCTGGCGCTTCTTTTATCTTGAAGGGCTGAGCAGAACAAGAGGAACCCCCATCCAAATCAGCCCCTCACTTTTTACTTGTATCAGCTAAAAATTCTATCAGCTGATTAAAGGTGTTTTCAGCTTGTGGTGTATCCATAATGAATTGATACTCATGCCCCAATTCAGCTTCTTCCTGTGAATAAAAGACGTCGACAATCTCAACATCATTTTTATTCAATTTATCTGCCAGCTCTAAACCTTGCTCCTCAAATGACCCTGTATTTCCATCAGTGATGAACGTAGGTGGAAAATGGGCCGAAACATGATCAATGACGGAAGCTTGCTTCACTTGATCTGAATCTCCCCAATCTCTCTCACCGATATAAGCCCAACCGACCCGGTCAAATAGGAAATTGATTAAAAAACTGTCGCTGAGATCTCCAAACTTTGAAACGTCGTATGGTCCACAAAATAAAAGAACACCCGCAATCTTATCCGGTGAAACGCTGCCTTCTATTCCAATCAGGTTTGCATACGCTTCTTCTACTTGAACATTAACAAACTGGCTGATGATTTGAGCCCCGGCAGAGTCCCCCGCAAAGTACAACCGATCCATATCAATGCCATATGCTTGTGCATTTTTTTCGATAAATTGATAAGCTTCCTCCACTTGGTATAAAGGAGTTGGATAGATGGCACTCGGGGCTAATTCGTAATTCATGTTAACGACGATAAAACCTTTGCTGGCAACTTGAACAGCATATTCAGTAATGTCGGACTTGTCGCCACCAAAAAAAGCGCCTCCGTGTACCCAAAAGATGACCGGAAGCTTTCCTGAAAATTCCTTGGGCGCGACAATGTCCAGATTTCCTTCTTGATGCGCAGAATCATAGGACAAGTCGTTCTCCACATGAACCAGTTTCTCAATCTCGTCATAATTATGGGGCTTTACTGCAACGCCGCCTTCAAATAACTGCTGAACCAGTATGGCAGTGGGCTTTGGAGAGGCTATAAATACTACTACAAGGAGCAGACATAACGCTAAAATCGCTCCCAATACAATGACCACTATCTTTTTTATCACGTTCACTCTCCGTATCAACTACATTTATAATATCAATTTTACCTCAGTAGATCAGGAGGTTCAATTTAGTATTGAAGAGAGCAAAACTTCTAGATTGATTTTTGATTTTCCTCATCACTATCGATAATGATCAGCCTTCTAATATCTCTCATAAATCCCACTAAAAATTATTCTTATTTATGATACGGTTCCCCTTCAGTCAGTTGATAATGTCACCTGTCTTCTTCGCTGAACTCTCCCGCAATTTTTGCAGTTCAGCAGCTGTCAATGCCGTCCATTCCGTCTCTTCTCCAATAATTCGCAAAGGTTCTTTCGAGCGATACGAACGCGTTAAGTTCCCAGGAAATTTTTTGTCCGTCACATTGGGGTCGTTTTCAAATTCACCTGTAGGCTCCACTATATAGACGCGTTCTCTCTCTTCACCTGCTGCCAATGCGGCTGCAAGCCCCGCACCGTTGGCATTTGCCGCGAAATAGATGTGGTTCATCTTAAGCCCGTCTCTGTAATTTGAATTGCCGCCGGCTGTCAATAAATCACCGACTGCCAGGTCCGCTTTCGTTCCATGATAAAACGGGCCCGTATCAGTTGGCGGGCCTTCAAATAATTTGGCCAATTCAGCGTTTCTTTTTGCATTTTCAAGATCGCCCATTTCTTTATGGCAGTCGGCAATGTTTTTATATAACGTCGGATACGCACTTTTGACATTCTCATCGTTTATTTTCAGTGCACACTGAAGGGACATTTCCATCCATTTCAATTTTTCTGCGAGGCTCTTTTGTAAACGGCCTAAATGATAAGCGGCAATAAATCTTTCATAGTCATCAGTTGCTTCATGCCAGGCTTGCTGAAAAATCCCGGCTGCCTCTTCTGCGTTTCCGCTCTCCTCCAAGGCCATTCCCTTCATACAAAGTTTAACAACGGCATTAGCCGGGCTGAATTTTGTTTTCATAGAAATTCCCTCCAAATGAATGATTTGGTGCTCCGTGTCGAAAGAAGGCATTATCATGGCAGGTTCCATACAGACTCTTTTTACTGATTGGTTATATTATATAATAAAGAAATCGCAGTAACCACGCACCGAATAGAAGAAATCAGACAAATTGATTGCCCTCATTTAAACCCCGGTTTCCAAAAAACGAGAGCTCAATGCCCCATTGATTGCACAGCCCGCTTTTCACCTCAATCTGGATATTTTAAAAAATAATTCCTCAGTGAAACCTTTTTTCGTTTTTATTGCCCTAACTATATAGGAGGTATTTAAATGGAACAATTAGTAAGAGCAGCTATTGACGGCCAGCCAGAAGCATTTGAACAGTTAATAGAAACCGAGAAGCCTAAGCTTCTCTCAAAAGCTTACTCCTATGTCGGCAACAGAGAAGACGCATCAGACATTGTACAAGAGACATTGCTGCAAGCTTATAAATCAATTCATCAATTAAAGGAAGCAAAATATTTTTCTACATGGCTCTTCAAAATTTTAATGCGGCAATGCTTTGCTTTCCTTCGGCAAAAGAAGCGGACACTTGTGGTGGAAACTGAACTTATACAACAATCGCTGACAGAGCATGGGCAGACTGCTGCCTATGAATTTGTCCATGAGGCACTCTCTTTGCTTCGAAAAGATTATCAAACCGTACTTGTCCTATTTTATTTTTATGATTTTCCGGTACAAGAAATCTCATCTCTATTAGATAAGCCGCTCAATACGATTAAAATACATTTGCATCGCGGTCGTAACCAATTAAAAAAGCAGCTTGAACAGCATTTGAACACACCAGTCACGGAGAAAGAAGTGATCCATATGTTAAAAGAACAACTGGCCAAATCCGCATTAAATTTTGTATCAATTCCTCATGACTATCAACTGTTTATCGAAGACTATTCGAATGAGCAGGCAAAATTTATATGGGCGACAGATGAATTAGTCGATGAAATTGAAGTGACTCTTGATCGAAACGGAAAATTAATCGAGTTAACCAGACTTCCCTCGACAAATGGAACACTTTTGCCAATAGAACAGCAGCAAGCTAGTGCAGAACAATTTCTAATTTCGCAATACGCTGAAGCACTCGATTATTTAACGTTATCAAATGTTATTCAAAAAGAGGACGAAACAATATTTTATTTTGATCAATATGTAGGAGGCTATCCTCTTGCGAGCTATACTACAAAAATAACCGTTTCCAAATCCGGTGAAATTATTGGCTTTAAGTATAATGAGTATACGAAAACACCACCGGCATTTCCATCGCAGCTTGCTGGTGAAGGGGCTATTTTACGACAACTATATAAAGCTCCATGGAAATTATCGATGAAATATTTATCAAGCGACATTTATTCCGTTCCAACGCCGGGCCTGTACCCAGTCTATGAAAGTCCGATTGTCTACCATTCCTTTAATGCCATAAACGGACAGTCTGCATTTGAGCATGAACCGGAAGCACCTGAGACGTTCATCCCCTTTCCAAACACAGAGGCAGTTGAAAAACGGACGACGATCGAAGAAGTAATCGGCGTGTCGGCGGAGATGGTCAAGCTGCGGCAAGTGGAACTAGATGAAAATACACTCGTCTTCGTGTGGCGGAAAAAAGATTGGCAAGCGCCGAAAGATAAAACAATGGAAAGCTTCCTTCTCGAACGTATGGAAGATACAGTAAAAGCAAAAATTGATAAGTATTCCGGGAAGCTAAAAGAATTCATGTGGTTTAAAGAGCGTACAGGAGAGCTTGACCTTTCATTTGAAGCTTGCCGTGATATTGCCTGTACATTTATTGCAACGTATTTTGAAGAGTACATTCCTTATCTGCAAGTACAAATCGAGAAACCATCTTTCAATGGAGTAAATTGTGCATTTTTCACTTTCCCACTATACCTAGCTCAAGATTTACAAATAGAAGGTGAGCGTTTTTACGTCGGTGTAAACAAAACAACTGGATTTATCGATATATTATGGTCTCCGAAGATTGACGTAGACGAACTTCAATCCTATGAAACTTCAACTATTCAACCATTCGAGGACGTTAAGACCGTCTTACAAAAAGTCGAAGCCTTTTTACAATGGTCTAGAAAGTACAATGAAAATGAACACAATGAAGTATTAGAATATAAATTGGGGCAACTTGAAACAAGACAACAGATAGTTGGAATAGATGCAACGACAGGAAATCTTATTATCAGTAATATTTAAAAGTTATCGGTAAGTAAACGAGACCAGTCAGCCTTTATAAAAGCAAAAAGATGCAGTCTTCTCATTAAAAGAAGAATAAACTTTTTAATAAACTCTATAAATGAAAAACACCTGTCTCAGACTTCTAGGTAAGAAGAAAAAGGCAGGTGTTTACTAAAATCTAATTGTAATATAGGTTCTCAGTTGGATACACCGGATCATTGGTGATGTCAATTCCCAGCTTCTTAAAGGTTTGTTCGTTTTCTCTATTCAATATAACCGTGGAATGAGCTTGGCTGTCTTTTAAATTTGGCAATTGCTTATAAGCCAGCTCAGAAGTAGGATTGGTGACCGCACTGATTGCCAGTGCAATGAGCACTTCATTGGCGCTTAATGTCGGGACGCGGCTATTCAAGTCATCGGTTTTCAAACGTTGAATCGTTTGTAAAATCATCGGCGACAACAAATTAATTTCATCGGAAATATTGGTCAATTTCTTTAACCCATTTAGAATGGCGGCTGCCGAAGCATCCATCAAAGTGGTCGTTCGACCGGTGATTATCTCGCCATTCGGCAGTTCTATCGCAATTACGGCTTGCAAATTCGTGCTGTCAATTTGCGCTTGGATTGCTTTCGCATAATTACGGGCCGGCAATACAGGTACCCGATCCTCTTTCTTTAAACCGGTCTCTTCCAGAATCACTTGCATGTGGCGCACACTGTCTTCATCAGCAAGCCCTTTTTTATAGTCGTTCTCTACGATGAAACTGCGCCGAATGATTTCCTGCTTGGCAGCTTCCTGCACGACCATATCGTCGGTGATACCCGATTTCAGACGATTAACCCCCATATCAGTCGGTGAGCTGTAAACAGACTCTTTGCCGGTAATCCTTTCAATAATCCGTTTGATGACAGGAAACGTCTCAATATCACGATTGTAATTGATCGCAACTTTGCCGTATGCTTCATAATGATAATTATCAATCATATTTACGTCTTTTAAATCGACGGTAGCCGCTTCATAAGCGATGTTTACCGGATGCTTTAACGGCAAGTTCCAAACTGGAAACGTCTCAAACTTGGCATAGCCGGTTTCATTTCCCAATTTATTTTCATGGTACATTTGGTTAAGGCAGGTGGCAAGCTTTCCGCTGCCCGGGCCAGGGCCCGTTACGACCACGATCGGCTTTGTCGTTTCAATATAAGGATTTGTCGCAAATCCTTCTTCCCCAAGGACCGCGTCCACGTTTGTCGGATAACCATCGATTTCGCGGTGAATACAGACGCTAATGCCGCTTCTCTCAAGCTTTGTCATAAATACTTTGACTGTTGGCTGCCCTTGATAACGCGTGATCAAGACACTGTTGACAGAAATGCCATATGCCCGATATTCATCAATTAAGCGCAAGACATCTTGGTCATAAGTGATGCCGTAATCTTCACGGACTTTGTTTCGTTCGATGTCTCCAGCGTAGACACAGATGATGATTTCCGCCTTTTCTTTCAGTGTATGCAATAGTTTGATTTTGGCATCTTCATCGAATCCAGGCAAGACACGCTTGGCATGTTTGTCCCCGATCAATTTTCCGCCAAATTCCAAGTAAAGTTTATCGTACTGCTGCACCCGTTCTAGGATGTAGGCTGATTGTTCTTGCAAATATTTCTCCGAATCAAATCCAATTTTTTTCATTAATTTCAGTCCCGCCTTCTATGCTTCAAGCTTTCTCTTAACCCCGTATATAAAAAACGCCTTAAGAGAAAATCTCAAATAAAAATCTATCCTTTATCATTATAAGTTTTTGAAAAAAAAAGTAAATCGGTCCAATTGCTTCATTGAGTGGGTTACCCTAATAAGCGCGGTGGCCTTACCAAGGATATTCCACTAAAATAACAGAATTTAAATCAATATTCAGCATATCCAACTGATAAAATCTGTTTCTCTTGGATAGTTTCCATAACTGGATTGTCTTTAGCATTTGGACAATTCATGTATAAGTTAGACTTTATTTATAGGATAAACCTCATTTACTCATGGTAAGGTTCTCCGTACTGTATCTAAATGAGGTTTTCAGGACTCTTTTTCGCTTACCCTTCTTTTTTGTATAATCTCATTCGTTGGTACTCGACCCTCTTCAGTTTCTCCAAATTTTAGCCAATAGATAGATATACTACTACTTTGCTTTGGTTGTTTTCAATCAATGATTCAAATAAGTCTGGATGAACAATTCATATTGCTTTTTGAATCAAAGCATCTATTAGAGTATGTGTTACTCCATACACACATATGATATTATACAAGCGATTAGACAGATAAATTAGTAAGAACTCGGAGGGTGGAAATATATGGATGTGGTATTGCCTATTGGAACAAAACATGGATGCTTTACTATAATCGGCGGAAGTGAAGAATATTACGAAAAATTTTCTAAAATAAGAATTGAACGATTGGAACTAGATAAACAAAAGTTTATCAATGGGGAAAAAATTCCTGACAATAATTTTGAATCTGTAGATACTTTTGATAAATGGATACAAGATTGTATGTCTCAAAAGAAATACAAATGTCAGTGTAAATGTGGAAGAATAGTTTATTTAAATGAAAAGGGTTTATTTTTCAAGAGATGGAGAGATTGCGAAGGACTCGGAGAGATAGGAGAACAAAAAAATTGCGGGTTAAAACACGAGCGTATTAATAAGAGATTGGCTTCATATCCCAGAGTAAAAGACGAAAGCTATCATATTGATTATTCCAATACCATACACGAATCATTAGAGATATTAGATTGTATTAATGAAAATTATGAGGGAAAACCTATTACACATGACAAACGAAAAAAGGGAAGCGGCAAATTTATTGTATATAAGTTATATAAATGTCGATGTTATATGTGTGGTAAAGACTATGAATTTAAATCATCAGATTTCGAGATAAAAATTGATAAATACGGTTCTAGAGCATCAGACGGATATTATTGTAATGCTTTTTGTGACTGTCATAACATTTCATCGTTTCAATGGCGTACTATAAAAATATTGAGAGAGCATAATATAAAATATAAAGTTGAAGTTGTGTTTCCAGACTTGTTTGGTGTAGGACAAAAACAATTGTTGCGTTATGATTTTGCTGTTCTCGGGTCAGATAAGAGTATTAAATGTCTAATTGAGTGTCAGGGTGAACAACATTATAAGCCTGTAGCTGAGTTCGGCGGTGCTTCCCAATTTGAGTCTCAAGTAAAGAATGACGAATTGAAACGTTTTTATGCCAAGACACACAACATACCTTTATTCGAAATTCCCTATACATGTAATTCATACGATAAGGAAATAAAATTTCTTAAAACGGCTGGTATAATTTAATCACAATTTTTCAGATTAGGAGAGCAGAAGATCAAAATTATTTGTGAGTTTACTTTAGAAGACTGTCAGGAAAATCAATTTACAACATTAAGGAATATTTAAACATAATAAAGGCAATTTCCAGTTTCTTAGGGAATAGCCTTTATTATGTTTTTGTAAAATCACCCTATTGTTTAAGTATAATGTTCCTAAACTCGTTTTGAAGTGATTGATATTACATATCATAATATAAGAACTTTACACAATAATGCCACTACATATTAAAATTTTGAAGCTATTCGGATCTATTAGCTACTGTTATCTCATATTTGATCTTCTCTACTAACATTCCCATATTCTCTCTATAATTTTGTAGTCGATCTTCTAATATCTCAATTTCCGATCTAATAACAGCTTTTCGTCCGTGGTATAAGGTAGCAATTTCCCATTCTAATTCACCAATTTTTTTATGAAGAAAATCAAATTCTTCTTTAAATAATTTTAAACTAGGGGTAAGTTTCTTTTCCAAAGTATTCACCATTCTTTCATAATTTTTATAATATAGGGGGATAGAATTTTAGATAATAATATTTTCGCAGTTTTTTAGTTGCTGAATAATTCTTTCTAAGTACCTTTCCCTATGAGAGGGAATTCTTGGGTATGGATGATAAAACATATGCTTCCCTTTAGCCTTTATACCAAATACCTTAATGTTAGTTTCTCGAATAGTTAAAAGCCATGGAATTTTTAATTTCTGTAGTTCAGCCTCTTTCTCAGTGCTCCAGGCAAGTAATACCCAGGGATGCTGTTCTTCTCGAAATTGAGTTATAATTTCTAAACTGTTGATATAGGCTTCTTGCAACCATTCCTTTCGTTTCACTGCGTCTTTAGAAGACGTATTTTGTAAATAAAAAAGATTATAAATGTGAAAGCGTCCATTTAAAGGATTTTTTCCAGTTTGTTGTAAAATTTCAGCTAAACGTATCATTGTTGGATCAGCTATTAATTCACCTGATATCTCTCGGCTATCAATCTCAAGCGCATTGTCCATAAACCTTGCTTCTCCCGGATTCAACATTACAGTCGACCCTATCGATCGACTAGATTGACCGAATTGTAGATAAGCTGATTTTCTACATAGGTGATTGTTAATTCTATAAAACGTTCCAAAAGCTTTAAATTGACTCATTGACCGGCCTTCCCACCTTCCTTGATTCAAATTACCTTTTTTATATCATTATTTTTTCAACTCTACGTATTTAGAAAGATTGACTGCTTTATTTATTTCTGAGAAGTAAGAAGCGTTAATTCCGGCAATTCTCACAATTTCTTTAATACTATATTTATTTCTTATAATATGGTGACCATACTTAATTCCGAATAAGTGAATGTTTAGCACAGTTTCTTTCTCTTTAGCATTGTCATACATATCCTTTAAGCGTTCTGCCAATTCTGAAATAGTCATTTTCTTTAGCCCCTCATATAGAATTTACCAGTGCTTAGCCTCTTTAATGTGTGAGCTATTTTATTTCTTTTAACCCATCTAAACCACTAATCTAATCAATATAGTTTTCCTTGCATTAAGAATACGCTTTGTATTTGGTAGTAGTCTGCTCAATTTTCATTGTGCTATTGCAATGCGGGAAGTTACGGCAGCCATAAAAGCTTCCATATCGACCCTTTCTTCTTTGCATGTAACCCTTGCAACTCGGGCAAATCACTTGGTCAGTAATTAAAGAAAGATCCTTAAAGGACTGCCGACAGACCGGATAATTAGTGCAGCCCAAAAACAGTTGCTTAGTTGCTGCATTTTCTCTAATAACCATGATTCCTGTTTGACAGTGTGGGCAGTTTGGATGATTTTCGATCGTCGCTTCTTCGGTCACTACTTCGAAGGGAACTCGTTGCTCTTTCATCAGTTCCTCGATAAAAATAGACTTGTTTTTTTGAGGAGCAATCAAATAGGTCTGGTTCTTGGTCCGAGTAAGGGCTACATAAAACAATCTTCGTTCTTCTGCGTACATAAAATCATCTGAATTGGTAAGCACATAATGCAGGATATTATCATCTGATATTTTATTCGGGAACCCAGCAGCTTTATTTTCCAAATTAATTAGGATCACATTATCTGCTTCAAGCCCTTTCGATCGATGAACAGTTAAAAATTCAATCTTTAATGCCGGTTCATCTCTGTATCTTATTAGGGTCTTTTCTTCATTCTGTGTTACCACAAATGATTTTTGTGGATCTTCCTTCACTTTTTCTAGATCAAAATTATTTCTGCCTAGCACCATAACACTCGACTTGGGACCATATTTAGCTACGATATCGTCTAAAGCACGTTTTAGTGCCAGGTGGAAATCCCTATCATACCCATACATCGAAATTGGGTTTTTCAAGTTCAATGGAGACTCCAGTTTCTTCGTAAACTGGTTTTTGTTCTTCATCACAAATTTTCCGGCAATATTAATTAACTCTTGGGAATTGCGATAAGTTTTTTCGATTTTTAATAACCGAGCGAATCCGAAAAACTTTTGGAAATCAATAAAGAGTTGAATATCACTTCCTGCAAAGCGATAGATGGATTGCCAGTCATCTCCTACGCAGATAATTTTAGCGTTGGTTTGATCTCGCAAAGCCTTCACCAATTTATAGCGGGCAAATGAAATGTCTTGGTACTCGTCTACAATGATGTACTTGTAACTTGTCGGCTGAACTTGATTATTCTCGATATATTCTTTCGCCTCATTAATCATATCTGAGAAATCAATTGCGTTTGCATCAGTCAAGGTCTTTTGGTAATGGCTATAAATCGGTTCGATGATCGACAGTAATAAGAGATTTCGTTCTTTTAAAAACGTATTTTTCTCTCTGGTTTTTATCTCATCCCTGATCTTCTGAAACTCATCCTGCTTAAAATTGATGGATTTGAATAGTCCAATAAATGTATTAATCAACTTTATAATCTCTCCAAAGTCTCGATCCTTGGACTTTTGCGTAAGATATATTCGCTTATAAATTTCTTCTAAATTTCGTGTTTGAAACTTCACACCTTGCTGCTTTAATATTGCTTCTAACTTTTTTTGCAGCAATCCGTTCTTGTTAAAGTACGAGTAGGTCTCTAGTAACTTCGTGTTGTTTTGTGCATGAAATTCTCGCTTCCACTTCATGCCTTCGAGATATTTTTTCTCTTCTATACGGGATAACCAAGGAGCTTTATTATTTTCTGTGATGCCAAAATGCTCTAAGTACAGGTCATATTCAGGCAAGTAAAAATCGGGCTGGTATTTTTTTCGATACGGATCGGGATTAGGGAAGGGATAGTCCCTCTCATATTCGTATGCAACCCCATTCAAATAGAGAAAGTTGGCAATGACTACTTCTTCGATACTCCTCACTTCTTCTCCAGCAATCGTATATCGCTGGTTTTTGAGGTTGCTAGTGTCCTTCTCCACCTTTGACTTGATCGTCTCCAGGTTGGCTGTTTTGTAATGCGTGTACATGTCTCCTAAGCTATCAAACTCCTCATAGTCTTTTGGAACGTTAATGTAGTAACTGAAGAAATGAACCACTTTCCCCATCAAGCCCGGATTCGTAAGAATCTCTCTTTCGAAGTAATCGAGTATGCTTTCTCGAAGCTGATCACTTATTTCAGGAGCATTTTCTCGCCCTTGTTTGATTATGCGGAGACCTAGTTTGTGGAATGTCATGGATTCCACTGGAATCTTCATCTTCGTGACAATTCTCTCTTCCATTTCTACAGCAGCTTTCTTGGTAAATGTCAGTAAGAGAATTTCATTGGGATTAACCTTTTTTCTTTCGACCAGATACTTTACTTTGGCAGCAATAGTTAAGGTCTTCCCACTCCCAGCACCAGCTAAGACCAAATTATTCACTTCATCCGTAACGACGGCCTCTCGTTGTTGCTGATCAAGTGATTTCCCATCGATATTGGATAGGAATGTTTCGTTAACATTCAGCTCACGTTGAACAAACTCTGCATTCCATGTCTTAACTAAACTATCCAAATTCGCATAAGTACTTATGAACTTTTCAATGACTTTATCTTTAGTTTCTTTCAGACAGGTTGCATGGAATTCCGAGTACTTCTGCAAGATCTCTTCGCGAGAAGTGTTTGTAAAGTATTCCTCTTTTAGTTGTTCAATTTCTCGCAGGAATTCAAGGGCAATTGGAACTTGTAATTTTAGTTCATCTGCTACTTTTTGCTTTTTAACTTTGTTTATCTGGTATTGCCTAAAAACTCCGTATCCAATGATGAGTATTATAAGAACTATTAGTATCTCCACAGATTATCTCCTGTCCTTCGATATTTTCACTGTAATTTATTTGTCCGATGCCACTCCAAATAAGTCTTCTGAGCAGGGTTAATATTTATTTTTATTTGCTGATTTAAGTTAAGAAGGTGGTAATTTTTCGTCTCTACTTTGGAAGATATTACGATCTGTCCGTCCGAGTCAAAACTAATTAATCCTTTATCAAAAACTCCATCATGATTTGCACAGAGCAACAGTCCATTATTCACATCGAGGCGTTCAAAATTATCTGATTCACTCCATGGTTTACAATGACTTGCGATTAATAACGAAGAGATATCTAACCCGCAAATTTCACATTCCCTGGACCTATTAAGTAACTTTTTCTTAAATAACCCCTGCCCAATTCTCGCATTCACAATTATTTCTCTTTCAGTTTGATCACTTGTCTGATCCATCAACTCATCAATTTCATGGATCTCCTCAGTCTCTTCTTCACTAAGTCCATTAATGGAAAGATCATTAGTTTCATTTGCTAAGCTTAGGAAGTACTCACCTAAGGCTTCATCCACTTCAAATAAGTACCCTTGGGCTCCACCACCTGTGCGAGTGAATGGAGAATACATAGGTGGACATAAGGCAAGTATGTTTTCTTTGTATTCTCTAATGGGTACTGGATTGGATAATACGTTATAGCTGGCTTTCACCAACCAACCTGTTCGATCCCAAACATTTTCGTAGTTAGGAAAGGGATTCGCAGCTTCCACTGCTTCATCTGTTGCAATATTTACAGAAGATAGATGCTGTCGAAACATACTAAAAATGATATCCCCTCTTTTTATTTTCCTCATGTTTTCCCAATGAAAAATTGTACGCCCTTGATTATTCTTTTGGGGTGCCCATAGATATGCGCCTTCTTTTTCTTCTTCGAAAGTTTTATTTTGAAAGACTACAAAGTAGTTCATATATTTCTCCACCTTTCCTACACATAGGAGTAATTCACCAGTTTTTGATACTTATTTACTATTCTAGTTTAGTAGATTATATTAGAAATAACTAGAAAAATATTACAGGAGGCTACTTATGAAGAGACTAAAAAATCTGGAGGACACGAAAAAAGACCTCTTAGAGCTTCAAAGATATGTATCCCTTGTAGAAAATTATCAAGTAACCACTTTAGAGAAAAGAATTATTCAGCTATATGCTTATACAAACAGCATTTCAAAGACTTTAGCAGAGTTAAATATCCATTTAGCAAATGAAAATAGATCCTTAGTTAACCAGCAATACATAATTCAGGTTATAAAAAGTTATCCTTCAGATGAGTTACATAGTCTTGTTCGCAATAGTTACTTATTAAAAACTAGGAATTCCCGAAGAAAGTATACAAACAATGTAAGCTTTAGATAAGTCTACAAATATTAAATTGGATTAATAAAATGACTCTTTGGACTAAGATCCTCGAGTCGTTTTTTATTTATATTATAATAAGCTACCAAACAGAACAAATGTTCCCTATAATAATAGATAAGTGCTTTGCTGGTGATATAAAAATAGAGGAATAGGGGTGCTATACATGTCCAATGAAATCAATCTGTATGTTGATGACTTAAGAGACTGTCCAGAAGGCTTTACAGTGGCGAGAAATATAGAGGAAGCCATACATTACCTAGAGAATTATACTGTTAATATCCTGTCTCTAGACCATGATTTAGGAGAAGACTCTGAGGGGAATCTTCTTCCCACAGGCTATGACCTTGTTAAAATTTTTTGTCAAGAAGGTTACCGCGCTAATAAAATTTATATCCATACTGATAATGGTGCGGGCCGAGAAAATATGTTTCATACACTAAAAGGGGCTCAAAGACGAGGATTTATAGAACCAGATATTGAAATCTATCATTACTCTATTACTAGAAACAGATACACCGGAGAGTAATAAAAAGAGGGTTATAGTTACTTTTGTGTTAAATACATCGGAGCCACACCACTTATATAGAAGAGAATTAAAAGAAGGGAAATTAATCACAGTAAATTTCCCTTCTTTACTTATTATTATAATTTCAGCTGATTTAGTTATATTTCACTCAGAATTTGGGTATAACGTTTATTAGCCTCTTAAGCTTAATAACTAATATGACTGATATTAATTTCCGGAGAAGTCTCCTGTTTTTACATTTACTGTGACGATTGCATACTCGGTTCCATCTAACTCTGCATAAACAGTCAAATGGCCCTCTCCGTTATCCACATACGCTTCTTCATATCGGATTGAATCAACAGAGTCAATATAACCTCTATCCAGAATTTCAGTTTCAAAGTGACTTTGGAACCCCGGAGTCCATTCATATGGATTCGACGAACTCTGCTCTGCAGTTACATTCGTCGCAAGCTGGTTATTGTCTATGATAATTGCAGAGGTTGTCGGACCCGATTCCGTATCTGAATAGAAATTGATTTTGTAATTGTCGATGTAGTAAACGTTGACGTAGCTCTGCGTTTCAGTATCATCGAAAAATGATTCTGCTGGCTCGGAGAGTACGGAGGTGACCTCTGCCAAATTCATGCCTATATATGCTTCAAAAATACTAATGTATGGGTTACTGATCATATAGCCTGTTACTGTCTCTGCGTCACTTAAGAAGTAGCCATCTTTCTCTTCAAAAACGACTAAGCGTCCACCCATGAAATAATCGTCATAGGTTGGATCTCCATAATAACTAGTAAGGTCGCTTAAACTCTCTCCTAATTGGATCGGCATATCTACCTGGCCTAATACCTGATTGGTTTCCACCTCTGGACTTTCTGCTTCTTCTGATTCTCCGGATGTTACTTCGGTGACCTGTAGTGCTGCTTCTTCAAAAATAGACAGTAGTAGAGCATCAGTAGCTAGTTCGTTTTGTGGAAGGTCATTATAAGACACAGCGCCCACTTCAAAACTCTCATCTTCTTGGAGTAGAAATTGGATTGTCGCTTTTGCTTCCACTTCTTCATAGAGGAAATATCCTGTAAACTCTACTACTTCATGTTCTTCCTCTGCCGTGAAATACTTCCACTTTGGTGATGAGAAGTATAAATCAAATGCTTCGCCAATTGTTATATGGGGGTATGCTTCTGGATAACTTTCTTTCACTATTTGAACTTTGGGATCGGCAGATGTCGCAACGCTCTGGACAACATCTTCAACATTATCCACTGCTTTATCAGTCGTTTCTTTTAATTCCCCGCATCCTGTCAGGAGTAGTGCGAAACTGATAAGGACTGACCCTAAGACTTTTCTATACTGGCTCTTTTGATTAGACATACAGCTTCTCTCCTTTAGTGGTTGGAATGCCGTTTAATTCAGCAACAAAGGCTTGTGCATCTCGTGTCGAATCGACAGGGATTTTGATCTTTGTCTGAAGGTTAGTCGTGATAATTATTTTATTACTTATACTCACCCAGAAGAAGAAAGCAGCAACTATCCAAAATATTGGTGATCCAAAACCCAATACAATCATGATTGAGCCGAATACACAATCTGAAGGGTTCAATATTTTTCTAATTTTCACTCCGACGATGTTTCCGATAGGCAGCGTCTGAACAGTGCTTGCGATCTTAATCCATCCCAAGTATCGACTTTGCTTTTCAATGTGGATGGATTGAGGATTCACCTTGATGTTGGTCGTTATTTTGTTTAGCGTTAAGTCGCCTATGTGTTTATCTTTAACAAACTGAAACTTTGTTACATTTTCCTCATATTCAAATATTTTGTTCGTCGTCATGGACACTTCCCCTATCATATTTTATTTTCGTGATACAAATGCAACTACTTTTCTCTCTTGATGGTAAGCATTTAGAACCGGTGTTTAATACCTATAAAAATATTAACACAAGATTCTGAAATTTATACCACTTTTAGAAAATAATGTAAGCTCATTTTTATGTTCGCCTCCTACTTAGAGTTGAATGCAAACAGAAAAAGGCCGGGAGAACTCGTCTGTTAATGAGTTCTCCCGGCCTTGAGTAGTAAAATGCTTTACCACTTCTTTATTTAGTATTATTTGAATGGTGTCGATCTTTCTGGTTTCCGAAATAGTTATTTTATCAATCAATAGGTGCAGAAGGCGCTTTCGCTGTTCATATGTGAGCGATTGCTTGTAAGCCTCTACGAATTCCTTCATGACCTTCTTTACAATATCAAAGCTGATTCCTTTCGCTACACCCTGGTCCAATTGCTGCTCTACAGAAGCGAGGCGGTTTTCTAAGTCTTCTTTTTCTTTATTAAAATGAGCTAACCGATTAGTAAGCTCCAACTTCTGAAGAATTCCCTCTTCATATAGTCCTAGCATCTTATCTTTTTTCGTTTCAATTGAATCTAATGAACTTTTGATAGACTTGTATTCTTTTTCAAGTGGTGCCGTATTGGTGGTTTGCTTGGTGTTAATGGTGTCCATTATTTTTTTGATGAGAATATCGTTGTTTGCTACTGTGGCTATTTTCTCCAGTACGTACTTGTCTGCGTAATCTGTTCGGATGCCATTTGACCGACAGACTGTAGTTCCTTTATTCTTCCAAGCGCCGCATGCATAGTATTCAAGAACCCTTTTTGTTCCATCTTTTCTAGTATTGGTGGTTCGACTGAGTACCATGCCGGATCCACACATTGGACATCGGAGAATTCCTGTCAATGGAAATTCACCACTATGGATTCGGTTGGGCTTTCCACCTCTACTCTTTCGAATAACAACCGTTTTCTCCCATATTTCTTGAGTGATGAGTGGTTCATGGGTTCCTTTTTTCATCACAGGATCCGGGTTAATGTTATTCCGCCTCTTTTCGTTCCAATCTTGTCGTACATTGTACCGGATAACCCCCATATACAAGGGGTTATCCAAAATTTGCTTCACACTGTTTATCGAGAAGCTTTTCTTTCTTTTGGTTTTTCTGCCTTCTCGGTTCAGTTGGCCCGCTATCGACTTGTAGCCATGACCTTCTGTATACAGTTCGAATATTTTTCGAACGATTTGTGCCTCTTCTTCGTTAATCACTAACTTTGAGATTTTTCGTTTACGGTTGTCCGTCCCAGTCGAAACCACGTCATAGCCCAGTACATGTCCGCCATTCCATGAGCCTTCTCTAGCCCTAGCCAACATACCCATTTTCACGTTTTCGGCAATGTTAGCTCGCTCGAATTCTGCAATGGCAGCCATCATCTGAAATTGCAACTTCCCTGATGGACTTTCAGTTTCATATCGCTCAGTGTACGATCGAAAGCCAATATTCTTGTTTTTTAACATATCGACAATCGTTAAAAGATCTAAACTTTTTCGCGAGAAGCGGTTCATCTTCCATACCAAAACCAAATCGAATTTTTTCTCATTTGCATCGTTGAGCAGTTCTATTAAGGCAGGGCGGCCTTTTATGTTTTTACCACTTATACCCCTGTCTACATATTCTTGATAAATCTCATATCCTTCTCGCTTGCACATTTCTCGTAACACACGTATCTGTTCATCGATACTATAACCCTCTTCTGCCTGTTCTACTGTAGATACACGAGCATATAATGCTACTTTCTTATAAGAGGTTGCTTCGATTCTGTAATTATTGCCATCAGAAAATTGAATGGAATTAATATTCAATTTCTTCAACTCCCTTTTTTTCTTCGACTACATCTTCCGAACTATTTGGCGCAACTACATATAAAGAAACCATTTCGGCTAAAATATCCACTAGTAACTTGTATGGATAACTCTCATCCCCTAAATAATCAGACATTCAATTTCCTCCTTGATAGTTTATTTATTTTTAAATTTCCTTGGGATCAAATTTATAATATTGCTTTGTAAATCGAATCAAATCGGATTTCCTGAACGCTGTTACTTTAAATTAAATTAGGGGGCGAAGGTGGCAAGGGTTTTTAGACTTTGCTTTCTTAACCACCATTTTCTAAATGCCTATCTCTAGATTCGCTACATTTTTATGGTTCCTCATCTAACAAACTATCTTCTTGAGCTATTTCTCCTTTAACTCGAATACCCGCTAAATAAATTGTACCTTGTATTTTCTTTATGCTTATCTTAGTACTTGGCTTATACGCGGCCATTGCCTTATCGAACAACTCCAAAAACTTTGTAGAACTGATATGGGCATTCTCCTCAAACCCATTTGCAGTTGCCCATCTCATAAAGACTCTTCGCAATTCTGATCGCTTTGTCTTCGCATTAATATCCCATTCAACTTTCTGAGACAAAAACTCAATGACTGGATTTTGCTTCACTTTATAGTCGTATAAAGCTTTCTCACTCGCTTTGCTTCGGGTCATATTAAAATCATTTTTAATGAGCCGGTGCAGTCCGATTAACGCAAAGTTCAAGATGCCATCCAACTCTTGAAGTAGTTTCTCTTTTAAATTTTTATCCATGTAGTCAACTCCCGGTATACGAGTTTCCCCTATCCCTACCGCCCTGTAACTTTTATTGAAAGGAATAATAACTAACCTGCGATAATATCCCTCTGAATGGTCATTCGATTCAATCATCCTATTTAATAGAATAATTATTTTTGCAAATAGCTTAGTGTTATATGAATCTTGGTACTTTTTCTCAACGTTCACGGCATCATCACCAGTCAAGGCCTTAAAATTTTGGGTGTTAAACTTTTTATCTAATTCATTCTCAGTTGAAATATTAACTAATTTACCTGGAAGATCCTGCATTCCAAATTTACTATTTAAACCGCTCAATGAAACACTGGATACATTCTCAGGGCCGATTAAATGTCGAATGACATCTGCCAATACACTTTTACCGTTGGAACCCGATCCTAAGAAGATGAAGGCGTTCTGAAGTTTTATCTCTTGTAGGAAACAATAACCCATCACTTCTTGAATTAATTTTATTAATTCTCGATCTTTCTCAAAAATTTCGTGTAAAAATGCTCTGAATTGTGGACATTTAGCTTCCGGATCATACTCTATATTTAGTTGAATTGTAGAATAATATCGTGAGCTATGCTTTCTTAATTTGAGGGAATTTAAATCTAGCATTCCATTTCTCAGATTAATGAATTGTGGATGTGGGTTCAGGCTTTCAATAATATGCATCTCACGTTTAACGGCAGTAAAGTATTCATTTTCCCACTTTACTGTCCATATATCTTCTTTTGCTTCATGAAGAATGTTCCTGCAAAGTTTTTTTAACAACTCATCGTTCAGAGGTTTATACCGTCCAGTTTTTTCATAAATATAGGCCCCTCTTGCCCCCTCACGGACAAGGTATATACGAGTAAGTACGTATTTCGCAAAGATATTAGCGTTTAATTTAAGAATTCCTTTTGCATTTGATGATATTCCTCGATTTTTAAAGCGAATATCATTTAATCTCTCTAAAGTGGAAGTTACAGGATCTCCCGGCTCTATAGGACCTGTGTATCCGTAGTTTTTCATACTCGAATAGCTTATAGGTTCTCTAGGTAGCATTTGGGGCACAGCATTCTCCAATACTTCTTCTATATAAGTGTGTTTTTCAATTATTTTCTTTATAAATTTTCTACCTGTCGATTTAAATGGGGACAAGTTTACGGCTGTCATTTGTATAAGTTCTTGGTTTAGAGGTTTTGTATTTTCAAGCACCCATCTATAGAAAGGCTCCTGCGCCATAGCGTATTCAATTGACTCTTGAGAATTTCTATATAGATAGTTCACGCCATTAGTTGTGTTTCCATTAATATTAACCATCATTTCCACTGCCTTTCTTCCTGCTTATTCAGGTTTTGCTTTAATACGCCCCCTATGCCCCTAAGTGGAGGATCGTTATGGAGCCATACTTTTGTAGGGCATAGATATGTGGCGTATTTGCACATTATATTTTTAGTAGAAGCGAAGTTTATTCTTCACCTTCCCTCTGAAAGGTTGATATATAAAACTTTTGGTCAATATCGAATGATTCCCAATAGCAAAAGATGGCAAAGGATTCCTCGAAGCAGATTTCATTCAGTTTATTAATTTCTTTGAAGCTTATGGTGGTATTATCTGAAATTTCGTCTCGTAATAAACATCTAAAAATCACCGTACTTGATAGAACTTCGCACTTTACTGACTTAAATATCTCTACTTGTGATAACTCATTTCTCAGAAACTCAATTTTGTCAAAGATATCCATTTTTTCACCATTTCTTTGCTGATCTTTAGACATTATAGTTTTCGAATCTCTTAAGTAATAGGTTGGCAGCGTATATTCAACTAACCCCACCATTTTCAAATCTTCGTTTAATGTCTCAAAATTAGTGCTTGCACTGAATACAATTTGTTGGCTTCCCATAATTTACAAAACTCCTTTTGTTATTTTATTTTTTCAATTACTTTTATGACGGATGATTTCAGCAATTGCAGCTGTTATATTTTATGAATTGGATAATCTAGATCTTCCACTACACTCAGGCCATGAACCTGATATAGATCCGGACGTTAAGATCATAGATTTCTTAGGGTCTGAATAAGTCCGGGATCTTTGCGATTGTTTTCTGGGCATCTTCAATGTATTCATGGTTCAAGTGATAGGCGGGAAGCCGGATCTCCAATCTCCCGGCTTCTAAGAAGGTGTTCCCCAATTCTTTTGGGGTAAAGTGGTTTTCGGTCAATAGCTTTTTATCACTTTTCTTTTTTCCCATTATTTTAAGCACCTTGTAAGTGGTTCACTTGATTTGAGAACATGCTCTTACCTGGCTGAAAGTATATTCTTTCCTTTCAGTGGCTTATTTACCCGTATGGAACCGGTACGCAAATTCGGCGCGGGTCCGAACACCTGCCAGCTCTTTTTCAAAGCCTGCTTTTAAGGTATCCAGGTCTTTCGCATTCCCGAGAATTGCTGGT
Source organism: Planococcus sp. APC 3900 (assembly GCF_030407735.1). Taxonomy (NCBI): domain Bacteria; kingdom Bacillati; phylum Bacillota; class Bacilli; order Caryophanales; family Caryophanaceae; genus Planococcus; species Planococcus sp. APC 3900. The sequence continues at coordinate 59,156 of NZ_JASDCT010000001.1, read as the reverse complement.
GCGTTGAGGACGGCACAAACTGCTCCTTCTCCAATCAGCACTTCTGAGCAAGACGTGATACTTGTTTCACATTCATCCAAGGCTTGTTTCATTGATAGCTCAGCTGTTAGGGGGTATTCCATAAGAATAACGACTGCATACACAGTGATTGATCGTCTTTTTTCTGCTAACTTTTTGTGGACTTGTTCCGAGGTTAGTTGAATCGTCTGTCTCATCTACTTCATTCCTCTCTTTGCAACTTTGATTCATGACCTTCGTGGAAATCAGGTTGTTTACTGCTGTGCCGATCGCTCCTTTCTCCCTGGAACCAACTTCCGCTGCTGCGCTTTTGAGAACACAAAAAAGACGCCGTAGCGGAACAAAGATTTCAGTGAGATGGGTATAAGTAGCCCTTCTCACTTGCTTGAAATCTTTGTCGCTAAGGCGTCTGTAGCAGGCATTCATCGTGTAAATTTTCACGGATGCTTTCCTGAATGGTGACGAAGTATGCTTGCACACGGATAAGGAGTAATTCTTCTATCCAGCAGAGGCAGCCAGTTTGCAACAGTAGATGTTGCATGCGATTTAGTTATGACGCTATCGTACTGCGTTGATTATCTGTTGTCAACTCCTACTCCTGTCTCGTTTTTTGAATTTGATGAAACAAAATCCACCGGATTATCCACTCTTGGGGTTTTTAGGCAGGCATGACTGCCTAATCCATTTTTTCTTGCTATTCCTCCCCGCTAGAATAGGTAAAAAATTTTTCTTTTCCCATCATCAGGGATTAACTTCTGAACGAGTAAACTCTTTCACTCAAAATGAAAAAGTCCGAATGACTGCATCGTGCAGTCATTCGGGAACAGAGCTACGTTAATCCTTTTTTAGATTTTTTCAATATCATTCTTCAGAAAACTCATTCAGAAGATACGCCTTTACGCTCTCATTGATTAAGAAGGTTATGGACGGGATTTGTCCTTGCTTCAGCAGCATCCGAACAATCAGGTGACAGTCCTTCTCCAGGTAGGTGGTGATCCGAACATGCGATTCCTCGAAGGTAAGTTTACGATTTTGCTGTTTCGGCACAAAGGGCTTGCCATCGAGCATGAATTCTTCTTGCTCCGATTCTTCCACTTCCTCTTCTAGTTCAACCTCCTCATCTACATCCAGGTCTTCAATTCCTTCTTCAAGATCACCTTCGGTTTCCCAGCTCTCTTCACCGATGCCATAAGCTGAACTCTGCGGAAACCCTTCTGCCAACTGGTGATTCCGCCTTCTTCTTTGGTTATACATAGAATGTTCCCCCAAACGTCGTTTTTACATCTACGTTGATGTGTTTTCTACCGCTACATAGACGCATTATTTTATTGTTTGGGTATCCTTATGGCTTATAAAAACGAAAAAAGAAGTCGGAAGCTTGGTTTGGTGAACACTCGCTGCCCAATTCCATTAGCTAGGTAAACAAACAGCAGATGCTTATCAATAGACCTGGCAATCTAGCATCCATTGGGTTTCATCGTTATCTATATATAAGACGGTACTTGTTGTTGGCAATGTGACTATTTGGGTGATAAGGCACTATTCCTTTCTTACTTGATTCAGAAAAAGAAATCTCGTACTCGCTGTCCGATACCCTAATTAAGGAAACCTTTCTGTCTCATGCATATTCATATAGCATTTTATATTTCTTTTTCGTCTTTGTCCGTGCATTTAATTTCCTCCCATCGGTTTTACATCTACGTCAATGTAGATTCTACCCCTACTTAGATGTATTATTTTAGAACTTATTTATATGCGTAAGAAAATAAAACTAGAAAAAAGAAAGGCTTGATTGTTTAGGATAATCAACCACTGCCTACTTCAAAAATTGATTGAAGATAAACAGTGGTTGATTCTTTATTAATAATCTTGCGGAAATAGCATAACTTGAGATTCCCCTTTATCAAGACACCATATTGTGGCCATTAAAGCCTTTGTCTTTTGAAGTTTACGTGTGTGTTTTCCCTGCATTTCCGGAACTTCTTGCTTATGAATGATCACTTGCTTCCCATCACTCTCGACGAGGTCGAATACTTGTAGGTAATCTAGACTTACGTTTTGTTCGACCATTGTATCGATTAGTTCCCACAAAATAGAGACGATTTCCATATTCAGCTCTTCTGCAATAGCCCTGGTCATATACCGCTTTGCTTTATTTTCAAACAAATTTTCCCGCCCTCCATCTGACTTCTTGAATTTTGCTGAATGATTATTTCTGAATGATGAAGTTATCCTTTTAGTAATAGAAATAGAACCATTTATGCATTGCGCACACCTGGTTCTTATTCGATTTCTTTAACGTACTCTCTTGTGATTTCATGGAATGTTCTTTGGATAATGCTTTCATCATAGCTCCAAGCGTGCCGAATATTCATGGGGTCTAAAATTCTGTAGTGTTGTGAAATCCGGTGTTGCTGAATCTTCCACCCCTTTTTAAAGGTTATAGTATTCCAGTAAAGCGTTCCTCCCAGAGTTTGCAATGACAGATTGGGTAATAGCATATAATCTCTCCTTCAAAGTAGTAGTTTTTTTAATTATTCGTTGTTTACTGCTTGGTGATATCTATTCAACTTTGGGCAACAGTTTTCGAATCAGCAGATCGCCATTTTTTAAAATAAGTTGGAGGCACCACTCCGGTGTATCCGGATGAAAGGCAATTGCACCAATCCATTCATTGGAATACTCATCATCCACAATCATAATTTCATAAAGAAATGTTTCGGGTAGACTTGCAAATAACTCTGACGGAATGTAGGAGTTATCGACTTCATCCATGCCCAGTTCGGTTGCTTCCAACGCGATCTCCTTGCTTTCAACTCGAATATGGAATTCTTTTTTGAGTGTCTCCATGAACCACTGAATCTCCCTTGTAATGAATGGTTTCGCATCTTCATGATTCTCCATTAGAGGTATCCCTTTTCGTTGAAGGACAGATACGAATCCGTTCCAATGATGATGTGATCTAATAACTCAATCCCAATGATTTCCCCAGCCTCTTTCAATCTTTTCGTGACTTTGTAGTCTTCATCTGACGGTGTCGGATTTCCGGAGGGATGATTGTGTCCTACAATAATTGAGGCCGCATTAGATAGGATAGCTGACTTCATGACTTCTCTCGGGTGGACGATACAGGCATTCAGACTTCCTACGTGGCACACGTGAACCGAGACCGGCTGATTTTTTATGTCCAGCGCGGCGACGATGAAATACTCTCGATCTTTATCCTCTAAAAAGTGCTTGAGTAAGTTGTAACCGTCTTTTGGAGATTTTACCGACCTTTCTTTGTACAACAGGCTTGATTCTTTTACTAATTTCACCGATACGATATTAAATCTCTTAGCGGCCTGATCTTTACTACTTTCTTTTTGGCTTGTTGCTAGTTTCTTTTCTTTACATAAGCTCATCATAGACTCCTCCTTAAATTGAAAAGGGCTTAACCTCCAATGGAGGTTAAGCCCTTTTATATGATTCATCTTTATAATATATATATCATTTTCTGATCGATACATTTCTCTAAAGCATCTCTATACAACTATACACAGCAGTTAATGAATAAGACTTTATAGAGTCAACTGGTACATTTTTTCAAGCATTTTAGATGTATCACTATTTGTTTTAATTGAGGTTAATGGAGCAATATGAAATTGAAGAGTATCTTTACAGTCGCTAAAAGGTTCGCACGAATACTCCTCCTGGCTACTGAGATTAAACTTTATGTCTCCCTCAAAAATAGCATACTTCATAAACCAAGGCTTGAATCTATTCCGAATATTATCAGTAGGAGTTTCTAGGCTGAAAAGACCCGTTGCTATAGTTGGTTGCAGATTTTGATGTGAAGGATGAGTGAACTGAATGTTGATTACATATAGGTGATCAACTGTTCCGTTTGCCAGTTGACTCTTTAGTGCATATGGACGAGCTATGTACTGGGGAACGAGTGTTGAAAAGCTATCTGCTGATTGCAGAATACTTTTGCTGGATTCAGTAGCAAGTCCATTGCCCAGAATTGGAGTATAATTTTTTTCCGCAAGCAAGGCATCTGCATCTTTCAAAAGCTTGATTGAATTTTCTACTACTTTCCTAACATTTTGGAATGACTGAAATACGGTATCGCTCATCGTTTGCTCGTCTCCTTATTGTTATATTCCCAGCTATTGGCATCAAGTTCTTCCTTAGGCCACATGAGTTCTGCATTTGAAGAATAAAAACCCTCAAAAGGCAAAATTTCTGCTAACGTTCCCCATCCATGAAATCGGGTGAGATTTTTCCGGTCACATACTTCTTGAATTTGAGACAGGATGAGTTCATCTTGAATTGTTTCAGGTTCCAAACATGCAACTTCGTAAAAACTTGCCCAAGCTAGCCAGTACACATTGTTATTACTAGCTTTAGAATGTTTCATTCCTAGTAGCATATCTTCCCCAGGCATTATCGTATCGTTTGTTAAGTAGATCAACTGCCTAGATACGATATTTTTTCCCTCTATTGAGAGCTTCTTCAACGTATCTGAGTCGTGTAAGTCTTCAAGTTCTCGAGAAAGCTGATCCCGTTGCCAGGTTTTTCTCTCCTCAAAGTCTACTGTCTCATCTTCTTCACTGGATTTAGGCGATGTGTATTTTGCCTCAACACCAACGATATGGACTCCCTCGTCTTCATCGGTTAAAACTATTACGACATCTGGCTCACATTGCTTGAGTGAAGGCCAGAATTTATAATGAACCGATTCGATTGGTTTTGGAAAAGTGAGCGATTTCTCTTTTAAATCTATACTGGCGCATAGTGCTCGGACAATATAGAGGGGATCAGAAAGGTATTGAAATGCTCCGATGATCGAGCTCGTGACCACGTCTTCGCTATTCCACACAGATGATGGGAGCTTCCCATGAATGATTGATTGAAGCATACTTGTCCTCCTCTACCTAACTTACTTTTCTTGGAATATATATAGTATAAGTCAAAATAAACTATAAGAATCATTACTCCTAAATAATTTCACAAAAAAAGCCTCCGATTTAAATCGAAGGCTTTGGGTATGATTTTTTTAATATTAGGCAGGTATTGGATCGTCTCCGTCAACTTCGAATTCTCTAGTTTTGAAGAAGTCTTTTGCCTTTTTTCCTACATATAAAGTTAAAACTTTATTAGAACTAGTGCCTACCACTACGCCTACACCGAAGGGAATGCCTTTCTCAAGTGCTTTTCTAGTAAATGTGACGCCAACCTTTTTAAATGCGGCCTTAACCGCTACCAATGTTGGACCTTTCAAATATTGTTGGACCATTTTTTTCAAAGACTGTGCTCCGAAACCGGCTACACCTTTTTTAGCAGCTTCATTCATTACTCCAAATGCCGCCACTAGGTAACATAACCTTTGTTCTTCATCGATCGTTATGTCTACGCCATATACAGTAGCCAATGACATGACCATTTCAATTTCCCATTTCATGGTTAAGGCTGCATCAGATGCAGCCCCCCCAACCATAGCGACTGCAGTTCCGATTCCCGGAATCACTCCTGGCAAGGCACTTGTCCCTCCCGCAAAAGCAGTGTAGTACGAGTAATTTGAGATAATATGATCTGCAACTTTATCTTTGATTTGATCTTCGGTCATTTTTTTCGAGTATTTTTTATTGTACTTAGCTTCCATTTGCTGAACCTGCTTTTGAATTGATTCTGGGCTTGCTATGATGATTTCTACCGCTTTCAAGATGGCTGGCTTATCGTCCTGTTGGTTAAGTGTCATTATAAATTCCTCCTTGGGTTATGGTTTCACTTTAATAAATGCTGAACAAAGTACTCTTAGATTAATTAGTTTATATCGTATTTTTATTTAATTAGCCTCTGATAAACATTTATTGTCTTTCTTTTATTAGTTTTTCATAATTCGCGATTTCGTCTTCAATTTCGAGAAGTTTGATTTCATATTCCAACTCCAGCTTTTTTTTCTTTCTTTTTAAAGCTGCTATATAGTCGTGAAGATCTGAAACTGTAAGTTCTTGCTCTTGCTTTGGTGAAGCAGGTTTTAGGAACTTGCCCATATTTTTATTTAGAAGATCTGTTGCTATTTCTCTTGCCTTTGGATTAGCCATGATTCCAGCTCCAAGATTTAAGAGGTTATTCATTTTTGAGAGCGAGTTACCTGGAGTAGCGATCTTTTTTTCCGTGAAACGCTGCAAAACTTGTTCGTCAACATAGTAACTCTTGCCTTCTTGAATAGCCTCCAATTCGCCGGTACGTATCCATCTGCGAACCGTTTCTTCTGATACACCTAACTTTTCACTAATTTCCTTTGTATTCAGCATTTTCTATCGCTCCTCTTTTGTTTTTGTTCTTATACACACATTAACACACACGTGTGTGTATGTGCAATAAGTATTTTCAGATTTTCCTCTTATTTTTTCTTTTTATATTTTCTCTCTTTTTGTAATCAACGCTTCGAAGTTGTAGTGAGGAACTATTTGATTTATAAGATAGCTATTATGACACAGGAGAACTTGTTTATAGATGATATAATTAGTAGGAACATTTAGGGGAACAGAACTCTTAGAATTGCTTAAAAGGCAGGTGTATTACCATGAAGAACTCATTTGCTTTTGGAAATAAAGAAATTACTTATAGCGTTGTGGAATCACGTAAAAGAAAGCATCTTAATATAGCCGTTGCTGACGGAGAGGTTATTCTGACTATCCCTTTTGCTACTAAGCCTGAGGTATACGAGCCTCTCTTACGTACTAAAGCTCCTTGGATTTTAAAGCAACTCACTGACTATGAGGAACTTGAGCTGAACAATGGAGAGCTTCAGTTTCGATCTGGAGAGAAGTTACCCTATTTGGGCCGGTATTATCGGTTAAAAGTAACGAAAAATAGTGCTCTATCTGCTTCTCTGCACTTTTCCAAAGGACGTTTTGAAGCCACTGTTCCGGAAGAACTATCTGTGGATGAACAGCGTGCTCAACTTTATCCTCTATATAAACAATGGATTCAAGAGAAGGGGCAGTCCTTTGCTGAGAAGCGCATTCAGCGGTTTATCCAGCGTCTTGGCAGAGCACCAAGCGGGGTTGCTGTTCGTTCTATGGAGAAGCGTTGGGGCAGCTGCACACCTCAACAGAAGATCTTGTTGAATTGGCGAATCTTTCTAGCGCCTGTGACAATGGTTGATTATGTACTCGCTCATGAAGTGGCTCATTTGAAAGAGATGAACCACACATATGTTTACTGGGAAACACTACGGATGCTGATACCGGATTATGAGGAACGGAAAGAATGGCTGCGTATCAATGGCAATCAGTTGTATATATAAAAAAGAAGAGCCGCGGCTCTTCTTTTTTTGCCTAGTATTGCGCTTCTGCTAGCGCACCAAAATAGCCCACTAGCATATTAGCATCATCCATTTTCTTTGTCTTTTTCAGTAACAGGATTTTCAAATCTGCATTCAGTCTTCGCTTGAAGTCCAGTTTCGATTTCCAGTCTGGAATCTGCGTAACCCGTTCATCAAAGTACTGTTGTACTTCAATCGCCCACTCTTTCAGAACCTCTTCTTCGTGTACACCTTCGTATACTTCTATGAGTTTGTTGTAGTAGGGTTCTTGCTCGGCTTTCAAGCCACTCTCTGTTTTCCCTGTAGCTTTCTGTGCCAATTCTTCTCGGATCTGTAACTGCTCTTTGATTAGCTCATCGATTGTCATTTGGCGCTCTTCGAATCGCTGTAGCAATTCCTTCAACCGTTCCGAAACCTTCTTGTAGTACACTTCATCTTGCTCAATTTTGATACTGATTTCTTTCTTGATGGCATGTTCAATCTGTGCTGCCTTTGCTTCAGGCGTATTATTCTTTTCAACCTCTTCTTTAAATCGACTATCTAATAGCTGAATTGGATCACGTACTTCAATCCCTTGGGATATCAAGTATTTATGGACAAGTTGTCGTACCTTTTCACCACAATCAGCTATGTCTAAACCATCATCTATTAAGAAGCGTGACTTTGCCAGTTGTCGAATCAATCCAGCATGCTTCAAATCGCCGATAAACGGTTCGGCTTTCGGACTTGGCATCACCTTGTCCATACTCTCCGCAAAGCGTTTGTAAGCTTGATCGAATTCAGCCCGAATATCATCATCTTTCAGACGTAGAATCGCTTCTTCTCGCTGTTTTTTAGATAGTCCGTCAAAGTATCGCATAACACTGCGGCTCCGTTGTTCCAGGCGTGGAAGTTCTGAGTCGATGGATTGTAGCGCCCCTTTTACGTCACTTGCACTGAAAATCTCCAGTGCTTGATCTAAGAAGCGTGAAACTCCAAAGTAGTCAACGATCAGGCCGTAGCTCTTGTTTTCGTCATATGTACGGTTGGTCCGTGCAATGGCCTGCAACAGGTTGTGTTCTCGTAGTGGTCGATCCAGGTACATGACTTGCTCAATCGGTGCATCAAATCCCGTCAGCAGCTTGTCACAGACAATAAGCATCGCCAGCTTGTCTTCATGAAACGGTTTTTTGAATCGCTCGATGAGTTCTCTTTCCTCTTGCTTCGTAATATGGTGCGCGCGCATTTCCTTGACGTCATTTTGCCCGGCTGAGAAGATGACCGCTGCCTCAAAGTTTCCACCACCATACAGATCGATTAATTCCTTGTACTGCACCGCTGCAGCACGAGAAACCGCTACCACTTGCGCCTTGTAGCCGTTTATCAAGATATGCTCTTCAAAGTGCTTTACTATATCTGTCGCAATTTGTTCCATCCGATCTGGGGCTGTGAGCACGAGCTCTTCATTCACGTACTTCTGCTTGATCTTCTCTCGCCCATCCTCGTCGTATTCATGGAAAACGCGTGCGAATAGCTCATCCAGTGTTTCCCCTTTGACATGAACCTGCGGGAGGCGGGATTCGTACATAATTGGAACCGTCGCCCCATCTTTTACGGCCTGTTCAATCGTGTATTTGTCGATGTACGATCCGAATTTCCCTGTCGTTGAGCGCTTCTTCTGATCAATCGGCGTACCTGTAAAGGCAATGAAGGAGGCATTTGGTAGAGCTTTTCGCATGTTTAGCGCAAGCCCCTTATACTGTGAGCGGTGGGATTCATCAGTCATGACGATAATGTTGCTTGCTTCTGAGACCACCGGAAATCCAGTTCCGTCCTCTTCAGCCCCTTGGAATTTCTGTATCAAGGTCATTACGGTACTCCCCGGTCCTTTTGACAATTGCTGTTGTAGATCGGCCACAGACTTGGCTTGCGTTGGATTTGGGAAGTTGCAGTTGCTGAAAGTTTTGGTAATTTGATTGTCCAAGTCTTGTCGATCGGTCACTATAACTAACATTGGGTTTTCCAGTTCTTTCAGTCGTCTTAGCTTCATGGCTAGGTAAACCATAGTTAGGGACTTCCCAGACCCTTGCGTATGCCAGACCACGCCTCCACGATTTTCCGGTTTCTGCTCGGTCAGCATCCGTTCAATCGTTTTGTTCACCGCCCGGTATTGCTGGTAGCGCGCAAGCTTCTTCACCTTGCCATCGTAGACGATAAAGTTCCAAATCAAATCCAGGATTGCTTCTTTTCGAAGGGTGGCTGCTACTAAAACATCTTGCGGCCGTTCACTTCCTACTTCCTCCATGGTCAAGGGGTATGGATCTTTCCAAAGGCCATAATGTTGCGGGCGAGCGCCGATGGTTCCAATACGTGCCCGGTCCCGACTTGTGACTATGAGCATCTGATTGTACCAAAACAGTTTGGGATGCGTTTCCTGGTAGCGGTTGAACTGCTTCACGCCTTCCGGCAATTGCTTGTCCCATTTCAGCTTCGGACTTTTGCATTCAATAACGACTAGTGGGAGACCATTGATATAAAGCACGATGTCCGGCTTAATGGTGCCTTTCGCATTCTCATATCGAATTTGATTCACCACCAAGAAATCATTTTCATTAATCTTCTTGTCATCAAACTCAAATAGCTTTACGGTTTGGCTTTTCTTTCCCGTCCCCAAGTCTTGTTGAGCTGCCATGCCTTGTCCGAATAATTTGTTGTAGATAGCTTGATTGGCGGTAAAATCATCCGATTCGGCAATATGCGTCAACTCACCAAGGACTTTATCGAGATTAGATTCATTGAGCCAAGGGTTCAACTTTCGGATGGCATGTGCCAATCTCTTTTCCAAGATAATACTCCCCGTGGCTCTTCGCTCTTTCCGTTCATCAATTTCAGTACCCGTCAAATATGTATAGCCATAGCTTTGCAGCTGTTCAATTAATGGGACTTCTACTTCCGTCATCTCATACGGGTCGCGCATCTGTACCACCTCCTGCACTTTTAGAAAAGAGGAACAGTTTACACCGTTACTCGTAATTCCCCTGTCAATAGTTGTTGCATGAGTGCCTTCTTAAGTTCAAGTTGTTTTTGTTTTTGTTTCTCATAAATTTCAATTTGGTCATCAACAGATGAGAGCATGTCAGCTATTTTTTCTTGCTCCACTAAAGGAGGAACAACAACATTTAGACCTTTTATATCTTTTAAAACTATTCTTTTTATAGCAGATCCAGACTTCATCCCAATTATTCTTGATAACGTATAGGGATTTTTCAAAAAATGAGATATAAAATTTGGATTAATTTTTTCAAAATCCGGTCTTATTATTGCAATAGATGACAAAAGTACAATGTCCTCTTCTTGGTTATAGACAAAAGACTTTCCAATTGTTCCATCTTTGGATAATAAAATATCACCTTTTTGAGGACTACAATTATTTCTCTTTAAATTATTGAAATCAGCTTCATTTATAGAGATTAAGTTCGCTAAATTAAATTTATCAATTAGCATATTTTTTACAGTTGCTATTCTATATTTCGTACCTTTTGTTTCTGCAGGAGAAAAATGTGATCCATCAGTAATTAAGGTTGTTAAGTTGTCGAGCCTATCAATTTCCCATTCTAAAGGTATATCTCCTATAATTGTCGTTTTAAATTTTTTATAATTAATTCCTTCTGTAAATAATCTCTGCATTAAACTTATTTTTAGCTCTTTTGTTTTTTTAATAAGGTTATCAGTTATTTCAATTTGTTCGTCAGCAGCAGACAAGATCTCAGCAATTTTTTGTTGTTCTTGTAATGGAGGAAGCGGAATTTTATGTTTCTCCATTCCCCCTTTTGTAATATGGGCAAAGGCTGATCCATTCTTTTGGGAATGCATCTCCCTTGAAATGTAATCTAATCTATAAAAAAAGAAGATTTTATCTAAATACTTTTCATCAACTTTGATTTTCCATATATGATAATGGTATATACTTCTATTCCCTTTCCAAATGTAAGGACCAAATGTAGCAGACCAAGCATAAATTAAATCATTCTTATTAATGTATTTATTTTCATCTAAATTTAAATTAGAAAATACATAGTTGCTACCTCCTGTTAAATTTTGAATTCTCACTATTGGAGTTCCTGATTCAACAAATTCTGTCTGTTTGTATGCTCGTCCATTTAAGAACTGAGCTACTTTTCCTTGCTCTATAATTTCCCAGTTTAATGGTATTAAGCCTAATTCAGTTTCTTTGTACTCCACACTATTTCCAACTAAGTTATGAATCATTATTCTTCACCGATCCCAAGTTCTTGTAAAAAACTTTTAACTTTTACTTTAGCAATTGCCTGTTCTTCTTCAAGTTGCTGTAATTCAAGCAAAATATTATTTAAGTCCATTTGTTCTTCTTCTATTGATTTATCGATATAGCGAGTAATATTTAAGTTGAAATCATTTAGTTTAATTTCTTCTAAGGAAACAACTCGAGCATATTTCTCAATATCTTTATAAATATCAAAAGCATTGACTACCTTATGGACATCTTGTGGACGTAGAAGGTTCTGATTCTTCCCTTCCTGAAAATCACTTTCCCCGGCAATAAACAATACTTTCCCTTTACGTTCTTCCGACTTATTGCGGTTTAAAATTAAGATACATGCCGGAATGCCTGTTCCATAGAACAATCCTGAAGGCATGCCAACTACTGCTTCAAGCAAATCTGATTCCAAAATCCCGTGACGAATTGTTCCTTCTGCACCGCCACGGAAAAGTACGCCATGTGGCATTACCACTCCTGCCACACCATCATGCTTGAGTGACGCAATCATATGCTGAACAAATGCATAATCTCCAGCATTTTTTGGGGGAATCCCATAACGGAAACGGCCGTATACGTCATTTTCTGCAGCGTCTCGGCCCCATTCTTTTAATGAAAACGGAGGATTGGCAATTACTCGATCAAACAGCATAATCTCATTGTCTTCAACCAATTGAGGTTTCCTGATCGTATCCCCTTTTCTAATATCATGATCCGGCAATCCATGAAGCAACAAATTCATTTTTGCGATACTCCATGTATTTAAGTTCTTCTCTTGTCCATAGAGAGATAGCGACTGTGGGTTACCACCTTTTGCCTTCACGTAATCAACAGATTGAATTAGCATTCCTCCAGACCCACAAGTTGGATCGTATACACGCATTCCCTCTTCCGGTTTGATAAGTTTGACGATTAACTCAACTACTTTAGATGGCGTGTAAAATTCGCCGCCTTTTTTGCCAGCATCATCCGCAAATTGCGATATTAAGTACTCGTATGCACGACCTAACATATCTGGTTCAGATAAATTGGCATTTGATAAATCTAACAAAGAAAAATGCTGCAATAACCTTTGCAAAATTTCATCCGTCAAGACTTCTTTCCTATTGAAGTCAATTGGAGTTAGGACCCCTTCCAATGTCTTGTTCTCATTCTCCAACGATTCAAAAGCGATATTGATAGCAGTTCCAACATCTTCGGCATGCTTTCGAATCTCATGCCACCGCGCTTCCTGAGGCACATAAAACTGATACTGGTCTGGGTCCTCTGCAAGAAGTTCTCCCATTTCTAATCCATGAGTATCTAATAATTCATTTCGGTGCTCAGTGAATACGTCGCTTAAGCGCTTAATAAACAACAATCCAAAGATATAGCTTTTATAGTCACTGGAATCAATTGAACCTCGTAAGATATCAGCTGATTTCCAAAGATGAGATTCTAATTCTTGTAGTATTAATTTTGACAAGTTAAATTCCTCCATTTATCTATCTAATTCATTAAGAACCATAGTAAATTTTACCACATTTTTATTAGTTCTACTTTATTGTTTGGACTTCTTTATCCTTATATTTAACAAATGTATTAACAGATGGATGAACTAAATTTTTATAAATAAAGAAAGTTCTCTGTTATAAACTAATCTTGAAAAGTAAGACATGAAATTTAAGCCTACTATAGACATAAGTTCGGTTTTGATTTTAGTAATCGATGTTGTCATTTAGTTCTGTAAGAAAGTGATCGATTATTTCGAGTATCTGATGGAAAAACAGCGCGGTTTTTAAGATACCGGAGGTCAGTATGCCCCACTTGAACGCGGGTATGTAGTTTTTATACCCTAGTTGCAATCCATTCTTGTTGTGTTGATAAGCGGGTATCCCATTTGATCACTCGCTTGCTTCATCTTCAAGCATTCGTTAATAGTGCAGTATGACCTTTAACTTTTCATCGTATATAAATTTCATGACAAAAAACTACACCACCACCATTAGATACAGTCTAATGGTGGTGGTGTAGTTCAGTTATGGTCCTTCTTTTTTCCCTTATGTTTAGAATTAAAGGGTGCGGTTTAATGAATAGCTTTTCTATTAGTCCAAATAGGAGTTAGATACTCCATTTCTTCTATTATTTCAAAAATGTTTTTTTCAATAGTTTTTATACAACTACAACTTCTATATTCTTTTCTACAATTCGAACAAGTTGATTTTCGTATCCAGACTGGTTGAGCAAGTGTAATCCCATCAGCTTCTAAAATATCGATTTCATCTTTAGGCATTGCTAACTCTAGCATTAACGCATTCTCATGGTCATCATATACTTTTTTAAAATCCCCTTCAAATTCTTCTCTATTCAAAGTTAAGACACCATATTTATCCATTACTTTTGATAAATCTAATATTTCTTCATTTATAAAAATTTCATTAAGAGTAGCAGATACTTTTTCAGACCACTTATTTATTTCTTTAGAAGTTAACGGATATTCGTTTTTATCCTTTTTCATCCATACGACCATATCAGAAACATGTCCTAGGTAAGAGTAATAAACTAAGTAATCTTTATAATTTATACCTATTGTAAAAGTTACAATTCTATCGTCACCCTTTTCATTCCAAGCCTTACATAACTTATATATTTGTGCTCGCGTAAACCAAGCATCCCTAACTGCACTTTTACTTGAAAAAATCATTGGAGGTAAATTTGTGATTAAATCATTATAATCGATGTACTGGATATCTTCATTAAAATTTATTTGTATTTCTTTTTGTAACATTTTGATTAGAGTTAAAGCATTATTATCCATAGCTTCATAATGTTTATTTTCCCACAGCAGGAAATCATGGTTTTTTAAATAATTACCTTCAATCAATTCTTCTGATTTATGATAGGAGACTAATAGTCTTACTCCTTTTTCCTTTTGTACATCCAAAGGTATATACTTTTCATTTTTTTCTGTGGTAAATAGATATGGAGATACAATATCTTCATCTTCTGTTTTACCTTCTAAATATTCACTTATTAATGTATTATCTCTAAAATAATCTACGATAAGGCTTTTCCAAAGACTAATGTTAATATTACCATCTATTCTCCATAGCTTTGTATATACTGTATCTCTAGAAGCTTTTTTGATATCGATATCTAATCTTTCAATCATCCTTTCTTCACTATAGAGCCTTATTGCTCCATCTAAATGATAGGGTAATTGCGTTTCTTCATTCAACATAGAATGTATATACCTACACCCGTAACTTTCATTATTTAAGCCATAACTCGGTTCGTCTGCAATTTCTTCACATTCTAAAGTTTTTTTATTGTCTTGTTTATACCAACCAAATTCAGTTCTAGAAATGCCTGAGAAAAGTTTTTGATTATCATTTGCACTATACACTGTAACACCATCAGAAATATTCCCTAAATCATCTTTGAATAATGGCCCTCTCCAATACTGGAATTCATGCCTTTTATTAAAAGTTTCGGCTAACCCAATCAAATCAAGATCTATTGATATTTTTACATCCAATTCCGGATTATGTTTTACATTTTCAAGTTGACGTAAAAATTCTTCGTTTAAAGTATTTAGTCTAGATAAAGATCTTCTAAAATAGGAGTGAGCGAATAAAAGGTATTCACCAATTTGATAAACACCAGGATTAATTGAGTTTAAATCTTTTAATGATATCAGCCCGCTTTTATCTTCCTTCTCAAATATTCCCGGGAAAACTTTCTTTACTATTTCTTTATCTATAACTGATACACATTCTGTATTATTATATTTTTGTTTCCCAGAATAAAAATCTGAGAGCCTTTCATCCAATATATGAATAAATTTTTCAAAATGTTCATCTAAATTCTTATAACTATACTCTCTAATCTTATTTTCGATTAATTTGTATTCATCTTCATTTTCTGGCAAATATGCAGTACCTAATGCTCTTACTATTTTAGGCTCTATAAAAATACCTAATGAATGAGTCCATCCTATAGGTTTATGATAGTTATGCCCAAAATACATTGGAAATCCATCCAGAGAAGTTTGCACAGCACTGGACAATCCTGAAATTTCCATTTTTATGTTTTTCTTATTTACTTTATTACTACTATAAACTGATATAAGTTTTTTCATAAAATCTTCCTTTTCTAAAATCATAGCTTTATGTAAAGCTGAAATTTTGCTTAGTACAAAGATTTCATTTATTTTTGTACGATTTAACTTCTGCACTTATTTCCTGTTAGTTTAGTAGAAATTCAGATATTCTTACGGGTATTTTTTAAGTTCGATCTATAAACTACTATATTAATAAATTTTTCGATATTTTAAGAGAACTAGTTTAAGTTTATTGTTGAAGTAGACATTTAAATCCTGAATAAGATGGTAATTGACTATTATAAATAAATTAGTTAAAACTAATAGATTAAGAATGAGTAGTTTTTAGAAGGTATCTCATTAGATAATCTTTAGGCTCAATCCTTCATACAACTAAATAAAGGATTATCTTTATTTAGTATTTAAAAACTGAAGTAATGTCACTAAAATACCTAACAAAGTTGTAATTATCCCTGCAAGGCCGACAAAGTTAGCGAATCCTATAATTTCGAATCCTTCTATTAAAGAATACAAAAATCCAGTAATAATTAAAAATATAAAAAATAATATTATTGCGGTTACTAAACTATAACTAAATAGGTTCAAACCATATGCACTTAAATAATTTTTAATCAAATTCTTCTTAAATATTAAGACAAATCCTATACATATAATAATAATTATTGACCATATAATTAATGCCCACAAACTAAGTGTGGGTGCTAACCACCTATGATCTTTTAAACCACTATTTATTACTATAAAAATCAAAATAAACAAGGGTAATAATTCGACAAAAATTAACAACACAATTGCATTTTGTGTTTCAGATTCATCGTTTCGTTTTTTAAATTTATTAAGAGACCAAATCGTCCCGCCAAATATACTGAGAATTATATACAACAACATTGATAAAATCATTTATTCACCTCGTTTAATATATATTGCCACTAACATATAAAAGGAAAACGAAACTCATCTAAAAAAATTTCCCTTTGCTAATTCTAATTCTTCAAGTTAGTTCAACAAAATTTTTTTAATGATTATTCTTCTAAAAACCTCATTTACTTATGGTACGGTTCACCCTTCATAATCCGAAAAGCCCGATAAACCTGCTCCACTAAAATCAATTTCATCAACTGATGTGGAAAGGTCATTTTTGAAAACGACAGTTTTTCATCCGCACGCTTTAATACTTCATCATGAAGCCCCAACGATCCTCCGATGACAAAGACGATTTTGCTGCGGCCGTAGGTCATGAGTGATTCGATATCTTTTGCCAGCTGCTCGGAAGTCTTCATTTTGCCGTCGATTGCTAATGCAATAACATATGCGTCCGGTGCAATCTTCGCCAAAATCCGCTCTGCTTCTTTCTTTTTGACGATTTCCATGTCGGCATCGCTCAATTGTTCCGGCGCTTTTTCGTCTGCCACTTCTATTTCATTTATTTTTGTATAACTTCCCAGCCGTTTTGTGTACTCTTCGATGCCCGACTTCAAATATTTTTCTTTCAGCTTTCCAACACTAATAATTGAGATATTCACAAGTTATCCCCCTTCACATTAAATTTACAAACAAGTTAAGCACAGATGTTATACACATATCCACAGGTTTTTCTACATCTTGTGCCGAATTATGCGTTTGCCACAAGATACGTTGCACCCTCTTCACAGTAGTCACATTTTGTGGATAACTTTTCTTTTTCAGATAGTTCAGTAAGAATAGGGTACGTTTCAGCCTTTGCTACGAACATGTCTAATGCATGCTCTACATGGTTTTTACAGCAGTTAATCTCCATTTTTTTCACCTCTTTCGATTTCCGAATATTCCACACAGTTATGCACATTTCATTCTCTTTTATCCACAACCCATTCTAACAGAAGAAAAGAGCTACGGATAGCGAAGCTTTTCTCCCTCTGTGGATTGTTAATAAAAAATTAACAGTGAAAAAGTTATCCACACGTCTTTTTCTTATTTCCCGGAAATTATATCTTGTCATTCATCTAAAGATGGGCAAATTTAAATAGTATTACACGAAAGTTTATTGTAGAAGTTAAAATAGAGAATTCGAGAGAGGTATATAAAATCTTTGGCACTATGAACAAAGCTCCCGCTCAGTCCGGCGCTGAGAGAAATCTCTAAAGATATGGAGCAAAACAGCGAAGACGATCCCTCTATTCATAGCGTAGCTTTTAAAACCGTGCTCCTTCGTGCTGCGCACTACGTCGCAAAGACATTCTCCTCGCAAGCTTCGGCTAATGTCTTCGGAGCTTTTTTGCGGAATATCGACTATATTGCATTATTGCTTCAACTTATAAATCACTCAAACGATTTATCCAACAAAAAAACCTGTATAGAAGTATCTACACAGGTTCTCTGTCCTATAGAGCTGAGTTATCAACAAGTTCCAATTCAAATTCCATCAGTTCGCCGGCGCGGTATGCGCTTACTGTCATGGTATCTCCGATTTTTTTCTCATTATACAGATGTTGGCGCAATTCGATGATGTCTGTGATGGCTACGCCGTCCATCTCTACAATGACGTCAAACTGCTCCATTCCGGCTTTCTCCGCTGCTGATCCTTCCACTACTGAATTGACCACGACACCTTGTGTGATATCTTCAGGAAGGTTTAACGTATCTTGACGCTGCGCTTGAGGCACTTGAACCAAATCCATCAGCGTAATGCCCATCGCCGGACGGATCATTTCTCCATTTTCTTCAATCGAATTGATGACTGGCATTGCAGAATTGATGGGAATCGAAAAGCCGATGCCTTCCACGGCAGATGTTGCGATTTTCATCGAGTTAATCCCAATCAGCTGGCCTGCCAGATTGATTAAAGCACCGCCGCTGTTTCCTGGATTGATGGCGGCATCTGTCTGAAGAACTTCAGCCTGCCAATCCTCTTGTCCATCACCGTTCAAATCGACTGGAACTGCACGATCTGTTCCCGAGACCACACCTGTTGTCACTGAACCTGAAAAATCCAGCCCTAGGGGATTACCGATCGCAATGACGGTCTCTCCTTGTTTTAAAACATCTGAATTACCGAATTGGGCAACCGCCTGTACTTTAGCTCCATCCATTTCAAGAACAGCCAAATCCGTCCAGATGTCGCTGCCGACCAACGTAGCTTCCACTTTGGAACCATCCGATAACGTCACTTCGATGCCATTCGCACCGTCAATGACGTGATGATTGGTCACTACATATGCGGTGCCGCCCTCATTTTTATAGATGACGCCTGACCCCGTGCCCACTGCCTGCTCCTGTCCAGGTGATTGCGACCAAAAATCTGCTGCTGCCTGCAGATTCGTCACGCCTACAACCGTATCCGCCGCAATCTCTACTGCCTCTGTGACATCTGTTGTGATATCCACTGAAACTGCTTCAGAACGTCCTTCGGTTTCCTGTTGGACGATCTGTGTTTCATTGCCACTATCCGGTATCAACCCCGGCATCGAATAAAACAATAACCATACCAATAATGCACCCGCCGCCACTCCTGCAAATCCGGCAGCAAATGCGCCCAGACGGCTCGGCTTTTGCCTGCCATTCGGTGTCTGATTGTAATAGCCCATTGCCTTCATCCTTTCTTCATCTAGTACCTGTTTACCCAGCTTAGCTGCTCATTAAGACTTCTGAAAGCTGTAATTTAAAGTTACTTTCAGTTTAGAAAGTTGAAGCGGACAAAGCAAGTTGAAGCGCCTGTTTTTACATCGCTGAGCTCGCTTAATGGTAAAGAGTTAATTCTTACATCTTGGTTTAACTCTTAAAAATCCTGTTTTCTATACTTAGATGTTTGGAATGCAGTTGCGCGAACTCTTGGCAGATGGTACCGCGACGTCCTGTCGCACCACCTCCTGTAAGCCCGAAAGTGAGCACCGGAACGGAGAGCAGCCAGTTTAAGTTCTGAAAATAAAAAAGCTGTTGAATAGCCAACAAAATGGCGTTTCAACAGCAATAAACTTACACAATGACTAATTTAGTTGGGATGTTGGCATCGGTGTCGAGAAGATTGACGTATTCTCCGACGATGATGCCTTTTGACTGCAGGGTCTGTTCGACGCTCATGCGCGCCAAATCCTTCATGTTGTTGTCTTTGCTCAAATGCGACAAATAGATGCGTGTCGGTTTTTCAGCGAGCACTTCGCTCATTGCCACTGCGGCATCTTCATTGGAAACGTGTCCGACATCACTGAGAATGCGGCGTTTGACAGACCATGGATAACGGCCCATCTGCAGCATGCCGACATCGTGGTTGCTTTCAAACACATAGGCATCCGATGCCTGGATAACGCCTTTCATCCGGTCGCTGACATAACCTGTGTCGGTGATCAATGACAGCTTCCGTCCGCCTGCATGGAAAACATAGAACATCGGATCCGCCGCGTCATGCGACACTGCAAATGATTCGATGTCCAGTGAACCAAAAGTCTTTACGGTATCCATATCGAAATGAAATCGCTGTTCGACTGGAATCGCTCCGACCAATCCATCCATCGCCGTCCAGGTTTTGGCATTGGCATAAATCGGCACCTTGTGCTTGCGTGCCACGATGCCGAGCCCTTTAATATGGTCGCTGTGTTCATGAGTAACCAGGATGCCGTCCAAATCACTCATTTTCTTGCCGATTGCCGCAAACAATTCTTCCATCTTGCGGCCGCTCAATCCGGCATCGACCAAAAAGGAATGTCCTTCGTTTTCTATATAAGTGGCATTGCCGCTTGAGCCGCTGGCTAATACACTGAATTGCATAGCAAAATCTCCTTACTCTACTGCCTCTTGTGGTTGATTCAATTCGATGACGCCATCTTTTACCGCATTAACAAAATAATCCTGGCGGCTGCCATCTGAAAGTTCCGCTTCAATATGCCAAGTCGGCACAAACATTTGCCGGCTTTCTGAAACCTGAACATGCATGGAATAACCCAATTCGGTCTTTGTGATGGTCAAGTTGGGTTCCAGCGCATTTTTTTGGTACAGCGTATGGATCGCCGTGATGGCTGACAATAATTTTTTGGATTCCTGATTTTCGATGATATCCGTAAACATGGTTTGTTCGTAGCGGACAACATCGCCATCTTCATTCCAGTAAACCGTGACTTTTCCATATTCACTGAAATAAAGCATTTCATCGTTAAAAATTTGGAAAAAGACCGCTTTGTTCTGTTCTTTATCAATTTCCCATAATCCGTAGGAAGTGCCTTTATGGACTTCCTTTTCAAGGAAAGCAGTCAATGCTTCAGCGCTTTCCGGTTCTCCTGCCAGAGCAGCTGGCTTTTCAAAAGCTACTTGGAGCTGCTTGCCGTCCTGAATATTGACACGTACATTATCTTTTGGTGCTTCTTTAGCCGTGAAGGTTTTAATGTCGCCTCGAATATAAGGCATATCCTGAACATTTTCCGGAAGGTTTGAATATGTGATTTTGTCGTCTTTTAATTTTTCATCCACCGATGATTCGGGAAGTTCTTCTAAATTCTCGGCTTCTGTATAGCGATCCAAATACAAGGAATATAAAAAGACGTTCAAAATGGAAAAGACAATAATAAAGATGGTCTTGGTTTTATTCCAATCCAAGCTTACGACCTCCTGTCAGTTCACTCGTCAGTTCTGTCCAGGCACCATTCGTTTCGAAATACCAAGCCGGTTCAAACGTGATCAACTTATTTTCTTCGCTTTCCGTCAATTTATAGCCCGGTTTAATATCCGTTATAGCAGACAAATCGGTATCCAGCTGTTTAACGGCATTCAGGGCATCTTTTCCGGAAGCCAGTACCATCATTCTTTTTTCTGCTTCAGATTCCAATTGATAGGTTGGCCGAAGATAGCTGTACACTTGTTCCTCGCCTGCATCCACTCCCCAGGTAATCTCTAAACCTGTGGCTATGCTTGTGCTGAAAACCGGCAAATCTTCGATATATAGCTGGTACTTAATTTGCTGCTTCAATGAATTCATGCCTTCGTAGAAATACTGATCGGTCCAGCCGCCATGTTCATTGACATATCCAAGTGAATCGAACAACAGATCTGAAGGGATTGCCGGATCTGAAGTTTCCGCTTTTGGCTGGACATAGCTGATGCTTTTGTTATTTGAGTTTTCCCTCATCAAAGCACCCGAATCATCTGTGTATTCCTGTGTCATGAAATCCGCTGACAATGCCAGTCCTGGACTGTCCAGCAATGATTCGGCAAATCTTGCCGTTGATATTTCATCCAGCAAATAATTCACTCTCGATTTTTCGACTTCGCCTTCCTGCACATAAATCGGCAATGAGCCGATTGCTTCATCCGTGATGTATGTTTCGTATTCAGCCGCCTTAGTAACAAATTCCTCTTCAAATTGCTTGAACGCTGCCGGCGGAACGGTCGCTTTATAAATTCTGCCGGATACCGTATTGATAAAATACAGTGCTGGCTGATCATTAGCAGGCGCTTCCCATTCGATGACAATGCGGTTAAAGGAAGATTCGGGAATCGCTACATCTGCAATATTGGTTATCGAATCGAATACCGGAAAAGGAATCGGACCTGGATAATAAATGACCGCTCGCTCGGAACTGTGCATATAGGATTCAACAGCATCAGGAGTCGCTTCTTCCTGAACGAGCCTTATATCCCGGATCTCCCAAAGCTGCACCGCGTCCAATATTGCCTCGATACTGCTTTGTTCATCAGTTCCTGTAACAGTCTCTTCGCTATGGAACAGCACTTTTACCGGGCGGACAACTTCTTCCGTGTTCTTGATTTCTGCTATCGGCTCTTCAACGATGGCTGAAGGCGCGATGGTTTCGTGGGTAGGAGTGAACGTCCAGATTGTAAAGGTCAATGCCAGACTGAGCAGGATCAGCAAAAACAATGCTATCGACTTAATTTGCTCTACGTATTTCAATCCCACTCACCTCCATCGTCGTCCATTTCGAAAGGCAATGTAAAGAAAATAGTCGTTCCTTTTCCATACTTGCTTTCTGCCCAAATGACGCCGCCATGAGCGTTAATCATCTCTTTTGAAATGGCCAATCCTAAACCTGTTCCCCCCATTTCGCGGGAACGCGCGCGGTCTACGCGATAAAAGCGGTCGAAAATGCGATCCACATTTTCTTTTGGAATGCCCATTCCTTCATCACTGATCTGAATCAGCAGGAATCCTTCTTCCACGGTCATGCCAAAACGGACTTTTCCGCCTTCCGGCGAATATTTCAAGGCATTGGAAATGATATTATCAATCACCTGCGTCAATTTATCAGGATCGATTTCCACAAAGTACTGTTCTTTCGGCAACTGCCGTTCAAAGCGGACTTTATGGGATTTCGACATTTCGAAACGGTCAATGATGCGATTGAAGAAGACATTGAACTCAACCATTTCTTTGCTCAATTCCGTGTCACTGGAATCCATTTTCGATAATTTCAGCAGATCATTAACGAGCCGGATCATCCGTTCCGTCTCTGTTTGCGTGACATTCAGGAAGTTTGGTGCCAGGTTCGGATCTTGCCAAGCCCCATCCGCCAATGCCTCTAAATAACTGCGCATGGTCGTCAATGGGGTCCGCAATTCATGCGAGACATTGGCCACGAATTCACGGCGTTCCATATCGATTTTTTCCTGCTCTGTATTGTCATGCAGGACTGCAATCAGCCCATTGACAAAACCTGTTTCTTTTTGGATGACTGAAAACGTCGTCCGCAGTAAAGTACTTTGCTCATATGAACTGAAATCGAGCGTCAGTGCCTCTTTCATATCAATCAAATCTTCAAAAGTATATTCCTCTTCCAGTCCCAATATGCTGGTTACCGGACGGTTAATCACCGTTTCACGTGAAACATTCAGCAGTTGCAGAGCCGGATCGTTGATCAGGATAATGCGGCCTCTTCGGTCCGTCGACAAAACGCCATCGGTCATATTGGAAAGGACAGATGCCAGCTTGCGGCGTTCACTTTCAGTCGACTGCTGGGATTCCTGCAGCCGGTTCGTCAAGTGGTTGAAGGCACGGGCAAGCTGCCCGATTTCATCATCGCTGTAAACGCGCACTTTGCGTGAGAAATTCCCTTTAGCCATTGCCTGCGCTTGTCTCCGCATATCAGCAATCGGACGTGAAATAGTTTGGGCAACCAGAATCCCCAAAATCGCCGTGATCACAAGAGAAATCGCGGTGCCGACAGCCAAAATAGAGTTGATGTCGTCCATTTGGTCATAGACATTCTCAATTTCCGCCACGACGTATAACGTTCCCAATACTTCCCCGCCAGCTGCAATGATCGGCTGCGTTCGCACCCATATGCGTTCTTCACTTTCTTCATCCACATACGTTTGCTCCAGCTCTGTTTCTCCGATGATGGAACGCCGGACGAGATCATTCGTGGAACGTTGGCCAACGGATGACTGGTTTTCGATAACTGACGACGCCAGAATGCTGTAGCGTGTATTGACGACGCGTATTTCAATGATGTCGTCCGACTGGAAACCATATAATACGGTCCGCAATGTCTGCTCGAGAGTCAGGTCTTCCTCTGTGCGCTCTTTGATCATTTCTTCCCGGACACTGAATTCAATAATTTCCATACGGTCTCTAATGGAGCTTTCAAAGTTCCCTTTCAGGGTTTCTTCAAGCTGCTGGGCAAAATAAAGTCCGATGATCTGCATCGCCAGCAAAATCAACAGAATATAGATTAATACAAACTTCACATGTATCGATTTTAAAAAATTCACTTTAGACATTAACTCGACCTACTCCTGTTCAGGGTTTCGCAAATAATAGCCCACGCCGCGGCGTGTCACGATCCACGCCGGATGGCTTGGGTTGTCTTCGATTTTTTCACGCAAGCGACGGATTGTGACATCCACTGTCCGAACGTCCCCGAAATAATCATAGCCCCATACAGTCTGCAGTAAATGCTCCCGCGTCATGACCTGGCCGATATGTTTTCCGAGGTAATGGAGCAGCTCGAATTCACGGTGGGTCAATTCAATGGTTTCATCACGCTTCAGGACCAAATAGGCATCCGGCTGAATCGTCAATGAACCGACCTGAATATCGTTTGAATTCTGCCCTTCTTCTTCAGCAGGCGCAATGTTTTGGCGGCGCAAGTTTGCTTTTACACGCGCAATCAATTCACGGGTTGAAAAAGGCTTTGTGACATAATCGTCTGCCCCCAATTCCAAGCCGAGAACTTTGTCGATTTCCGAGTCTTTCGCCGTCAGCATGATAATCGGGAAATCGAATTTCTTACGGATTTCTCGGCACACTTCCATACCATCACGGTTCGGCAGCATGATATCCAACAACATCAGATCCGGCTGAATTTCACCGGCAATCTTAATCGCTTCATCTCCATCGTAAGCACATACCACGTTGAAGCCTTCTTTTTTTAAGTTAAACTGCAGAATATCTGCAATCGGTTTCTCATCGTCTACAACCAAAATGGTTTTACTCATCATTTTTCTCCCCTTTTTCTTCCCGCTTACACCCTATTTTGACAGCCGTTGCACATTCTTTACTACCCTATACTTTATCATTGTTTAGGGCATTTCGCACCTATCAGCGGCTAAGCCCCTGATCGGATCAGGCAGGCATGGCGTAAGCACCAAAGAAAAAACCGGCCATTTTCATGGCGCGGCCTGGAACTTTATGAAGAGATGTAGTTTAACGGATTCTGCGTAACTCCATTCAATGATATTTCCAGATGCAGATGAAGCCCCGTTGAACGCCCTGTACTGCCCATATTCCCAAGCTTGGTGCCTTTCGGGACCTTATCTCCCACCCTTACATCAATGGAAGACAGATGAGCGTAAATGGTTTCATAGCCGTTTTGATGATCGACTACTACACGGTTTCCAAAAGTGCCTGCAGCTCCTGCTGCTTTGACAATGCCATGGTCGGCAGATTTAATCGTCAATTCATCCGGTTGGGCGATGTCGATGCCGTTATGCATTCTTCCCCAGCGCTGCCCGCGCCCACTTGAAATATAACCGCCTTCAGCAGGCCATGCAAATTCTCCGGTTCCGACAGTTGGAAGTTCTTTGGTGCCTTTCAGCACAATTTCCTCTAGCGGCTCCTTGAGGACTTCTTCTTCCCCTGCCACGCGCTCCAGCTGTTTTCCGTTTTCTTCACGTATTGTATAACTGACCATTTTTTCGCCTTGTTGCCCTTTTTGTTCCACTTTCGTTTCGCCAATCAATAACGTCGAATCCTCTTTTTCAATGACTTTGTAATCGACGGCTTGTTTTTCGTTCTGTTGTTTTGTCACCATAACTTTTACCTTAGCTTTGTCCAGCAGGAAAGCAGCTGCCTGTTCGGCAGTCAAGACTTTTGCCGGGTCAACCTGCCGGGTCACTCCTGAGATTTTATGGCTGATGGCCAGATCAGCTATCCGTGTTTCTCCTGCCTCCACTTCCCGCCAGTTTTCTGCAGCAGCCTGTTGATCTTCCCAGATTTTCAATTCTTCTTCAGAAACGGCTGCCAGCTTCAAAAGCCGAACCGTTTCTTCATAAGCTGCCCGATCCTTCAGATAAACCGTCAGTTCATCATTAAGAGCCAGTGCAAACGACGATGCTTTGATCTCCAATTGTCCATCCAGCCGGTCCAGCACTTCTTCCTCGTCAGCTTCATTGGGTGAAAAACTCTGTTCGGTCACCACTTTAAAGTCCTCGCTCGGCTGCAGTTTCAAATCCTTGAATTGCTGGTCCACTTCCACCAGCTTTTCTTCGATCAGCTCTTCAACCGGCCCCTCTTGTGAAACCGCTCCAATGTAGTTTCCGTTACTGTATAAATGATGGATTGTTTCCAGCTCTTTTGGTGCATCTTTCGCAAATATGGTATTCGCGCCAATCACGGACACCAACAGCACCGCTGCAGCTCCTACTTTCAATTGGCGCGCTTTGTTGTTTTTTAATCTGTATTTCATTTCTTATGTAACTCCTTCATTTATTCGAGTGCTGCACTGCAGCCATTCTGCAATATCGTTTTTTCCTTCCCAACTTTATCATATCCAAACACCTGAACAGCAGATTCTTAGCACTCGTAACGGAAACGTATCATTTCATCCACTTATAGTTATTAATTGGATTTATTTTGCTTTACAGCAAAATACCTGAGAGAAATCACCGGGAAATAAACGCACATTCCTCTCTCTTTCAACTGCCATTCTCTTTTTTCTCGTCATACTTGTCACATTTATCTGTTTCCCTCTTTTTCATTTGTGGCGAAAATGTTAAAAGAGCCCGGTAAACGCAAAAAAGCAGCCGCCCTGAGGCGACTGCTTTCATCAGCAATGTTTAAATTATCTCCAAACACTTGTAACAATATTCGTTTGGTTGCGGTCAGGACCGACAGAGAAAATCGAAATTTGTACGCCTGTCAACTGAGCGATGCGCTCCAGGTAATGGCGTGCGTTTGCAGGAAGTTCATCCAATGATTTGCAGTTTGTTACATCTTCCGGCCAGCCTGGAAGTTCTTCATAGACGGGTTCGCATTCAGCAAGCATACGCAAGTTCGCTGGGTATTCCGTAATCAATTCTCCCTGGTAGCGGTAAGCTGTACAAATCTTCACCGTATCAAGGCCTGCCAATACGTCGATCGAGTTGACGGTCAAATCTGTCAAACCGCTGACGCGTCTTGCATGGCGGACAACAACGCTGTCGAACCAGCCAATGCGGCGTGGGCGTCCAGTGGTTGTTCCGTATTCTTTGCCGACTTCGCGGATCTGCTGGCCCACTTCATCGAATAATTCCGTTGGGAATGGTCCATCGCCGACACGTGATGTATAGGCTTTGCAGACGCCGATGACGTGCTGGATTGTTGTCGGGCCGACACCTGCACCAATTGTCACTCCGCCCGCTACCGGGTTCGAAGATGTAACAAATGGGTAAGTCCCTTGGTCGATATCAAGCATAACGCCTTGAGCACCTTCAAACAACACGCGGCGGCCAGCGTCAACTGCATCGTTCAATACTTTTGACGTATCCGTTACGTATTTGGCGATTTCCTGGCCATATGCATAATACTCTTCCATAATTTCTTCTACAGTAAAGCCTTCTGTTTCGTAGAACTTCTCGAACAGACGGTTCTTTTCTTTCAAGTTCATGCGCAGCTTTTCTTCGAACACAACATGGTCCAGTAAATCCGCCATGCGAATTCCGACACGTGCTGCTTTGTCCATATAAGCAGGTCCGATGCCTTTGCCTGTTGTTCCGATTTTATTTGCTCCGCGGCGTGCTTCTTCTACTTCATCCTGCTTGATGTGGTATGGCAATAAAACGTGTGCGCGGTTGGAAATGCGCAGGTTCTCGGTTGTCACTCCACGGTCGTGAAGCCCTTTTAGTTCTTTCACAAGCGCTTTTGGATCTACAACCATACCGTTTCCGATTACCGATACTTTATCCTTATAAAAAATTCCTGAAGGAATCAAATGCAATTTGTACGTTTCTCCACCAAAAATGATAGTGTGTCCAGCGTTGTTCCCGCCTTGGTAACGTGCAATTACTTCTGCATGTTCAGATAGAAAATCAGTGATTTTCCCTTTTCCTTCGTCTCCCCATTGCGTTCCTACTACTACGACTGATGTCATCGTCCGCACCTCCGTTAGGCATATGCCCTGTCTCAAACAGTGTTTATTGTATCAATGAAATGGACTGTCGTCAATACAAAACAGAAGAAAACACGAACATATAAATGTGTTACCACATTTAATGTTCGTGTTTAAAAGTCTCCGCCGGATTCATGCTGGCTCCAGTCGATGGTGACGAATTTATTGTATTCTTTCACAAAAGCCAGTTTTACGGTACCGGTCGGGCCGTTACGCTGTTTGGCAATA
The DNA here is from genome assembly GCF_030407735.1 of Planococcus sp. APC 3900. Lineage (NCBI taxonomy): Bacteria > Bacillati > Bacillota > Bacilli > Caryophanales > Caryophanaceae > Planococcus > Planococcus sp. APC 3900. The sequence continues at coordinate 30,648 of NZ_JASDCT010000001.1, read as the reverse complement.
ATGATTTCAATCATGTTCTGGTCTTCTGTTTCTTTGTCGTAATAATCTTCACGGTACAGGAAGGATACGATATCGGCATCCTGCTCAATACTTCCGGATTCACGTAAATCCGACATCATCGGCCGCTTGTCCTGCCGCTGCTCCACTCCACGGGATAACTGCGACAAGGCGATGACCGGAACTTCGAGTTCACGCGCCAAGCCTTTTAGGGAACGGGAAATATCCGATACTTCCTGCTGACGGTTTTCACCGGATTTACCGGGTCCCTGGATTAACTGAAGGTAATCGATCATGATCATGCCAAGTCCATATTCCTGTTTCAGGCGGCGGCATTTGGCACGGATGTCGTTGACGCGGATACCCGGTGTATCATCGATGAAAATCCCGGCATTGGACAGACTTCCCATAGCCATCGTCAATTTGCGCCAGTCTTCGTTCTGAAGAGCGCCTGTACGCAACACTTGGGCATCGATATTGCCTTCCGCACAAAGCATACGCATGACCAGCTGTTCTGCGCCCATCTCCAGACTGAAGATGGCGACATTTTCGTCTGTTTTAGTCGCAACGTTCTGCGCGACATTCAAAGCGAAAGCCGTCTTACCGACAGAAGGCCGTGCAGCCACGATGATCAAGTCGTTTCGCTGAAACCCTGCAGTTACCTTATCGAGGTCGCGGAAGCCTGTAGGGATGCCTGTAACGTCTCCTTTGCGTGTATGCAAAAGTTCGATATTGTCATAGGTCTTGACCAGAACATCTTTGATGTGGGTAAAGTCACCGGCTTTTTTCCGACTCGATACTTCCATCATTTTCTTTTCCGCTTCGGAAAGCAATGCTTCCACTTCATCTTCGCGCGTAAAGCCGTCTTCGACAATCGTCGTCGCCACTCGGATGAGGCGGCGCAGCAATGCTTTTTCTTCAACGATATGGGCGTAATGCGCCACGTTGGCAGCCGTCGGTACAGCATTGGCGATTTCCGTCAAATACGATAGGCCGCCGATGTCTTCCAACTCTTTTTTGACCGAAAGCTCTTCTGTCACGGTCACCACATCGATCGCTTTTCCCTGATCTGCCAAGTTCAGCATCGTCTGGAAAATCTTCTGATGGGCAATCCGGTAAAAATCTTCTGCCATCACGATTTCAGCAACCGTGATGAGAGATGGCGGTTCTAAAAAGATGGCGCCAATAACCGATTGTTCGGCTTCATGGTTGTGCGGGGGGACACGATCTATCATTTCGTTCATCGGTCTTCCACCTTACGCTTCTTCAGTAACATGAACTCGAAGCGTAGCAGACACATCATGATGCAATTTTACAGGAATATTGGTATAGCCAAGCGCGCGGATTGCGTCGTCCAATTCCATTTTGCGCTTGTCCAATTTGATGCCGTGTTTTTTCTCAAGCGCTGTTGCCACTTGTTTGGTTGTGATCGATCCGAAAATGCGTCCGCCTTCTCCGGATTTAGCTGTCAGTTCGATCGTCAGGCTTTCCAGCTTTTCTTTCAGCTGTTCAGCTTCCTGGCGCTCCTGGTCAGCTTCCTTCTGTTCTTTCTTCTTCTGTCCGTCCAATTTGCTGATGGTCGCCTGGTTCGCTTCAATCGCCAAATTGTTTTTCAACAGGAAGTTATGTGCGTAGCCATCCGCCACGTTTTTAATCTCGCCTTTTTTGCCTTTGCCTTTTACGTCTTTCAAAAAGATCACTTTCATTCGTTTGTTCCTCCTTCATTGTTTTCCATAATGGCCGCTTTTAGTTGGCCAATGGCTTCTTCTATCGTTGCGTTCGGCATCTGGGTGGCCGCATTGGTTAAATGGCCGCCTCCGCCAAGATTTTCCATAACAATCTGGACATTCACTTCTCCAAGCGACCTGGCACTGATGCCGATGCCGCCTTCTGAGCGCTCAGCCACTACGAAAGACGCGTTGACGTCTTTCATCGTCAGCAGGATGTCTGCGGTCTGGGCAATCAACACCGGACTGTATACGCGTCCAGGTTCGCCTCTGGCGATAGCGATGCCGTCTCCGACAAATTCCACCGTCTGAACGATTTTCGCACGTTCAACATAAGTTTCCAAGTCTTCTTTCAGGATCCGCTGTACCAGCACGGTGTCCGCTCCATTCGACCGCAGATAAGAAGCTGCTTCAAATGTCCGCGCCCCCGTCCTTAACGTAAAGCTCTTGGTATCGACAATGATTCCGGCCAGCATAGCTGTCGCTTCCAGCATAGACAGTTTTTCATGCTTCGGCTGGTATTCAATCAATTCGGTCACCAATTCAGCCGTCGATGAAGCATAAGGCTCCATGTAAACCAGCATGGTGTTGGTAATGAATTCTTCGCCTCGGCGGTGGTGGTCAATCAAAACGACCCGTTCCATCCGCTGCAGCAGCCGTTCATCTATGACCATCGACGGCTTATGCGTATCCACGATGACCAGCAGGGAATGTTCGGTCATGTCCGCCAGCGCTTCTTCAGGCGTGATGAACTGTTCAAACAGCTCTGGAGCACCTTCAATTTCTTCCATGAGCCTCATGACACTGCGGTCATACTCATCAAAGTCGATGACGATGCGGCCTTTGACTTTATTCATCGCGGCCATTTTAGCGACACCGACAGCAGCGCCAATCGAATCCATGTCGGGCATTTTATGGCCCATGACAAAGACCTGATCACTTTCCTGAATCAAATCACGCAACGCGTGGGAAATGACACGCGCCCTTACCCGTGTCCGTTTTTCGACCGGGTTGGTCTTGCCTCCGTAAAACTTCACTTTTCCGCTTGGATGTTTGATGGCAACCTGATCTCCTCCGCGGCCGAGCACCAGATCCAGCCCGGATTGAGCCAGGCCTCCAAGCTCGACTAATGATGCAGATCCGGCTCCTACTCCGATGCTCAAAGTCAATGCCAAATTATCTTTGGAGGTAACTTCACGGATGTCATCCAAAATGGCGAACTTGGACAGTTCCAATTCCTTCAGAATCGACTCGTTGAAGACTGCCATAAAACGGTCGGATGAAATGCGTTTGACGAAAATCCCATGATCGGCGCCCCATTGGTTGACGAGCGAAGTCACCAGGCTGTTGAGGTTGCTGCGCGTCTGATCATCCATGCCTTGCGCCAATTCATCGTAGTTATCAATAAACAAAATACCGATAACCGTGCGGTCCGCGTAATAAAGCGTCTCGATCTCCACTTGCTCGGTAATATCGAAAAGATAGAACAACCGGTCGTCGGCTTTGTAGAATACGCGGTATTTGCGGTCCCCCAAAGTGATAGTAAGCTCTCGGGGTTCCTCTGATTTCACCAATGTATGGAATTCATCCGACAAGGTATAGAGGGATTCACCGATCAATGTATCGTACTCGAGTGTCGATGTCATATAGGGGTTAGCCCATTCAATGTCGTATTTTTCATTGACCAGCAAAATCCCGATCGGCATTTCAAGCAATGCTTCCTCTCCGACTTTTTTCATTCGGTAGGACAAAGTTTCAATGTGTTTTTCAGTGGCTTCATAAACTCTTTTTTCCGTCACCCATGCCACAGCAAAGGCGATAACAAAAAGCAGCGTAAATATTCCCGCTGCCCATTCCGACCAGAGTGAAATCAGAATCGCTGCCACAATACCAAGAAACAGCAGCGCGATAAGCGGATATCGAAGTTTTCTCTTTCTAAAAAAAGCCGACATTATTCTTCAGCTCCTTATTTTCCTTTAAACTCGTGTGCCCGCTTGACCCAGCCCCGAATATCAAATCCAAGGTCTACGATTCCGACGATACTCGTAAATGATTGCAGCGGCAATGCCAAAAACGTCACCAGCACTGTCACCCATTTCGGCCAGCCTTCCTGGTGGATGTAGAAATGATAAAAAGAAATACCTTGCAGGAATAACAGGAATTGAAGCAGCACGGATGCATTAATGAAAATCATGTATGCCATCGTCCCGGGTTCAAATTCCGATAACAGCGAGACAAGCAACACGATTAAATAATACCATAAAACGGATTTCGGCAATTTCATGTTCCGGAAAGGCGGAAACTTAGGAACTGCAATCCCCAAGCGTTTCAAGATTGGCAGCAGGATCAGCAGCAAGACCCAGACCGTGATGAACACACCCAATACCAGCAGCACCGGCAAAAGCGTTTCAAATGAAAACTGCATTTGCGCCACGAGCTCATTGTATTCTTTTATGGAAGCCTCGGAAGCTCCCATCGTCTTCATCATAGAACCTGCCTGCTCATAAGATTGATCGAACATGTTCTTAAACTCTTCCAGGACATTGATGCCGAACAAAGCAATGGAAGCCACATATTGGATCATCAATGATGCCAAGAGCACGATGCTCGCACCCATGAACATAAATAGTTTGCTTTTCTTATAATAAATTGAAATGCCGATTGCCAATCCCAATGGTACATGAATCAACGCCAGCGGCACTGACAAAAGCCCGCCGATGATAAAGGACAGCACCAGGCAGACCGATGCGAAAAGCGCTGAAGCTTTCCAGGGATATTTTGCGCTGTACCAAGCGACCGGCAATGCGAGAAACAAAGTACTTACTATACTTAAAACAGGCACATATACCGAGATCGCCAGCAGTACGGTAAAGACCGCCGCCATCATCGCCCCATTTGTAAGTTGTCGCGTTTGTTGATTTTGCATATGACTGTTTTTCCCCTTCTTTCGGGTAGATTTCATCCTTGTAATTGTACCATGATTCATTAACCTGAACAAAACCAGCAGTGTCTGGGGAAATGCGCAAAAGCCCGACTTTTAAAGAGAAGCGGACACAAAGGGGACAACTCTTGGGTTTCTTTAAACTCGGTCATCGGGCGCTTCGATATTCTACAAGCCACCTCTTAAAAACTACATTCTTGCATTGCACCTTTGCCTGGCTACCAACCGGTTTCAAGGCATAAAAAAAAGACCGGTTTCCCGGTCTTTTTGAAATCATTGTCCAGACTCCAGCACCCAGATTCTAGGGCGCTTTCGCTTTTCTTTAATTATCTTTCTTCCGCAACAAACGGTAGAAGTGCCATGATACGTGAGCGTTTAATAGCGATTGTCAACTTACGTTGCCATTTAGCGCTAGTGCCTGTAACACGGCGTGGCAAGATTTTTCCTCTTTCAGAAATGAATTTCTTCAAAAGGTCAGTATCTTTATAGTCAATGTGCGTGATGTTGTTGGAAGTGAAGTAACAAACCTTTTTCCGTTTTTTTCCTCCGCGACGTGGTGCCATATCGAATTACCTCCTTTGCTTAGTAGTTGTTCGTCAGCTTCAGTCCATCTTAGAACGGTAAATCGTCATCCGATACTTCTATCGGACCGCTGCCGCTTGAGAATGGATCTTCATCTACACGAGTATGGTTTTGCTGACTTGGACTCGGTGATTGGTTCTGTTGATAGGAAGGCTGCTGCCCTTGTGAACGGTCTGTATTGGCATTCTTCGGTTCAAGGAATTGAACACTGTCCGCCACTACTTCAGTCGTATAGACGCGTTTCCCGTCTTGTCCCTCGTAGCTACCAGTCTGGATGCGGCCTTCAACGCCAGCCAAGCTTCCTTTTTTCAGGAAATTCGCTGTGTTTTCAGCTTGTTTGCGCCAAACGGTACAATTAATGAAATCAGTTTCGCGTTCACCTTGAGCGTTGGAGAATGTCCGGTTTACAGCAAGTGTAAAACGGGCAACTGCCGCGCCGCTTGGTGTGTAACGAAGATCTGGATCTTTTGTCAGTCTTCCGACTAAAACAACTCGGTTAATCATCAGAATTCAACCTCCTTCAAGTCAAAAAATTTGCAGTGCCATTATCCTGTTTACGCGTCTTTGCGTACAGCGATATGACGAATAATGTCTTCGTTAATGTTCGCAAGACGTGTGTATTCGTTGATAGCTTCAGAACCAGCGTTTACTTTTACGATCTGGTAGAAACCTTCACGCAAATCGTTGATTTCATAAGCTAAACGACGTTTACCCCACTCTTTCGACTCGATGATTTCAGCACCGTTAGAAGTAAGGATGTCGTTAAAACGCTCAACTAGAGCTTTTTTAGCTTCCTCTTCAATTGCAGGCTGAATGATATACATTAATTCATATTCTCTCATCGTGTTGTCACCTCCTCATGGACTTGGGCCCTGCTGTATCCAGCGGGCAAGGAGCAAGCAATTCATAAATATTACTCACATCACAGTATTGTATCACAATTCACAAGGTCCCGCAAGCGCGATTTTCCATTTAGATTCAACTATACTTTTGATTATAGATGCAAAGGATGTGAAGGCATGACACCCACCCATATCATTGAATTGAAAATGGAAGAAATAGCACCCAAAGCACTTTGGTTCAATGTCTTTTTATTGGCGGCATTCGCAGCTGCCTATCATTTTTTGAACGAACCATTATCTTTTTATTTTTCATTGTCGGGAATTTTGTTGTTTCTGATCGGCTACCTGCTGTTGATTGTCGCCCATGAAATCTTCCATTTGATCGGCTTTGTGGTATTTGGAAAAGTCCCGGTGTCTTCCCTGAATTATGGCCTCAATTTGAAACTTGGTGTTGCTTATGCCACCACCAACAAACCTCTGCAGAATCACGCCATGCGCAAAGCACTGCTGCTGCCTTTTTGGATGACAGCTGCTCTTCCTACTGTAATAGGCTTTTGGCTCGACAGCCAGGTGCTTGTCCTGCTCGGTGCCATGCTGACCGCTGGAGCGTTCGGCGACTTCATCATGTATAAGGAATTGCGCAAACAAAAAAATGCCGCATGGATCATTGATGACCCTTCACTGCCGCGCCTGCACGTCTATGATCAATACCCTGAACATAACAAAAGCGCCGACTGATATCGGCGCTTTTTCTATACAATCGAATGAGCGACAGTCCATGTTCCTGCAGGGATCTGCTGCTTCAGTAATTTTTCATCTTTTGCCAGATAAACGAGCGTTTCAAGCGTTTCGCTTCCCGCCTGCACGGTAATCGTCACCTTTTCATACAAATCGGTTTCAGGATTCCCTGAATAGTCCTCCAAATAATCCAAAGCCGGCCAAAGGACGTCAGGAATTTCATAAATTTCTCCTTCAACCTGCCCATTATCCGACAAAACCATTGCCGGGTAGCCCATTCCGGTATCGTACAAGATTCCTTTTGCTGTTGCCTGTTCTTCCACCAATTCCGCTTCTTCCAAATAACAATGATACTTCCCGCCTTGTTTCAGCGTTCCGTATGCAAATAACAACATCTTCTATTCCTCCATGCAAAAACCGGATGCGGTAAGGCATCCGGTTGCTTTTTAGTTTTGTGGTGCTGCACATTCGAACTTTAAATACTTTTAAGGCAGAACGGTCGTTTCCGCTTTTAGACTTATCCAGCTGCGGCGCCTAGCCCCTCGAGGTCGCTTCGCCCCTGCCAGTAATGGCAAAGTACGCCATTACCAGCAAGGTCTCCAGCGCTTGTCGGGGCTGGACAGGCGCCTCCGCTTTTAGACTTATCCAGCTGCGGCGCCTAGCCCCTCGAGGTCGCTTCGCCCTGCCAGCAATGGCAAAAGTACGCCATTACCAGCAAGGTCTCCAGCGCTTGTCGGGGCTGGACAGGCGCCTCCGCTTTTAGACGTTAAATCTAAACAACATTACGTCGCCATCTTTGACGATGTATTCTTTACCTTCTTGACGCACTTTTCCTGCTTCTTTAGCTGCTGCCATTGAACCCATTTCAACCAGGTCTTCATAAGCCACAGTTTCGGCACGGATAAATCCGCGTTCGAAGTCAGAGTGGATGACGCCGGCACATTGTGGTGCTTTCATGCCTTTTTTAAATGTCCATGCACGAACTTCCTGAACACCCGCTGTAAAGTAAGTGGCTAATCCAAGTAAGCTGTACGAAGCCTTAACCAATTGATCGAGTCCGGACTCTTTAATGCCCAATTCTTCAAGGAACATTTCTTTTTCTTCGTCTTCCAATTCAGCCATTTCTTCTTCGATCTTCGCGCAAATTACGATTACGTCTGCATTGTCTTTAGCAGCGAAATCACGTACTTGTTGAACGTATTCATTGTTGTCCGCATCTGCGATTTCATCTTCTGATACGTTTGCTACGTACAGCATCGGTTTGATCGTCAATAGGTTCAGACCTTTTGCAATGCGCAGTTCGTCTTCTGTGAATTCGATTGAACGCGCCAATTGGCCATTTTCAAAGGCTTCACGCAATTTCATCAGAACCGGTTCTTCAGCAACAGCGTCTTTGTCTTTTTGTTTCACCAATTTTGCTGCACGCGCAATGCGTTTTTCGATGCTTTCCATATCTGCTAAGATCAATTCCAGGTTAATGACTTCAATATCAGCGATCGGATCCACTTTTCCAGTTACGTGCGTGATGTTGTCGTCAGCAAAACAACGGACAACTTGGCAAATCGCATCAACTTCGCGAATGTGGGAAAGGAATTTATTTCCTAATCCCTCACCTTTGCTGGCGCCTTCTACGATTCCGGCAATATCGGTAAATTCAAAAGCCGTCGGTACGGTTTTTTTCGGATCTACTAGTTCAGTCAATTTATCAAGTCGCTCATCCGGTACTTCAACGATTCCGACGTTTGGATCTATTGTACAGAACGGATAGTTTGCTGCTTCAGCGCCCGCCTTTGTTATTGCATTAAATAATGTGGATTTCCCAACGTTTGGTAATCCTACAATCCCTGCAGTTAATGCCATAGGATGCACAACCTTTCCTCTATATAAAACGAATTATTTTTTACACAACCATTCCATTATAGGAATAGAACCTGAAAATGTCCATTTTTCATTCCGCTTCGGCTTTTACTAAAACTTTTTTCATTTTCTTATTGAATTCCATACGCGGCAGCATGACACTATGCTGGCAGCCCTCACATTTAATCCGGACATCAGCCCCCATACGGATAATCTTCCACGCATTAGCTCCACACGGATGGCCTTTCTTCATTTCAACTATATCGTTCAGTCCAAACTCCTTCATTTCCATGAGCCTGCCTCCTTCTATATTAACTGTTTGCGTTTTTTCCAAGCGCTTCTTCTGGAGAACGCTGCATCATTACCATACGCGGATACGGGATTTCGACTCCACGATGATCAAGGAAGTCCTTCAAGTCGCGCCGCATTCCTCTGGCTACAGCGAAATGCTGCATCGGCAATGTCTCTGCAGTGATCCGCATGACAATTTCAGTGGTCGTCAAATTTTGGACACCCAGCAATTCAGCCGGCTTGATGATTTGTTCGTAGCGATCCTGGAGACCGTCCAAAAATTCCATAATCAAACTTTCCACGCGGGTAATATCCGATTCATACGAAATATTGACATCGACGACCGCAATGGAATTGTGAATCGAAAAGTTTACGACATCTGTTATGGTGCCGTTAGGGAAGATAAACAGCTCCCCTGTCCATGCTTTCACTTTTGTTGTCCGCAAACCGATTTCTTCGACAGTGCCTTCTGCAGCACCAATGCGGACGTAATCCCCTACTGAAAACTGATCTTCAAAAATAATGAAAAACCCTGTAATCACATCGCGCACCAGATTTTGCGCACCAAAACCAACGGCCAAGCCGAGCACCCCAGCTCCGGCGATCAAGCCGGTAATATCAATTGTAAACGTCGATAAAATCGAAACAGCCGCTATAAAATACACGACATAGGCTACAACGTTGGACAATAGCTTCGACAAAGTTTGTTGCCGGCGTTCGTTGTATAGCAATGGCCCTTTAATGCGTACAGAAAATGTTTTACGGATGACAACACGCAAAACTTTCACCAGTACAACCGCAGCGATGGTGATCAAAACCACTTTCAATAAAATGACAACCAAGTCAATCCACATCTCCTGGTCCGACAATACAGTTGTTATTTCATGCGTTATTTTCTCTAAATTCACTCTTTCACCTTCCTACCTCTTACATCAAGTTAAATTTATAGATGACCGTGACCACTATTCCGACCACCAATATTCCAGGCAATAGGTTGGCCACTCTAATTTTCGTAAGACCCATCATATTCAAACCGATGGCAGCGATCATAACGCCGCCTGTCGCAGTCATTTCCATAATGAACATATCCAATGCAGCATCTGGAATAGCCCGACTGATTTGAGTAGCAAACAAAGCAATCAAACCCTGATAAACAAATACAGGAACGGCAGCAAGCAAAACACCAAAACCAAGTGTAGAAGCCAAGACAATAGATGTGAATCCATCAATGATCCCTTTGGAGATCAGCACTCCGTGTTCATTGCTCAAGCCGCTCTCCATTGCCCCGATAATTCCCATCGCTCCGATGACAAAAATCAAGGTGGCAGTTACAAACCCTTGTGCGATGCTGCCTTTGCTTTCCTTCGCTCCCAACATGCGCTCAATCCAATGGCCAAAGGCATTCAGTTTGCCATCCAGATCTGCCCATTCTCCAAGAACCGCTCCAAGTACCAGACTAATGATGACAATGACGAAATTTTGGCTTTCAAATCCCATCTGCAAACCAAGCACAATGACCGCCAGTCCAATCACATACATGACCGTCTCTTTCATCTTGTCAGGAATATTGCGAAGAGCCCGTCCAATAATGGTTCCTACTACAATTAACATCGCATTTATAAACGTCCCTAAGAGAACCACTTCATTTCTCCTCTCCCACAATATGCGTTAATTCTTCTCCGACTCTCTTCTCCCTCTTTTGAAGGTCGAGCTTACGTCTTCGTCCAATTCCCACCGTATTTCACCTATCAAAAACAGAACCTATTTCCCATTTTGGGAAATAGGCACAGCTTGTAGACAAAAGAATAGTGATATCTTTTAAAGAATAATTGTTCATTTTATCTTGTTTACACCAGATCCTGCGCTCCAGGCGGACGCTTTCCGCGGGCTCGCGCCGAACTAACTCGGACTCGGGTCCGAGTGGATTTCGACACTTCGCTATCCCGCAGGAGTCGCCGCCTTGCGCTTCGGATCTTTCAGTCACGTGATGATTCGTTTCATCTAAGCTGTTTTTTATGTGACTGACTAGCTTACTCTCTTTTTTGAAGCAGGACGCTTCCAACCGGGTTGGCCACGAAGACTCCTGTGGGAACAGCGAAAGCTGAAGACCCCGCAGGAACGCCAGTGACGAGGAGGCTGAAGCTGAGCCCACGGAAAGCGAAGTGGCCAGCCTGGTTGGAGGTATACACTGTTATGCATTTTGAATAGACTTTGTCTACAGTCTGAAACTATTTCCCATTTTGGGAAATAGGCACTCGTCAGCTTAACAACTCTAAAATCCGCTCCAGATCATCTTCTGAGAAAAACTCGATTTCAATCTTCCCCTTGTTCTTGCTCTTCTTGATTTGTACATTCGTACCGAAACGATCTCTTAACTCAGATTGCTTTTCTTCTATAAAAATATCTTTCTTTTTTTCAATTGTTTCACGTGGAACATCTTCGTTCAATCGCTGTACGAGATTTTCAAGCTGACGCACATTGAGGTTTTCCTTGACCACTTTTTCCGCAGTTTCCGGAATAAGTTTTTTGCTTCTTAAACCTAGCAGCGTACGTCCATGGCCCATCGATAATTCCTTGTCAGAAATGAGTTTGCGAACATTTGCAGGCAAAGCCAACAGACGGACATGGTTGGCGATATGAGGACGGCTTTTCCCTAAGCGGAAAGCAAGTTGCTCTTGCGTTAAACTTAGAGCTTCCATCAATTTCTGGTAAGCTTCTGCTTCTTCAATCGGCGTTAAGTCTTCACGTTGAAGATTTTCTAATATAGCAAGTTCCATCATTTGCTGATCTGTCAGCTCTTTAACGATTGCGGGAACTTCTTTTAATTTTATCAATTTGGCTGCTCGGAAACGGCGTTCCCCTACCACCAATTCAAATTTTTCGCCTGTTTTTCTGACGACAATCGGCTGCAGGATACCGTGTTCCTTAATGGACTCCGCCAGTTCCTCTAAAGCTGCCTGGTCAAAAATTTTGCGTGGTTGGTATGGGTTTGCACCTATTTTACTGATGTTGATTTGAGTTACTTTATCCGCTTCATTGATTGTTTCACCAGGAAACAATGCATTGATGCCTTTTCCTAATCCTTTAGCCATTATGAATCACTTCCTTCGCCAATTCTAAATACACTTCTGCGCCTCTGGATTTTGGATCATAGATGATAATTGGCTCTCCATGGCTTGGTGCTTCGCTGAGTCTCACATTCCGGGGAATAATGGTCTTGTAAACTTTATCCTGGAAGTATTTCTTCACTTCTTCAATTACTTGCATGCCCAAATTTGTGCGGGCATCCAACATGGTCAACAATACACCATCAATCATTAAATCATGATTTAAATGCTTTTGCACTAAGCGAATAGTACTTAATAATTGGCTTAGTCCTTCTAACGCATAGTATTCGCATTGCACCGGAATAATGATCGCATCAGACGCCGTCAATGAATTCAAGGTCAACAACCCTAATGACGGTGGACAATCAATGATTATGTAATCGTACATATCTTTGACTTCTGCCAAGGCGTTTTTCAAGCGCGCTTCTCTTGAAATGGTTGAAACCAATTCGATTTCAGCACCCGCAAGCGAAATGGTTGCAGGAACCACATGGAGATTCTCTACCTTGGTTTCCATAATCGTGCTCTTTACATCTACATCATCAATCAAAACTTCATAGATGCATTGATCGACATCCCCTTTGTTTACGCCCACTCCACTCGTGGCATTCCCTTGAGGATCGATATCTATTAACAGAACTTTTTTGCCCAAATAAGCAAGGCAGGCACTTAAGTTCACTGAAGACGTTGTTTTCCCTACGCCGCCCTTTTGATTGGCGATCGCAATAGTTCTACCCACACTTGCACCAACTTTCTTTAATACTCTCTTCATTTTACTGCGGAACCTCTATTTTTGCTATTTTGGCAGGCTCCATTTTCCTATTGTATCAAAATTTTTCAACAATATGATGGCAAAGCTAGTAAAAAAAGCTCTTTCCTAGAAGGAAAGAGCCTTTACGATTTCTTTTTCGGAATTTTCACTGTGATTTGGTAATAATCTTCGTGTTCTTCTTCTTCTGCCGTCAAATCGATTCCACTTTTGGAAACCATGTTCAAGGACTCTTTAATGGTGTTCATCGCAATGCGCATATCTCGGCTAAATGCTTTTCTGCGGGCTTTCGGTTTTTTCGGTTGAGGCGTGAGCAGCTTGCTCACTTTTTCCTCCAACTGTTTTACATTCAAGCTCTCTTCAATCGTTTCCTCGAACAATTTGTGCTGAAGCTCTGCGTCTTTCACTTTCAGAAGAGCTCTTGCATGCCGTTCCGTCAACAAACGGTTCAACAACGCTGTTTGGATTTCTTCCGGCAACTTCAATAGCCGCAGCTTGTTAGCCACTGTCGATTGGCCTTTTCCAAGACGCTGGGCCAATGCTTCCTGTGTGATCTCCTGGATTTCCAGCAGATTTTGGTAAGCATGGGCTTCTTCAATTGAAGTAAGTTCTTCGCGCTGAAGATTTTCAATCAATGCAATGGAGGCTGTCTCTTTGTCACTCAAGTTCCGGACGATGGCCGGTACTTCTGTCCATTCGAGTGACTTCATAGCACGGAAGCGCCGTTCCCCTGCTATGATCTCATACTGCCCTTCACTCTCGGACTTCCGTACTACAATCGGTTGGATAACCCCATGAACGTGGATAGTTCTTGCCAATTCTTCAATCTTTTCCTGATCGAAGACCGTTCTCGGCTGATATTTATTGGCATGTATTTTGTCGAGCGGCAGCTTAATGACTTCTTCTGAAGTTTTATGGTCTGCCGCTTCCTTCTTCGCTGTATCATTCGCTTTATCGCCGCCTCCGAAGAAACGGGAAAAAGGACTTTTCATCCTCAAGCACCACCTTTTGCAAGCTCACTTAGCTGCTGAATCTTCATCGCTATTATTCCGTCGACAAAAATGTTCCACGTGAAACATTACGAGATTGGCGATTTATTGGGAACTCCAGCTTTTCTTGGGTATTTCTTTGGTGTTTCCTTAAACTTTTTAAAGACCTGAATATAGCGTTCGCTCTCTTCCACTGGCAGCAGGAACGAATGAACAGCTTCCAATTTCACTCCAAGCTTCTGCAACGCTTTTTCGGCAGTTTCCAATTCGTCTGATGCTGACGCAGCTTTCATAGCAGCAAATACGCCGCCTTTTTTAACAAGAGGCACACACAACTCGGCCAATACCGACAGTCTGGCTACTGCACGTGCTGTCACCAAATCGTAGCTTTCACGATCGTTCGACTGGCCAAAATCTTCTGCCCGCGAATGAACAAATTTCACTTTCGTTAGACCAAGTTCGCTACTCAAATGCTCCAGGAATTGAATGCGTTTGTTCAATGAATCCACAATCGTAACCTCGATATGGGGAAAACAAATTTTTAGTGGGATACTGGGGAATCCTGCACCGGCACCGACATCGCAAATCTTCATCGGTTTTGTAAAGTCTATATAAAAAGCTGCAGTAATGGAGTCATAGAAGTGTTTTAAGTAAACAGCAGATTGTTCCGTAATTGCAGTGAGGTTCATTTTCTCATTCCACTCAACCAGTTCCTTATGGTAAACCCGGAATTGTTCAAGTTGCTCCTCTGTTAAAAGGATCCCTTTTTCGCTGAGGGCATCTTTAAACTGTTGTTCATTCAAGTTGGCTTCCTCCCTCTTGTTATGGGGTTTCTATGTAAAAGCAAATGGGCTGGTGTGAGCCAGCCCATTCTGTTGTCTAGCTTATGCCTTTTGTTCATGGGAATCCCATGATATCGAACAGGTGCTCCCACCTGAATGTTTACACTGAAATCTTAGCGATCTTTCCTTGTTCAATATACACCAATAAGATGGATATGTCAGCCGGATTCACGCCAGAGATGCGGGAAGCCTGTGCGATGGAAAGCGGACGGACTTCCGCAAGTTTTCCACGCGCTTCTGTCGCGATTCCTGAAATGGCATGATAATCAATATTTTCCGGAATTTTTTTATTCTCCATTTTTTTGAGTTTATCAACCTGCTGCAATGATTTTTCGATATAGCCTTCATATTTGATATGAATTTCGACTTGCTCTTTTACTTCGTCTTCCAGATCCACTACTGAGGTTGTCAGCTGTGAAATCATGTCATAGGTCATTTCCGGACGCTTCAATAAATCCGCTCCGCGAATGCCATCCTTCAATTCACTGCCGCCTGCGTCGCGAATCACTTGCTGGGTCATTTCGTTCGGCTTGATCATGATGCTTCTCAAACGCTTGATTTCTTCTTCAATGCGCTCTTTTTTCGCCAAGTATTTCACGTAACGCTCTTCTGTAATCATGCCGATTGAGTAGGCAAGATCCGTCAACCGCATATCTGCATTGTCATGACGGAGCAATAAGCGGTATTCCGCACGGGAAGTCAACAAGCGATAAGGTTCGTTGGTTCCTTTTGTCACCAGGTCATCGATCAATACACCAATATAAGCATCAGAGCGGCTCAGAATGACTTCATCTTTGCCTAACACTTTAGCTGCTGCGTTGATGCCGGCCATTAATCCTTGGCCAGCCGCTTCTTCATAACCGGAAGTTCCGTTGATCTGGCCGGCAGTATAAAGATTCTCAATCTGTTTCGACTCCAATGTCGGCCACAATTGCGTCGGCACGATAGAATCGTATTCGATGGCATAACCGGCACGCATCATTTCCGCCTTCTCAAGCCCTGGAATCGATTCCAGGAGCTGCCGTTGGACATGTTCCGGCAAACTGGTTGAAAGGCCCTGTACGTAAACCTCGCGCGTATTACGGCCTTCCGGCTCCAGGAAGATCTGATGGCGTGGTTTGTCATTGAAACGGACAACCTTGTCTTCGATTGACGGACAATAGCGTGGCCCGGTTCCTTTGATCATCCCGGAATACATCGGCGACAGATGCAGGTTGTCATCAATGATCTGATGAGTCTTTTCATTTGTATACGTCAACCAGCATGGCAGTTGATCTGTAATGTATTCGGTGGTCTCATGGCCGAAAGCGCGCGGCACTTCATCGCCGGGCTGAATTTCGGTTTTGCTGTAGTCAATGCTGTTGCTGTTGACGCGTGGAGGCGTACCCGTTTTGAAACGGACCGTTTCAAAGCCGAGTTTTTCCAGGTTTTCTGCCAATTTAATAGATGGCTGCTGGTTGTTCGGTCCGCTTGAATAACGCAGATCCCCAATAATGATTTCGCCGCGCAGGAATGTCCCCGTTGTAATAACGACGGATTTGGCACGGTAAATGCCCCCTACCTGCGTAATCAATCCTTGTACTTTGCCATCTTCTACAACCAATTCTTCAGCAATACCTTGATGCAAAGTTAAATTCGGCTCTTCTTCCATCAAACGCTTCATTTCCTGTTGGTAAAGCACTTTGTCCGCCTGTGCACGCAAAGCGCGTACAGCCGGTCCTTTAGCAGTATTCAACATTCTCATTTGAATGTGTGTTTTATCGATAACGCGCCCCATGGCTCCGCCAAGTGCGTCAATTTCACGTACGACAATGCCTTTCGCCGGCCCACCGATTGATGGGTTGCATGGCATGAATGCGATCATATCCAGATTCATCGTCAAAACAAGCGTTTTAGCGCCCATCCGTGCAGATGCAAGAGCGGCTTCCGCTCCTGCATGTCCTGCGCCTACGACGATGACATCGAACGTGCCTGCTTCGTATTGTGGCATGTTCGTTCATTCCCTTCGAGTTTTATTTCCCTAGACAGAACTGAGAGAATAATTGGTTCAGGAGGCCGTCATCTGCGGTATCTCCAATAATTTCGCCAAGGATTTCCCAAGTTCGAGTGACATCAATTTGAATCATATCCACGGGAACTTCCATTTCGGCTGCTCCGATCGCATCTGAAATGGTTTGGTGTGCCTGATGCAGCAATGCAATGTGCCGCACATTGGATACATAGGTCATATCCCCTGCTTCGATCTCTCCCTGGAAGAACAGGTCAGCAATCGCTTCTTCAAGCTGATCGATCCCTTCTTCTTCAATCAGAGAAGTGGTCACCAACAATTTATCGCCTGCCAGTCTCTGCACTTGTTCCAAGTCGATTTTCTGCGGCAAATCGGTTTTATTGATAACGACAATATAGTCCATATCCTTGACTGTTTCAAACAGCAACTCATCTTCCGGAGTCAGCGCTTCTGCATAATTCAGAACGTAAAGAATCAAATCCGCTTCCTTCAACACTTTTCGTGAACGTTCAACACCGATCCGTTCGACAATGTCTTCCGTTTCCCGGATGCCTGCTGTATCGACTAAACGCAATGGAACACCACGGACATTTACGTATTCCTCTATTATATCACGGGTTGTTCCCGCTATTTCTGTGACAATGGCTTTATTTTCCTGAACAAGGCTGTTCAATAAAGAAGATTTTCCGACATTGGGACGCCCCAAAATGACGGTTGAAAGCCCTTCTCGCAAAATTTTGCCTTGTGAGGAAGTCTGCAGCAATTTCTCAATTTCCGATTGCACCCATTTTGATTTTTCCAGCATAACCGGACGTGTCATTTCTTCCACATCGTCGTATTCCGGATAATCGATGTTCACTTCCATTTGGGCAATTGATTCCAGTAATGCCTGGCGCAATGTACCGATCAGCTTGGATAGCCGGCCTTCCATCTGGTTGAGTGCAACATCCATGGCACGATCCGTCTTCGCGCGAATCAAATCCATCACTGCTTCTGCCTGCGACAAATCGATGCGGCCGTTCAAAAATGCCCGTTTGGTGAACTCTCCAGGCTCTGCAAGTCTTGCTCCTGCGCGCAACGCCAATTCCAGTACTCGATTGACTGAAACAATTCCACCGTGGCAATTGATTTCAATGACATCTTCACGTGTGAAGGTTTTAGGGGCTTTCATGAGGGAGACCATAACCTCCTCCACTACTTCCTCTGTCGCCGGATCTTCGAGATGTCCGTAATGGATGGTATGCGTTGGTTGCTCAGCCAACATTTTTTTGCTGGGAGCCCGGAATAATTTATCCGCAATAGCTACTGCTTCCGGACCACTCAAACGGACGATGGCAATTGCCCCTTCTCCGCTCGGTGTCGATATCGCAGCGATTGTGTCGAATTCCATGATGTTTCCTCCTCTTAAAGAAAAGCGTTCGCGCTGTCTGTGGATAACAAATAAAACAACGCGGCAGCCCGATTACCCAAATCTATGTTCATAACTTTATTTTGAGCTTTAAAAAAGTTGTCCACATGTGGACAACCAATAAATGTACATGGCTTTCTAACATATTACAATAGCATAAAACGGCTGAAATCAAAAGACACAGCGCTTCGCCTTAATAAAATTCCGCTTCAAAAGTTCACAAAGCTTTTTGTATTGGCTTGGTTTAACGCGAAATCTCCGTATTTCCGGCTTTCCAACAATTCAAATTTCATTTTTCATGCAGAAACTGAAACTTCCCTATCTTTTTAATCACTGCAGCCGCTTAGCTATATAAGAAATACAGAGATTTCGGGAAAACCATAGAAATTCTTGTTTGAAGCAGCATATTCGGCATAAAAAAAACCGCCAGATCGGCGGATTCAAGCTTATTTATGAGGTTCAATGACCAAATAACGGTTCGGATCTTTTCCTTCAGAATGCGTATCAATGTCTAGACGTCTTGATAACGCCTGATGAATGACTTTTCTTTCATAAGAAGGCATCGGTTCGAACTGTACACGCCCACCAGTCCGGATCGCTTTGTCCGCCATCCGGTCTGCCAACTGCTCCAGCGTCTCCTGGCGGCGCTCCCGGTAATTCTCAGCGTCCAATTCGACCATCATAAACTGATTTGAGTATTTATTGGCAACAAGCTGTGCCAATTGCTGAAGGGAGTTCAAGGTTTGTCCCCGTTTTCCGATCAGCATCGCCACTTTTTCGCTTTCCAAGTAAAAATTCACTTTTTTCCCACGCTGCTCATGCGTAATCGATAAGTCCTCAATTTTCATGCCTTCCGCAATGGATTGGATGTAATTTTTTGTCTCTTGGATTGCTTGTTCATTGGAAAGAACCGGAATCGCTTCCTCTTCTTCCTCTTTTTCAGGCAATAATTCAGGTTTCCCCTGAATTTCTTCAAGTTTTTCTGATGTTTCATCCAGCGATTTTTCCGAAATCGGCATTTTTTCGATTACTGTGACTTCAACTTCTGCTTTTTTGGCCCCAAATCCGAAAAAACCCTTTTTCTGCTCCTGGATAATCTTGATGCTCACTTCTTCACGTGTAACTTGGAGTTTTTCTAATGCTTCAGATATCGCGTTTTCAACAGTTAAACCCGTCTGCGTAATCTGTTTCACTTTTTAACCCCTCCTGCTTTCGTTTTAACAGGTTGCTGCACTTCTTTTTTCTCCCATGGACGGTAGATGAACAGGTTTTGAATAAGTGAAATGATATTTCCAATAACCCAGTAAAGTGTCAATGCGGACGGCAAGATAATACCAAATCCAATGATCATTACCGGCATGAAATACATCATGATCTTCATTTGTGGATTGTCCATAGCTGGTCCAGTCCGCAAAACGATAAACTGCATCAACCCTGCGATTACCGCTAAAATAATGCTTGGCTCTGCCAATGGGAAGATGAGAAACGCTCCCAAATCGATTTCAGGTGTATTGTTCATTCGGCTGATTGCGTGATAGAACCCAATCAAGACAGGCATTTGGATCAAGACAGGCAAACAACCTGCCATCGGATTAACGCCTTTTTCCTGGAACAACGCCATCATTTCTGTTTGGTATTTCTGTTGCGTTACAGCATCTTTCGACTTGTACTTTTCTTTTAACTTAACAAGTTCAGGCTGTACTTCCTGCATACGCTTCGAACTTTTCGTTTGTTTGATCATCAATGGAAGCATTACCAATCTGATGATGATCGTAACGGCAATAATCCCGAAGCCATAAGTTCCCAGTAAATTCTTGAAGTACGTGATGGCTGATACTAACGGCCAAACGATAAATTCGTTCCAAAACCCTTCACTCTGGTCACTGATTGGCTGATCAAACTCCGTACAGCCGGAAAGCAGCAACGTAACTGCAATCAGTGAAATAAGTAAAACTAATTTCTTATTCACCCTTCTTCCCCCAAACTAATTTCAATTACTTCTATAATGACATCTATTCGGCACGGTCTTCTACTTCTTGGGTAATGCACGTGCTATTTTCAATACGTGTTCAAGACTTTTCTTGCTTTCATGAAAATCCAATGTGGCCGCCTGTGGTCGGGCGATGATAATGTAGTCTGCATTCGGCAGCAAATCGTCCTTCAATTCCAGGAACGTTTGCCGGATATACCGTTTAACACGGTTGCGGGCTACTGCATTTCCTACTTTTTTGCTGACGGACAATCCCAGGCGAAATTCGGGCTGCTCACCTTTTAATACGTAAACAATAAACTGCCGATTCGCAAAAGATTTTCCTTTTTTGAAAACATGCTGGAACTCTTTGTTCTTCTTGATCCGTTGGTGCTTGTTCATTCTTTCACCTGCTTATTTTAATGCCTCTCCGCTAAAACGCAGCAGAAAAGAAAAAAAGACCACTGATGCGGTCAGTGGACTTAAGCTGATAATACTTTTCTTCCTTTGCGACGGCGTGCAGCGATGATTCTGCGTCCGTTTTTTGTGCTCATACGTGCTCTGAAGCCGTGTACTTTGCTGTGCTTACGTGTATTTGGTTGATATGTGCGCAATGTCATTATAAGACACCTCCTATATAAAGAGTTAACTATTTTTCTAAAGACAGTCTCGACTATTATAAAGGCGCACGGGTATAAATGTCAATATCTTATTGTAAAACCTCTTCAGATCCTCTTCTTCTCCATCTCTTAAGTTATACACAGTTTCTTTTTTTATCCCTTGATCCCCTGTGCATTAATTTTTTCTAAAAAATAATTATCCACATGCCTTATCTACAGTTTTTTAACATAAGAACTCCTTGTGGATAGATCCAATGTGAACAAAAAAAGAAATGTGGATAACTTAAAGAACTTCTTGTGTTGTCTCATCTTTTTTGGTAACATTAACTTGTTTTCACTTGTTAACAGTTTTCACCCTAAATAAGTTATCCACAAATTGTGGGTAAGGTGTGGATAGTTATTCACCACCTTGTTTGCAAATGTTATCCACAAGCTGTGGTTTTGTGTATGGTATACTCTAAAATATAATTGCATATAAAGGAGACGAGCTATTGGAACACTTAGACGAACTATGGTCGAGTGTCTTAGCCCAAGTTGAAACCAAAATCTCCAAACCAAGTTTTGAAACATGGTTAAAATCGACAAAGCTTTTATCCTACCAGGATGATACAGTCACTATTTCAGCGCCTAATTCTTTTGCACGTGATTGGTTGGAAAACCATTACGTCCATTTGATTACAGGGATCTTATCGGATTCCACCGGCGATGATATGATGATTAAATTTGTTGTGCCAAAAGATCAGGATATGGATGATTTTCAACTCCCTGCACCTCGCATTAAACCGGGGCAAGACCAGCAGCAAGAGTTTTTGCCTGGTATGCTGAACCCTAAATATACTTTTGACACATTTGTCATTGGTTCAGGTAACCGCTTTGCCCATGCCGCCTCTTTGGCCGTGGCCGAAGCTCCAGCAAAAGCTTATAACCCGCTGTTTATCTATGGGGGAGTAGGACTTGGGAAGACACATTTAATGCACGCAATCGGACATTATGTCCTCGAACACAACCCGAATGCTAAAGTGGTTTACTTATCTTCGGAAAAATTTACGAACGAATTCATCAATTCGATCCGTGACAATAAAACTGGAGAATTCCGCGATAAATACAGAGGTGTCGATATTCTTTTGATTGATGACATCCAGTTTTTAGCGGGCAAAGAGCAGACCCAGGAAGAATTCTTCCATACATTCAACACGCTGCATGAAGAATCCAAACAGATCATCATTTCGAGTGATCGGCCGCCAAAAGAAATTCCAACACTGGAAGATCGGCTCCGCTCCCGCTTTGAATGGGGCTTAATCACTGATATTACCCCGCCTGATCTGGAAACACGCATCGCCATTTTGCGCAAAAAAGCAAAAGCTGATGGTTTGGATATTCCAAACGACGTTATGACCTATATTGCCAACTCCATCGACTCCAATATCCGTGAATTGGAAGGGGCTTTGATCCGTGTTGTGGCTTACTCCTCTCTCATCAACCGTGATATGAGTGCAGAATTGGCAGCTGAAGCCTTAAAAGACATCATGCCGAATTCCAAGCCGAAAGTGATTACGATTTTGGACATCCAAAACGCGGTCGGTGAGCAATTCAACGTCAAACTGGAAGATTTCAAAACAAAACGCCGCACCAAGGACATTGCTTATCCGCGCCAAGTGGCGATGTATTTGTCCCGTGAAATGACCGATTTCTCTTTGCCGAAAATTGGTGAAGAATTCGGAGGCCGTGATCATACGACGGTTATTCATGCGCACGACAAAATTTCTAAGATGCTGAAAGACAATCAACAGCTTCAGCAAGATGTAAAAGACATCAAAAGTTCACTCGGCAAGTAAAATTCCTTGTGGATAACCCAATAAATAAGCAAGCAGTTTATGCACAGACTGTCTACATGTGGATAAGCTGCTTTTATTGACTTTAAAGGGCTTATCCACATATTCACAGGCCCTACTACTACTATTACTTTAAAAGCCTTTAAATAAAATATATATATAAGCGAGGTTCGAGAATGAAATTCGAGATAAAACGTGAGCGACTAGTTGAAGGATTAAACGATGTAATGAAAGCAGTAAGTTCAAAAACGACCATTCCGATTTTGACGGGAATTAAAATGGACGTTTCTTCTGAAGGAATGAGATTGACAGGAAGTGATTCTGACATCACGATCCAAACGTTTATTCCAGCTGAAGAAGATGGAGAGCAGATCATCCAAGTAACCGATGGAGGAAGCATTGTTCTTCAAGCCAAAGTTTTTGGTGAAATCATCCGTAAATTGCCAACAAATGAAGTGGAAATCGAAATCACAGGAAATTTCCAGACTCATATTCGTTCAGGGAAGTCTGAATTCCATTTAATCGGGTTGGATGCAATGGATTATCCACAATTGCCTGATATTCAAGATGATCGCCTGTTTACCATTCCAGCAGATCTATTGAAGACCATTAACCGAGAAACTGTATTTGCCGTATCAAGTTCTGAAACACGTCCTGTACTGACAGGCGT
Organism: Planococcus sp. APC 3900; assembly: GCF_030407735.1. NCBI lineage: Bacteria > Bacillati > Bacillota > Bacilli > Caryophanales > Caryophanaceae > Planococcus > Planococcus sp. APC 3900. The sequence continues at coordinate 7,459 of NZ_JASDCT010000001.1, read as the reverse complement.
CCATTGGGAAGTCAAAGACGGGGAGCTGGTTTGTGTAGCAACTGACAGCCACCGTTTGGCACGCCGCAAAACAAAACTCGAAACTTTGCCAGAAGGGGAATACAGTGTGGTCATTCCCGGCAAGAGTTTGACTGAATTGAATAAAATTCTGGATGACACTTCTGAAGCAGTGGAAATCGTCATGACCAACCAGCAGGTTCTCTTCAAATCCAAACACATTTTATTCTTTTCCCGTCTATTGGAAGGGAACTATCCGGACACCAGCCGCCTGATTCCGGCAGAATACAAAACAACTGTCACTGTAAACGGCCGTTCATTGCTTCAGGCAATTGACCGTGCATCCTTGCTGGCAAGAGAAGAACGCAATAACGTTGTACGCTTCTCCACAAATTCCGGCAGTGAAGTTGAAGTTTCATCTAATTCTCCGGAAGTCGGGAAAGTAGAAGAGCAGCTTCAAGCACAAAGCATCGAAGGAGAAGAATTGAAAATCTCTTTCAGTGCCAAATTTATGATGGATGCATTGAAAGCGATCGATGGACAAGATGTCGTCATCCAGTTCACTGGAGCGATGCGCCCGTTCATTTTAAAATCGGCATTGGATGATTCAATTTTGCAGCTTATTCTTCCCGTCCGAACCTATTAAATTTAAAACAGACCCTCAGGATAGCCATATAGGCTATCCTTTTTACTTTTTAGCTAAAATAGGGTAAAATAAAGGGATAGACTATGAATCGAAGGATGAGTGCATTTTGAGAGAAATCGGGATTGAGACTGAATATATTACGCTTGGCCAATTATTGAAAATGACAGACACGATAAGTTCTGGCGGAATGGCCAAATGGTTCTTAGGCGAACACGAAGTTTTTGTAAACGGGGAAGCTGAAAACCGCAGAGGCCGCAAATTGCGCCCTGATGATCTGGTCAACATTCCAGGGTTTGGAGATTTTCGTATCGTGACGGCTGAAGGCATGAGCTTCGATGCGGATTGACCGCCTCGAGCTTGTCAATTATCGAAACTACGAAACGCTGGAACTGGAGTTTTCTCCAGACATCAACGTCTTTATAGGAGAGAATGCACAAGGAAAAACCAATATCATGGAATCCTTGTATGTTTTATCCATGGCTAAATCCCATCGCACTTCCAATGACAAGGAATTGATACGCTGGGACGCCGAATATGGTAAAATAAAAGCTGATGTTTACCGTAAATACGGCAAACTGCCCCTTGAAATTACATTGTCAAAAAAAGGGAAGAAAGCGAAAGTCAATCATTTGGAACAACGCAGGCTGAGTGATTATGTCGGCCAATTGAATGTCGTGATGTTTGCTCCTGAAGATCTGCATCTTGTAAAAGGCAGTCCACAGGTCCGCAGACGGTTCATTGATATGGAAATTGGACAAATTTCTCCAGTTTATCTGCATGATTTAGTAACTTATCAAAAACTCCTCAAACAAAGAAATCATATATTAAAGCAACATTATGGGAAACAAACAATCAATGACGTCATGTTTGACGTTTATACCGAACAATTTATCGAGTCGGCTGTCAAAATCATCCGCAAGCGGTATCAGTTTATGGAGCTTTTGCAGAAGTGGGCTGAACCGATCCATCACGGCATTTCCCGGGGGCTGGAACAACTTGAAATCCGTTATCAGCCGATCAACGGTTTAAAGCCCGACTGGACGCCTGAGGAAATGGCGTCTTTTTTAGAGCAGAAATTGGCAGAGGTCCGAAAACGAGAAATCGAACGTGGAGTGACACTGGTGGGTCCACACCGTGATGAACTTCAATTTTTCGTGAATGGTTATGATGTCCAGACTTACGGCTCACAGGGACAGCAACGCACCACTGCATTGTCTCTGAAATTGGCGGAAATCGAATTGATCAAGCAAGAAGTCGGAGAAGCGCCGATCCTGTTGCTGGATGACGTCCTTTCCGAATTGGATGATTACAGGCAATCGCATTTATTGAATACGATCAAGGGGTCTGTCCAAACGTTTGTCACAACAACCAGTGTGGAAGGCATCCAGCACGAAACGATTCAAAGTGCCCGCTTGTTTGAGGTTTCTGCCGGGACAGTCAAGAAGTGAAAACAAATGCCTTATGCACCCGCACATATCCTTTGAATAGCTGAGCCGTCATTTAATAAGAAAATCAGATGCCGGCTGTTTTTGTGCGGCTGCTTGTCTGTTTGGAAATCAAGAGTTTGTTTATACAAGAGAAAGAAATGCGTAAGAAAGAGCAGGTGAATGGAATGTCTATGGAAGAAAAAGGTCTACAGGAATCATATGAAGCCAATCAGATTCAAGTATTGGAAGGATTGGAAGCCGTTCGTAAAAGACCGGGTATGTATATCGGTTCTACGGGTTCAAGAGGACTTCACCATTTGGTTTGGGAAATCGTTGATAACAGTATAGATGAGGCATTGGCAGGTCATTGTACAGAAATCCAAGTCTCAATCGAACCGGACAACTGGATTCGCGTAGAAGACAACGGACGCGGAATCCCTGTCGGCATGCAGGAAAAAATGGGGCGCCCGGCAGTTGAAGTTATTATGACGGTATTGCACGCTGGCGGTAAATTCGGGGGCGGCGGTTACAAAGTATCCGGCGGCCTCCACGGTGTTGGGGCTTCGGTCGTCAACGCTTTGTCTGAAGTTACGGAAGTATACGTCAACCGTGACGAAAAACGCCATTACATCAAGTTCGAACGTGGTGCCGTAACAGAAGATCTTCACGTGATCGGTGATTCAGAACATACCGGCACAACGATTCGTTTTAAAGCAGATTCTGAAATTTTCAAAGAAACGACCGTTTACGAGTTTGATATTCTTGATCACCGCCTTCGTGAGCTTGCCTATTTGAATCGCGGCTTGAAAATCGTGGTAAGAGATGAGCGTGAAGGTGAAGAGAAAGAGAAGAACTATCATTTTGAGGGCGGCATCAAGTCCTATGTCGAACACTTGAATAAAACAAAAGATCCACTTCATGAAGAAGCGATTTTCGTTGAAGCCGAAAGAGAAGGAATCACTGTTGAAGTAGCTATGCAATACAATGCCGGCTATGCAGCGAACATCTTTTCATTCGCCAACAACATCAATACCCATGAAGGCGGAACGCACGAATCGGGCTTTAAAACTGCTTTGACTCGTGTGGTCAATGATTATGGCCGCAAAAATGGCATGTTAAAAGAGCAGGATCTTAACTTGACGGGTGACGATGTGCGTGAAGGCTTGACTGCCATCATTTCCATTAAGCATCCGGATCCACAGTTTGAAGGCCAGACAAAAACCAAACTGGGCAATACGGAAGTCAGCACAATCGTCAATAATTTATTCTCTGGCGGATTTGAGCGGTTCTTATTGGAGAATCCTTCCGTTTCGCGAAAAATTGTTGAAAAAGGCATCATGGCTTCCCATGCACGGATGGCCGCTAAAAAAGCACGTGAATTCACGCGCCGCAAATCCGTGCTTGAAGTATCCAGTCTTCCAGGTAAATTGGCAGATTGTTCATCACGGGATCCGAAAGTCAGTGAAATCTATATCGTTGAGGGCGACTCAGCCGGCGGTTCTGCAAAATCAGGGCGTGATCGCCATTTCCAAGCGATCCTGCCGCTTCGTGGGAAAATCCTCAACGTAGAAAAAGCCCGTCTTGACCGGATTCTTACCAACGCTGAAATCCGCAACATCATTACAGCGCTTGGAACAGGGATTGGCGAGGAATTCAATTTGGAAAAAGCACGCTACCATAAAGTCGTCATCATGACCGATGCGGACGTCGATGGTGCCCATATCCGCACCTTGCTGCTGACGTTCTTTTTCCGCTACATGCGTCCATTGCTTGAAGCAGGCTATATTTATATTGCCCAGCCGCCTTTGTTCCAAATCAAACAAGGCAAGCACGTGGATTATGTTTACACAGACCAACAGTTAAAAGAGGCGCTTGAAAAATTGTCTCCGACACCGAAACCGAATATTCAACGATATAAAGGGCTTGGAGAAATGAACGCTACACAGCTATGGGATACGACAATGGATCCGGATGTTCGGACATTGCTCCAGGTGACATTAAACGATGCGATGGTGGCGGACGAAACTTTCCATATCCTAATGGGAGACGACGTCGAACCACGCCGTAACTTTATCGAAGAAAATGCGAAATACGTTAAAAATTTGGACGTTTAAGTGATAGAGAGTTGAGAGGAGGCTGCAGGTATGGCTGAACGGCCTAGCAGTGGTGTTGAAGAAATAAATATAAGTACGGAAATGCGGACTTCATTTTTGGATTACGCAATGAGCGTTATCGTTTCCCGTGCTTTACCGGATGTGCGTGATGGACTGAAACCTGTCCATCGCCGCATTCTTTATGCAATGTACGATTTAGGGATCACTTCAGACAAAGGCTATAAAAAATCAGCGCGTATTGTCGGAGATGTTATTGGTAAATACCATCCCCACGGTGACACAGCTGTTTATGAAACAATGGTCCGCATGGCACAGGATTTCAGCTACCGTTATATGCTGGTAGATGGACACGGTAACTTCGGGTCGGTTGATGGCGATTCAGCAGCTGCGATGCGTTACACGGAATCCAAAATGTCGAAAATTTCCATGGAATTGCTCCGTGATTTGAACAAAAACACAATTGATTACAGAGACAACTACGATGGACAAGAAAAAGAGCCGGTTGTTTTGCCGAGCCGTTTCCCGAATTTATTGGTCAACGGAACTTCAGGCATTGCAGTTGGTATGGCTACCAATATTCCCCCTCATCATTTGGGTGAAACCATTGATGCTGTTTTAGCATTGGCTGAAAACCCGGCAATTACTACGGAAGAGCTGATGGAATTCATTCCAGGACCTGATTTCCCGACCGGCGGCATCATCCTTGGGCGCAGCGGCATTCGCCGTGCCTATGAAACGGGCAAAGGTTCCATCCTGATCCGTTCAGTAGTCGATATTGAAACAAAAGCCAACGGCAAGGAAGTCATCATCGTCAACGAAATTCCTTTCCAGGTGAATAAAGCCCGGTTGATCGAAAAAATTGCCGAGCTTGTACGCGACAAGCGGATTGATGGCATCACCGACCTTCGGGATGAGTCTGACCGCAACGGCATGCGCATCGTTATTGAAGTGCGCAGAGATGCGAGTGCGAGTGTGTTATTGAATAACTTGTACAAACAAACCGCTATGCAGACAAGCTTCGGTATTAATATGCTGGCGCTTGTAGACGGCCATCCAAAAGTTCTTGGCCTAAAAGAAATTCTGTTCCACTACCTGGAACACCAAAAAGTAGTGATTCGCCGCCGTACGCAATTTGAATTGACGAAAGCGGAAGACCGCGCACATATCCTTGAAGGACTGCGTATTGCATTGGACCACATTGATGCAATCATCGCCTTGATCCGTGGATCACAGACTGCTGAGCAGGCACGCAATGGGCTGATGTCCGACTTTAACTTGACTGAACGCCAATCTCAGGCCATTTTAGATATGCGCCTACAGCGTTTGACTGGATTGGAAAGAGACAAAATTGAAGAAGAATATCAAGCTCTTGTCAAATTGATTGACGACCTTAAAGAGATTTTAGCGAATGAATACCGCATTCTTGAAATCATCCAGGAAGAAATGCTTGAAATAAAAGAACGTTTCAGCGACAAACGGAGAACTGAAATCACAACCGGCGGAGCGGAAATGTTTGAAGACGAAGATTTGATTCCAGTGGAAGCATCTGTATTGACGCTGACGCATAATGGCTATATCAAACGTCTTCCAGCCAATACTTACCGCAGCCAGAAACGTGGAGGGCGCGGCGTGCAGGGAATGGGTACAAACGAAGATGATTTCGTCGAACATTTGCTGTACACGTCTACTCACGATACGATCCTGTTCTTCACCAACAAAGGGAAAGTATACCGTAAAAAAGGCTATCAGATTCCTGAATACGGCCGTACTGCCAAAGGCTTGCCATTGGTCAACTTGTTGGAAATCGGCAAGGAAGAGAAAGTCACAGCTGTTATTCGTGTCAACGAATTCAAAGAAGATGCATTCTTCTTCTTTACGACGCGTGAAGGAGTCAGCAAACGGACGCCTGTGACGAATTATGCCAACATTCGCCAAAACGGTTTGATTGCCATCAGCCTTCGTGAAGAAGACGAACTGATTTCAGTGAAGCTGACAGACGGCAATAAGGAAATGGTCATCGGTACTAGAGACGGTGCCTTGATCCGATTCCCTGAAACCGATATCCGCAGCATGGGCCGAACTGCCAGTGGCGTTCGGGGCATCCGTCTTCGTGAAGGAGATGCAGTGGTCGGCATGGAGATTTTGGATCCAAACGACAATGTATTGGTCATCACGGAAAAAGGATACGGCAAACAGACGAAAGAATCCGAGTACCGCGTTCAATCCCGAGGCGGTATGGGAATCAAGACTTGCCAAATCACCGACAAAAACGGACCTCTTGTTGCGGTACGGACGGTGAATGGAACAGAAGATATTATGCTGATTACCGTCAATGGCATTTTGATCCGTATGGATGTCAACGATATTTCAACGACGGGCAGAAGCACACAAGGAGTTCGCTTGATCCGATTGGGTGAAGACGAAATTGTGGCAACTGTAGCTAAAGTGAAGAAAGATATTGAAATGCCTGACGATCTGGAAGACATCGATGAAGATGTTGAGAAAACTTTGATCGAAGAAAGTGCTGAAGCAGATGTTTTCCAAGACGAAGACGTTGTAGCTGATGAGAAGATTGATGATATAGAAGAAACTCCAGAAGAAGACGAAGAATAATTGAATTTTTGCAGCCGGCTGATCATATTCAGCCGGCTTTTTTTTATGGAAACAGCGAGCAATGAAAGAATGCGGACATTCTCGCCTGCAAGAGCGGGAACTGCAGTTCAGCCATGGCTTTTGATGCGTGGCAGGAAGACGAAGGGAATTTCTTGAGGCGATAAGAATTTTCTTAGCTGAAACACTGGCAGTTTAGAGAGTTATGCGGTGAGAATGAATCTTCCGGATTGAACAAACGGATTAGAGTCGTACGAATGCAGTAGCGTCTGTTTCTTCTATCATTAAGAGAAAAAGAAAAGTAATTGAGAGCTTTCGTTTTTATAAAAGCCGGAATTCTATAGAACATGATGGTCCAGTCTTTGAAAGTTGGACTGTTCGGCGCCGCCTTGTAGTTGATCAGTTTTTGGTAGCCAGCGAGCTTTTCGGTAAAGTCTTTCTTTTGCAGTAAGACAGCAACAGCACATGCTGCAAAGATTATAGAGTGGATCCTGCGGTATCTGCAGACTGGATCAAGGCTTTACTGCAAGCCTTATTCTTTGGCAAAACTTCAGTTTTTTCATTTTCATCACAGGCTTTTTATTAGTTTTAAAGTTTTTTGCAGAAAGTGTTGACTTCTATTACGTGAGCATGGTATATTAGTTGAGTCGCCAATGAGCGCGGCA